>NZ_JBHULN010000006.1:0-363595 GCF_042684525.1 Spirosoma soli | reverse complement strand
GAAGACAGAGCGGGACCTGAATCGGACCATGGGTCGTACCTAGCCACCGCGATAGGGAAGCCCGCTCTGATGTTTTTAGAAAGCTAGCTAATTCTTAGATTCTTACCATGCCACAAACCTAAAGGCCACCGCGGCTGTTTTCCCGACGAATTGTAGGGTGGCGCGTCGATGACAATATGGAGGATGACTTAGTTATCATACCCCTGCGTAACGCCTTGCAATCTCGTCAGCCTTTACCCGGCTTGATTACCCACTCGGATCGGGGTGGTCAGTATGTATCGAATGATCTGCACAAACTGATCAGTTTATGGAAGATCAGACCCAGCATGAGTCGGGCAGACGATCCGTATAAAAATGCTTTTGCGGAGTCATTCGGGATCGGACCGCCGAAGCGGCCGCTTGAAAGCGGAATTATTGGAAGGAGGTACATTTCTAAGTGTGGACGATGCTCGAACTGAAATCTTCGACAGGGCTGCGTGAGCAGTATATTGAAATGTACTACAACCGGGTGCGCAGGCATTCGTCGCTGGGCTGCAAAAGCCCTGAACAGTTTGAGACTGAATATTATGCAAAACTTGCCAGTTCAGTGTGCCGCTAAACCGGACCACCTCAAGCTGCGTTTTATGAACCGAGACTAGCGTTGAGTTTAGCTGCTTATAATAAGTCGAATTTGTAGAAGTTTACTCACTAGCCTGCAAGCCTTTATCGACAAGCATATATACGTTACCAATGTCATTAGCGGCCAACGCACCAGCCCTCGACGAGGCACCTATTAGGAGAAGGTTGTAAAATACGGGCTTCCAAAGTACTGTACCAGCCATGTTTTCAACTTACAGAAACAGTCAATTGAAAAATAGGCAAATTATTTATCAAGAAATACCGCTTAATATACAAACATGAACATAATCTACTATTGTATCAAGTTGGTAACAAACCTATTCCTTCGTTTACTATGGAAATTTGATGGTACACAGGCAGAGATGGCTCGCTCTATCAACGTATCATAATGAAGTATTCAGCCCTGTAACCTCATTAAACTAATGAAAACGTTTAGACAGGTAATGAGTGCTTGTGTATTTAGAGGTCAAATTTAACGCGCTATAGTTTTATAACGCACTAAGGCTTTTCCTAGATAGCAATAGAGTGGATTTGCTTTACTACCTGACGGATGGCATCTGGCTGTTGTGTACCAAGCAGCAGGAATCGCTTTTTTCCCTTTTGTTTAATCTCCATACCGTAATTACCGGCTACCGTCTGGGCCGTTCCTCTCCAGGATAGCCGAAAGCCCCATCCTCCAAATTCTCCAATGGCAGCGTAGGGTCGAAGAGAAATCTTTTCGATCTGAGGCCAGCTAATAAACTGATAACGTCTTTGGAAAGGAAGCCATCGGAATCCGATCCCTTCTTCGTTGATGATTACTTCTAAGCGTAGAAACCAAAACAAGGCCAGCATGCCGACCATGATACCAATACCCAAGGGCTGCCAACGATAAAGAGTAGTGCCTAAGCTGAACAACAACAGCACCCACAGCCAGGGTTGGCGAAAGGCTTGAATTTCTCTATAAACAACTGAGCTGTTCTTCATTACAAACTTGCTTTACTTACATTCAGCTCGAAAACTATTAACTAGCCTGATCCGGTGGAAACGTAATGCGGCTGGCGTCGTTAGCAGGCTCAATAACAACAAGGCGTACCCCTGGCCCGTCCGTCTGTGCTTGGTCGACTCTTCCTTCGCACAAAAAATCAATCACTTGCTGATCATTTCTGAAGAAGTAGCTCTCTTTAAGCATCTCGTCTTTCAACCCACTGGGCTCAGTATCCGGCGAGTTTGCCGTTTCTACTGGATAGACGGCCACATTCACAATTGTGAAATCTTTGGTTCGGCCCCTAATGTCGAGGTGCGTTAGTTCCTCTGTGCCAGGCTCCGTTGTACGCTTAACGTTCAGTATAGTGACGTGGCTACCCTCGTTACCAGTATTGTGAAGAAGCCATTCATAAATTGTTTCCATGCTGTGCTGGTTGAATCTCAACGACTATCTGGGCCTGCCTTGGTTAGTAACTAGCAAATAGCGCTAGCTGTTCTTAGCTAGTACCTATCAGCCAACAAGGATTCTACTCGGTTCTGGAAGCATCACCATGAAAACAGCTAATGGATAATTAGCTGACACAACTATTTCGACGAGAATGGCCGTGGTTTCACTAACCGAATTGATCTTCTATGGCTTGATACAGTTCTATAGCAGTTTTTACGGGCACGCCCTGGTTTCTGGCAATCCATAATACAGTGTCAATAATCAGATAAACTTCGGGGAGACGGTTATAGATCATCCACACTGCATAGGCATCGGCATACTCATGCCCAGTTTCGGCAGCAATGTGAGCCAGTTGCGTTATATCGTTCGGAATTGGGTTCATAGCACAGTCGGTTAAAGATACGTGTGCCGGGTTTCCAGTCATAATCAGCCTAGCCTATATAGAACGCAACGAGCTAGTCTCCAACAAGTTAGATACGCAAAAAAGATACCAATATTCTTCCAGCCAATTCTTATTTGCACCTCCCCGTCTCCCCTGTGCAGATACTCATTACTTACCCATGAGGTTTCTGTATCTGATACCAAACCCCTCCGGTGAGTACCTTAGGTTTAATCAGCGGTTTGATGTCATTGATTTTTCGGCGGCTAATGGGTAGCCACTGGTCACCAATCCGGATGGCAGCGCCTTTGACCGAATCAGAGCGGTAGTCGGCTATGTGTGCCGGATTAATCAGGTAGCTCTTATGGATACGGATAAACTCTGGGAAATCACGAGCGAAGTCGCCGAGTGTAGTAGCAAAGAGCTGTTTGGCTGAATCGACAAAATACACATTGGTGTAATTGCCGTCACCGGCCAGGTAAGTAACCCTGTCTAGTTGTTCGATTAACTGATGCTTGTTCATTCATTAGCTTGTTGTTTTGTAGACGTACGGGTTAACGAAGTGGTCAGATTTCATCAACGATCAAAATGTAGGCGTTCCCAGACCATTGCCTCATCCATGATTAGCACTTATTGGGCCTATGTGTATAAAAGCCTACTCATAAGAGATATTTTTAAACGCTTCGTCAAACTAGTTGGCTGGGCTGTTCGTTTCTTGTACTCGATTCAGGTATTTATTGAGAACTCTCAATGTACCGGGTTTGCTCATCTAATTAACCCTATCATGACGCTTCCTAAGGTCCTTCAATATCTCTTTGTGGGCTCGGTGTTTTGGTGTTGCAAAAGTTCGTTACCGTCGAACAGCGCGACCCGACAGCCAGATCAAGCCGACCAAGCGTTCTCATCAGCACTGGTCATGCTGGGCGATTATCCAGACCCATCCGTAACCAAAATCGGAAACGCCTACTGGGCTTCAGCGACGTCATCAAACTGGTTTCCGGCCTATCCTCTACTGAAATCAACCGATTTGATTCATTGGCAGACAACTGGCTTTATATTCGATAAGAAACCAGACTGGGCAGACTACTACTTCTGGGCACCTGAGCTAACTTACGACAAAGGCAAAGTCTATGTGTATTACACGGCCCATAAAAAGGGTGGTAACTTATGTGTAGCTGTGGCCAGCGCCGACAGGCCCGAAGGACCATACCGCGATCATGGACCGCTGGTTTGCCAAACCGATGGCTCAATTGATGCCTTCCCTATGCGCGATAACAAGGGCCAGCTATACCTGATCTGGAAAGAAGACGGAAACAGCGTTGGGAAACCGACGCCTATCTGGGCACAGCCCATGAACGAAGAACGTACAGCCTTAACCGGTGAAAAGCGCGAACTATTTCGCAACGATGCGCCCTGGGAATCCAATTTGGTTGAGGGCGTATCGATGATGAAACATGGTGACTATTTTTACGCTTTCTACGCGGCTGCGGGCTGCTGCGGACCAGGATGCACCTACGCTAATGGTGTTGCCCGCGCCAAGAACCTGCTCGGCCCTTGGGAGAAATACAACAAAAACCCAATCTTAACTACAGACGAATCATGGCGGTGTCCGGGCCACGGTACGGCCATTGAGCGGAATGGTCACCATTACTTCCTGTATCATGCTTATGGAAAGCAAGGGCATGTGTACGTCGGCCGCCAGGCGCTGCTGCGTGAATTTTTGTTTACGGACGATGGCTGGGTAACGTTTCAGAACTCAGGGGGAACAGTACTACCCGCTCTGCCCACCGTGCGCGATGAGTTTGAGGGAAACACGTTGTCGACCGCCTGGAACTGGTCAATCTTTCGCCAGCCTATAATTCAGCTCCAGAACGGGCAGCTTCGCTTAGGGGCCAAGCCCGATATAATTGGCGACTACATTGGCCACCGTACATTTTCAGGAAATTATACGACCCAAACCACTGTGCTACGGGGTCAGCCAAACAGCCCGGCGGCTGGGCTTGCCATTATTGGCGACGACGATAATGCCATTGGCCTATCGGTGCAGAATGATGAGCTGCGCGTCTGGAAACGAGAAAAAGGAAACGATCAGGTTATAACGACCGCACAGTTATCTACTACAAAAAGTGTGACGTTGCAGGCTAAAGTGCAGAATGGTAAAGACATCTTATTCGGCTATAGCACCGACGGACAAACCTTCAAAGCCCTTGAGACGGCGCCGATAGATGGCTCTTTTTTACCGCCCTGGGACCGGGGTATACGGGTAGGGCTGACAGCTAAAGGTACTGCTGGCCAGACGGCTCAGTTTGACAGCTTTGTACTGGCCCCGTAAAGAGTTATTGATCTAGTCAATAAGTTACTGCTCACGTTCACAAACGGAACACCATTGAGCGAAACTGGCACTTATTTACAGGTTGTCACTACTGTCAGGCTAGTGTTGCTAAACGTATTAGCGGTTGTAAACGCCGATACTTCATCGTCTCCACAAACGCTTTGTGCGTTCCGGTTTACTAAACCCGCCTGACCATACGTCAGTGTTTCGCACGACTTACAATTCTTCTTTTTGAATGATCCTCCTTCGCAAGCAACCAACGCAGTCAAGGCAACAGCAGCCATTACTATCTGTTTCATAACTTTTTCTTTTTACCACCGTCTCGTGGCTGAATAATCGTTTCTTAGTTATAGAAACGATTTATGAAGGACAGTGTTGCCTTGATGGAGCCGTTGCTAAAGTTTGTAGGATGATAGAAAAGCATGAATTACTGAATGCATCCTGAGTAATGCACATTAATTAAGCCCCTTTTAATCCATTAAACTACAATAGTGATTAGCTTGCCTTTGTATCATTACATATAATTAGGTATACATCATAAGAAAGCCTGGCCGCACAGCAACCAGGCTTTTTTGTATTTTATTGCCATTCGCTTTAAAAAGCTACGTGACTGACAATTCATTAAGCCACTGAAAGCATTTGTTCAACGGCTTAAAACCGTCATTCAGCTACAATTACTTGAGTAGATTAAGGTATCACAGTATTTTTATAAAAGCTTGATAAATTGTTTGTTAAACCAAAAACTCGCTTAATTATGCATCGCTTATCATTTACAGTTGCCCTGGCCCTCGCTTCATTTGCGACTTATGCCCAAACCTGGTCAGTCGACAAAGCTCACTCCAAACTAGGTTTCTCGGTTACTCACTTAGCCCTCTCGGAAGTAGACGGCAACTTTAAAACGTTCGATGCCAAAATCACGGCGACCAAACCTGATTTGTCAGATGCTATATTCGAACTGACGGCCGATGTTAACTCGATCAACACTGAGAATGACCGGCGCGATACTCATTTGAAGGGGCCTGATTTCTTCGATGCCGCCAAATACCCAACGCTTACCTTCAAGAGTAAGTCATTTCAGAAGGTAGACGGCAAGAAATACAAGATGACCGGCGATCTGACCATGCATGGCGTAACCAAGCCTGTTACGCTTGATGTTACTATGAACGGGCCAACGGTTATGGAAAATCAGAGAGGCAAGCAGGAAAAAGCCGGGTTTAAAATTGCCGGTACGCTAAAACGTTCTGATTTTGGCGTGGGCTCGAGCAACACCGCCGTTGTGGGTGACGAAGTAGAAGTTAAAGCAGCCGGCGAATTTGCCAAACAAGATAATGCCGTTTCAGAAGTGAAGAAATGAGGTAACCTGTCGTGAATACTTAAGGCCTGTTGAGCATGACCAAAATGCTTAGTAGGCCTTTTTTAACGAAACCCGCCGGACTTAACATTTTTAGTGGAGTACCTTAAAAACGTTGTCCTTGCTTAAGGTGTAGCACCGTGCGAAGCCAATCCCTAACAAACCTGTCTCCACTGGTTGCTTACTACTTAGAACTTCTTCCTTACAAACCCGAAAAACTCGAATCTGATAGGTAATGATGCTTTCTGTTTTTACTCGGAATTAAACAAACATCTTTTTCATCGCGTTAACAGTCATATTAACGACGTTACGTCTTATTTACTCAACGATATGGAACGCAATAACCCTACTCAACGCTGGTGGCTCATGATGGGCCGTGGCGTTCTCTACATTCTGATCGGGGCCGTTATGTTTATTTTTGCCGGATCATATTCAGCGCAATCGGGGCATATTATTGGTGCATTGGCCGTACTAGCCGGATTATGCCAGCTCGTATTCTCCTTCACGAACCAACATAGTGAGAAGAACAACATTTGGGGTATTCTGCACGGCATCACAGATGTGGCCTTTGGCGTCGCGATCTTTATTTTTTCGGAAGGTACCGTCAAAGGGTTTGTCGATGTGTTAGGCTTTTGGGCTATGATGTATGCTTTTTTACAAGCGGTTCAGGCTATGTACTCATTTTTGGCAGCTCGCGGAGCGGGTGTTGTCAGCAGTACTAGTCTGGTGCATTTCGCCAATGTGCTGGTCGCTGGCGGATTAGCCTTCACCCTGTTGCTACGCCCGGCTGGTTTTGACGAATCATTAGGCTTCATTGGCGTTTTCCCTATAGTGCTGGGAGCGTTAATTATCGTCCTGACGCAACAGATGCGGGCACAGGCCGCTCGCTCATCGTATTAATTAGTTTATTAAAACAGCAAAAGGGCCAGGTTACGTAACCTGGCCCTTTTGCTGTTTTAGTATTTAACTACTAGGTACCACTAATGATCTGTTCCTCCTGTTGCTGGCGCACTTGCTGGCCAATGGGAACGTATTCAACTTCGCAGGGATAGCCGAACAAACAATTATCTTTAATCTGGCTGGCAACTCGCTCCGGTACCATCTGCTCCCAACCGTCTTCGCCCTGTTGAATCATCTCTAACACATGATCGGTTGAGATGTGAAGGTTCTGCTCGTTATAATCGGTTATATCCTCGATCTTGTCGTTACGAACCAGGTACTGAAACAACGGCTCCAGCGTGGGTGGCAGTTCAAATTCATTGCAGGTGTAAACGTTTCCACTCCGCAGCGTTGGGTAAACGAACAGCTTAACTTTTCGGCTAAACAACGTAGCAAACGATTCCAGAATACCACCCGGTAAAAACTCGTAATGTCCCTCTTCAAAAATGTATTCCAGGTTTGGGATACCCACAATGAGGCCAATCTTAAGCCGGGTTAGCCGGGCCAGATAGGCTACTAACTTGTAATATTCTAGGTAGTTGGAAATCATTACGGTCTGCCCCATTGAGCACAATATGTCGACCCGGTCCAGGAAATCTTTTTCATCAATGCCTTGCTCGTTCGCTTTTAAATTATGGAGCGTTAATTCGGCCATTGACACCACCCGGCTCGCATCGACATCTGCTTCCGCTCTGAACTGCTTCAGCCCGTTTTCGATCATGTCCATCTGCACGTTCGTCACCGGCCGTAAACGCCCTCGCATCACCAGAATGTGCTTCTTGTAAAGTGCTTCGGACGGTTGCAGCACTTGCCCATCAGGGCCAAACAAGGCAGCGTCCGTAAAGCCATTTTTGACCAGATGCAAACTCATCAGTCGGTTATCGA
The DNA here is from genome assembly GCF_042684525.1 of Spirosoma soli. Taxonomy (NCBI): domain Bacteria; kingdom Pseudomonadati; phylum Bacteroidota; class Cytophagia; order Cytophagales; family Cytophagaceae; genus Spirosoma; species Spirosoma soli. The sequence continues at coordinate 355,677 of NZ_JBHULN010000006.1, read as the reverse complement.
CATCAGCAAAGTCGGGTCCGTTAAATCGGATCATGTCAATCTGAATCCGTTCGGGAGCCAGATCGTCCATTAACGACAGCACGAGGGTTTCGGGCGACTTCGAGTAATAATAACAGCCGTAGATCAGGTTTACGCCAATAACGCCCAACGCCTGCTGCTGAAGTACGTTTTCATTATCCAACATCCGCACGTGGATGATGACGTCGTTGTAACCCGCCTGTGGATTCAATTGAAACCGGCAACCGATCCAGCCATGTGCATCGTTGGTCTTCTGGTAATTAAGGGCAACAACGGTGTTCGCAAACGCGAAGAACGTAGTGTCCGGACCGCGTTTTTCGGCCAGTCGTTTCTCTAACAGGCTGTACTCTTTGTTAAGCATTTTTACCAACCGAGACTCTACTACGTAACGTCCGCTTTCTTCGACGCCATAGATTGAGTCACTGAAGGTCATATCGTAGGCCGACATAGTTTTGGCAATGGTTCCTGATGAACCTCCAGCCTTAAAAAACATGGCGGCCGTTTCTTGCCCTGCGCCAATCTCAGCAAAAGAACCGTAGATTTTTCGGTCGAGATTAATACGTAGTGCTTTTTGTTTGGTACCTATATTTTTCTCGTACATGGTGCTGGCTGCTTGCTACTGCTAAATATACGGACATAAAGGTACAAAACTCATGCCCGTCACTCTCGACAACGTCTGTTACGGATTCGTTGTTTCTTAGGCTATTGACGCTTACATTGAAAATAGGTTTAATCCTACTCTGTTACACATGAAAAGGCAGCCTTTGAGCTGCCTTTTCCTACTTCTTGCACTGAAAGAGGGGTTATTTATTGCAGCCGTTTTATTTTCGGCATCGGTGCATCGATGAACATATTGCTACCTCCGGCCTTGCGGCTTAACGAAGAGCCAACAAAAGGCAGCACTCGTTGTATGTCGGCGGGCCGACGTGCGTTCGGTGTTCCGGTAATTTGAGCGATGGCTTCACCCAGGTAGCTTTCGCTGATATCGCCCAACTGCCGGAGGTTAAGCGGCTCCTGTTTAAACGTATTTGGTGCAAATCCACCGGTATAATCAGACTGACCTTTCGAGTTAAATATTTTGATAACGATTGGCTGCATGCCCCACTTAATCCGTCCTGTAGTATCTGTGAAGGTCTGTGAACCGACGTTCTTACCAACCGTTGTGTCGCCAATGGTAACGACATTCATAAATGGTTTCAGACCGTTAATGATTAGTTCGCTGGCCGAAGCCGTACGGCCCGTGGTCAGGACAAACACCCGACTTAGATTAGCGCCGATATTCGACGCTTTTGCTCGAAAGTTATAATTTAATTGGTTAGCTACCCCTTCGCTACGGAGGTAATCCATGATCGACTTGTTATACTCAAACTTGGCGAAAACAGTAGAGTTGGTAGCCACAGGACTGATCGAACTCGCCAGATTGACGGCTGACTGTACGTCGCCCCCTGGATTATAGCGAAGGTCAAGCACGAGTTCATTAACACCGCTGGCTTTAAACTTACTGAAAATAGCGTCAACCTTCTGATCATAGGTTCGGGTGGCGCTGCCGTTTGGTCCTGGTACGAACTGATTGTAAACGAGGTAACCGATTGTTTTACCGCCAATCGTGTACACAGAATCCTTATAGACAGGATCTTCCTGAAAAACTACAGAGGTGATTTGTTTGGTCGTATTGGTTTCCACCAGTTTTCCCGAGGCATCGAAGTTAGCGAAGCCATAAGAATGTGTGTCGCCAGAAGCGCCCAACAGTTGCTCATAATTACCAACCGTCAACCGCTGGCCGTCGATGGAGTAGAAAATGTCGCCACGCTTTAACCCGGCTTGGGCCGCTGGTGAGTTGGGCAATACGTACAGTACAGAGCCCACAATGTTGTCAGAGTTCTGCTGAGTACGGTACAGGTTAAAATCAAACCCGGCCGTTTTCGACTCGCCACTCAGTTCAGCTTGCAGCTGTTCGGCACTCTCCTCAATCCAGGAGAAGCGGTCACCGTCGGGGTGTTCAGAAAACTTGTAAAGGATTGAGTCAAAAAAATCTTTAGGGGCCAGCGATTCGTCAGGGTTAGCCGGAATCTTGTCGTTCCAGTAGTACCAGTCCCGCATGGTACTTAAAATCCAATTGTTAACTTCCTGGTTAGAAACCGTTGAGCCATCCGATGGATTAACCTCTGGGTCCTTCTTACAGGAAGCCATCAAAAACGCACCCGAAACCGCCAGAACCAGCGCCGGACGCCAAACGCAAAATGTTCTCATAGATAGTTGTTGAAGAGCTACTTGACTACATAGTAGTAACGAATAAATCCTGAAAATGATTTATTAAAAGGCAGTTAATATACTATCTCTGTTGGCCAACATCTATCAACAAAACGCGTCTTCAATGTGCTTTACCCGCCATTCGTTGCCTGCCAGCGTGATGGCAATAATATCGAAACGGACATCGTGGAACCAGTCATTCGCGAAAACGTAATGCTCAGCCGCCCGCATCACCAGCTTAGCTTTGGTATAGGAGACAAACTCTTCGGGGTTGCCGTAGCTCAGGTTGCTCCGGGTTTTCACTTCAACAAAAATCAGCAGTTTGCCTTTCTTGGCGACCAGGTCAATTTCGGCGTGTTGGTACCGGTAGTTACGGGCCAGAACCTCATAACCTTTTTCCTGTAGATAGCGAACGGCCTCAGCCTCGCCCTGCTTACCGGTTTCATTGTGTTGGGCCATAGATAGACGTTATTACAAGGTACAGATCGAACGAAACTCACCGTTCAGATTGTTATTAATGGAAGGGTAAGCTAGCCTACGTAACGGCTCGTTTCTCTGTAAATCAATGAATAGTCGCGTGAATAAACAAGTCGAGGTTCGTCAATTAGGATTGATTGGCTACCAGGCCGCCTGGGATGAACAGGAGCGGTTGTTTGCCGAAATTGTTGATGCTAAACTGGCGAATCGAACCTCGCCCGACGAAGCGCAACGCCCAACGCCCAACTACCTGTTGTTTTGTGAACACCCGCACGTGTATACCCTCGGCACAAGCGGCCATAAAGACAATTTACTGGTAGATGAAGAACGGTTGGCGAGCGAGTTTGGCGCGACATTCTTTAAGATTCGGCGGGGGGGCGACATTACCTATCACGGTCCAGGCCAGCTAGTGGGGTATCCTATTTTAGATTTAGATAACTTTTTCACCGACATTCACCGATATATGCGGTTGCTTGAAGAAAGCATCATCTTAACGCTGGCTGATTATGGCCTGCGGGCAGGTCGCATCGACGGGCCGGGGCAGGAACGACTCACGGGTGTTTGGCTCGACTACGACAGTGACCCTGCCCGGAATGCCGGACCACCCCGTAAAATTTGTGCGATGGGCGTGAAAGCAAGCCGTTGGGTAACGATGCATGGTTTCGCCTTGAATGTCAACACGGATTTGAGTTATTTTAACCATATTGTCCCATGTGGTATCACGGACAAAGCAGTCACTTCACTAGCGGCCGAGCTGGGTCGTGAGGTTGCATTAGATGAAGTTGCCGACCGAGTCCAGCACCATATGGCGGAGTTGTTTGATATGGAGTTAGTGGAAAAGATAGAACACAGATAACACCGATTCAACGGATATACACGGATTAAAAAGACTATTGCGTGCCTATACGTTGCACCCGTGTTACCAGTTTGTATGAAGAAAGACATTAATTTTTTGCCCGTAGAGGGCGTACAGGTTGTAATCGCCCGAAAGGAAAATCTAATTGGTGGGTATGATTGGCAGGTTTTCCTGATAAACCAGAATGACGTACCCATCAAAACGGTGTTTGTGACCTCAAAGGGATATGGTAAGAAAGACGAAGAAGAGCAGAAAACGTCTACCTTACGCCATTTCTTTGTGGAGGTGCAGCCCGGAGCGCATGAAGTGATCGAAACCATCATGCCCGACGTGTTTCATTTGAATAATGAGTATTGGGTCAGCTATTTTATTGGCGACCAGATTTTTGATAAGAAGTTCATCTTCGTACCCGACAGCATTGTTGAAGAAAACCTGGTAACAGTGCCAGCTCTGGGTCTGGAAGGAATTTTGCACGAGTAAGTTACGCGGATGGGAGTCCGCCATTATTCAGTAAACTGCGGGTTTCCACCCGCGTTACTTAAAACCTATGCCTCAACCCATTTCCTGGAAACGACGACTTAAAAACTTTTTGTTTATCGACATCAAAACGGTGGCTGGAGAGCCATCGCTATTGTCAGTTGAGCCGCGTTTACAACGACAATGGGAAGAGAAAAGTCGACATTTCAAGAACGAAGATGACTTATCGGCAGCTGGTTGGTATGATCGCCGGGCGTCTTACTACGCTGAGTTTGGCAAAATCATCTGCATTGGCGTCGGCGGCTTGTTCTTTAATGATGACAACCAACCGCACCTGAAAGTCAAGATATTGAGTAACGACGACGAAGCTCCGCTGCTTGACGAGTTTCTGACAATCGTTAACCGCTACCCTCCTGGTGAATTAACCCTTTGCGCGCATAACGGCAAGGAATTCGACTTCCCTTATTTGTGCCGACGGTTGATGGTCAATGGCCTTCCATTGCCACCCGCCTTGCAGATCGCCGGTAAGAAGCCCTGGGAAATACCGCACCGGGATACTCTTGAACATTGGCAGTTTGGCGATAAACGGCATTTTGTGCCGCTCGACCTGCTGGCTGCCGTGTTGAACATACAGGCTCGCCCGCTGGAGTGGACGGGCGACCGAACCAGCGAAGTGTATTACCGGGAACACGACTGGCCACGAATCGAACAGTACGCCCGCGATTCGATGGTGATGCTCGTGCAGGTGTATCTGCGCATGGTGGGTGCCCCGCTCGTGGCCGACGAGCATATAGTACTAAGTGATTAGTTTTTGTAAGCACAGAACAGCTTATGCAGAGAATACACAGATCTCTGTTTTCTCTGTGAAATACTTTGTTCGCTCTGTGTTTAACTATTTTCAGCTTTAGCCTGACAGCAAAGCAACATACATGAGAAACGGAAAACCGAAACAAAATAAATATAGCAAATCTGATGGAGTCCTGTCCGGCGGAAACCGGTCTGGAGGAAACAAATCCTCAGGAACCCGGCCCGGCGCAAGTCAGTCGGCAGCGACACGCCCCCGCGAGAAAGGGCTTGAAAAATCAGGCCGAGGCCGCGCTGGTCAGCAGGCTAGTATAGGCCAGGCCGACTCGTTCCTCGACGAATTGAAGAACGATTTAATGGCGTTTTTTCAAATCAACGACGATCAGTCATTCACGCAGGATCAGGTATTGGAGCACTTCGGTACCAGCGATCGGCGGATGAAGCTGATTATGCACGGCCTGATTGGTGAACTTACTGACGAAGGGGCTTTAGTAAAGCTGCCGAATGGCAGTTACCGCGCTGATGCCGATGCAAATGTGGCCGAAGGCGTGGTCGATCACGTTAATTCCCGATTCGCCTTTGTCGTTCCGAGCACCGCGAACGGCATACGGGGCGACCGTAACGAGGATATTTGGGTGTCTACCGAAGACCTGAATGGGGCTGTCGACGGTGATCGTGTGCGCGTCGTTCGCTTTACGGATTCACGTAACCGCGGGCGTCGCATCGAAGGTAAAGTAGCCAATGTTGTCGAGCGAGGACGTACCGAGCTAGTAGGCCGTATTGAAGTTTGGCCAACCTATGGGTTTGTCATTCCCGACAGCAAGAAAATTTACGACGACATTTTCATCCCTAAAGAAAAATTAGGAGGTGCTAAGGACGGTGATAAAGTAATTGTGCGCTTAACGAAGTATCCGGAGGCATACAGCAGCAAACAGCGGTTTGAAGGTGAAGTGCTCACGGTGCTGGGCGTAGCGGGGCAGAACAATACCGAGATGCACGCTATTCTGGCTGAGTTTGGTCTGCCTATTCACTTTCCGGAAGATGTGGAACGCGAAGCCGAAGCCATTCCCACCAAAATTCTGAAAAAGGATTTGGCGAAACGGCGAGACATGCGTGAAGTAACCACCTTCACCATTGACCCCGTTGATGCGAAAGACTTCGACGATGCATTATCAGTGCAGATGCTGGACAATGGTAACTACGAAATAGGAGTTCACATTGCGGACGTAACGTACTATGTTAAGCCCGGCTCCCGGCTGGAAGACGAAGCTTATAAACGGGCGACGTCTGTTTACCTGGTTGATCGCGTGGTGCCGATGTTGCCCGAGAAGCTGTCGAATGGATTGTGTTCGCTGCGCCCTAACGAAGATAAACTGACATTTTCGGCAGTCTTCGAGATGACGCCCGATGCGAAGATTGTGAAGGAGTGGTTCGGCAGAACGGCTATTCACTCGAATCGGCGGTTTTCGTACGAAGAAGCACAGGACATCCTGAACAATAGCAACGGCGACTATTTGGCCGAGTTACAACTGTTGAACGAGCTGGCCTTTAAACTGCGTGACGAACGCTTCAAGCACGGAGCCATCAACTTTGAAACGGTCGAAGTTCGGTTCAAGCTAGACGAGAATGGCGTTCCACTCTCGGTTTATCCGAAACTGCGGCAGGACACGAACAAACTCATCGAAGAGTTTATGCTTCTGGCCAATAAGCGGGTCGCTGAATTTGTGCACTCGCTGTCCAAGAAAGGCGAAGAGAACACGATGGTATACCGCGTTCACGAAAGCCCCGATGACGATCGGCTACGTAGTTTCGCAGATTTCGCCCGGCGACTAGGCTACAAGCTTAACGTTGACGACGAGCACCTGTCGAATTCGATGAACCGATTCATGGAGAGTCTGGAAGGCAAACCCGAATCGAACATGCTGCAACAGCTGGCGGTGCGGACGATGTCGAAAGCGCGGTACAGCACCGAGGATTTAGGCCACTTTGGTTTGGCGTTCAAGCGGTATTCGCATTTCACGTCGCCCATTCGTCGCTACCCCGACATGATGGCTCATCGGTTGTTGCAACATTATCTGGACAAAGGCGGTCCGGCTAGCCGCGAGGAGTACGAAGAGAGGTGCCGCCACTCATCGGAGCGTGAGCGTATGGCTACCGAAGCCGAGCGGGCCAGCATCAAGTATAAGCAAGTTGAGTTCATGAGCCGGATGGACCCCGAGCGCACGTTTGAAGGCGTTATTTCGGGCGTAACCGAGTTCGGCATCTTTGTGGAAATCACCGAAAACAACTGCGAAGGTCTGGTTCGGATGCAGGACCTGAGCGACGACTATTACGAGTTCGACAAAGATAATTACCGCATCATTGGCCAACGTACCAAGAAGATGTACACCTTCGGCGACCAGGTGGTGGTGCGTGTAAAAGAGACCAACCTCGGTCGTCGGAGCATGGATTTTGCTCTGGTCAGTGACAAAGCGGGCCGAGCCACTGACTTTTCCGACAATCAGCGGTCAAGCCGTCGTGAGAACGATCGAAGGTCAGGTAGTTCACGAGGTTCCTCATCATCGTCTCCCCGTGGCCGTCGGGAAAGTACAGCCGCTAAAGGAGAAAACCGGCGCGGAGGCCGCGGACGGCGTTAAGAGCTGTCTTTACCAGCACACCCGTTCAGTTTATGATTACGTGTGCTGGTAAATTTCAAGTAATTGGTAAGTCTTGTTTGCGTTCCGACTTGCGTTTTAGGCTCGCAATCCTCTATATTTGCACTCCCAAACGGAAAACGCTCCCGTAGTTCAATGGATAGAATTATGGTTTCCGGTACCATCGATAGGGGTTCGAATCCCTTCGGGAGCACAACAAATAAGTCCAAAAGCCCTTTACTTTGTGTGAAGGGCTTTTTTGCGTCTAGTCCAACCACGTTGACGGTTCTTAGCACTAAGCGTTAAATACCCATTTAGCGTACTCCATCTCTACTTATAAAAAAGCCTGGCTGCTTTGCAACCAGGCTTTAAACCTTCTATCCACACCATTTACAAGCCGTGCTTGTATATAGAGGGTAGCAAGATAAGTGGTCCTATCGAATGATAAAATCTTAATGCTTTTTCTAAAAAAATATGACGTTCAGTCGAAAAATCAAATTAATGACTGCGTCTTCAAAATAGCCAATTAGACTATATGCGTGCTAGCAACAGTACCTTATAAACAGTGACAAGCATAACGGTTCTACTTTCCTTTACTCAGCCATGCCGGCTTCGGCTAACAGTACTAGCATAATTCGCTGCATACCCAAATAGCCTTTGTCATTCAGCCACCATTCTTTGAGCGAGTGCGCTCCGCCCCCCGTGCCTCCACTACCGATTGTCACCGATGGTACTCCTTTCGCAATAGGTATGTTGGCATTGGTAGAACCTACGCTCAGTTTTGGTTCGGCGTCGAGGAATTTAGAAACCGCCATAGCCCGCTGCACCAGCGGGATAGTTGGCTCAATACGTCCCGAAGGCCGATCACCTACCAACTTCACCTCAACGGTCAGGTCGGGGCCGCTACGTTTTATGGCATTTTCTTCCTTAAGCGCCCGTTGCACAGCGGCCTGTAACAGCTTGTCAACCCCAGCGAGCTGCTCGGGGCTCTCCGACCGCATGTCTACCTCCATCGACGACTCGAACGGAATAGCATTAACTGACGTACCGCCACTGATTACCCCAACGTTATAGGTGGTCTTGATACCTTGTCTGGTAAACTTGTCAGCATCAGCAGTGAAGTAGTAAATGGCTTTCCCCAGTGCACCGTGTGGGTTAACGATACCAAAAGCTCCGTACGAATGGCCACCGGGCCCTTTGAACGTAATGCGGTACCGGTGCGACCCCAAGCCCCGGTGGGTAATGCCACTTATGCCATGTCCGTCGACGGCGATATACGAATCAATTTTGGGACCGCCTGGCCGAAACAGGTGCTTTACACCCCGTAAATCACCGAGGCCTTCTTCACCTACGGCTCCCACAAACAAAACATCGGCATCGGTCTCTATCTTGGCCCGCTCCATACCTTTTAAAACGGCCAGCACCGCCGTTAGTCCGCGCGTGTCATCCCCAACGCCGGGGGCATAAAGGGTATCACCTTTGGCCTTGACTTTAACGTCTGTACCGGCGGGAAAAACGGTATCCAAATGGGCTTCTACCACCACCGTTTTTTTGCCCGAGCGCCCCTTGCGTTTGGCAATTACGTTACTGACTTCATCAATCCAGACCGAGTCGGCACCGGCCTCTTTCATCATGGCTGCGTAGGCTTTGGCCCGTTCGGTTTCTTTGAAGGGAGGAGACGGAATTTCGGTTAGTTTGATTAAATCCTGCTTCGTCTGCGGTTCCAGTTCCAGAAAGATCTTGTTGGCCGTAAGTACCGCCGGGCGTTTAGCAAGAGCTTTGATTTCATTCTCGTATCGTTTGTCGAGGGCCACCTTTTCGGTTGCCTCGTCGCCTTCTTCCTGGGCAAACAACCATTGGGGCGCGGCACTCATCAGCACCAACGCGACTAACGCTATTTTGAGCGGTTGATTCATAATCTGCACGTAAACTTGAAGAAACAAAAGTATCCACCGACTGCCCAACTAGCGTTCAGTCGATGGATACAATCAATTTACACATTACTCACTGACCGATTCGCTGCCTGCCTGAGCAGTTTTGCCTGTAGAATACAACTGGTTGAACAGCAGCTTAAACGTGCCCTGTGCCTGCGCCCGGAACGTAATTTCTGGCCCAAAGGCGTAGAATTTACCCGAGCCAACGGGTGCCATGAAGGCGGCAACACCGTCCTGCAGATAGGCCTGTCCCCACGCCCAGCCACTACGTAACGGCTTATTGGTATCAAACCACATCAATGGCGTTACCGTCCCTTTAGCGATGGCTTCCGGCGCTAGTTTGAATACTGGACTGGCATCAAAGTAAACATCGGTTTGAGTTGGCATACCCCAGGTGGCGTGTTGCGTAGAGTCCAGATTTACCCGTAACACACTGCCCGGAATGTAATACTTCTCGCCAGGTAACGGCTTCTCCTGACCGGCGGGGGTCATTTCGACCAAGGCATTCTTAACGGGCAATTTCAAATGATAGGCCAGGTTGGTGCTGGTACCGATGGTCACCACGGTTCCGCCCGCTTCCAGGAAGGTCTTCAACTGCGGAATCGACTTATCGGCGGTAATCTTACCCATCCATGGGCGGTATTCAGCCGGTGTCGTTTCAACTTTGGGGGGCTCCGAAAGAGCGCTGAAGATATCCTCATCTTTGCCGCCAACCGGTGGAATAGCCCGGGTAACGAAAACAATTACGTCGAACTTCTTCCGCAAATCACCTGCGTCAATATCTTGTGGGTAAATGACCTTCATTGGGAAGTGATATTGCTCCATTAGCCAGCGAATCCAGCCCGACGGCATGGACCCGCCGTAATTATCCCATAATGCAATCCGCATCGGCGATACTTTAATCATGGATGTAGTCGGCCGTTTGGCGATGCCCGTTACGTCCAGTCCCAGACCCTTAGCCGACTTGTCGAGCAGCTCTTTGGCTTTGGCTGACGCTGGCACAAAGAATGCCCCCGACTCAACCGTCAATTTCCCGCCGACGCCATTCGGCAAACGGTACACCTCGATTCCTGATGCCAGCAGGTCATTTACGGCGATGAATGAGTTGTTCGGCCGGGCACTTAATACGTAACCCGCCCCCGGCGTACCATTCACGTGGCCTTCGGGCGACTGAAGCTCACCATAAGGCAATTTCTTGAAAGGACCATCGAAGCCGTCCAGCACCCGGTCGAACTGAACATTCATCAGGTAAGCTAGAGTCCAGCCGGCTGCATCGTAAGGCCGAACGGGAGGGCCACCCGGGTATTGAAAGTCGTTGGGGTGATCCTGCGGCTCGAACATATCGAGGATGTGGGGCCGGAACGCCTGATCCGTTTTAACCACGTATGAACCAGCCGGATACTTCTTGCCCGCTACAGTAAAATCAGCCGTAGCCTGCTGAATTTGAACCCCCGTTTTGATGAGTGCATTGACAAACTTAACCGCCGTAGCAAAATCAGGCTGGTTGGCCGGGATAATAAAGCCCCGTGGATCGCGCAGAACCGGTGCTTTCATGATGGTATCGTAGTATTTCATAGGCATACCACCACCCTTAGGAATCATGCCGTATTGCGCTAAGGCCGCGTTGGTTGGTGGAACGACCTTCTTCGGATCATTCTTATAAGCTTCATCAATCGCGTCGATTCGCTTGGGCGACAGTGCCCAATAGTCCCGGCTGCCTCGCTCGATGGAGTTTTTGCCCATGCGGTAGATGTTGAACAACAACTCATCCCGGTAGCGAGCGGCATAGTTCAGCACGGAATAATTGAGCGAGAGCGAATAGTCAATGGATTGCTTGAAATGCCACTTTTGCGGCAACACCGGATAAGGCGTAGCGCCGTTCGGAATTAACCGTTTTGGCACCAGCGGTACGTCTTCGGGCGTTGGGCCACCGATGATTTCGGTTAACAAACCAATCATGTTGTGGAAGTGCGTCGTAGTGCGCAGGCCACCGTTGTACCAAGTCGAAAACACGGAACCGCTCAGGCGCGTAAACCCAGGTTTGTTTTCCGCATTAAGCCGGTTGATCATGGCGGCACCGAGGGCATCGATACCCGTTACCATTAATGGATCAAAAACGTAGTTGAACGGATCGCGATAGGGCGGCCCAGCCAGTACCGACCCGGCAGGGCCACGCTGGTGGTGGTTGTACATAATCTGCGGAATCCACTCGACGAACAACTGGCGGCCGATGTTCTGGGTTTCCTTCATGTTCATAATGAAGAAATCGCGGTTGTTGTCGTGGCCAATGTATTTCTGGTACAGTCGGGGCAGGTTATCCAGCGACCGTTTTTCGGGTTTAGGCTCCCGCATGTACCAGTTCGTGACAATCTCCTGCCCATCGGGGTTGGCGTGGGTCAGCAGAATAATGTCCTGATCCAGAATCCGCATGGTCTCGGGGTCTTTGCGGCTTACCAACTGCCAGATCGTTTCAATCAGCTGCATCGTTCCGACGGTTTCGGTCGCGTGCAAACCACCATCAATCCAGACGATAGCTTTGCCTTCATTTGCCAGGGCACGGGCCTGCTCGTCGGTTAGGTTTTCGGCGCGGGCCAGCTTCTGAGAAATCTCTTTGTAGCGATCCAGCTTTTTTAGGTTTTCGGGCGACGAGACAATCAGCATGTACTGCCGACGGCCTTCTTCCGTAGGGCCAATATCCACGAGTTTAACCCGATCCGAAGCAGCCGCAATCTTCTTGAAGTAAGCCTCCGTTTGGGTATACGTAGCTAGCTGGTAATCGTCGCCGATGTTAAACCCGAAATGTTCCTTTGGCGAAGGCAGGGTCTGGGCGAGAGCTGCTGTCGTGCTGACCAGCAGCATAACGATGAGTAAGCGAGAGAAATAGCGCATCTCGTAGTCGTTTGAGTGTGTTTTGTGAGAGTTTTGGTTAGGTTGCTTTATTTTCGTCGGAAGCGTACGCCCACCCGGCAGTCGCCTACTTCGCCCCTGGCTTCGTCGCACACGTTTTCCTGAAAGCCCGCAATACGACGGCCATCTTTTAAATTGAGCATAAACTTGAACAGGAAGTAGTCATTCTGAGCGACGGTACTCAGGTTAGTTCCGGTGAAGGCGGCTAACTGAGCAGCTGTGACGGTGAACACCTTCGGGAATTCCGTAACCGTTTCATACAGTTTGTCGGCGGTACCGACGCGGCTGGGCAGCGGGTACTGGGTAACGCTGGGGTAGAGCCCTCCCGGCTGAGACAGCACAATGGGGTAAGCCGGGTTACCGGTAGCCGCTGCTTTGTTGAAGCCTAAATACACGTCGATGGAGCTGACCTCAGCCTTGCCAAAGCCTTCCCATTTTAAGGTGTACTCAAACTCCTGACTGGCCAGGTTAGCCGCGCCCAAATCAAAAAAAGACGTATTGGCCGTGGCTACTGTAGGCAGCGCCGATTTACTGGTGTTTACCGCCACCAACGGAACGGCCGTGTAGGACCAGTTCTCCCACACGTAGTCTTCGGTCTTGCAGGCATCCAGCCCGACCAGCAGCAAAAGCGAAAAATAGAGGATGGCTTTTTTCATTGGATTAAGAAGTATTGGATTTATGAGTTACGATTTTTGATAGCGTCAGCCAATCGTATGTCGTAACGCGTACATCGTAGCTTATTTATCCCAGAACACCGGGGTTGTTTGCTGAGCCGTTTGCAACTGATCGGCCTTATCAGAAACCTTGGCATTTGTCGACAACTCGGTCACGGAATACGTCAGTCGCAACGGGAAAGTGTTCAGCGGGGCGATCGGAGCAGGCAGCGCGGGCAAACCTGTCCGGCGGTAGTCGTTGTAAGCTTCCATGCCGTTACCGTACAACGCAATGTATTTTTGGGTCATCACTACGCCCAGCTTACCCGCGGCATCGGCCGCATCGTACTGAGCCGCCCGGTTCGCTACGAAAGCGGTGATCGTAGCCGCCGGTATGGCCGGAGCTGAGTTACCCGAAGTAGACGAAATTGTATTGACGCTGTTCAGATGAGCCGCAATCCCATCCTGAAGCAATTGCCTGGCATCCCCAGTCGTGCCCAGGGTCAGGGCCGCTTCGGCTAGTATGAATTTGACCATGGCGTTGGTGATAAACGGAAACACTCCTGCCCCACTACCATCGGTGTTGGTAACTACTTTGGGAACGGACGTAGCGCCGGCATTTGTCACGAAAACATTGGCTGCGGTTAGGTTATTAATAGGGCTGTTATCGTATAAGCCGCCAGCGGGATAAACGCCCACCGTTGCTTTCAGGGCATTGTCGTTCGGTGCGGCCGTAGCATCGCCCGTGTATCGGCCGAAGTAGCCATTACCCGTTGGAGTGAAACCGACCGTATAATTCGGTGTTTGCCGGTAGAAATAATAGCGGAGTCGTGGATCATCCGTACTAAACAGTCGTTCCATGAACCCCTGGCTCATGTAGTAACTCTTTCCGGCCTGGTACTCGCTCCGGTGCCATGGATGGCGGTTCGCGGGGGTTTCGGTCGTACCAAAGCGAAATGAAAAATCCTGCGCATTCGTAGTAATGAGCGGAGCGTTAGCCGTCAGTAAGGCGTTGATGCCTGCAATGGCCTTGTCTCGCTGCACGAGCCGGATCTGGTTGAACATCTTTAGCTTCAGCGAATTGGCCATCCGAATCCAGGCGTTCTTGTCGCCTTTATAGATGATATCAGCTGTGGTCGGGTTGATCGCGAACGATCCTTTGTTGGCATCAGCAAGGGCTTCGTCGATCAGCACGAAGAGTTTGTCGTAGATAGTTTCGCCGGTTTCAAAGCCAGGATCAGAAACTGTATTTCCCTGCGAGGCTTCGGTATAGGGGATGTCGCCCCACAGGTCAACCATCAGGCTGTAGATGTACGCTTTCTCCAACTTGGCAATCGATACGTAGTCCCACCGTTGCTGGCGGGTCCCTTCCCGAATAACGATCTCAATATCGTTCAGTGCCTGGGTATACAGCCCATTCCAGGACTGTTGGTAATCGGTTCCATCCTGAAAATTGCGGCTGGTGTTACTGGTGTACAACTGCTGCATCAGAATGGAAGTGCCCTGGTTAACGTCGCGCAAGGCACCAGCCATCGATACCTGCGTGGCTGGCAGGAGTAGTTCCAGCACCGGCGTTGTGGGGTTATTCGGGTCGGCGTTTATGTCGATAAAGTCTTTGCAGGCCCCCGCCAAAAACAGGAGGCTCAGCATAGAAACGGTTCGTACTGTGGCTATGAATTTCATAAAAGTCAGGTTCTGAGTAAATTGTCTAAAATCAGAAGCTAAACCGGAGGTTGACCCCCAATCGGCGAGTGGTCGGAATACCAATAAAATCGAAACCCTGCGAGTTGCCCGCGCCCAGCGAACTTACTTCCGGATCGAAGTTTAGGTACTTAGGGAAGTTGGGAGCCAGGTACCACAGGTTACGACCGCTGATGGACAGGAAAGCCGAGCCGAACGGGGTTTTCTCTAACCAACGTTTTGGAAACTGATACCCCAGCGACACTTCCCGCAGACGGAAAACCGTAGCGTCAAAAACGTTTACTTCGGCCGCCCCGCCGGGTCCGAAACCACCCGTGAAATAGTAGTCAGCGACACCAATGCCAATGTTATTGGGAATCTTCTTACCCTCACCGTCGAGCAGCGGCTTCAACGTATTCACATCGCCCAATACGCCCGGTCCTACCAAAATAGCCTCGCGTTCTTCGGTGTCTTTGGTTACGCCCCGGCTCAGCAGCTCATAGGCCGTAAAGGAATACATGTCGCCCCCTTTCTTCCAATCGAATAGGGCGCTGAACGTAATGCCTTTGTACGTGACGGTGTTGGTTACACCTAGAATGAAATCGGGGTTAGGATTACCAATAGCCGCTGTTTTGCCACTCAGGATGGGCTTGCCCGTGTTCGGGTTAACCAGAATATTGCCTTCGTCATCGCGGGCATAGGTCGATCCGCGAATCTGGCCGTAGGGTTGCCCGGCAATGTGCACGCTACCCAAATCGGAGAATCCGCCGTAGGGTAGTTCCTTCAGCGAACCAATGTCACGGACAATATTCCGGTTCAGCGTAAAGGCCGACGACAACGTCCAGGTAAGGCCATTGGGCGACTTAACCGGCGTAGCGTTCAGTCCAATCTCTACCCCTTCATTCGACGATTTACCCAGGTTGATTACTTTCTGGGTATAGCCCGATGAAGGCACGGCGTTAACCGTAAAAATCTGTGACGTACTAAGCTTATTGTAATACGTGACGTCCAGCCCGATTCGGTTGTTGAAAAACTGAAGTTCAGCGCCTAATTCAAGTTCGGTAATAAACTCGGGTTTAAGGGCTGCATTGGCCAGCAGGTCAGACTCGGTCAGGGTGCTTTGCCCAACGAATGGCGAAGCAATGGCTCCCGTTCCTGAAGCTCCAGCGCCCAGCACGGGGTTGGCAATGTACACGGTCTGCGTTTGATAGGGCGTCGCTTCGTTGCCGACGCGGGTGTAACCTGCCCGGAGCTTACCAAACGAAAGAATTGACTTCGGCAGCTGGAAGGCTTCCGTAAAAATCAGCGATGCACTAGCGCCCCCGTACAGGTAGCTTCGGTTGCTGGCGGGAAGTGTCGACGACACGTCATTACGGGCGACAAGGTTCAGGAAGGCAAAATTTTTGTAATCCAGTGAGATGTCCGTAAAGAAGGCAAAGAAACGCTGCTTAAAGTTGTTTCGGTTGTTGGGCAACACGCGGGGAATCGTAACGCTGGTGTTATTGAGCGAATTAATACCCCGAAAAATAATACCATCGCCGAACACAACCTGACGTTCGGTAACGCGTTGGTTGACGTTGTTACCCAGAATAACCTTCAGCCCAATATCTTCATTAATGGGCTTGGTAGCCGTCAGCAACAGAGTGTTGTCTAACTCCTGCCGATAGATGTTGTCGTTGGTGATGTTGCCATTCGGGAAGTAGTCGCCACCTTTTCCGTTCACCACCGTCCGCCGATCCGTATACGCGTTAAAGCCGACTGTGTTCTGCACATTCAGCCAGGGCAGCGGATCGAAGCCGAGTATTACATTGCCGTAGTATCGATCGACCTTGCTGGTTGTGGGGCTGTTCACCACCGACCAATACGGGTTGTCCGTACCGACCCGGTCGTACACGTTGTTTCCGTTCAGTGGGTTGGTGTTGGGGAAACCCGTCAGGTCGAAGCTCGTTGGCACGAACATCAGAATATCCATAATGGAGCTACCGCTACCATTGGCCGCCGTCAATTGCGGAGATACCTGGTCGGTATTAACGTAATTCAATGCACCACTCAAGTAAAATTTATTGTCGAGCTGCGCATTGCCACCAATGTTCACGGCCGTACGAGTAATCTGGTTCTCACGCACGACGCCCTGGTTACCCGTCCGCGACAATCCCGCCGTGAAGCTTCCTTTCTCACTGCCGCTGGATACGGAAAGCGCATTTTCAAAGACGCTGCCCTGCCGGAAAAAATTTTTGGCGTTGTATTGTGCGTAAGACTGATACGGAACCTGTATGGGCGTTACGCCATCGGCCTGATAAAACTGGGGAAAGACCGACGATGGATACCGGTTGTTGGTCGTTAATGGGTGCGGAATGGTAGCCCGGGTAGGAATCAGGCTCGGTATGCCCTGATACGGTGGTCCCCATGAGCCGAATACGCCACTCCGATAATCGAAGTTGGTTCCCTGGCCGTAGCTGGTCTGGTAATCGGGTAAACCCGCGACCGTCTCTATAGAATAGCCGGTATTATACGTAATCTCCAGTCCTTTGCGGCTTTGCCGCTTACCCGCTTTGGTTGTTACAATGATGGCTCCATTGGCCGCCCGCGAACCATACAAAGCCGCAGCAGCCGCGCCTTTCAGCACCGTCATGGTCAGGATGTTGTTCGGGTCCAGGTCAAACGCCCGGTTTGTGATGGTTGCTCCACCTACTGAGCCATCAGTACTGCCGAAACTGGAGTTATCAAACGGAACCCCATCGACCACAAACAGCGGCTGGTTGTTGTTACCCAACGACGAATTGCCCCGAATGGTGATGTTCGTAGCCCCCCCGGCTGCTCCGCCCGAACCCTGAATGTTGACGCCCGCCACTTTACCAGTCAGGGCCCGAAGCGGATCCGGTTCTGACTTTTGCGCGAGCTGGTTAGCGTCGATGGTGCTTACGGCATAGCCGAGTGCGTTCTTGTCCCGTTTAATACCAGCGGCTGTTACGACCACCTCGCTCAGTTGTTTAGTGTCGGCAACCAGCGTTACGTCAATGACTTGCTGGGCTCCTACTGTCACTTCTTTTGATTGAAACCCAACCGAGGAAAAAACCAGCACCGCCCCCTTTTCGGGAACATTGATCTGATAAGTTCCCTGCGCATCGGTAACCGTTCCTGACGTACTGCCTTTCACGGTTATCGTTGTTCCGGGCAAGGCGGCCTTTTCCCCAGAGTCACTCACCTTACCGCGCACAACTCGTTGCTGGCAAAATGAATAAAGCGGAATCAGCATGATAAGCGCAAGCAGTTGTACTTTCATACAGTTTCAAGTATAAATTTTACATAGAGAAAAAGAAGAATAAAATTAAGGACAAGTATAGGCTACATAATTTTGCAATACAATTAAGAAGTAAAATATAATTCTTAAAATTATTTATTATTCAATATTATCTTTTAAAATTTCTAATTATTAAAATGTAATAGTTAACTATATACATACTTGAACATTACAGTTATACTACCTCTTGATGTTTGAATGAGGACAATCTGACTAGGGCGAGAGGTTTTTGTAGCCGGAACGGCCATGTCCAGTTTACAGAACTGACAGATAATTATAAACACAGAGGCACGGAGTACACCAAGAAAGTATAAATCTTGGTGTACTCCGTGCCTCTGTGCTGAACAAAACCTAATTACTTCGCTTCAGTTAATTCCAGAACGACGCTGGTGCGACGAGCATCTACATTGGGGTTGAATCCAACAGTCATCAGATAATTGCCCGAGTACGCTGTTGTGTTGTTGATGGCCGACCTGGCTCCTGGGTATACGTTCAACTCCCGAACGGTATAGTTCTTAGCCGGGTCGAGGCCTTGCAGACGAATCGGTGCTACACTACCCGCTTTGTACCGGTTTTTGGTCAGGTAGGTAAACCAGACGGCCCGATCGCGAGCTTCGTTGACGTACATCAGCGAGGCTACATCGCCAGTATAAGGTGACGCTAACCGAAACATATCGCCCTGCCAGATCACGTTTTTTATCCGCTCGTAGGTTTTGAGCGCTTCCTGACTGAACTGCAACTCTTTCTCATCCAGTTTGCTGACCACAATATCGTACCCCATCTTACCCATCATGGCGACATCCGTACGGAACTTGATGGGTTGTTTCCCCCAGTCGGTCACGTGATTACAGGTGGCAATGGACGGGTAGAAATACGAGTAATTCCATTGAATGAAGACCCGCTCCAGACCGTCGGTGTTGTCGCTGGGCCAGAACTCGGTGAAGTAACGTAATGCCCCGTAATCAACACGGCCACCGCCACCCGAACAGAGCATCATTGGCAACGTCGGGTACTTTGCCCGCAGCCGCTCCACAACTTTATACAGGCCCTGCACGTATTCGACGTAGAGGTGAGAAGGGTTCGGATTGGTAGCCGAAAAGGCGTTGTAAATAACCGCATTACAATCCCACTTGATGTAGCCAATGGTTGGGTTCTTGGTCATGACGTTGTCGACGACGCCATACACAAAATCCTGCACCTTCGGGTTAGTTAAGTCAAGCACCAGTTGATTCCGGTAGTAATATTCCTGCCGGTTGGGGAGCTTCAGCACCCAGTCGGTATGCTTTTCGTAGAGTTCACTTTTTGGGCTGACCATCTCAGGCTCCAGCCAGATCCCAAACTTAATCCCGGCGTTCTCGGCTTCTTTGACTAAGTATCCTAGCCCATGTGGCAACTTATTAACATTCTCCTGCCAGTCACCTAAGGCGGTTTTATCGTTGTTTCGTGGGTACTTATTCCCAAACCAGCCGTCGTCGAGCAGAAACAGATCAACGCCTAGTTTTTTACCATCTTTGAAAAGACCCGTCAGCTTCTCTTCGTTGAAATCAAAGAACGTAGCCTCCCAGTTGTTCAGCAGCGTCAGCCGATCGCCCTGCCCCTGCGGAATCCGGAACTTTCGCGCCCAGCGGTGCAGACTGCGGCTAGCCGTGCCTTTGCCGGTGTTGGAGTAGGTGAACAAGAATGCGGGCGTTACAAACTCTTTCCCCGGCGCCAGTGTGTAGGCCGACGCGTAGGGGTTGATGCCGGCGGTCATGCGTAGGTTATGCAAGGGGTCTACTTCAAAGGCAATTTGGTAGTTACCCGACCAGGCCAGTGTACCGGCCATCACCTCGCCCTGATCTTCCTGGGCTGGCTGGTTCAAAGCAACCAAGAAGGAAGGCGGCTGAAACAGATCGGCGCGGGTACCCAGCTTACTGTCCAGCACTTTGATGCCTTCGGTCAGCGGCTCTTCTGTCGGATTCATCTCATTCGCCCAGTCGCCGTGGAAGTGCGTCAGGTAATAGTTCTGCGCCGGGATGTAGAGGTTGGCCGACGCGTATTTGTGCAGCGTTACGTTTTTCTTCTCGGTATGCCGGATCGTTGACCATTGCTCAATCACGTCTTCGTTCTGATACGCTTTGTAATACAAGGTTACCTCAAACGGATACTGCGGGTCTTTTAGGTAAACCGTTGTCAGCACCACGCCCTCTCCGGCGGGCTTACTTTCGTGTCGCACGTAGCGCAGGTCCAGCGAGGGATTACCATCGGCGTGAGTCACCTGAATAGCTGGCTCCAATAAGTTGCGGCTGCCAGCGGGCGTGTACACGGAGTTATAAATACCCGTATAATCTTCGCCACGCTTGCCATTGCCCGGAATCTGGGCGTACTCGTCGGGGCGGCTAAGCCGTTGCCCGAAGTGAACGATGGTCGGATTCTGCTCTTTATCGACCCGAATCACTAATGCCGTTTTACGGGTTTCGATGGCGATGTGCGTATCACCGGGTGCACCCTGGGCTGTCAAAACCGATACCAATGAGAAGAAGGCTACTAAGAACCGTTGCATGAATAAACGAACTGTGAGTAATGGATGAGACGTACGAAGGATTGGACGTTGGCCCAATGCTGCCGCAAGTTAATACGATTTGACGGAGCGGATTATTTTGCGCCAACAAAAGCCTTCTCCAGCGAATCCGAATTGCTGATAAACGAAATCTGCTTGCTATCCGGCGACCAAGAAGGCGTGTTGATCGTCCCCTGTCCGCCATAGACGTAAGCTATCACTTTTGGCGTTGCGGATGGATTAGCTCCGGCCACGGGCAGCAGTCGCAGATAGACCTGCTTGTAAAACGGATGGTCGTCGGGCTTGACGTCTTTCCCAAACGACAAAATTGTCATCCATTTACCGTCTGGCGAAATGTGTGGGAACCAGTTGTTATACTCATCATTAGTGATCTGCTCCTGGTCGCTGCCATCGGCTTTCATCCGCCAGATCTGCATGGTACCGCTGCGGGTCGAGTTGAAGTAAATGTACTTGCCATCCGGCGAGTATTCCGAACCATCGTCCAGTCCTTTGGCAGTGGTCAGCCTTGTTTCAGCTCCACCAGTAACGCCAATCCGGTAGATGTCGAACTCCCCGTTACGTTCGCCCGTGTAGATCAGCGACTTACCATCCGGCGACCAGCCGTGCAGGTACGAGTGACCAACGGGCGTAACGCGTTTAGGTGTACCACCCCCTACCGGAACGGTGTATACAATCGATTTACCGCCGTCTTCTTTGCTATGGTGGCTGATACCGATCATTTTTCCGTCGAACGAGAGCACATGGTCGTTGTTGTTGCTCGTGGCGAAGTCCGTGTTGATAACTGTCGGTATTTTCTTGGCCAGATCGAAACGGTATAACTTACCGTTGCTGTTATAGATCAACGCTTTGTTATTGGGTAGCCAGTTCGGGGCCTGCAACGACTCCGGTGCCTGGTAGATGACTTTTCGCTGGCCAGTAGCTACGTCCATCAGCTCCAGATTGCTACCGATGTATTCGCGGTAGGGCACAAAGTTGTCGCGGGCGGGCACAATCAAACGCACGTTGTGAAAAACGGCCTTTTCCGATACGTCCGGATTGTGTGAGCAAACGAACAGTCCTACGTATACGTCCGCGCCTAAGTCAAGGTCCGTTACCTCTTCGGTCACGAAGGGCTGGCCGTTTCGGGCCACCGACATAGTATACGTATTGCCCTTGCGAGCCAGTTGCACTACGTCTGCCCCCGTCAAAGCTGATTTCTTTTCTTCGGTGGTGGCACCCTTCGTGCGCCGGAACTGCAATGACGTCAGCCCATCGCCATGCACGACAGCATTAATGTGGGCAGAGTTAGAATCCAGCGTTGAACGCACCATCCAGCCGAGCTTACGGTGTGGATCAACGCCTTTACCCAGCAGATGGCCATTTGTCTGAAGAATAAAATCGCCCTTCATCCGCTTCCAGACAAAGTGAAACTCGTCGCGATCGAACCAAATATTTGTGCCAGAGCCTTCGATGGTGTATTCCTGGCGCGCCGGATTGTAGCTGGCCGATCCGGGCCGCTTTACTCTGCCAACATCGGTTTGTCCATCAAACTGCCCAAGCTTACTCTGCCCGTAAGACGATGGCGCAGTTGCAAGTAATGTACTTATCAAACCTGCCACAAGCAGACAACTGATTTTCGTATTCATAACAAGTAGTTAGGTTTTGAATGGGTTGAATAGCTTATGGGCCTCTCTGCTTTCGGAATAAAGGCCAGCTATACCTCTAAACGTATATACCTAGCTTAAATACTGCCTGATTAAGCAGAAATCGCCGATTTTATATTCTGTCAGATTGGCTTATCGACTGGTTCGGGGCGTAAAAAAAGTGAACCCATGCGTAAAAAAGACCTATGAGTCTGCGAAAATCTATTTTATGAAAGAAGGATAGCTTCTAGGGTCTATAAATGGCTAAAATAGTACTATTGCCTGATAGAGCATAAACATACATTTGTTACCTCAATGCAAAAAGGTTTTCCTTCAGTAGTCAGTAGCTCTATCGACCAAGAACGCTCTGCTGCTGCCGGAACAGCCCGAATTTATCCAAACTTATAGTTAACATCTAACCAAACCCATTTATCCCATGCTCACGTTTTTACCGAATTTTTATCGGCTCACCACGCAACGATGGCTACTCGCCTTTCTCGTTTCGCTTTGCTGGTTCAGTGCGTTTGCGGCACCCGGCGACATAAAACTGGAAGCCGAATCAGCTACTTTGACTGGAGTCAACGCTGTTACTACGGTACCTGGCTACTCAGGCAGCGGCTACGTCTGGGACTTTGACAATGCCGCCGATAACATTGCCTATACCTTTCCGGCAACGGCTGGGGAATATGAACTAACAATTGTGTATTACTCTCCCTACGGCGAAAAACACACTACCCTGAACGTAAACTCGGTAACGAGTGACCAGACGTTCGTAGGAACCAATAATAGCTTTGGCTCGCTGGTGGTAGGTAAATTTCTGCTCAAAGAAGGGCAGAACACGGTTTCTCTGACCAACGGCTGGGGGTACTATGGAATTGACTATATCATTTTTACGCCTGTATCGGCTAAACCGCCGACCGTGGTGCCCGTGGTGAATGGCCGAATTGAAGCCGAATTAGGCGATCTCAATGGGGTCAACGTAGCAACCACGCCCGCCGGTTTTTCGGGTAGTGGCTACGTCACTGGCTTCGATAGTGGGACCGACAAGATCGTTCTTTCGTTCAGCGCCACGGCGGGCCTCTACGACATAGGCATTGGCTATACCGCACCGTTTGGGCAAAAAGGATTTGATATCCAGGTTAATGAAGGCCGGGGAACCGGTATGTTCATGGCGAACCCTGGTTTTGCGTCAGTAACCGGGGGTAAATTTCTGCTGCGCGATGGACTGAACACCATCACGGTCAACCAGGGATGGGGCTATTTTGGCATCGACTACATTCAGTTAACCCCAGCTACGGCTCCGCTGCCTATTAAACCGCCCAAGACGCTGGTCGATGCCAAAGCGACGCCTTCTACGCGTTCGCTGTTCTCGTACATCGTTGATCAGTATGGCAGTAAAGTTTTGTCGGGTCAGCACGACGACCTTGCCTATGTTCTGGAGCAAACCGGCAAAGAACCAGCCATAGCTTCTTATGACCTGATTGAGTATTCGCCGTCGCGCGTTCAGTTTGGCTCGAACCCAACCGGACAAAGCGAACGGTTTATTAATTGGGCTAAAAAAGGCGATGGCCGCGGCATTATCACCTTAGCGTGGCACTGGAACGCGCCTACCGACCTAATCAACCAGGCTCCTGACAGACTTTGGTGGAGTGGTTTTTATACGCGGGCTACTACATTCGATTTGTCGGCCGCATTGGCCGATAAGAGTGGTGAACGTTACAACCTGCTACTCAGGGACATTGACGTCATTGCGACGGAACTTAAAAAATTCCGGGATGCCGACATTCCGGTTCTATGGCGTCCGTTGCACGAAGCGCCCGGCGGCTGGTTCTGGTGGGGTGCCAAAGGACCTGGGCCATTCAAAGAGCTTTGGCGCATTATGTACGACCGCCTGACAAACTACCACAACCTGCACAACCTGATCTGGGTGTACACCGGTACCGACCAGCCCAACATGGACTGGTATCCCGGTGATGAGTACGTTGATGTGTTGGGGCTGGACATTTACGCCGATCCTGCGGCTAATCTGAGTGGTAACTGGGCCAATACGCAAAGTGCGCTGAACGGTAAAAAACTGGCTACCCTTTCTGAAACCGGTAACCTGCCCAAGCCCGAGAATATCCGCGGTTTTGCTACCTGGTGGTCATGGTTCGCCGTCTGGACAGGTAATGACTACATCCGTAAGCAGCCGCTTGACCTGTTGAAAGCGGTTTACAACGACAAAGACGTGATTACCCGCGATGAATTGCCTGATTGGCGTGCTTACGGCCAGTTGCAGGTGCAGGCACCGACCTACGATTGTACTACGGGCGCTATTACGTTCAAAAGCACCGGGGGCGACGGTACGCCGGTTGAATACAAGGCCATCGGCGTCAAAGATTGGTCGACCGATCCAAATGGCTTTGTTGACGAAGCGGTCCGTAAAGATCCTAAGCTGATTCAGTTATTGGCCCGGCAAAGTGGTCAGGTCGCCAGCTATACCTTCGATTTACCGGCGGCCTGCCCAACAACACCGCCGACGGGTGGAGCGCTGACGGTACTGGCACCGACCTACGATTGCCAGACGGGTGCTATTACGTTTAAAAGTGCGGGGGGCGATGGTACGCCAATTGAATACATGGCGATCGGCATCAAAACCTGGTCGACTGATCCAAACGGTGTGGTTGAAGCGGGCCTACGGGGCGATCCGAAGCCCATTGAGCTACTAGCACGTCAGAACGGCGTTGTTGCCAGCTTTACGTTCGACTTACAGCTTATGTGCCCAACCAAGCCGGTACAGCCAGCGCCCACAAACGACGCCCTTGTAATGTTGGCTCCTACCTATAACTGCGCTACGGGTGCCATTAAGTTTAACACACAAGGTGGTACAGGTAATCCTATCGAATACATGGCGATTGGTGTTATGGTATGGTCAACGAATCCGTACGGTACGGTTGAGCCAGGCCTACGGGGCGATCCAAAAGTGATTGAGCTGATGGCCAAGCAAGGGGGTGTTGTGGTTACCTACTCTTTCGACTTGCCCAACGCCTGCCCAAGCGGAGCCCGACGCCCAGCGCTAACTGACTCACCGCTGAACGTAAACGTACTAGGTAACCCTGCACGCGATAACCTGAAGTTTGAGGTCACTGGAGCCACCGGTCAATCGTTACGCCTGATCCTGACCGACATCCATGGCCGTGAGATTCACGTGCGGCAGATTGAGCAGGCGGGAGCCACCGAATCGATTTCGGTACCGCTCGACCGGCAATCGTCAGGCATGCTGCTACTACGTGCCAGCACCCCAACGCAGCTTAAAACGGTTAAGATTGTGAAAGAATAACTGGACCCAAGTAATGAAAAACTCCGCGCCAATGACGCGGAGTTTTTTTGTTTATGGTGAATCTGTTATCAGGGAGCAGTAGCCGATAAACGGTTGTCTTCACTTTGACTGATTTTCGTTGAAACGGACCATAAGCTAGTACAACTGATTCGCCTTGCGGCTTTCCCCGGCGCCTTCATATTTGTTTAAGAGCATCGGCGAGTTAGAGAGAATGATCGTCATCTCTTCGGGGGTCATTTGAATTAATTTGCCAGTAGCCGCATCAATAGCAATGCAATGATTTTGCGTGATAACAGGGACCTTGTATTAAATATAAAGACTTCATCCCATCAAAAAAGTAAGCTATCAATAAGCAGATCAACACTCGGACATGTTAAGTTTATAGATTGTAATCTACAATTTTTACTTAATTTGTAGAATATAATCGACAAAATTTAAAATGATCCCTCGTCTGTTAGAAGAACCGCTTCGAAAGCGTTGGAATTCGGGTAAAGCGTTAGTAGTAATGGGGCCGCGACAAGTAGGCAAAACAACCCTGTTGCGTAAACTTTGCGCCGAGCACGGCCAATACCTGTTACTTAACGCTGACGAGGCCGATGTACGGTTCCAACTTGAAAATGCGAACGTGGCACGGCTTCGTCAGATCATTGGTCCTAATCAAGTTGTCTTTCTAGACGAAGCACAGCGTGTAAAGAACATTGGTCTTACCTTGAAACTTATCACCGACCAATTACCAGACGTACGGTTGTTAGTAAGTGGTTCGTCATCGTTCGACTTAGCTAATGAGATAAACGAACCCTTAACCGGGCGTAAGTTTGAATTCAGACTGTATCCGATTTCGTGGCAGGAGTTAGTGGGTAGCGTTGGTTTTCTGGAAGCTCGGCGGCAGTTGGAAACACGATTACTGTATGGGTTCTATCCCGACGTAGTAACCAGCGTGGGCGATGAGCGAGCTGTCTTACAGCAGCTTAGTAGCAGCTATCTGTACAAAGACCTGCTTACGTTCGGCGGTATCCGTCGGCCCGAACTCCTGGATAAATTACTAGTTGCTTTAGCCCTTCAACTTGGCTCGGAAGTGTCGTATAACGAGTTGGCCCGCACGCTTCAAATTGATCGGGCGACGGTAGAAAATTACATCGGTCTGCTTGAAAAAGCCTTTATTGTTTTTCGACTGCAGCCGTTCAGTCGGAATCTCCGCTCCGAGATCAGCAGCAGCCGCAAAGTATATTTCTATGATAACGGCCTCCGTAACGCCATTCTAGCGGATTTTAAATCCCTCGGCCTGCGAGCTGATGTGGGAGCATTATGGGAAAATTTTTTGGTGAGCGAGCGGCAAAAAGTGCTCCACTATAACCAAATATGGTCCAGAAGCTATTTTTGGCGGACCCACCAGCAACAAGAAATTGATTACCTCGAAGAGCAGGACGGCATGCTACGGGCTTGGGAGTTCAAATGGAATCCCAACGCCAAAACTCGCTTTCCTAAAACGTTCGTGGAAACGTATAAGCCAATACAGGCTGACGTTATCCATAGGGACAACTTCGAATCATTTGTTGGCGTGTTGTAACAAGCAATATTTGTGTATAACTACAAAAAGGGGCTGCTTGAGCAATAACTCAAGCGCCCCCTTTAACTATGTAAGGCCAAATTTACTTCTCAAATCAACTCAACGTCTGACACCTATTTATCACTTCCAGACACGCCCGGACGTTGTGATACGGGCACTTCCAGAAGCCAATCTTGTCTTCGCCCGTCATGGGTTGATAGTCATCAAGAACTCCCCAGCGCCACTCGCCCCGCTCGCGATCCAGCAAGTGCATTTGGGCAAATTGCCATACCTGCACCGATTGCTGATAGAAATGAGCTTGCCCGGTCAGCTGATACGCGTTCAGGAAACCAACCATCGCTTCGGCGCTCACCCACCACTCGCGATGGGTGTCGTAGTGATTGCGGTCACGATCAAGCTCGTGGTACAGACTACCGTCGGGTTGTACACCTGCCATTGTTGCCTGCGCCATAGCCACGGCGATCTGTTTGAACTGATGAATCAGCTTTTCGTCCCCCAAAACCTCAGCCGCTTCAAGTAGTAACCACGATGCTTCAATATCGTGACCGAATGACACCAGATTGGCGGTTGGTTGCCAGTCAGGCGTAAAAAACAACCGCATCTGGTGGGTATCGGCATCCAGAATGTGCATTTGAAACGTCGCCAGCAAGCCTCGGATTTGCTGCCCTAGCCCGGCATCCGGCCAGATGCGGTACAGGTTGGCGTATCCCTCCAGAATGTGGAGGTGCGTATTCATCGTTTTGGGATCATTGCGATCTTTTTCGCTCAACCGCAAATCATTCAGCAAGGCTCCTTCGCGGCTGAATGCCTCAAGATACCCTCCTTCGGCCCGGTCGAAACTGTAGCGCTCAATCCAGGTATACAATTCCTGACAAGCCTTCAGGGCAGCGGGCTCCTGCGAAATGCGATAATGTTCGCTCAAGCCGTAAATAGCGAATGCCAAGCTATAAATTTGCTTACGCGTGTTCAGCGGCTTACCCGCTGGATTAACCGACCAGTAAACGCCCCCGTAAGTTTCATCCAGGAAGTGCGTAATGAAATACTGGTAAGCGCGGTCGGCTATGTCCCGATATGCTGCATTACCTGTCTGCCGGTAAGCAGCTGAAAACGTCCACAGAATTCGGGCATTCAGGACCGACCCTTTTGGCGCGTCACTGTCGACCTGCCCCGTGTCGGATAGGCGCCCGACGAAGCCCCCCCGCTCGGTGTCGGGGCTGTGCTTCATCCAGAACGTTAAAATACTCGCCAGCTCAGCCTCGACTTCGGCCTGATACTTCGCGGGTTCGATGCCTGCCTGTGCTACCATCTCTACGCGTGACCATCTATGGTATTTACTTCGGCCTGCTCCTGCTGAAACGCCATATTCCGATCAATGAGCGCGTTTAGCCGTTCTACAGATGCAGCCGAGCGCAGGCCATCCGGTGGTGTATTCACGACGTAATCCAGCAACTGACCAAGTGTTGAAGTAGCCACGTGCATGCGCGTATCCGACGATGCGTAATAGATAAACACCGTGCCATCGTCGTCCAGAATCCAGCCATTCGCAAACGTAACGTTCGATACGTCACCGACGCGTTCTTCACCTTCCGGAGCAATAAAATAGCCAGCGGGCTTGTAGATTACTTTCGTTAGGTCATTTGGATCGGTCATGAACATATACAGCACATAACGCAGACCGGCGGCCGTGTTCCGAACCCCGTGCGCCAGGTGCAGCCACCCTTTCTCGGTTTTGATCGGTGCTGGTCCCTGCCCGTTTTTGACTTCGTAGACGGTATGGTAATGCTTTTCATCAACGATATACTCCTTTTCGACGACTGGGTTCTCCATCGAATCGGCGAAACCAAAACCAATGCCCCCCCCGGTGCCCGCTTCGATGAAACCATCCTGCGGACGGGTGTAAAACGCGTACTTCCCATTCACGAACTCCGGATGCAGCACGACGTTCCGCTGCTGGGGCGAAGGCGTTTTCAGATCGGGCAGACGTTCCCAGGTAACCAGATCGTGAGTACGGGCTATACCGCATTGCGCCACCGCCGACGACTCATCACCTTTTTTAGCGTTGGGGTCTTTCCGCTCGGTACAGAACAGGCCATAAATCCAACCGTCTTCGTGCTGCACTAACCGCATGTCATATACGTTGCCATCTGGAACCTCGGTTTCGGGCATGGTGATGGGGCGCTCCCAAAACTGAAAATTATCAACGCCGTTTGGGCTTTCAGCCACGGCGAAGAATGATTTCCGGTCCATGCCTTCTACCCGAGCCACAAGCAGGTATTTGCCATTGAGCTTAATAGCACCGGCATTGAAGGCTGCATTGATCCCAAACCGCTCCATCAGGTATGGATTTGTGGTCGGGTTCAGGTCGTACCGCCAGAACAGGGGTGTGTGCTGTGCCGTCAGCACAGGATAGACGTACCGATCGAAGATGCCGTTACCAAGAAGTTGTTTTTCGTTCTCGCGGCTGATGAGATCAACGTATGTTTTTTCTAGCTGCTCTAGCCGTTGCTGAAAAGCGATGTTCATCGAGACTGTTTTGATTGAAGTTAGTGAGGACGAAATGTGGTCCAGCTGATGTTGTTGCCATTTGTTTGTGAGCCACCAGAGTTATTTCCACCGTTCGTTTCTTTAGATTTAGACAGGTTGTATTAATGCATGAAAGCTGGTCTATTACCAACCGGTTCAGGTTGGGGCGTATCGGTTGGTAGTTTGTCCCACCAGGTTTTCTTCAGGATGATAGCGCAAACAGCCAATAATCCCAGCGTAATGAAAAACTCGGTATTCATCTTGACGATCAGATACATGGGCAGCATCGTCAGGCAGCATTGCGCAATCACACCGATCATAATGTTGAATGCATCGAGTTTGAAGTTTCGGTTGGCCTCAAACGTCGGATCTTCGGCGACTACCTGTTTATGTATGGGTCCCCAGACACCCCAGGGCCGCACCGTTTTATAAAACGTTTTGAGCGTTTTGGTATCCGTGGCCGGTGTCAGCAACGATCCGGCGATGCAGCCCGCCAGCGAGAGACCAAACAACAGCGGGAAGTAGTAGAGCTCCAGCGTTTCCTGGAACACATAAGGCAGAATCAGCGCCGGGACGATACCCGCTAACATTCCCCAGAAGAAACCGCTCGCGTTGAACCGCCACCAGTGCCATTTCAGCACGTTGGCCGCTACGTAGCCACCATACAGGGCCGATACAATCCACTGCAAAATGCTGTTGACGTCTTTGGCAAACAGGCCCATCAGAATCCCCAGGCCAGCAACCAGCAGACCCGACAGATAATTCATGTTGGCAATGCGCCGGTTCGAGGCTTTTGGCTCGACGTATTTTAGGTAAATATCATTGACAATGTAGGCTTGGGCGGCATTGAGCGTACCAGCAAAGGTGCCCATAAAGGCCGCCAGCAGACCCGCCAGTAACAGTCCGAGCAGTCCGGCTGGTACAAACTGCTGAATGGCCGCTGGTAAGATCTTCTCAAAATCAATACCCGTTGCCGAACGCAGGTCGAGCTGGTCATAATGCAGCAAGGCGAGCACGGCAAAACCCATGATCATGGCGTACCGAACGGGTAGCAGCACAATCGACACAAAGCCGCTCATCTTGGCCGCATCCTGTGGCGACTTGGTCGAGAGTACCTTCTGCATGTCGTAGTTCGGCGCTGGTCCGGCCAGACTCGCCAAAATGCCTTTAAAGGTCATCATCATGAAGAAGACGCCGAAAAGCGAATAGCCATCCGACTTGATCTTGTTATTGACCTCATCAATTTTACCGGTCCAGTCGAGGTCGTCGAGCGTCCAGTGGAAGAACGGATTGAACCAGCCCGACGGCACCACCAGCGGCTTGGCGCTAAGATTCTCCATGGCGATGTAGGCGATAACGACGGCGGCAATACTCATAATAACGTATTTCAGCACGTCACCGATTACAATGCTAGTCATGCCACCCAGGATGGCGTAGAAAACGGCAAACGCAGTGAAGATGATTCCGTAGAAGTGCGGTACATAAGCCGGGCTTACCGAAAATGGTACGTAAGGCGCCACGTTCTCAAACGGGATGAAAATCTCGATGAACTTGCCTAGCCCTACAAACCCGTACGCCAGAAAACCCAGGCAACTAAGTAAGGCAAACACCACCACAATAGTATGTGACGCCGTAACGCCCCGCCCTGTGCCGAAGCGTGTACCAATCCACTCCGCTCCGGTAGTCACGTTGGAGCGACGCAGCCAGATGGACAGATACATCATCATGAAAATCTGGTTGAACACCGGCCACAGCCACGGAATCCACAGGCTCTTCATGCCGTAGACAAACGCCAGGGCCACCATCCACATGGTTCCCGAAATGTCGAACATATCTGATGCATTCGACAGACCGAGCATGTACCAGGGCAGGGTTTTACCACCCAGCATGTAGGCTTCTTTATCTTTTGAGGCCCGTTTTTTCAGCACGAGACCTAGGATGATAACGGCTACCAGATAGGTAATTATAATGCCGATATCGAGCGCAGATAACTTCATAACAAGGAGTTAAATAATCGAGTAATTATTGGGTTGGCGGGTTAGGGGCATACAAACGCTCAGCTGCCGTTTTTGTGCCAAACAGCACGTTCGGGTTTGCATAAAACGCCTTGAAATCATCAGCGCTGGCCTGCCCCTGGAACGGAGCAAAATACTGGCGCTGGCCTTCGTTACGCCACACAAGTACGTACGACAAACCCGCGTTCTGGATCACCGGCATCAGAATGTTTGTCCACCAATTGGGTTGAGACACCTGAGCTAGCCCCGTTTCGGTCATGGCCCAGACTTTGCGCTTCTCCTGCCCAATGCTACGTAAGGTTTCCACCATCCGGCGGGTTTCCGGTACATAACGATTAGTCGTATCGCCCCTGGGCCGGTGATAAATGTCAAAGCCTACGATGTCGACGTAATCATCGCCCGGATACCGTTCGAGGTAGTCTTCCCGCGACGTAAACCGGTCCGTCGAATACGCGTAGAGCAAGTTATGCACTTTCTTTTTCCGTAGGTAATCGACGGTATAGCGCCACATTTTTACGTATTCTGCCGGTGAACAATGGTTTTTACCCCACCAGAACCAGGAACCCGTATGCTCGTGAAATGGCCGAAAAATGACCGGAATAGCCTCGCCATTGGGGCCTTTCAGGCTTTTCATGTACACCGCTACTTTTTTCAGCCATGAGGTATAGCGTTTGAGCGCCTTGCGGTCATTGAACATCCGGCGAATGGTCGAATCCTGTTTGTCCCAGCTCGTTTTGGTTAGATCGAGTGGGTTGTTTAAGTGCCAGCTATAGGTGTTGACTCCTCCTTGCGCATAAGCCTGCTGCGCCAGCGCCCGCTGCTTATCAAACGGCACTTTGTCGAGATTGGCCGCACTGTCGAGTTCGAGCCGCCCCAGATCCCAGCCAAATACCGCCGGGTACTCACCTACTACGTCTTTGATATCGGAGCGGCCAGGTTGGTACTGCCAGCCAACACCATAGGCAAGGTCATCCTGATGCCCAAACATGACGCCTTTGGTGGAGAGACGTTGTAAATTAATATACAAATTTTTAGTCTCAGCCGTCGCTTTAGGGTCAATCGGCAAGGTTTGCCCTTGACTGCTTAACGAGCCCAACAGCCCCAGGAAAACGCAGAAAGCGTATCGTACCATTACTGATTATGTATTGCGGTTCTGCCGCCGAACACCTTGTCCGGTTATCAAAATAGCTGAATGACAGGGTTCTTCGTCTGCCCAATTACTTCATTGTAATGGGATCGTTAGTCCGGACTTATCTGGAAATTTTGACAAAACAAATTTATGTCAGTGTTACAAAAATGTACTAATACTTTTTTATCATTTTGTTCAACAAAACAACATGATACAATTATATCTTTTCCCACAATCTGGCAACAAAGAAGTATATCAGCAACTTTTATATGGATAACCCTAGAACCTATACAACTATTTTTAGCTGGCAAGTAACCAGCCATAAGTACTTTTTTATCAATTCAGCTTGTATATCTTTGCATTACTAACAAATCCTTAAACCTCATTATCGGCTCATGAGTACTATTTACCGTGAGATAACTCCCTTAACTCAAAGTGATTGTTTCACGCTCTTTTCCCGCGTAAAAAAAGAGTTTGATTTTCCGTTGCATTATCATGAGGAGTTTGAACTAAATTTTATTGCCAATGCCAAAGGTACCAAACGCATTGTTGGCGATCACTCCGAGGTCATCGACGGATTGGAACTGGTTCTGGTTGGCAGCAACTTACCTCATGGCTGGTTCACTCACCAATGCCAAAGCCAGGATATTCACGAAATTACAATTCAGTTTCACCGCGATCTGTTCGACGACAAGTGGCTAAGCCGGAATCAACTCAGCTTCATTCGGGCCCTGTTGGAGCGGTCGGTCAAGGGCATTTTGTTCTCTCAGGAAACCACCCAGATTATCCGGCCCCGTATTGAAGCGCTGGTGCAAAAAAACGGTTTCGACTCGGTGCTCGAACTGTTGTCAATTCTGCATGACTTATCCACCTCGCGCAACATGCGGACGTTATCGAACGTGACG
The DNA here is from genome assembly GCF_042684525.1 of Spirosoma soli. NCBI lineage: Bacteria > Pseudomonadati > Bacteroidota > Cytophagia > Cytophagales > Cytophagaceae > Spirosoma > Spirosoma soli. Next base: position 322,047 of record NZ_JBHULN010000006.1, on the reverse strand, counting down.
TTCACCAACGACCACATCACCTACAACAGCCGTCGGTTAGAGCAGGCGTTTGCGTTCATGCAGGCTAACTACGACAAGAACATCTCGCTGGCCGATGTTGCCAAAACGGTGAACATGCTGGACGTATCGTTCAGTCGGTTCATAAAAAAGCGAACCGGTAAAACGTTTATCGACAGTTTAAACGACATTCGGTTGGGGCATGCCTCACGCTTGTTGATCGACACAACCTGTACAGTGGCTGAGATTTCGTACAAGTGCGGCTTCAACAATCTTTCGTATTTCAACCGCATATTCCGCCGAAAGAATGGCTGCACCCCTCGTGAGTTCCGCTGCAACTACTCGGGTACGCGTGTGTTCATTTAGCGCGAGCAGGCGTAGTAAAGGCAGACACCAACCCGCGTCAATATGCAAAGACCTTCTCCGTTTTACCTATACCAAAGAAGGTTTCATTTTGAAACAGCTTCGGTGGCTACGCTAGCACTACCCGGGAGCCGTTGTTCGTAGTTAGCGTACTAGTTTGGTTCAATAAGTTCAAATTAATAATCCGAAACGGCTTGCCTATCTGCGCTTTTTCCCGTTTTAGTTTTATTTTTGCTTTAATACTTACAATACCAATATGGATACGCAATCAACCACCACTGCATACCCCTGGCGACGCTTCTATCCAAAAGGAGTGCCGCACGAAATCAATCCCGATGCTTATCCATCCCTGGCTGCCCTGCTGGAGGAGGGATGCCAGCGCTTTACGGATCGCCCGGCTTATGCCTGCATGGGTAAACAAATTACGTTTGGCGAGTTAGATAAGTTATCACAGCAGTTTGCGTCTTTTTTGCAGCACGACCTGGGCCTTAAGAAAGGCGATAAGCTGGCCATTCAGATGCCAAACACGCTGCAATACCCGGTAGCTATGTTTGGGGCATTGCGCGCCGGGCTGGTGGTGGTCAATACCAATCCGCTCTACACGCCCCGCGAAATGCAGCACCAGTTTAAAGATTCCGATGCCAAGGCCATCGTGATTCTCTCAAACTTTGCGAGCAACTTAGAGAAGATCATCGATAAGACGGCCATTCAGCACGTCATAATAACTCAACTGGGCGATTTACTGGGGTTTCCCAAAAAGCAGATCGTGAACGCGGTGGTTAAGTACGTAAAGAAGCTAGTTCCTGCTTACAATCTGCCAAATGCCATCTCGTTCAACGATGCATTAAGTCGGGGAAGTCGTCAGCCTTTTGAGCGGGTTGAGATCAAAAACAGCGATTTAGCTTTTATTCAATACACAGGCGGCACAACTGGGGTTTCAAAGGGAGCCATGCTAACCCATCGGAATATCATTTCCAATGTTGAGTGTCAGCACTACTGGATGAAGCCTGGGAACGTAGCGGAGGGAGAAGGCATTATTGTTGCCGCCTTGCCCCTGTACCACGTTTATGCGCTGACGACTAATGCCTTAGCCGCTTTGAAAAGTGGCGCAATGAACCTGCTGATCACGAATCCCCGTGACATGAACGCGTTCATTAACGATTTGAAAAAGTATAAAATCACGGCCTTTACGGGCGTTAACACACTCTACAACGGCTTACTCAACCAACCACGTATCAGCGAGGTAGACTTTAGTCACCTGACCGTTACGTCAGCTGGCGGCATGGCGCTGCAAACATCGGTGGCCGAACGCTGGGCTAAACTTACGGGCAATACGCCTTGTGAAGGATACGGCCTGACGGAGACCTCGCCTGTTTTGTGTTCCAATCCCATCGACGGTACGGTTCGGGTGGGGACCATTGGCATCCCCTGGCCCAGCACTGACATGAAAATCATTCGCGAAGACGGTAGCGACGCAGCCATTGGCGAACCTGGTGAAATTGTTGCCCGTGGCCCTCAGGTGTTCAGCGGCTACTATAACCGTCCCGACGAAACGGCCAAGTCGATGATGGGCGATTGGTTCAAGACCGGCGACGTTGGTATTATGAATGAAGACGGCTTCTTCAAAATTGTTGACCGGAAGAAAGACATGATCCTGGTATCGGGCTTCAACGTATATCCAAACGAAATAGAAGACGTAGTAGCGCAATGCCCAGGTGTGTTAGAAGTAGCCTGCATTGGCGTTCCCGATGAGAAGTCGACAGAGGTAGTGAAGATTTTTGTCGTCAAGAAAGACCCATCACTTACTGCTGATAGCATCAAAGCGTTTTGCCGCGAAAACTTAACACCCTACAAGGTGCCGCGGGTTATTGAGTTTCGCGACGAGTTACCAAAATCGAACGTCGGTAAGATTCTTCGCCGACCCCTGCGGGACGAAGAAATGGCCAAACTTAAGAAGGCGTAACTTCAGGTGGTCAGAAATAGTCAGGTAAGGTCAAGTGTTGTAACAATACCTGACCTTACCTAACCACTTCCTTAAGCGGCTAATACTTCGCTCGGCTGAACAGCGAGCACCTGCAACTCCTGTTGAAACCCTTTCACCTGTTTAATAAAGCGGCTCGCCTTCCGACGGGATACGTCTACCTGGTCGCCGTTGACAAGGCTAACTCTCATTTGTTGAGGGTCGGGATGTATACTGTCGAGGTAAAGGAGATTAATGATGTTTTTCTTGTGTGGGCGGACAAATACTTTTGGCGACAACCGGCTTTCCATTTTCTTTAATGTCAACGACACCATCAACTGGCTCCCGTCGACAAAATGAAACACGGTGTAATTTCCTTCGCCTTCCAGACGCACGATCTGGTGCATGGGCATTTTTTTGCGATAGCCCCAAAAAGGAAGAGTCAGATCAGGCATGGCGAACTGATCGGCAATCTGTTCAACACGAGCGTGCGTTAAAGGCTTGGCCAATAAAGTTGCTTTCATAAAATACTTATTAAAGGTGTGAATACATTGTGTGATTTGCGCTCCAACGATAGTGTATCAGTTGCATACAAAGTCTACAGAAGCAAGTTTACACAAAATTCAGTATCAATCTGTTAAGCGATAGCAAAAAAATATTTCGGGTAAACCCTAATACACTCTACAAGACGTAGGTTCTCTTGTACTTCAACCCCTATAGAGATTACCCCCAAGAACATGGCCGGTAACGAACTTATTGGTCAGCTTTAGCCTTGACAATACGAGAACAAGTACACATATATTAGCATGGCAACCCTGCTCGATTTAGTCGGCAATACCCCACTCGTTGAATTAAACCGGCTGAATCCTAATCCTAACGTTACGCTATACGGCAAACTCGAAGGCAACAATCCCGGCGGCAGTGTAAAAGATCGGGCGGCTGTCAGCATGATCCAGGGAGCCCTGACACGGGGCGAACTGAAGCCGGGCATGACCCTCGTTGAAGCCACCAGCGGCAATACCGGCATTGCCCTCGCCATGATTGCCCGACTCTACGACATTCCCATTGAGCTGGTCATGCCCGAAAACTCCACCCGCGAACGCGTACTGACCATGGAAGCGTTCGGCGCTAAAGTAACCCTGACCGAAACCATTGAGAGCGCCCGTGATTACGCCGACGCTCAGGTGCAGAAAGGCGGCTATTTAATGCTCAATCAGTTTGCCAACCCTGACAACTACCTGGCCCACTACCGGACGACTGGGCCTGAAATCTGGCGCGACACTACGGGGCAAATCACCCATTTTGTGTCGTCGATGGGCACCACCGGCACCATCATGGGCACCTCGCGATACCTGAAAGAGCAGAACCCATCGGTGCAGATTGTGGGCTGTCAGCCTACCGACGGTTCGTCGATTCCCGGCATTCGCAAATGGCCGGTGGAGTACTTACCCAAAATCTTCGATCCACAACGTGTCGATCGCGTTATGGAAGTGTCGGAAGAGCAAGCCACCCTTATGACGCGCAAACTCGCTAACGTAGAAGGCGTTTTTGCCGGCATGAGCAGTGGTGGTTCGGTTCATGCTGCGGTCGAACTGGCGCAGGAATTAGAATCCGGTGTCATTGTCTGCATCATCTGCGACCGGGGAGACCGTTACCTCTCGTCCGAATTATTCGGATAAGACACTAGCGCAGATGGTGCATAGCTACTGATTGTCGCCAACTGGTTGGAAATTAGCTGAGACGTAATAAAAGGTCTTGCGTAAGTTTCCAACCAGTTGGCTATACTCATTAAGGCCGAAGTAGCTTTACCGCCTTACGTTCCTGAGCGGTGTTTATCTGCACAACCAGCAAGCCACTGCTACGTCCGAGGGGCATAGTCACCCGCTCCATAGCTCCCGACTGGCTGATTATGTGCTGATATATGGAACGGCCCTGACCATCAATTAAAGTAAGCTGAACTTTCTGGCCGGTTACCCCCATGATCTCCAGCTCAGCCGCTTGCCCCACGACCGGGTTACCCAATACGCGCACCTGTAAACCACTACCGGATTCTTTCGTAGCGACGCGTGCTCGCCCACAGGCTGCTTTCAGGTTCCAGGTGTAGGTAACCATCTTGCCGCTCTGACGAGCCATGAGCGTGAACGGCTGCACATCGTCCACGGTGCGGCTTTCTTTATCAACAAATTGGTTAGGATTACTCGTCCAGGCTGTAATACCTATTGCCTGAAATTCAATCAGGCTGCCGTCTCCCCCACTGGTCCGAAACGTAAACGCACCGCTGGCGCAGTCGTAACTAGGAGCAAGCAGTGTTAAGGCGTCGCCCGTTGGCAGGTTCGTTGGTGATACGGTAATACGGAACGTTGCCGAAACTGGGTTATTCGGGAAAGCCGCCGTTCGGGCGGTAACGGTCACTGTGTACACGCCACTGGCCGAAGAGTTACCCACGATAAATATGTTGGGAACATTCGGTGCCTGCTGACCCGATAAGGATAGGCCATTGGGCAGGCCACTCGCCCAAAAAGACCAGTTTGAGGAGTAGCCTGGCACATTGGTCGTCGGGTCCGAAAAGTAGGAGCCTATAGGAAAGTTTATGGATTGCCCCACCGCTACCGACTGGTCAGGAACGGGGCCATTCAACACGGGCGGACCGGGTGAAGGCGCACTGCTACAGGCCGCTTTCAAGTCAAAGTTATAACTGGAGGTCGCTCCGCTCTGAGTCGCTGTGATCGTGATTACCTTAGGATCATTCCGTAATCCCTGTTCGACGACGCCAAAGTTGTCAGTTAATGCCGAGCGGGTAATACCAGGCGCCGAGTACGTAATGGTTGTATTATCGCCCCCTACGGTGTTGAACGTGATAGATCCCGTCTGGCAGTTATACGTTGGTGGCGTTAAGGTGAGTCCCGTACTGTAGGATGGATCGCTCTTTTTGAGTTTGGTTATCTGGTTATTGGAGCTGACAAACACGATGCCCCCATCGCCCGCCTTGCTAATTCCTTGTAAAGAACCGTCCGTCGGCCCGTCGAAGGTGCGCCGGTCATTGACGCTTAGCGCGACCGGATTATTCGGTGCCACCTGAGCAGCCAGTACCGTAACAACGTGCGGGTCGGCCCCGTTTTGGCGGTTTGTGTTGCCAACAGCGTAAAATAGACCACCGTCTCGATTGATTATTGTGATGAACGATTCGGTAGGTGGCGTATTCAGAAGTCGGGCTCGTCGAATGCTACCGGTTAAACCGAGCTCTAAAATAGCCGTCGTAGGCTCTGAAACGCTAGCCGAAGAAAGTGGCAGCCCAAATCCTACCAGGGCATACCCAATACCATCGGCTGCTAAGGTGACATCTGTAACAGGAAGGATCTGGGACACGGAGTTGGGCAAGGGACCATTTGAGTTGGTATTGACGGGTACGTCAGTCAGCAGCTTTTGCCAAACTACATTGCCGTCGGTATCCAGCTTGGCAGCCCAGCCCGTATTACCAATCAACGATGGATTGGCCTCACTGATGAGGTTGCCCGTCGTGTTATAATAGCCAACGATCAGATAACCACCATCCGGCGCGTTGATCACGGCCTCTGCTTTGGTCAGGCTGGGCTCGGTGGTGCCCGAAGTAGGATAAGCCACCTCTTTGGTCCAGGAACGACTTCCACCCGCATCGTATTTGATAACCACAACTTTCGTTGTTGGCACCTGATATTGGGGATTCGTGAAAACCAGCAGGAAGCCACCGTCGGGGGTGCCAACCATGTCCTCGAATATGCCTTCGCCGGAATACCCAATTAGGTCGCTATCCTCCCACCGTCTGACGCTTCCGTCAGCAAAAATTTTTGTTATGACATTGGCGCTTCTGAGTGATGTTTTACCCATAATGGCCAGACCCCCATCGGTAGTAGGTGCGGTCAAAAGCACTTTGGCAATTGTCTCATAATCGTAGCCATTAATTCTTCCACCAAGGTAAAAACCGCCCTTAAACGGCCCCTTCTGCCAAATTATATCTCCCTGAGGTGAGTATTTGGTAAACCGGTCCCCTCCCTGACCAGGAGACGTTGGCGATGGAGGTGCGATCGAAACAAAATCAGTCGTGACAATATTACCATCGGTAGTCACGGCTAGTGTTGATCCGGGGCGGGTCCATTGAACATCCGGAATCAACTGCGCCCAGGTAACTTGGCCATGCACCAGTCCTATGCCTAGTAAGGCCCGCCAAATACCTTTCATTGCCTGTAAGTAGCTCTTTTCCATATCAGTAAAAGTTGAGGGTTATAAACACAAAGCCCAGTCAATACGGCCGGGCCTCTAAGTTAGAGCACTCCACAAAGGGTTATTCTCCACTGTTACGCATTGCCCCAAAATTGAAAGCAATAGTCCCAATACTGTAAGTTCTTCCGCTAAAGCATAGGTAACAGCCGGAATAAAGCATGGGCGAATCAGGCCTGACTAAGACCCGCTGCTATATATTCCGTTGGTGTCTTCTGATAAAATTCTTTAAAAACGATGGTAAAGTAAGCGGGTGTTTTGAAACCCACCAGATACGCCGTTTGCGATACGTTATAGCCTGCTCGTAACAGATCAGCCGCTTTTCTAAGTCGGTACTGACGAATCAGCTCGTTGGGAGAAAGCTGAATAAGGCTGTGGATCTTGCGGTATAAGGTTTTTCGGCTCATTGCCAATTGGTCGGCCAGCCAATCGACGTTCAACGACGGATCTTTGAGATGGGTTTCGAGCAGTTCATAAACCTGGCGCAAAAACGCATCCTGAACGACCAGGAGCGGACTAGGCATATCAGGCTGTGTTAGTTGCCGCCGATACTGATCTCGTACTTTCTGCTGATGAGCAAGCAGGTTACGTAGTCGGAGCAGGAGCTCATCCAGGTGAAAGGGTTTGGCCAGATAGTCATCTGCGCCCTGCTGTAGCCCTTCAATGCGGCTATGGTGAGCCGCCTTAGCCGTCAGGAGCACCACCGGAATATGGTCAGTGTCAGGTTGGTTCTTTATGAGTCGGGTAAGTTCATAACCGTCCATCCGTGGCATCATCACATCCGAAATCACAAGGTCAGGCAGCTCACTCTGGGCCAACTGCCAGCCTACCTCACCATTCGTAGCCGGCAGGACTCGGTAGTGAGCTGTCAGTTCACTAACCAGGAACTCGCGGAGTTCGTCGTTATCCTCCACGATGAGTATTCGTGGAGTTAATGATTCATTAGCCGACTGGCTAGCGAGCACAAACGGCGGAGTATCTGTCAGCTCGATATTCGTAACAGGTGCCCACCTTGGTAAAACAATCTTGGGTGTATGCGCCGTGGCTGACACAGACTGAACCGGTAGTATCAACGTGAAGGTAGTACCAACCTTTAATTCGCTTTCGACGGTAATGGTGCCACCTAACAATCCAACAAGTTCTTTGGTAAGGGCCAGCCCAATGCCTGTGCCTTCGTAGGCGCGGGTACGTGAGGTATCTACCTGGTAAAAGCGATCAAAAATATGCGGAAGATTCGCCGGAGCAATGCCGATGCCAGAATCGACAATCTGAATTTTTACGTCGACGATTTCACGCGTTTCTGAGGAATAGGCGGGCGTGAGGCTAAGCGTTACGCGTCCACCAGCTTCCGTGAATTTCAGCGCGTTCGACAACAAGTTAGTCAATATCTTTTCCCATTTGTCGGCGTCGAACAATTGTTGATGAGCCAACTGCTCGGCTGTATATTGTAGCGTTACTCCTTTTTGCTCGGCTACTTGCTGGAACGACTCAACCAGTTGATCGACAAACTCGATCAACTTTCCCTGTGTCAGAGAGATGGCCATACTATTTGCTTCCAGCTTCGACAAGTCAAGCAGTTGGTTAATGAGCCGCAATAACTGGTCTGCATTACGTCGTACCAGCGACAGCATCTGGCGAGTTGGCGGGTCGAAACGGCGGTCCTGCATCAGCTTCTCCACCGGTGCGATGATGAGCGACAGCGGTGTGCGAAACTCGTGGGTGATGTTTGAGAAAAAGCGCGTTTTTAGCTCATCGACCGCTTTGAGTTGTTGGGCCTCCCGACGATTAAGCGCCATCTCCTGACGCTGTCTGACCCGACTTGTGTAATACCGGATGTATCCCCAAATGGCCCCGCCAGCCAGTAGCGCATACACCCCATACGCCCACCAGGTTGCCCACCAGGGCGGTTGAATAAGGAAGCGAATGGATGCGCCTGTCTCATTCCAGACCCCATCGCTGTTGGCTGCCTTCACCCGGAACAGATAGTCGCCCGGTGGCAAGTTGGTATAGTTGGCAAAATGACGATTACCATTTTGTACCCAATCTTTATCAACGCCAATAAGTTGATGCGCGTACTGATTTTGCTCCGAGAGCACGTAGGTCAATGCGGCAAACTCAAACGATATAAAGTTTTCATCATGGGTTAGCGTAAGTACGTTGCCCGTTATCGGCCGGGGTTTAGTTAATACGTTTACTCCCGTTATGTATACTGGAAAGGGGCGGGTATCGTCGCGGATACTATCCGGATTGAAGTGAACTAAGCCATTCAGGGTACCGAAAAACAAGCGATTATTTTTTTGAAAGACGGCATGTTGCAGAAAATCATTACTCGGCAATCCATTTATAATTTCATAACTGCGAATGACCTTTGTCTGGGGGTTGAACCGGCAAAGCCCTTTGCTGGTACTTAGCCAGATATACCCGGCTTGGTCACTCGTGATACCAACGATATTGTGACGACGCATATCTCCCGGAATAGAAATAGCAGAAAACAGGCCGGTTTGAGGATCAAAGCGATTTAGTCCGCCCTGGTTAGTGCCAATCCAGATCATACCTTTTTTGTCTTCGTGTATAGCCTGAACGTCATTACTGCTCAACCCACCTCCCAGCCCCGCCGTGTACCGGGTGAACTGTCCTGTCTTGGGATTTAACCGACAAACACCTTGCTTCCGGATCAATACCCAGACGTCGCCAGTATGGCTGACCAGTAGGCCATGTATGTATTTGGCGGGTAAGCCACTGGTATCACTTTGTTTGTATTTATAGTACTTGTACTGCCCGGTATGCGGATTGAACGAAGCAATACCGCCATCGCCACCGAGCCAGATATCGCCCAAAGGCGACCTGTCGATGAACTGAGCTGGTATATCAGAGGGGTACTCTTTGTACTGGCCTGATATCTGATTAAAATGATATAAACCATTCCAGGTACCGATCCACACGCCTTTTAAGCCATCAGCCAGAAAAGAATGGGTATAATTCTTATGCTCACTCGTTGTGCCGAGGTCGTGAGCAGGTATGGCGTATGGATGAGTTTGCCCGGCCTGTACACGAAACACGGTATATCCACTGCTGATCCAGAGCTGATTATTGTTATCAAGTAGCAGTGCGTGAACCTTGTTCTCGGGTAGGTTCGCTATACTCTTATTGGGTCTAACCTGATACGTCACGAATGGCTTGTCTGTGACACCCTGCCGATCAATGCCATTATCAGTACCTACCCAAAGTGTGCCAGCCCGGTCGTGATAAACCGCCTGGGCGTTATTACTGCTAATGCCTTTAAGCGCCGATGGGTCAGGCCGATAGGTATACACCTGTTTGGCTGACGGATTGATGCGTTGCAAACCACTGGTTGTCCCGACCCAGATCATACCAGCGGCATCTTTGTGCAGGGAGTTTAGATAAACAAACGGATTGATGAGGCCACCCGGATTATACGCTACGAGCTGCCAGGGGTACCGACATAAGTTAAGCTGAAACAAGCCATGGCCCGCGGTGCCAAGCCACAAGGTTTCCTGATCATCCAGGTAAAACGAAATAAACGTAGGCTCGGGCCCCGAACCAACACCAGCCGGTACTGACGTAAACAGACCGGTTCTGCGCTCAAATAAGTATAACCCATGCAACGTAGCTACCCAAAACCGATGCTGCCGATCTTCGAACACCGTCTTGATAGTGGCACCAGGCTGGGGTACCGGAAACAGTGTAAACCGACGGCGTGCCGGTTCGTAGCGAGCCAGTCCTCCCAGCGTACTTATCCATAAAACATGCTGGCTATCTTCATAAACAGCGTGTTGAAAATTCCACAGGCTGGCATTGCTGGCTCGAATGGGATGGTAAATGACACCTCCAGTCAGTTTATTAACCTCGTGTAGCCCTCCTTCCGTTGCAGCCCACAATCGATTAGTGTGATCTTCGCATAAACCATTAATCAGGTTGTTCTGAAAACTACCGGGCACGTTGTTTGCATCGGGCTGTAGTGCCGTGAACGTATATCCATCATACTTATTCAACCCATCGTTGGTACCAAACCACATAAAGCCTTCCCGGTCCTGGAGGATACAGTTGACCGAGTTATTGGAAAGGCCGTCTTTAACCGACAAATGCTCGAATTGATTATCGATACGCTGGTTTTGCGCCTGTACCTCAACCAACTTGCTAGCATCACTGAGTTGAGCAATTCCCTGATTATAGAGAATTAGTAAGAACAAGAGCAAGTAAATTTTCACTGTGTACGTTGCTTACTATACGCATTAGTTAAAAATACTTAAAGTACAGGATATCGGCTTTCTCCCTATAACTGGGCGACTGACTACCCATATTCGCAACTCAGAAGCATAACGACGCTCTTTTAGTAAGGAAGCCAGCGGTATTTTCGGTAAATTTGCGGCATGTACAAGCGTATTATTTTGCCGCTGTTGTTTCGATTTGATGCCGAGACTATTCACCATGTCGTCACGTCGCTGCTCAAATTCGCCTTTGCCATTCCTGGTGTATCGGCCATTTGCCGGAAATTGTACGTAGTCGACGATCAACGTTTAGCCCGTACCGTGTTTGGGCTTACCTTTCCGAATCCGATCGGTATGGCGGCCGGATTTGATAAAAACGCGGAGCTCGTCAGCGAGCTTAGTGACCTGGGCTTTGGCTTTGTTGAAATTGGGACCGTAACGCCCCGCCCGCAACCTGGCAATCCGCGTCCGCGCCTGTTTCGGTTGAAAGCCGACCAGGGACTGATTAACCGCATGGGTTTCAATAACAAAGGGGTTGGCCCGGCCGCGGGCCGATTGCAGCAGTTTAAGGCAAATCGAGGAGAACGTAAGGTGATTGTTGGGGGTAACATCGGTAAGAATAAAGATACGGCTAACGAAAACGCCTTGAGTGATTACCTGATTGGTTTCCGGGAACTGTTCGACGCCGTCGACTATTTCGTTGTCAACGTGAGCTCGCCCAATACGCCCGGTCTGCGCGATTTGCAGGAACGTGAGCCCTTAACCCGACTCCTCACAGCCTTGCAACAAGAAAACCGCCAGCGTCCCGCTCCAAAGCCTATTCTTTTAAAAATTGCTCCTGACTTAACCAATAGCCAACTCGATGACATCATAGCCATCGTGGCCGAAACGGACATTGCGGGCGTCATTGCTACGAACACCACCATCAGCCGGGCCGACCTGCTCACCGATGCAAACGACGTAACGCAAATGGGTGCGGGTGGTGTCAGCGGTCGTCCATTACGTGAGCGCGCTACAGAAGTAATTCGCTATCTGCACCAGCATTCGGGTGGGGCGTTTCCAATTATTGGCGTTGGCGGCATCTTCTCCGCCGACGATGCCCTCGAAAAACTGCGTGCCGGCGCCAGTTTGATCCAGGTCTATACCAGTTTCATCTACGAAGGTCCGGCCTTAGCCAGGCGCATCAATCGCGAGTTATTAAACTATCAGGTCGTTCCGTTTTCGACGGCTTCGTAGCCCGTTCGTGCGAAATATTGACCGCATAAGGATGTTTCGTGTAAATCGATGCGTTTGTTCGCGGTTTTTCGTTAAAAAATGGGAAATTTACTTCTGCCGCTACAGCTTCACCCCAACGCATGGCACAACCGACCACGTCACCCCGCCAAAATACACTCAAACGTACTGCTGAACGTAACGAACCACGTCCACCGCGTGGTACCCCCCGCGACGGTGCCTCAGCCAGCCGCTCCCGACGCCCTTCGTTTAACTGGGGCGCGGCACTCGATCGATGGTTTACGGATCAACGCTCGACGTTAACACTGGGCGTTCTGCTGATGGGCTTAGCCCTGGGGCTGTTTATTGCCTTTGTGTCGTATCTGCTCAACGGATCGGCCGACCAGAGTGTAGTGGGAGCCGCGTTTTCGGAACCGCTGGCCGAATCGGGCGCCGAAACCCGGAACTGGCTTGGGCTGGTGGGGGCCTACGTCGCCCATGTGTTTGTATTCCGCTGGTTTGGTATTGGGGCACTGGCATTACCAGTCATTGTCTTCCTGGCGGGATACAAAATGACCTTCGGTTACGAACTACTGCCCCTTAGCCGATCGACAACGGCCTTACTATTTGCCGCCGTTTGGTCTAGTCTTATGCTGGGGTATATCGTACTCGTTACGGACTCCGCTCAAACGTCCAGTGTCTGGTGCGGTGGCATTGGCTTTGAAACCAACGTTGCCCTATACAGTCTGTTTGGCTGGGGCAATCTGGCGTTCATCGGCTTTCTGTTATTCTTCTTTGTCATCTATTTTTTCGATATACGTAGCCTCAAGATGCCGGATTTCTCCCGGGTGGCTCCATCAAAATCTCAAAAGCATAGGGGTGATGCACTAGACACCTATGAGCAGGGCGATGTTGACACAGACAACCAAGATGAACTTGACGAAGCGGAAGCGCCTACCGCTGCAAACCACTTTGTAACACCGGAGCCCGTCGAGGAGCCGCCAACCAACGGGTCTGCAACTAAGAGTTATGTACCTGAGGAGACTCCACTACCCGAAGTTATTGCTAGAGCAACGGGCGTTACGTTAACCATTAAGAACCGGGAAGCCGTCTCAGACGAGCCAACGGAAGAGTTAAGCGCTACTCCTTCTCCCACGTTTGAACCCGACCCATTCGAGGACGATGATCTGGTTGCCGTTCATGGCTTGTACGATCCAACTCTCGACCTGCCGCAATACCTGTACCCGACGAATGAGCTGCTAACGGACTATCAGAACACCCGGAAAGCCCAAGTATCCGACGATGAGCTAACCGCCAACAAAGAACGCATCGAAAGTACGTTACGGAACTTCGGTATCGAGATCGACTCCATCCAGGCGTCTATTGGGCCGACGGTTACGCTCTATGAAATTGTGCCCGCCAAAGGGGTGCGTATTTCCAAGATCAAAAGCCTGGAGGACGATATTGCCCTGAACCTGTCGGCGCTCGGTATCCGAATCATTGCTCCCATGCCCGGTATGGGCACCATCGGCATTGAGGTTCCGAACAAAAACCGCGAGATGGTGTCCATGCGGTCGGTCATCACGAGCGATGTCTTTACCAATAGCAAGTTTGACCTGCCCGTTGTGCTGGGTAAAACGATCTCGAACGAAATCTACGTAGCGGATCTGGCTAAGATGCCGCACTTGCTCATGGCCGGGGCAACTGGTCAGGGTAAGTCCGTTGGGTTAAACGTGTTATTGACGTCGCTGATTTACAAAAAGCACCCGTCCCAGTTGAAATTGGTGCTGGTCGACCCTAAAAAGGTAGAACTCACCCTGTTCAATAAGCTAGAACGGCATTTTCTGGCCAAACTACCGGATTCGGAGGAGCCCATCATTACCGATACAAAGAAGGTGGTTAACACCCTCAATTCGCTTTGTATCGAGATGGACAACCGCTACAACCTGCTGAAAGATGCTGGCTGCCGCAATCTCAAAGAATACAACGCTAAGTTTGTGAAACGAAGGCTGAACCCCGAAAAAGGCCACCGGTTCCTGCCGTACATCGTCCTGATTGTGGACGAGTTAGCCGACTTGATGATGACCGCCGGTAAGGAAGTTGAGCAGCCCATTGCCCGTTTGGCCCAGCTCGCCCGAGCCATTGGTATTCACCTGGTTGTGGCTACCCAGCGGCCGTCGGTTAACGTTATCACGGGCTTGATAAAGGCCAACTTCCCGGCGCGTTTGTCGTTTAAAGTAACATCCAAGATCGACTCACGCACTATCCTCGATACGGGTGGCGCCGAACAGCTGGTGGGCATGGGCGATATGCTCCTTTCGTCAAATTCCGACATCATCCGATTGCAGTGTCCATTTGTTGACACAAACGAGATCGAAGAGATTTGTGAGTATGTGGGCAATCAGCGCGGTTATGATGATGCCTATGCCTTACCAGAATTCGTTGGCGACGACGGCGGTCAGGGCGACGAAAAAGACGTAGACCTCGACAACCGTGACCCAATGTTCGACGAAGCGGCTCGCTTGATTGTTATTCACCAACAGGGTAGTACGTCGCTCATTCAGCGTAAGCTCAAACTTGGCTACAACCGGGCTGGTCGCTTGATTGACCAACTGGAAGCCGCCAAAATTGTCGGTCCTTTTGAAGGCAGCAAAGCCCGCGATGTATTAGTTTCAGACTTGCAGATGCTGGAAGAGATGCTCAAGCGCCTGAAAGGCGAATGATGCCGAAGCTAGCCACTTTAACAATCTTCGACCCATACGAAACGTTGTAGGCCTAGCCTAACGCGTTAAACTTTTCGCTTCACTTTACAGTCTAACTACAATAAAAACAGCTTTTTACCGAGCTACGCAGATAGCTTTAATTGACGAGTAACCCATATAATAATGAAAAAACTAGCATGGATGCTGAGCCTGGCGCTCTTACTGACAGTACCCGCCACGGCTCAGAAGGATAAACGGGCCCAGAGTATCCTCGACGCAATGAGTAAAAAATATAAAGCCTTAAAATCATACCAGGCGGCATTTACGTTTGCCAGCGCCGGAGGTGGGGCTAAGGAGTCGTATAAAGGTGATTTAACGGTGAAGAATGAAAAGTTTCGGTTACTATTAGGCGGTCAGGAAGTGTTTACCGACGGCCAGACGATGTCTACCTACATTAAAGAATCGAACGAAGTGAATGTGCAGGACTATGACGCCAGCGCCAACGGCGAACTGAATCCGACGCAAATTTACACGATCTATAAGAAGGGTTTCGATTACCGTTTCCTGAAAGAAGAGAAGCAGGGCGGACGGACGCTCGAAGTAATCGAACTGACCCCAAACCGCCAGAAGAGCCCGATTCAAACGGTACAGATTTCAGTAGACAAAGCCGATAAGTCGGTCCGAAACTGGCTGATCGTTAACAAAGATGGCAAGCGTACATCGTACACCATTACCAAGTTTACGCCGAACGTCAACCTACCAGACTCCTTCTTCGTTTTCGACAAGTCGAAACACCCCGGCGTTGAAGTCGTAGACTTACGATGATTCATGAGTTACGATCTACGAATTATAATTTGTTGCTAGCATTGGCTAATCAATTGTACTTCGTAGATCCTAACTCACCTATCCTTACACTTTCGCTCCGTATGAAAGGTCTCCGGCGTCGCCGAGGCCGGGAACAATATAAAAGTGCTCATTCAGGTGATCGTCAATGGCACCCAGCCACAAATGGCACTGCGGTAATTGTTGTTGTACGTGCCGGACGCCTTCGGGACTGGCGATTACAGCCGCAATGTGCGTTTGGGCCGGAATACCGTAACGAAGCAACGCATGATATACTTTTTCGAGCGAACGGCCGGTCGCCAGCATCGGATCGCAAAGGATAAGTACTTTGCCACTTAGGTCTGGTCCTACAATGTAGTCCATCTCAATTTCAAACTCGTCGCCTTCCCCAGGTACGTAGCCGCGATACGCCCCGGCAAAGGCATTTTCTGCCTGGTCAAAATAATTGGCAAATCCCTGGTGAAAAGGTAACCCTGCCCGAAGAATAGTAGCCAGAACTGGCTGTTGACGAAGCACTTGTGTATCAGCAACACCGAGTGGGGTTTTTACTTTTACGTTGTTATACGGCAGCGTCTTCGAGATTTCGTAAGCCATCAGTTCACCCAGTCGCTCCAGGTTTCGGCGGAATCTAAGGCGGTCGCGTTGAATAGAAACATCGCGAAGTTCGGCTATAAATTGGTTAGCCAACGAAGGCTGCTGGGTAAAAACAAACATAAGAAGAGAGCGTCTTTCGCCGTAAATTAGCCGCATGGTTGGCGTATATCCAAACCAATTGCCTAATTTAACCGACTCATACGGCCTGTTTCGTCGTCTGATCAAGCACAGCAAGGCCGACAGCCGGTAACTTTCATGCGTAGCAACGTTTACCTTTTCTGTTTTTTGTTTCTTTCGTTATCTGCCCGGGCGCAAAGCCCATTTGTCCCTCTTAATGCGGATTATTACCACATTATTGATCGGTTTGAGATTCGGCAAAATCGCTGGGCAGAAGGTTTTCATAGTTCGGTAAAACCGTATAACCGCCAGAGCATTATTGAGTTAAATGACAGCCTAGCCGCACAACCCGGCCGAGGGCTGTCCGATACTGATTACTTTAATTACGATTACCTGCGCGACGACAGTTGGGAGTGGGTCGCCCCATACGACTCATTGAAACCTGATCCGCTGGCTAAGCATTTGTTACCGTCGGCCCAACCGGGCGATAGCCGTCAACCGCTGCTCAAACATTTCTATCACAAGAAAGCTGATTTCTATAGCTTGCAAACACCGGACATTGATCTCCACGTAAATCCGGTGTTCAACTTCGGTTTTGGTATTGAAAACGGAACGCAGCAAACAGAAACTACCGACGAAGGATTAGACCAGCTTTTCGTTAATACGCGCGGCTTAGAAGTCCGTGGCACCATCGGTCGTAAGTTAGGTTTCTACACGTTCTTCTCCGACAATCAGGCCATTTACCCAAGCTACGTTCAGCGGTATGGGCAGGTATACAGCCGGTTTGAAGGTAGAGAAGGCTCCGCACCGGGCGAAGGGTTTACAAAGACCTACCGGACAAACGGCGTCGATTTTCTGTCGGCACGCGGCTACATTACGTTCAATACGCTCAAGGTCATCAATGTGCAATTTGGCCACGACCGTAACTTCTTTGGCAATGGTTTTCGCTCGCTACTGCTCTCCGACAACGCCCCTCCTTATTTATTTCTGAAACTGTCGACTCGTCTAGGCCGCCGGATTCAGTACACTAATTTGTTTACATCGCTCCAGAATACCCAGGCGCCCTTACCCGAAGGGGATAAGCTGATTCCGCCCAAGTTTGCGGCTATGCACCACCTGAGCATCAACGTCAACGACCACCTGAACGTCGGGGTATTCGAAGCCGAGGTGTTCAGTCGCGATCGGCTGGACCTTAGCTATTTAAACCCAATTATTTTATACCGTTACGTAGAGTCAGGGCTTGGCAGCGCTGATAACGCCATGATTGGTATTGACTTAAAGGCCAATTTCCTATCCCATTTTCTGGTATACAGTCAATTCCTGCTGGACGAGTTTCGGCTTAAGCAGTTGCTGGATGGTACGGGCAACTGGACCAATAAGTTCGCGTTCCAGCTTGGAGCGAAGTACATTGACGCCTTTGCGGTGCCGAACCTCGATCTGCAAGTCGAGATGAATCTAGCCCGGCCATATACGTACTCGCACGAATCGTCTCGAACCGTGAGCTCTGGTCAGACGAACTACGCACATTACAGCCAGCCGCTGGCGCACCCGCTGGGCGCTAACTTCCTGGAAGGCCTGGGGATTGTGCGGTATCAACGCAAAAAACTATCGGCGAACGGTATTTTCGGAATTATTACCTACGGAGCCGATCCTGACATAAACATTAATTACGGAGGTAATATCTTAAAAGATTACAACACCCGTTTTCGCGATGACGGTAATTTCATAGGACAGGGTCGGAAAACGGTAGTTACTTACGCTGATTTGCGAGCGTCGTATATGATCCGGCACAACATCTTTCTGGAAGGCCGCTTTTTATACCGCTTCCAGGACAGCCAATATCGACCGAATAGTTATACCGAGCAGGTAGCCAGCTTTGCCCTGCGCTGGAACCTACCGTACAGAAACTGGGTATTCTAAATTCAGTTATAAAGTTATAAAGTCATAGAGTGGTAGAGTTGAGTCTGAAAGCTGAACTCTACCACTCTATGACTTTATAACTTTATGATTCTTCAACTCACTATATGCTTGACCTCATCCGCCAGGAATTGATTGAAGCGCAATCGGTTCTGGACGCTTTCCTTAAGAGTCCCGCTCACCTTACCGCCATCGAACAAGCAGCCCGGCTTATGGCCGACGCTCTTGTGGACGGCCGTAAAATCATATCCTGCGGCAATGGTGGTTCCCATTGCGACGCTATGCACTTTGCCGAAGAGCTTTCGGGCCGCTATCGCGAAAATCGCCGGTCGTTAGCGGCCATTGCCATCTCTGACGTTAGCCATCTCTCCTGCGTTGGCAATGATTTTGGCTACGAGTTCGTGTTTTCCCGTTTCATCGAAGGCCTGGGGCAAGCGGGCGACGTATTGCTTGGCCTGAGCACAAGCGGCAATTCTGTGAACGTAGTATGGGCTGTGGAAGCCGCCCGGCAAAAAGGAATGAAAGTCGTTTTACTGACGGGCAATGACGGTGGTAAACTGGCTGATCTGGCCGACGTAGAGATTCGAGTACCACACTTCGGATACGCCGATCGCATTCAGGAAATTCACATTAAAGTCATTCACCTGCTCATTTTGTTGATTGAAAAGCAGGTTGTCTGAGATGTCTGACCGGATCGCCGACGCGGCCGGGATCTAAAGAAGGATTTACAGGATTTTGTTTGTGTCGCTTATCTCTTAACAAAATCTTGAAAATCCTTCTCTGGATACCGCAAGGCCGCCCGTGTGGTTCGGACATTTCAGAACTGTTTCAAGTAAGACAGTTTGCCAATAATGTGCTGCTCCTGCTGACGGTCGCGCTCGCGGAGGGAGCCGGCGTAAACGCCATTGTTGTAAACAATATACAAAAACGAAAGTGGTTGAAATTCCCAGGCCAGCCGGACATTCCAAACGTTCTTATCGTTGTACGTATTCCGCTGAAAAAAGCTGATCAGTTGCAGGCGGGGATTTACTGCCATCCGGCTTTCAATGCTGTACAAGCCAACTGTCTGCGAGTAACGCTCCAGACCAACATTGCGAAACTGATTAATTTCGGCGCTACTCGTCAACGAAAAATGCGGTATGGGAGAAATACGTAACGTACCCGACACATAATTCAGGCGACCATCATAATAGTTACCCGTTTCGGCATTGAGTTGATACGATACCTTTTTAGACGCGTCGCTGCTGAATAACAAGGAATAACGGGCGTAACGATACGTACCCGAGGCAATCCCAATGCCAAGTGGGCGGAAATCACCATCGTCTAAACGTTGAACGTTAGGGTTGACAAACAAGCCCAGAAAACCGCCGTTCTGAAAAGCGAACCAGACAGGATTCATATTCACCTGCAACTCCTGCAAACGGCCCGTCGACGCTTTATGGTACATCTCCACGAATGCGCCGGGTTCAAAACCCCGAATCCACTTGGGCAACCACTTACCGCGGTTCACAAAAAAGAAACCCGGTGTATTAGCCACTACATCACTGCGCGAAACGAATCCCATTTCGGGGTTAAAACCGCGCGTAACGACAGATTGGGTTATCCAGCCAACAAATTGATTAGACCGGTAAAAAAACTGGCTATAGCCCGCCATACCCTGGCCAGTACCACCCGACGACGTCGAGCCAATGACCATTGCATTGTAGGACAGCGATGAACTTAGGCGAAAAAATCCGTCGAGTGCCAGAACACTATTTTGATACGAGCTAACACCCGCGCCAGTATGAACGTTTTTAACCGTAAGCAAAGCCCCGATACGATTCTGACGGCCGATATTCTGCGAGAAGCGGCCAACTATAAAGTCCGTCGTAGGGCTATCGTCCGTACCACGCTGGCGAATAAACATCCCCCCAAAGTTGCGGCTTAGGGATCGGTAAACGAACCGCGCTCCGGCGTCAATAGGAACGGGCTTGCTGGTGCCGTCAGGCAGTATCGCCAAACCAATCGTACGGCTGAAAAAGGGCTGTATAGTCATGTTACCCCCCTCGCCAAGATCTCTTCCTACCAACCCAACGCCAAACAAGCTGGCATTTTCCAGGAAGAATTGCCGGCGTTCGGGGAAGAATACCGAAAATCGAGTGACGTTGTTCACCTGTCGGTCTACATCGGCCTGCGCGAAGTCAGTATTCACCGTTAGGTCCAGCACCGCGTTCGGGTTGATGGCCCATTTAGCATCTCCACCAATTTTAACTTTAGTAGCGCGTGAATCACCCACTTCAGTACCCTTATATGCATCATCAGACAGCAGTATATAGGGCTGAATGCGAACGTTGGGCGAGGGTGGCGGAGGTTTGATACCCGTTAGCCGACCGGCATACTCCATACGCAGGGGTGTAAAAGCCCGCGGATGAGGTGACCAAGCCGATAACTCATTGGCAGCCCGCCGGTTACGGGCAAAATTAATCCCCCACGACTGTTCATTATTTTGACCGGTTGAATCACCAGAAATCGCCTGTAGCGCACTGGTCCCCAGTGATCGGGCATAACGCAAGGTCTGCCAGGGAATGGCCATCTCGGCTACCCAGCCCGAATCAGTCCGGGAAGTTCGGACCCGCCAAAGGCCATCCCATTCAATATCATAGAGCAAATCGTCGAACGAAAGTAAATCGCGTTGAGTACCGTAAGGATTGGTTGAAAACGACATGGCATTACGCCGGTCGCTGAACCCGTCAATCGACACCGCGAAGTAATCGTGGGCCTGATTGTCGAAATCCCGTTTAAAGTCAGTGGCCCGTAAAGCGCTTCGGCCGAGCGTATCCCGGTTGAAGGCTGCGATATAAAGAAATTTACGGTTGTAAAGCACCCGAACGTCGGTCTGCGAGCCGAGTGGATTGCCCTGGTAGGGTTCAACCTGAAAAAAGTTGCTGACGGGGGTAGCCCGCTGCCACTCAGCTTCAGTAAGCGAACCGTCTACTTTGAGATTATCCAGAATTTCGGTTGCCCGGATGGTTTTCGGCGTTTTCGAGGGCGCAAAAATGCTGGCTTGCTGCGGGCTAGTCTGACCATTACTCACGGGGTTCTTCTCTAATGAATCCACCTGGACGGCATCAGACGGTGCCGAATCTGGCGACACTACACCACTGGACTGGGCGAAAGCCCAACCTGGAAGAATAAACAAACATAATAAGTAACGTAGACAAAGGGAAAACATAGTGGGCGGATAAATCAACAGGCAAAAATAATTGATTTGCCCGCCCACCGAGGGCTTTTTCGCCGAACGGTTGCTGCCTGGGATAAAAAGCAGAGCCGCCCGACAAATGCCGTTCGTCGGATCACGGAGTTAGCTCGTTTGCTGCGACACGTATTAAACGTAGTGGCTGCACAGGCGGAGGCAGCGGTGCGCCTACGGCTACATTGCGCGTAACCGTCTGACGACCATCGCTAATTTGTAAGTGATAGGTTCCTTCGGTTAACTGATCAAGGTTGAACAGCCGTCGGTAGGGTTGGTCCTTCGGCCGAATAGCCTCTTCGTACACAACTTGTTGTTTAGCGTCAACGAGCTGAATCAACAGCCGACGCGACCAGTAATTGTCAACGGCCACCCGAACGCTGCCAGTGGGTTGAACAACGTACATGCTCACGGCAAAAGAAGGTCGAACATACACAGTATCGGCCGTTTGCAAAAGCCCGAGCAGAATGGGAAGAAAAAGCGTGTTCATGTGATTTGTTTTTGAGACAAAACTATTCAGCCGCCCTGAGTCACGCTGTTTTTTTAGCCCAACAACGTCATGGCCATTCATACGCTATAGTACTCAGACTAAGGGCATTCAGCTACTCTAACAGCCGTTCGTCGTGTCAAACAGCTATTCGTCTAAAAAGCCCGTTCGGTTGTGCCGTTTGTGCGTTGAAACCTGTAGCTTTCGTTGTAAAAACGACCTACGCCAATGACAGTGAAGCAAAAGACAATCGCTATACACGGCCTTTTCTGGACTGCTTATTTTCTTTATTCATGGCTGGCCTACGCCAGTATTCTGAATGAATCCTGTTCAGAAATTGTAGGAGACCCCTACGAAGCTGAGTTTTTCACCGCTTTAATCTGCGTCCCGATCACAGCCGCAGCCGTCTATTTCACGATTAATTTCCTGATCGAGAAGTACCTGCTAGCACGAAAACACAGATCGTTTTACGTCGGGTTAGCCCTTGGCCTCATCGGTTTTGTATTGCTCGACCGCGTGCTGATTTATACGTTGATTTACCCGACCTATTACCCTTACATTCCAGCGCAGTTTCCGCTGCTTTTTCTACCTAAGCTGATTACGCTAGCCGTTGATCAGTTCACCATTGTTGGAGCTGCCGTGATGATCTATTTTGCCAACAAGTGGAACCAGCAACGACAGGTGAATCAGCAATTACAGTTAGCTAAACGAGAGGCCGAACTCGAATTGCTGCAATCACAGGTACAACCGCATTTTATCTTCAATACGTTGAATAACATTTATGCGCTCTCGCTCAAGAATTCGCCCCAAACACCGGATATGATTTATCGGTTGTCGTCGCTGCTCGATTATATGCTCTACGACAGTAAAAGCGGGCGGGTGTCGCTTCGAAGCGAGCTGGATTACATCAATAACTACCTGAATTTGCAGCAAATCCGTTACGGCACCCAACTCAGCCTGACCCTAAACGCCGACCCAGCCGTATACGATTTTGTCATCGCTCCGCTGTTGCTACTGCCGTTTGTCGAGAACTGCTTCAAGCACGGCGTTTGTCAACAACTAGCCAACAACTGGATTGAAATTGACTTGGCATTGAAGGATGACACCTTACGAATACGGATTAGAAACAGTAAAGATGCTGACGACGAGCCAACAACGGGTAAAGGGGGCATCGGCCTGCAAAATGTACGCAGTCGACTGGCGATTCTTTACAAAGACCAGCATCGGCTGGTCATTACGAACGAGCCTACTGTTTTCACCATAGACTTGACCATCGCCCTGTCGGCTCTGATGTGCGATACGGTACCCGAAACACTCGTCTACGCCTGACCTTACATTATGTATGACGCCTAAGCTACGCTGCGCCGTAGTGGACGACGAGCCACTAGCGGTCGAATTGTTAACCTCTTACATTGCCCGGCTCCCAGATCTTGAGCTGGTCGGCACCAGTTCTAACGCCGTAGATGCGTTTGGATTGGTGCAGCGCAAAGCCGTTGACCTGCTGTTTTTAGACATTCAGATGCCCCGGCTGACAGGCATCGACTTCCTGAAAACGCTAACGCGCCCGCCTATGGTAGTTATGACTACTGCTTACCGCGAATTTGCGCTGGAAGGCTATGAGCTGGATGTTGTCGACTTCCTGCTGAAACCTATTCTGTTCGACCGATTCATGAAAGGGGTTGGGAAAGCGTTCCAACGTCGGCTACCCGATACCCCGGAAGCGGCTTCCTCCAACCAGCCGACGGCCCAATCGCATTTATACATCCGGGTGGACAAAGAAGTGGTCAAAGTCTTGCTAACCGATATTTTGTGGGTCGAGAGTATGAAAGATTACGTCAAGATCAAGACGCATCAGCAAACGTTCGTGACGTACCTGCGCATCAGTTATCTTGAAGAAACGTTACCTTCCCTGCAGTTTATACGAATACACCGGTCGTTTATCGTGGCTAGTGCTAAAATAACCGCCTTTAGCGCCTATACGGTTCGGGTTGGCACGACCGAACTGCCAATCGGCCGTAACTACCGAAGCGAAGTGATGAGATACCTGGAGAAAGCGGGTTAATAATCACCACCGGCGCCACCACCGCCAAAGCTACCGCCCCCGAAGCCGCCAAAGTCACTGCCACCACCGCCACTCCAGCCGCCACCGCCCGAGCCACCCCAACCCGAGTAGGTTGATGTCGGGAAGAAGACGGGCGGGAAGAAGCCACCACCCCGATTGCCACTATTACCGCCCCCTCGGTTTCGGCGCGAGATAATAAAGAAAACGATGATCAGAATAAATATCAGCAGAATGAATCCTACGCCCCCGCCGTCCGTCGATTGGTCCGTGTCATCTTTATACTCGCCCCGAGCGCGCTGAATGATTTCGGTTGTGGCCCTGTCCAGCCCTTCAAAATACTGCTCCTGCTTGAAAGCCGGGGCAATGGTATTACTGATGATTCGTTTGGCGATAGCGTCGGGAATAGCTCCTTCCAGGCCATAACCGGTGGCAATAAATACTTTGCGGGTTTGGGTAGCCCAGGCCAGTACAAGACCATTGTTTTTGCCTTTTTGCCCTACTCCCCACTTTCGCCCTACCTGAAACGCAAAGTCGCCGATGGGGTACGGCTCGGTGGTTCGGACAATAACAATTGTAATCTGCGTTGACGTCGAATCGTTGTAAGCACGGAGCTTCTGCTCCAGCTGATTACGTTCGCTACCGCTCAACACACCCACAAAGTCGTTAACTAACCGGGGCGGATTAGGCCGGTCAGGTATAACCGAATCTGCACTACTAACCTGCGCCCACACAGTAGACGAAGCGGTCAGCAGAAACAATAACAGCCCTAAACGTAACGCTCGGGCGATATGAAAAAAGGTGGGTACGTTCACAGATGTGTCAGTCAAACGAAATATCGTCGGCGAGTTCGTTGGTATCGTCTTTAGCGTAAGGAAAGTAGTGTTTCAACTGCTGCCCAGCCCGCTCGATACCCTGGCTCAAGCCTTCAACGTAGTTACCAGCCGCAAAGTGAGTGCGCAGCAACTCTTTGGTACTTTCCCAAAAATCGGCAGGCACTTTTGCGTCAATTCCCTTATCACCGACTACGGCAAATTTTCGATCAACATGAGCCAGATAAAACAGCACTCCGTTTTGATCTTTTGTCTGGTGCATACCCAGCCGGGCAAACACCTCAATGGCTCGCTGGACAGGATCGTTGTTAGCGCAATGGGGCTCAACATGCACCCGAATCTCACCCGACGTAGCTTTTTCAGCCTGCCGTATGGCATTCACAATGCGCTGTTGTTCGTCGGAGGTGAACGGGTTGGTCATAGCTTAATGAGTCGTTTTTACCCCTCCCGGCCTCCCCTACAAGGGGAGGAGTTTTTAAATAGCTAGTAGTTTTACTCCTCCCCTACAAGGGGAGGTTAGGAGGGGTAAAGCTAGCCGTCAAAACTGTACCGTTGGTGCGCTTTGGGCGGCTTGTGAAGCCTCGAACAGACCACGACGCTGAAAGCCGAACACGCCCGCGAAAATATTATTCGGGAACGAACGAACCGATTGATTGTAGCTGGTAGCAACGCCATTGAAGTCGTTACGGGCCACGGTAATACGGTTCTCGGTACCTTCTAACTGCGCCTGAAGTTCAGAAAAATTTTGTGTCGCTTTCAACTGCGGATAATTCTCGGCAACAGCCAGCAGCCGCGATAGCGAACCGCTTAACTGATCCTGAGCCGCCTGAAATTTCTGAATATTTTCGGGCGTCAACTGGTCGGCCGTCAGATTAATGCTAGTCGCTTTAGAACGAGCCTCCTGTACGGCTACCAACGTTCCTTTTTCGAAGTTAGCAGCCCCCTGCACCGTCCGAACTAAGTTAGGGATCAGGTCGGCCCGGCGCTGGTATTGGGTCTGCACGTTAGCCCAGGCGTTCTCAACAGAGGTGTCTTTCTGCACGAGACCGTTGTAAGAGCTACAACCGTATACGCCCAGAATAAGTAGAATAGCAACGACAATAATTGTGGTTCTTGACATGGTTGTGTTACCTAAATAGGTTATTACTTGATTCAAAATTGGGTAAAACTCGTAATTATTTTATGTAAAACTACGTCAGTGGTGTTTTTCGGCCTTTGTCCACTTATTTGGATTGATGACTGGCATGGGGTAATCATCGCCAAGGGCAACACCATACTGCGACTGCTCGGCGGGTGATAGGTTAGATACCAGATGTACTTTCTCGGCGGGCACTTGAGCCAACTCAGGAAGCCAGTGTTTTACGTACTTACCGGCCTCATCGTAGCGGGTAGCCTGGCTATAAATATTAAAATAGCGCGCCTGACCGTCGTGGCTCTGGCGTGGATCATTACCAACCCCCGCCACATAATTCCAGTTGCCCCAGTTACTGCAAGGGTCATAGTCTACGAGCAAGCTTTCGAAGTAAGCAGCGCCCCATGTCCAGTCGATGCCCAAATCGGAGACGAGAAAGCTCGCTACGTTTTGCCGCCCGCGGTTCGACATAAAGCCCGTTTGATTCATTTCTCGCATGTTGGCGTCAATGAAAGGAATGCCGGTTTCCCCTTCGGCCCACCGCATAAATAAATCAGGATCACGTCGCCACTTCCGGTTTAAATCATGCCGAATACCACTCGGCTTGAATATTCTGGTTCCGTAACGCAGGGCCACAAACCGAAAAAAGTCTCGCCAGATTAACTCGAATATCAGCCAATACGTTGAGTCATTCTTGACACGCTCTTCCTCGTAACGTTTAACCTCGCCATAAATTAACCGGGGTGACAAGCATCCTAACGCCAGCCAGGCCGAAAATTTAGATGAGTACTCTTCGCCCAACATGCCGTTACGCGTGTCTTTGTAGGTCCGAATCAGGTCTTTCTCCCAGATGTACCGTTGCAGACGAGCCAGCGCTACAGTTTCACCGCCCTCAAATGGTACGGCTGCCCGGACATCTTTTGTCAGTTCTACTGGGAAGTCAAACGACGCCAGGGTTGGCATAGGCCCGGCATCTACGGGGGTCGATGGCCCTTGAACTCGTTGGGGGGTTGGAATCGTCTCGCGCACTTGAGCGTACTTCTCTACCTTATTCCGGAATTGAGTAAATACATCCGGAAGCCGGGAAATATCAAATGGCAAATCGCGGACGTGGTACAGTGTAGCGCCCCAAAATAAGTCAAGATCAACGTTGAGCGGCTTAAGTCGCTTACTCAAGTCAGATTCGATATCGGTTTCTTCCTGAGTAACTTCTTTACTTGCGTAGATCGCCGTGGCTCCTGTCTCTTCGGCTAAGTTGGCCAGTATTTTAGCCGGATCGCCCGTTCTGACAATCAAGTCAGCCCCTTTACTTTGTAATGACCGTCGTAAATCCGTTACGGCTTCAATCAGAAAGTTTGTTCGAAAGATGCCGGTTTTGCGAAAGGCCAAATCGTCTACGTCAACGAACCAGCTCGGGTCGAAAACGAACACGGGAATCACCTCGTCGGCCATGGCCACGGCTTTGTCGAATCCCTCGTTGTCATGCAGGCGCAGGTCATTCCGGAACCAGTATAGAATTCGTTGGGGCATAAAAAACAGGTTGTCGGTAGTACGTACCAACAACCTGAAATAAGCAGATTGGTTTAGTAACTACCTTATTGCTCGTTCAGCGCCCAGTTATATTCTAGAAATGAGATTTGGGTATCCTTCGATATTTTCGTTTTAGAGTACCGGTTCACCCAATCTTCAACCGATTTGCCATTCTCTTTCCAATCGCCTTTGTACCAGTCAAAATATTTTGACAAGCTAGCCTTTTTAGGCGTAATGGCGTTCTTGGCGGGATTATTCAGAAAATCATTTCCCTGATCGTCAAGTTGTGCAATAAGTTTATCGCCTTCGTAGGCTTCGTTGCGTAAGCGAGGGCAGGATTTGGCGGCACAAACCAGCGCAAAGTGAATGCGGGGCTCGTTGTAATTTTTACGTAACGTACCATGTTCAATGTTATCAAGGCTCATCGATTCGCCACCAATCTTGAAAAACTTGCTCGCCCAGGGCGTCGTCACGAAAGGAATCTTGATTTTAGAGCCAATGTCTTTAATGCTTTCAACGGGGTAATGATTCAGAATTAGCTGTATTGTATAAGCGTTGTAAGCATTGATCCAATACGCCATTTGATCGTTCTTACTCCACTTGCTGGTTGGCGGATTATTACTGATCATATCGAGGTACTTCTTCAGCTCTTTCTCCTCGCTTTTCAATCCTTTATAGTTGACCAGGCCCTTCTCGTTTACGTACTTCTTCAACA
This sequence comes from Spirosoma soli, assembly GCF_042684525.1. Taxonomy (NCBI): domain Bacteria; kingdom Pseudomonadati; phylum Bacteroidota; class Cytophagia; order Cytophagales; family Cytophagaceae; genus Spirosoma; species Spirosoma soli. The sequence continues at coordinate 293,874 of NZ_JBHULN010000006.1, read as the reverse complement.
GACGATCATAGCTACTATGGTCAATAGGAGCGCTCGAAACGATGGAAGTGCCTGGGGGAGAAGAAATGAAAGCGGCCAGCGTCAGTGAGGCTACACTTACCAGCAGAATTACCGCTCCTTTTATCGTGTAATGTGTCATTCTTTTTTGTTTGTTTACCGATACATACGCCATTACGTTCCAAAAGGTTTAATGGTCTGGTAAAGCGCTTGACATAAATATTGAAAGCTGATGAATCTCGACTTAACTGGCAAAACTGCCCTTGTGGGCGGTAGTACTCAGGGCATTGGCCGTGCTACGGCCGTAGAATTGGCTCTATTGGGAGCAAACGTTGTTCTGATTGCTCGAAATGAAGAAACGTTGAAAACTACGCTTGCTAGCTTAGACACGACACGCGGCCAGGTACACCGTTATCTGGTTGCCGACTTCAGCCAACCAGGGGCCGTGCCGACGGCCGTAGCCCAGCATCTGGCGCAGTTCCCGGATGTGCACATTTTGATCAACAACACTGGCGGCCCGGCGGGTGGCTCATTGCTTGACGCTAACCCAGAGGAGTTTACACAAACGTTTCACAACCACCTACTGAACAATCAGGCACTGGTGCAGGCCGTTGTACCGAGCATGAGGCAAGCAGGCTACGGACGTATCGTGAATATCATCTCTACATCCGTAAAGCAGCCAATTGTCGGGCTGGGCGTTTCAAACACCATTCGAGGAGCTGTGGCGCAATGGGCCAAAACGCTATCCTTAGAAATTGCCCGTTTCGGCATCACCGTGAACAACGTCTTGCCCGGTTATACCCGCACTGCCCGGCTAGAAGCCGTACTGACAATGCGCGCGAAAGCATCGGGTAAAACCGAAGAAGAAACAGCGGTTCAGATGGAAAGCGAGATTCCAACGGGACGGTTTGTTACGGCCGAAGAAGTAGCAGCGGCAGTAGCGTTTCTATGTACTCCCGCAGCCGCATCCATTAACGGCATCAACGTTCCGGTAGACGGCGGCAAGACGGGTAGTCTTTGAGGTGGGCGAAGGGCCGAGGGCGTGGGGTGCGTTCGCTGTTTTACCCTACGCCCCCAGCCCCTACGCTCACACTAAACTATTTTTGAACGCATAGGCTACCATGCCCGCGGTATTTTTGGTACCTGTTTTTTCCAGAATACGCAGCCGATGGCCTTCCACCGTGCGGGGGCTGAGAAAAATCTTTTCGCTGATTTCGTTCGTTGACAGGCCTTCGCAAATCAGCGTTAATACTTCCTTTTCGCGTTCCGAAAGCAGGATCTTGCTGTTATAGAATGCATTGACCGGCTTAGCAATGGTTGTTTTGTTAGTCATTTTCCGAAGCATTGCCTTCGAGACAAACTCGTTCAGGTAAACACCTTCGTCCATCACCTTTCGAATGGCTTTTTCAACTTCCCCGGCTTCGGCGTCTTTAAGCAAGTAGCCGCTTACGCCTTTTTCGAGCAGATGTAACACCATTCGATCTTCGTCGTGCATGGTCAGGACGACAATCTTAATGAGGGGGTAATTTTCGCGCAGGTAATCGGCCGTAGCGGTACCATCCATGACCGGCATTTGTAGATCGAGCAGCACTACATCGGGCATTTTTCGCGGAATTTTATCGATGAGTTCCTGCCCATTGCTAGCTTCCAGAATGAGTTCGAAGTCATAAATCTGACCAAGAATGGTGGACATTCCGACGCGGAACAGCGTGTGATCGTCGCAGAGAGCTAGTTTAATTTTTCGCATAGAGGAAGGGGTTAGAGGCTGACCCATGTTGTGTCGTTAACGTTGGCCGTCCGGCAAACAAATTAACTCAATAAATTAACAGGTTGCTCGTCGTGAAGCTGTACTTGCACATGAATGTGAGAACCCCGTCCGGGTGCCACATCAAACGTAACGTGACCATTCACTACGCTTAATCGGCTTTCGATATTACGTAGCCCTAGGCCACCCTGTTTGTTTTCCATGATGGCATCAAAGTCGAAGCCTACGCCATCGTCGAGCACGGACAAACGTACTTCTTTTTCGAAACAGTGCAGCTGAATAGTAACGTGACGGGCACGGGCGTGCCGAATAACATTGTTTACAAGCTCCTGCGCAATACGGTATAGCATCAGATCGAGCGCAGGAGGCAGGTGTTCAATGGTTTCTGGACAACTTAATTGGATTTCCAGCTCACTATCCGTGGCCCGGTCGGCAAGTTCTTCGAGGGCCGGTAATAGGCCAAAACGTTCTAACGTAGTCGGAACCAGGTCGCGGCTAATGCGCCGAACATTGGTCATTGTTTCATCGAGCATAGAGCGCGTTTTCTGCATCTGAAGGCTCACTCGAACGCTATCGCCGTTCAGTTGCCGCTCCAATTGATTCAAGTTCATTTTGGTAACCGATAACATGGTACCAATGCCGTCGTGCAGATCTTCGGCAAGTCGTCGGCGCTCTTCTTCCTGCCCCCGGAATGTAGCGGCCATTAGTTCACGACGGTGCTGCTCCTGCAACTCCTTAAGGGCCAGCTGTTGCTTTACCTGTTTTTGCTGGTAGTAGGCCACGAATATAATGATGAACACCGCCATCATTATCAATACGGCCGTCCCGACCGCAATCACAAAACTGGAATCCATTAACGTTTTGTCTCTTTACGGCTAAACCCGAGTAGAGTAAATTTGAACAAAGCCTGCCTGAATGTCAATGGTTTGTTAGGTGTGATTTAGTGAGTGGTAACTTAGTGGTACAGTCAGAAGATGTTTTTGCGGTCATACTTGCTAAACCATAAACCAAGCGCGAAGAATAAACAAAAAAGGGTGAACAAAAGCTGACTGACGTTCCAGAAAAAGTCAAAAACCTCATCGGAGATAACCTCTTTGGGACTAAATATGTATTCACCAAATAGAAAAATAAAGAAAGTGCCAGCCGTATACATCAACAAGCCCGATGTGATCCAGAACATGCTGTACGTCAATATATCGCGGACAACCATTCTGGCGATCAGGTTATTGAAATAGACCAGACATATGGTAATAGAGAATATTCTGAAGATTGACAGAATCTCAGCTGATACAGCGTCGTGTCGGTAGAAAAAGAATAGTAAGGGAATCGATAGACAAGTCAGGACAGCAACCAGTGATTTCTTGTCTTTAGTCGGGAAAGAAGCATTATAGAGAACGCCTATCAGGATCAATTCTATGATTGCCTGTATGTTCTGAACGTGTAAACTACTAGTACTGTGTAAACTAAGCCAAAGTGAGTAGGTGTCTTTAATAAAATAAAACGCAAACAGTAAGATGCCAATCCGGTGTTCCTTGGCAATGATTCGGTAATTAATCAGGCCTACAAATATGGGCAGCAGGCTACCGAAGTGCGAAATAAAGTCGATTGGGTATTCTATAAGTTGATTGTAAAGCTTTTGCCACATTTGAGTATACCTTGACTATGGGTATGGCCAACGTTGTATTAAGCGCAATGTCGTGGACAGATATGGCCTTCACCCAACGTTTCTCCGTCTCCATCGTCTGGCATGTCTTTTAAACCAGCCTGGCTGCTACGAATGGGCATATCGTTTCCCATTTTATCAACGCCAGTCAACAAGACTCGTGGTTTCAGTTGGCCAACGCCCGACTCTGTGGGGTTACCATCTTCGTCTTCCCAACGCTTCGCATGATGAATTCGTAAGCCAACACATCCGGGTTGGCTTAATAGATGTTGGATTTGGTTCATACCAAAAAACTCGGAGCGGACGTAATCATCTTCTTTCAAGCCAGCCGCTAATTTACGGTCGCGATAAGCTTCTTTTAAGGATTTGGTCTCACGCTTAGAAAGAAAGCGTCCTGCGTTTTCGGTAAAGGCACTCATAATATATTTTGGCTATTCAGTAGTGTACATTGATCATAGTAACCATGATCAAAACAGATCCAAAATTATTATAAATAAGTATGTGTATCAACATGTACTAGCTGAATATCGTACGGTATACCTTTGATTTACAGAAAATTACACTTACTCATTTTACCATTAATGCGTAGTTCTACGTAGTAAAGTACGGGCTTCTGCTTGTTCAAATTGCGATGATTAAAATCGGGGTTTCTGCGCTTACTCAGCACCCGTTAAGCCACTTACCTTTGTACTGTAGCTGGCACGCAGGTTGATTGAGATATACGCTCATCAAAGCACCGAGCCACACCAGTTTTTACGCTTCGGCGGTCCGCCGAAGCGTCGGTCTCATCATCTCATAGGTTAGGTTAAATGAAAACGCCAGAGCATGTGCCCCGGCGTTTTTTTGTTTTTTATCGCTTGAATTGTAGTCCTTTATGACTTTAATATATTCAGCAGATACGCCCCATAACCACTTTTAACCAATGGTTTAGCGATAGCCGTGAGCTGTTCTGCATCAATAAATTTCATGCGGTAGGCAATCTCTTCCGGACAGCCTATTTTCAGCCCCTGACGCTCTTCAATGACGTGCACAAACTGGCCAGCTTGCATTAATGACTCAAACGTACCCGTATCAAGCCAGGCTGTGCCACGGTCTAAAACCCCTACTTTCAGTTTTCCCCGCTCTAGATAGACCCGGTTAACGTCTGTAATCTCCAGCTCACCTCTCGGCGAGGGCTTGATGTTTTTAGCGATTTCAACGACGTCGTTATCGTAAAAATATAATCCCGGTACGGCGTAGTGTGACTTAGGCTTTTCGGGCTTTTCTTCGATCGAGAGCACGTTAAACTGCTCGTCGAACTCGACAACGCCATACCGTTCGGGGTCGTGTACCTGATAAGCGTACACAACACCACCATCGGGATCATTGTTAGCCTGCAGAAGTTTGGATAAGCCTGAGCCGTAAAAAATATTATCACCGAGCACTAACGCGACCTTATCGTCACCGATGAACTTTTCACCGATGATAAACGCCTGGGCCAGCCCATCAGGGCTGGGTTGTACAGCATAGCTAAACCGGCATCCAATACGTTCGCCATCGCCCAGCAGCTTCTCAAAATGAGGTAGGTCGTGGGGAGTAGAAATGATCAGGATATCACGGATACCCGCCAGCATTAAAATTGAGAGCGGGTAATAGATCATCGGCTTGTCGTACACTGGCATTAACTGCTTAGAAACAGCCAGCGTAAGCGGATGTAGGCGGGTGCCGGAGCCTCCGGCAAGTATAATTCCTTTCATTTGTTAAAGAGTGAAAGAGCAAAAGAGCGAAAGGGTGAAGTTGCTCAATCGCTCTTTCACTCTTCCACTCGTGCGCTCATTAACGGTTCGCGTACATTCCCTGATAATAACTCTGATAGGCTCCGGACGTAACATTGTCGAGCCACGTCTGATTAGCCAAAAACCAATCGACGGTTTTTTCGAGACCTTCTTCGAACTGAAGCGACGGCTGCCAGCCCAGTTCGTTCATGATTTTGTGGGCGTCAATGGCATAGCGAAGGTCGTGCCCGGCGCGGTCGGTAACGTACGTAATCAGCTTAGCCGACGTACCTTCTGGCCGGCCTAACTTGCGATCCATTATTTGGCAGAGCAAGTGAACCAGATCGATGTTTTTCCACTCGTTGAAGCCGCCAATGTTATACGTTTCGCCGAGTTTACCCGTATGATAGACAGCATCAATAGCCCGAGCGTGATCCACAACGTATAACCAGTCGCGAACATTCTCGCCTTTGCCATACACGGGCAGCGGTTTGTTCGCCTGTATGTTATGAATCATAAGCGGAATAAGCTTCTCCGGGAAGTGGTTGGGCCCGTAGTTGTTTGAGCAGTTCGAGAGCACCACCGGTAGCTTATAGGTATTGCCGTAGGCACGCACGAAGTGGTCAGATGCAGCCTTAGACGCCGAATAAGGCGATTGTGGATCGTAGGACGTCTCTTCCGTGAAGAACTCGTCCGGGTTGTGCAACGAGCCATACACCTCATCTGTCGAGACGTGATAGAAGCGTTTACCCTCGAAGGCAGGCGTGCCCCCCGCCTGTAGCCAGCTGTTCTTTGCTGCGTTAAGCAGATTTACAGTGCCCACTACGTTAGTCATCACAAATGCCATCGGGTCGGTAATCGACCGGTCGACGTGTGATTCTGCCGCGAGGTGAATGACCCCGTCGAACGGAATTTCAGCAAACATATCCTCCAGAAATTTGGCGTCGGTTATGTCGCCTTTAACGAACGTATAGTTAGGCTCGTTCTCGATATCCGCCAAGTTGGCCAAATTGCCGGCGTATGTCAGCGCATCAAGATTATAAATTTGATACTCCGGATATTTCGTAACGAATAACCGAACCACGTGAGACCCGATAAATCCGGCCCCACCAGTAATGAGAATTTTTTTCATAAATAATTAATAAGTCGACAAGTTACAATCTGGTGAGTAGACACAGACTTATCGGGTTGATTGATCTAATTTTTGTTGCCACCGCCAGGCATCGCGTAGTGACTCGCCCAACGACCGGCTGGCTTTCCAGTTTAATTCACGATTTGCTTTCGTAACGTCGGCATACACTTGCTCAACGTCTCCTGCCCGACGTGGGCCAATAGTATAATTCAGTTTGACACCGGCCTCTTGCTCAAACGTTTTAATGATATTGAGAACCGTTTCCCCCTTACCTGTACCGATGTTAATTACATCATAGAAAGTATCGGTAGTCGTCTCATTCAGTTTACGAAGAGCCTGAACGTGCGCTTCGGCCAAATCCATGACATGTATATAATCACGGACGCAGGTACCATCGGGCGTGTTATAATCGTCGCCGTATACCGTCAGGCTAGATCGAATGCCAGCTGCGGTCTGCGTAATAAAGGGAATCAAGTTGGCCGGAACTCCGAGTGGTAGTTCGCCAATTTCCGCGGATGGATGAGCCCCCACAGGGTTAAAGTAGCGCAGGGCCATGGTTTTGATGGGCACCTTTGCCTGCACTACGTCGCGGATGATGTCTTCGCTAATCGCTTTGGTATTGCCATACGGCGACTGCGCTGGCAGCCGGGGAGTCTCTTCGGTAACCGGTAATTTTTCGGGCTGCCCATACACGGTGCAGGATGACGAAAACACCAGGTTAGGCACCTTGTATTTAGGCATCAGTTCCAGCAGTAGCATAAGCGAGTCGAGGTTGTTGCGATAATACTTCAAAGGTTGTGCCACCGACTCTCCAACGGCCTTATAAGCCGCAAAGTGGATAACACCCGTTAGTTCTTCTTTTTTGAAGATATCATCCATCGCATCTGCATCGTTGCAATTGACCGAGTAGCAGATTACGTCTCGGCCCAGAATCGCTCGCAGGCCATCTAGCGCTGAACGTTGTGAATTAGAAAAATCATCAACGATAACCGGCTCGAAACCAGCCTCAACCAGTGATACAACCGTGTGAGAGCCAATGAAGCCAGCTCCGCCGGTAACCAGAATTTTGGGAGAATTGCGTGAAGCTGCCAAACCGTTTTTTATAAATTTTTTGTTGTTACTTTACTTAGTCAGCCTGTTAAACCGGACAAAAGTAGTATATTCAATAGGTTTGCGAAAACAGTTTTTATTCTGGGGTCTCTCCACAAAGCGGCAGAAACGAATGAACGACAACGAATTAAAAGCCCTTATCTCACTCCTGGACGATGAAGACCAGGAAGTAGTCGAGCATGTCGAACAGCGAATTCGTCAGATGGGCGGACAAATGATTCCGCTGCTGGAAACAGAATGGGAAGGTAGTTTTAACCCGGCCCTGCAAAAACGTATTGAGGAAATCATCCATGACCTTCAATATGAATCGGTGCTGGATCGAATGCGCGACTGGAAGAATGGTGGAGCAATGGACCTCCTCGAAGGGCTGTGGATTGTGGCAACGTATCAGTATCCGGACCTTTCGCTCGATAAATTGAAGCAGGACGTAGAACAGCTTTTTTATGACGTCTGGGTTGATTTCAAAACTGATATGCACCCCGACGAGCAGATTAAAGCGATGAACAGCGCTTTTTTTTCGAAGCTGAAGTTTGCGCCAAACACGAAGCATTTCCATTCCCCGGCGAATTCAATGATCAACCAAGTACTCGAAACGCGTCGCGGTAATCCCATTACGCTTTGTGTCTTGTACATGCTCATTGCCAAGCGGCTGAATCTGCCGGTCTATGGGGTCAATCTGCCTAACCTGTTCGTGCTAACGTACAAGAACAGCAGTGGTGTTCAGTTTTACATTAATGTCTTTAATCGGGGCCTTGTCTTTACAAAGAAAGACATTGATCAGTACATCGATCAACTGAATTTAAAGCGGCTCGACACGTTTTACCAGCCCTGTACCAACGCTGACATTGTAAGGCGTGTATTACGTAATTTGACCTTAGCGTTCGAGAAAAACGGCGATACCGAACGTGTTCGGGAAGTGGAACAAATTCTGAATGCGGTCAGAGACGACGGCGACGGCTTACCTCTTTCTGACTATACACAGCGGTAACGTATAAGTTATCAAGTTGTAAGGTTACAGAGTCAAAGGCGTCAGCCAACTTCACAACTCTATAACCTTACAACTTGATAACTCATCAAAAGGCCACAGTCAGCAGGCCAGGTCCTACCCGAAAGCACCGCAATACCAGTTGCTCTTCGTGGTTTGGCAAACGTACGTGACCAACGAGTTGATCAGCTCCATCAACAAATGGCTCCACGTGCAGATGCTCACGAAAGGTGAGTTCTCGCTTGCCGTATAGTTTATACAACGCTTCTTTAGCGCACCAGTACACGGCCAGCCGATCCACATCTCCGGCGGCATGCGCAATCTCAGGCTCCGATAAGACCCGCGGCACTACGCGCTTAAGCTGTTCCCGAATAGGCTCAACGTCTATACCAACCGGCCTTAATCGGTGTAGTACCGCAGCCGCCCATCCCGTGGTATGCGATAATGAAATGTGCCAGGGTGTACCAATTAAATGCGGCTTTCCAAATTCATCTTTAAGCAGCCCTGTGTAAGGCATTCCCTGCGATTCGGTCAATTGTCGAATCAGAACCCGGCACGCCAACCATTCAACGCGTTGAGCAGGATGGCTAATGGTAGCCAACTCTTCCAGCTCCAGAGCGGTTAGGGGCAGATTGGTCCGCAATGTCGATTCATCTTCGGTAATCGGCCGTAGAATAACAGTGCAGTCGTCGTTGATACGTAGGTTCAAAACTGTAAATCGAAAGCAACAAACCAAAAGTCGGAAGTCGACCGGGAAAAAGAAAGTACAACGTGCATTTACCCTGACGAAACCCGATCGACCAGAAACAGTTCCTGGTTGCCAGGGTTTCGCTACCTTTGGTAGACGAATTACCAGGTACGAGATAGTGATTGTAGAGAAGATAGATACGTTTGGTGGGCACCGGGACTGTGTATACGCACTCGAACGGGGGGGAGCTCGAGAGCATTTTTTTTCGGCGGGTGGCGACGGCTTGATTGTACAATGGCATCTGGGCCAACCTGATCTGGGGGAGTTAGTTGCCAAAGTACCAGCCTCGGTATATGCGTTAGCTCTGCATCCCACCAGCGGTTTGCTATGGGTTGGCCAGAATTATGAAGGCCTGCATCTGATTAATCCGGTTGAGAAACGGGAAGTAAGCTCGCTTAAACTAACATCCGCAGCGATTTTTGACATAAAATTCCATAAGAACGATGCTTTTGTTGCGCTGGGCGATGGCGTGGTGGCGGTGGTTGATGCCAATCAATTGGTCGTCCGAAAACACTTAAAAGCCTCGGATCAGTCGGCACGCTGCATCGCCATTAACCCGGTGGAGCGCGAACTAGCTGTAGGCTACAGCGATACTACCGTGCGTCTATTTGATCTGGAAACCTATGAGCTCAAACGAGTAATTGCGGACCATACTAATTCTGTTTTTACAGTAGCATACTCGCCCGATTTCCGGTTTATGCTTACCGCCGGACGTGACGCCCATTTGAAAGTGTGGGACGTAGAGAAAAACTATGCTGCTCACAATGACATTGTCGCACATATGTTTGCTATCAATCACCTAACGTTTAGTCCCAACGGTAGCTTGTTAGCTACGGCCAGTATGGACAAGTCGATTAAGATATGGGATGCAGAAACGTATCGATTACTCAGAGTTGTTGACCGCGCCCGCCATGCCGGACATGGCACGTCTGTGAATAAACTATTGTGGACTGAATATGACCAGCAGCTTCTATCTGCCAGCGATGACCGCACGATTTCGGTATGGAAATTGCGCTAACATTCACCGTTTGGGCAGAAAACGCCTGTTTTTCTTGCTATTTTTTGTAAAATCCGTATAATGGGCGTTACTTCACCATTATCAGATGAGTTAATAACTACCAAACACCTTAGCGCACCGATGAAAATTACGCCCATCGAAATCCGGCAGCACACATTTGAAAAAGGGTTGCGGGGTTATAAACCCGAAGATGTGGACGCATTCCTGGCTTCATTATCTCAGGAATGGGAACGCGTCACCGGCGACCATAAAATGCTGAAGATGCAGCTTGAGCTAGCCGAAAAAGAGCTAGGTAAGCTGAAAGAAGTGGAGATGACATTGTTCCGGACACTTAAAACAGCCGAAGATACGAGCACGCAGATCACCGATCAGGCCAACAAAGCCGCTGAACAATACGTAGCCGAAGCCCGGCAAAAAGCAGACGAGATGTTAGCCGACGCCCGGAAGCGTTCAGCACTGATGGTTCAGGATGCCGAAAATCAGGCTCGCTATCTGAAAGATAATATCCTGAACGATTTGAAAGCGATGGAGTACGATTTCAAGGCGTTGGAAACCTATAAGGAGAACCTGGCTGTTCAGATCCGCAACCTGGCCAGTAGTGCCGTCGACACCGTTGATCGCTTTGAAAAGAAGTTTGCTAAGCAGAATCTGAAGGGTAAGATTGATGAAGTGTCAGTTCAGATTAAGGACGATCTTAAAGCGTCGGAAGCCCCCGTTGAATCTGTACCTACAGATGATTTGCCACCACTGACCGAGCGTGAAGCGGCTGTTCCAGAAGCTATTCCGGTGGACGAAGCGCTAGTTGAAAAATTGGATGAGGCCATCGAGCAGTCAACTGAATCAACGCCTGCAGTTACGGCCCAGACCGAGTCGGCAGACGATACGCAACCAACTGAATCAGCGGTAGCCCAAGCCGAAACACCTGCATTGACAGCCACGTCTGTTGACACCGCTCCGGTTGAAGTTACGGAAAACGGAACTCCTAGGAAAAGCGGGTCGTTCTTCGATCAAATTTGACGTAACGCGGGTGGTAACCCGTGAACGTAGCGCGGGTTGTCACTTGCCTTATAAATGGGAACAATCACCTTAGAAGGTCTCGAGTTTTTTTCTTACCACGGTTTTTACGACGAGGAGCAAAAAATCGGTAATAAGTATTCCGTAGACATCGTTGTCACGGCCGACTTTTCTGAAGCCGCCCGGCGTGACCGCCTGAGTGCAACGGTCAACTACGAAGATCTCTACAGAATTACGGCCAATGTTATGCAGCAGCCCGCCCGGTTGCTGGAACACATAGCGCACCGGATTATTGAGGAGATACGCGCTAAATATGCTGATCTGCTGTCGGTTGAGGTAAGCGTATCAAAATTTAACCCGCCTATTGGTGGCGTTTGCCATAGGGCTATGATTACCCTAAAAGAATAAAGGGAGGTCAGAAAAGGAATAATTCCTGTTCTACCTCCCTTCGTTTGTTGTTTCCTGCTCTTAGACCGCCTGCTGTAATCCAGCAAACGAAATAGCCATGTGCGAAGCATCATAAACGCACTCGCCATTACGAATCAGCAACACCTGGGGCGATTCATGTTCAACCCCAAACTCCTGTTCAATCTTGCTGGATATGGGCCGGTTGGCGAGCAAGTCCAGGTAATAGGGCTTCACACCAAGCTGGTCATTCCAGTTGCGCTCCATTCGACTCAGAGCCATCGCGCTGATTGAGCAGGTGGTGCTGTGTTTGAAAATCAGCACCGGCTGCTTCCTCGACTCTTCCTTAATTGCGTCGAGTTGAGCATCGCTCGTTATTTTATTCCAGTTCATTTTATCAACACGCATTCTGTTGACGTAGAAGCGCTTTTACGTTTGAAAAGTTCGTCATTTCCGCTGGTGTATCGCCAATTTTTCAGCCATTTCAGGCGATACAGCCTCCGAATAGGGGCCATAAGCATCTACTAAGGTCCCATGTTGTCCATTCTTTGCGTCAATCGCGTAAATCACGGTTTCGTCGCCGGGGTCGGTCATACCTTCAAAGCGGTACACATCAACAATATCGAAATCAGCCGGATGTAGTTCTATAGCATTCTGTTGACATTTTAAGTGATTATCTTTCAAGTTATAGTCAAGCGTGAAACCTTGCTTGCGGAGATCTTCAAGGGCTTCGGTAACGGTATCATACGTTTTCATAAACGGGGTAGTTTGCAGGTGAGTTTGTAGCTTTGTAACTATAACTAACCGCGTATTCGCTTGTTTTCGGGACTTTATAACACAGGCATTCTTGCCTATCAATTCCTACTGCGGCTGGTGGCTCCATTCAACCCAAAAGCCCGACAATGGATTAACGGTCGACGCAACTGGACTGATGCATTATCTAAAAAGCTTTCGGGCAATACGTCCCCTGTCGCTTGGTTTCACGCGGCTTCGTTGGGTGAATTTGAGCAGGGACGGCCGGTAATAGAAGCGTTTCGGGCGCAGTACCCTGATTACAGGATTTTGCTTACGTTCTTTTCGCCTTCGGGCTACGAAGTCCAAAAGAACTATAAAGATGCTGACTGTATTATGTACCTGCCCGCCGATACGCCCTCGAACGCCCAACAATTTGTGTCACTGGTAAAGCCGAAACTTGTTTTCTTTATTAAGTATGAGTTCTGGCATAATTACCTGAACGCTTTGCAAGCTAATCACGTACCAATACTTTTATTCTCGGCCATCTTTCGACCGAATCAGCTTTTCTTTAAGCCCTATGGTAGTTTCTACCGGAACTTACTCGCTCACTTTGCCCACATTCTGGTCCAGAACCAGGAGTCAGTTGAATTATTGAAAGCTATTCATGTAAATAACGTAACGCTGGCTGGCGACACTCGGTTTGATCGTGTGGCTCAGGTAGCCTCAGCTAAGCAAGAGATACCCATAGCGCGTGCGTTCAAAGACAGCCAACCGTTACTCGTGGTAGGCAGTGCCTGGCCCGATGACATGAATGTGCTGATTCCCTTTGTCAACGGCTTTGATAAATCCCTCAAAGTCATCATTGCTCCGCACGAAATTAATGATGCCGAAATTGAACAATGGCGTAGGCAACTTACGAAGTCATCCATCCGTTTCTCGCAGGCCACTGAAACGACCGCGCCAAACGCCGATGTTCTCTTCATTGACAACATCGGTATGCTATCTTCATTGTATCAGTACGGCAATTTTGCCTTTATCGGCGGAGCTTTCAAACAAGGGTTACACAATGTTCTAGAACCTGCGACGTTCGGGATGCCCATCTTTTTCGGACCAGATTACAGCAAGTTTCAGGAAGCGGTGGATCTCGTTGATGAAGAGGCTGCTTTTCCTGTCAATACTGCGGATGAGCTAATGGCAACTTTTAACAGCCAGTACGAAAATTCGTTGCTAGCGGCTCAACGCAGCCGTAATTACGTACAACGGAACATTGGTGCAACCGCGCAGGTTATGAAAGTTGTAAAGCATTTAGTGAGTGAAAGAGAAATTTAAAATTTACTCTTTCACTCTTTCACTCTTTCACTCTTTACACCGTTGCAAAAAGGCTTAGTCATACGCTCCACCGGCTCCTGGTACGACGTTCGCAACACGGACGGCCACATTTATCAGGGTCGGCTGAAGGGCAAGTTCAAAATCGCTGGTCTGAAGGTCACCAACCCGATTGCGGTGGGCGACCGGGTAATTTTTGATGTTGAAGATGAAGCCGAAAATACGGCCGTCATTACCGACATTGAACCCCGCGAGAACTACATCATCCGGCAATCAGTACACAAAACAGCCCACGGCCACATTTTAGCGGCTAATCTCGATCAGGCAGTATTACTGGCTACGCTGACCTTACCCCGTACCTCGCTCGGCTTCATTGACCGCTTTCTGGTATCGGCCGAATCGTTTCGTATTCCGACAGCGGTTGTCTTTAACAAGTCCGACATCCTGAACGAGGAAGGTATAGCCTATCAGCAGGAGATTATGGATATGTATGAGCGTATTGGCTACAACTGCCTCTCGACATCAGCCACCGAAGGAATTGGCGTTGACGAGTTTCGGCAACTCCTCGACCATAAAGTAACCTTGCTGTCGGGCCACTCAGGCGTAGGAAAATCGTCGTTGGTCAACGCCATCGCTCCGGATTTAAATCTTCGTACGAATGAGGTGTCAACCTTCGCCAACAAGGGTGTTCATACGACGACGTTTGCTGAAATGTTCGAGTTAGCGCCAGATACGTACATCATTGACACGCCAGGCATTAAAGAGCTTGGGTTGATGGATACGTCGAAGGAAGAGATCAGTCATTATTTTCCTGAGATGCGCGACCGGCTCAACCAATGCCGGTTTCACAATTGTTTGCACCTCAACGAGCCGGGCTGTGCCATTAAAGACGCGGTGGCCGAAGGCGACATTGCCGAAAGCCGATACATGAGTTACCTCAGCATGATGGAAGGCGGAGATAACCGAAGGTAATTATAGGACACCTTCTTCGGTCAGGATAGCCGCTACGTTCAGCGTTACGTCATCCAGCACCGGAACCGTCGTGTCCCAGTCGACGGTAATCCAGCTTTCACCCTGAGTTGCGACAAGAACGTTACGCGATTGGGTTGTAATCCAGATAACACGTTCGGTGCCGAAATCAAGCATAGCCTGCGTTTTCTGGTAAACATAATCCTGCTCCATCGCTGGAAAGGCTTCCAAATCCACCTTACTATCAACCTCAAGGACAACCTTTGGCGCCACGTCGAAAAACTTTCCTTTAATGGTTACCTTATCTTTTTGGTAGAAGGCAATATCGTTGACCAGATTATCACCTAGTGGCATGTGAAAACCAGGTTTGTTCGTGACAACCCAATAGGCCTTACGGTTAGTGTTGTTCCCTATATAAGCATACAAGTTTGAGACAATAATCGCTTGTAGATCAGTGCAGCCCATGATCTCACCGGGAGTTTTTCGTTTGGCCAGTACATCTTTATAGCCCTTGCGGTATAAGGGCTTCCCGTTGAGTGTCTCATAAATCAGGTAAGACGGAATTGCCTGCTGCGCTGCTTCAGGTTCCATAGTTGTCAAGTCTGTTGCCATAGCCTTACGAGTAAAGACAATATGCCAAGTTTTAAGGAACGTAGCACAGACTTATGCTACGTTCCTCAATTCGTCATGGCAGCCAGCAAATCGGCTTGTGTGATGATATGTACCTGTTCCCGCTCGTCGCGTACCAGTAAGGCTTTATTGTCACGGTCGATTAGCGACGAAAGCGCATCGATGGTATTGTCCAGGCCAACAAACTTGAACGGCTTATCCATTACCTCGCTAACCGGATGGTCTTTCACGCCCGGATCATCAATAAGTTTGTTGAGCACCGTTGAATCGGTGAGGCTTCCCACTATTTGACCAGCTTCGTCCGTTACTGGAATCTGCGAAATACCGTACCGATTCAGCACCTGAATGGCCTGACTTACCGATACACCCGCGCCAATAGTAGTTAACTGCGACTGTCGATTCGTCGCACCGCCGTTTTTACTGTGAACAATGTCGCGAGCAGTTTTAAACGACCGATCTTCCAGGAAACCGTGGTCTTTCATCCAGGTGTCGTTGTAGATCTTAGCGAGGTAGCGCGTACCGTGGTCAGGCAACAGAATAACCATTACATCGTCGTCGGTGAGGTGATCTTTGGCCCACTCCAACGCCCCATGCACCGCCGTACCGCACGACCAGCCAACGAATAAACCTTCTTCCCGCGACAGCCGACGGGTCATAATAGCCGCATCGCGGTCGGTCACTTTGATGAACTGGTCAATTACGTCGAAGTTGACGTTTTGCGGCAAAATGTCTTCCCCAATGCCTTCTGTCAAATACGGGTAGATTTCGCCCGGATCGAAAATGCCGGTCTCTTTGTATTTTTTGAATACCGAGCCGTAGGTATCTAATCCTAGCGTAAACAGGTTTGGGTTCTGTTCTTTCAGGAATTTCGACGTACCGCTGATAGTACCACCCGTACCAACCGAAGCCGCGAAGTGTGTGATACGTCCATCGGTATCTCGCCAGATCTCGGGGCCAGTCGTCTCGTAGTGGGCGGCCGTGTTCGATGGGTTGTCGTACTGGTTAGGATATAGCGAGTTAGGAATATCTCGGTTCAGTTTCTTGGCAACGGAGTAATATGACCGTGGATCATCGGGCGCTACGTTGGTTGGGCACACGACAACCTCCGCTCCTACCGCTCGCAAAATATCGATCTTCTCTTTCGACTGCTTATCCGCCATGGTAAAGATGCACTTGTAGCCTTTAGCAATAGCCGTCAACGCCAGACCAAAGCCCGTGTTTCCGCTGGTACCTTCAATGATGGTGCCACCCGGCTTCAGAATACCTTGCTTTTCGGCATCCTCAATCATCCGAATGGCGATACGGTCTTTCACCGAGTTGCCAGGATTGAAGTACTCGGCTTTGGCAAGAATCGTCCCGCGAATACCCTTTGTAACGTGGTTGAGCTTCACTAAGGGCGTGTTGCCAATGGTATCGATGATCGTGTTGTAGTAATTCATATTGATTGAGTTTTGTTGTATTGGTCAAGGAAGGTTATTACTTGATTGTGAAAATGAGCAAAGCTGCGGGATTGTTTAGCAAGCTCATCGAAATCTGCGGCAGAAGCTATCTTATCAGATACACGTTCCATGACTAAGCCATTGTCTCTCTCGCCATATAGGCGACGTTTCAATTCATGCTGTGACTTACTCTCAAGGCTGTTTGGAGCGCATTTTTCGCCGATGTTAACTCGGTAGCTTTGGTAAGCCATCCACTGCTCAATAGCTTGAACCGAAACAAAGTGTATAATTCGGTTACCGTAATTTTCATGAACTTTACCCAACGAATTTAGCAGAGATTTACACTCGGCTGTGTGTTTAGGTTGTTCCTTTTCATGATCAGCTTCATCTAGATCGACTCCTACAATTAACAGTTGATGCCCCTGCCCAATAGCTGTCGTAAAAATGGCTTTAGCTTCCTTTAGTACTTTCGACTTACCAGCCTTTTCTCCTTTGAAACCTAGCTTACTCGGCACGACTTGTACACCGAATTGTAACGCCATTAAACGCAGATAGGTGGGTATGAAAGAATACTCAGCATAACCTTCGGCAACAAGGGTGTAGTCTAATCGAAGGTTCTTCTTCATTCTACATTAGCTGGCACACCTCCAATTAAACCATACATCCAATATTCACCTAGATTAGACGTAAGGTCAACTTTATCTAAGCCAAGCTCTTCATTCTTCTTGTTCGTTGGCTCAATTATATCTTTTTGAAGGTTACGAACATAAGTCGCTCCAGTATCTTCATCTTTATCGAACACAAACACTGATTCAGGCATTGATGAAAACGCATTTACAACATGCTCATTGTGAGTGGTCATAATCACCTGCACATCTTTTTCCTCCGCGAGTTGAAAAATAAATTTCATTATCTCCCATATACGGCGAGGGTGAATACCTTTTTCGGGCTCTTCAAGCAGAAGTAGCTTCGGCGGATTGGGCTGGTTGATAATACATAGAAGAGCAAGAAAGTATAATGTACCTTCAGAGAGTTCTTCAGCCCAATAGATGGGACCTTGCGTGCTTGACGAAAGACCTATTTTTTTAAAAGTTCTTTCACCAAATATTTTCCTCTGCTCATCACTTGGAACTGTGTTTTGAAAGTTGATTTGACTAAATTCAGGAACACATTTGGACAGATCCTCTTGAATACGTAGAAATATATCAAAGTACTGATCTCTTATATAATCGAAAAAAGCAATCAGATTTGAACAATGAGCATCAACCTGTTTGGCGTTAACAATCAAAGGGCCTGGTCTATTTATTTGATTAGGATCAGGACGATAAGCTATAATCTCTCCGGTAAGATCTGTTAATATCTCAATACCGGGATCTTCGTTTTCTGAAAAGCTAATGTCTTTTGTATTCAGGCTTTCCGCCCAACCAAATTTTGTTGTGTATATCTCGCTGCCTTTATAATCAAAGCTTTTTGTTAGAACTAGATGACGATATCCTTCGCGAAAAGGATCGGTTACTATTTCCTCAAATGTCAAATGGACATTTATATGATTTCTGTTATCTTTCTTGTAATGAGCACTATCAGCTATATTCCTCTTCCCATCAAGAAATTGGTACATAAAGTTAAACGCCTTCAAAAAATTCGTCTTACCCGAGTTGTTCGGCCCGATGAGCAGGTTGACTTTTTGAAGGTCGAGCGTGACATCTTTTAAGCTCTTGAAGTTCTGTATAGAAACGCGCTTGAGCATGGTCTATAGCGGTTAATTTGCGTGTAAGTTAGATAATTACTTACCCATTTGTGTGGCCCGCATCAATACGGTGTTGTCTGGGTCGATTGCGACGACAGCTGGTTTTGTGGCCACAGGAACAGTGAACGTCTGAGATTGTCCATTCAAGCTTAATTTGCCTGTACGAGTTAGTTCACGGCCGCTGGCATCGCGGATGCTGAATACGAGCGGCAACACATACGAGCCAGAACGTTGTATCTGTCGCACATCAATGATCAGCGCTTTTTTCGTCGCGTCGTAGTTCGAGCCCCATACTAAATCCGGGAAGCCGGGTTGGTATAGCCACTGCTGGAAAAACTGGCCTAGCTTCTTGCCCGACACACTTTCCATTATGGCCTGCAAATCGCTGGTTCGGGCGTTGGCATTGCGGAACTTCTCGTAGTACGCCCGGATACCCTTCCAAAACGTATCGTCGCCCAGCTCGTGACGAAGCATGTGCAACACCCAACCGCCTTTCTGATATTCATTTGGATTTAGTAAATCCATCAGATTGGCCGTAGTCGAGTCAATGATGATGCTGTTTGGCTTCAAGTCGGTGTAGCGAACTATCTGGCTTTTGTTCTGATTCAATACGGCGTTGAGTGTGTCGCGGCCGTACGCCTGTTCGAGGTAAAGCGCTGAGAAATACGTAGCAAAACCTTCACTCAACCAAAGCTGCGACCAATCAGCTTCGGTAGCCGAATTTCCAAACCACTGATGCGCAATTTCATGCGCCAATAAAGCTTCAACGTCCGAATCTTTCCGTCCAACAATGATTTTCTCATCATAGAAAATGCAGCTGGCGTTTTCCATACCGCCGAAATTGGTTGTGGATTGCACGTTCGCCAGCTTCTCGTACGAATACGGCCCAATCTTATCGATAAAGAACTGTAGAATATTCTTGGCAGGACGGTAATCGATAAACCCCTTCTGACTATCGTTGGGGTATAGCCAGCTTTGCACCTGAACACCACCAACCGAACCAACATCCTCAACGGCAAACTTAGCCGCACCAATCACCATCACTTTGGTTGGAATGGGCGTGCTTTCCTGCCAGCGCGTTACCTTACGCGGTGTTTTGCCGGGCTGCGCCGTTTCGCCTAACAATTTACCATTAGCAATAACCCGATACGTTGCCGGGGCATTGACCGTAAAGGAACAAGTCGCCTTGTCGGAGGGGTGGTCCACGACAGGGAGGTAATTACGGGCATTGTTCGGCCAATTGTCGCCGAAGAAAGTTCGGTCGCCAAACTTATTCCGGCTGATGATTAAGCCTCTTGCAGGTGTACCTGCATAGCGGATGGTGACCTCCGTCGGCTGATTCGGTGCGGGCGGCAGGTTAATAAATACCCGGTCGTTACGGTGGCTAAACGGCGCAGTCTTACCATCGGCCAAACGTACTTCCCGCACGCGCATACCGACTGAATCTGCTTTGTTACCGATGAGGTCGAACCAAACGGTTTGCCGGTCGTCGTTGCGGGTGAAGCGAATAGTGGTTTCGCCCTGAATTTGATTCGTTGAGTCGCTCAAGGTGAGCGAAAAAGCATAGTTCAATACATCAACGCCGGGTTGGGTATAGCGTGACAACCGATCCGGTAGCTGTGCATAAACAACGGACGTTAACAATAAAAAAAAGCCTAGCAGCTTAAGTGATTTCTTACTCATTAGTGAATTCGTCTGCCAAGCTTACGTTATTGGGTGATACGTAAGCCTGGCAAAGACAGAAAAATAGTTTACTCTTTAATCTCCTGGCACAGTTCAATCAGCACGCCGTTTGTTCCTTTCGGATGCAGGAAGCACACCAATTTATTATCGGCTCCATGCTTTGGCGTCTCACTCAATAACGTAAAGCCTTCATTTTTTAGCCGCTCCATCTCGACGAGAATATCATCTACTTCAAACGCCAGGTGATGAATACCTTCTCCTTTCTTCTCCAAAAACTTGGCGATCGGACTCTCAGGATTCGTCGCTTCGAGCAGTTCTATTTTGGTCTGGTTTACCCGAAAGAATGAAGTAGTGACGCCTTCTGACTCAACCGTTTCGGCCTTGTAGGGCGTAACGTTCAGCAGTTTTGTGAATAGGTCATTCGACGTAGCAATGTCGCGGACGGCAATGCCGATGTGTTCAACGTTGGTAAGCATAGATAAGGAAAGAACTTTTCCGTTTGGTGGAAAGTTAATAGATTAGCATTGATTCGCGTCAAAATTGACTGTATTACGACTATGGTTACCGTTTCAGAAATTGCCAAAAACAAAATTATTGAGCTACGTCAGAAAGATGGCCTTGCCGAAGACTACGCCATTCGGGTAGGAGTTCAGGGCGGAGGTTGCTCGGGCTTGATGTATGATTTGCAGTTTGATGCAACGCAACAGCCAACCGACCATGTCGTTGAAGATAAAGGTATCAAAATCCTGGTTGACCGTAAGAGCCTGCTATACCTCGCCGGTACGGAGCTTGACTTTTCGGACGGTCTCAACGGTAAAGGCTTCCAGTTCAAAAACCCGAACGCCAGCCGCACCTGCGGTTGCGGAGAGAGCTTCGCTGTCTGATCGTCTGATCGGACCGCCGACGCGGCCCAGATTGAGAGGATTTTAAGGATTTACGAGATTTTGTATATATAACAAGAGCCGACTGCTTAAGTCGGCTCTTGTTATTTGCGAGCTTGGCGATGACAAATCAACTAACGGATTACAGTTGGGCTACGCACCAGTAATATCAATTCGCATCATTAACTTTCACGAGAATTACAAAATCTTGCCAATCCCTTAAATCCTCTCCTGGTCCTAATGACAGCGAAACCCGTTAGCCATTCCCGTACGACCCTCACGGAGTTAATGATCCCATCTTACGCCAACTTCGGTGGCAAGATTCATGGTGGTATTTTGCTGTCCTTGATGGACAAAGTTGCATATGCCTGCTCAGCCAAACATGCTGGGCAATACTGTGTAACGGTGTCGGTAGACGGTGTCAATTTCCGGCAACCGGTTGAGGTTGGTGAACTGGTGTCGCTGATGGCATCGGTAAATTATGTCGGAAGAACATCACTAGTTGTTGGCATAAAAGTCGTTGCCGAGAACGTAAAGACAGGTATCGTGAAACACACGAATACCTCTTACTTCACAATGGTAGCTAAAGACGAGTTTGATAAACCGACCGAAGTTCCTCCTCTCCTGCTTGAAACGCCCGACGACGCCCGGCGTTTTCTGGAGGCTATAAAACGCAAAGAATTACGGGCGAGTTACAGCGAGCACTTCGACAATGCCAAAACCCGGATGCTATTGAATGAAAACGTCGATAAGCTTACTAGCGAGCGCTGTCAACTTACCGACGATCTCAAGAATCAGTTGTCCTGATTTAAAGGCCTAGTTCGGCACGCACCTTTTTAGCTCCGGCTACCATGTTCGCCAGCTTTTGTTTAGCGGCCCAGCGAGCCGTTTGGCTTAGTCCACAATCGGGAGCAACAGCCAGTCTTTCGGCCGGAACGTAAGGCAGGCATTTGCGAATGCGCTCAGCCACATCGTCGGGTGTTTCAATGTAATAGCTCTTTACATCAATGACGCCAACGGCTACGTCGAACTTCTCGGCAAATCGCTCCAGAAGATTTACTTCGGCAAAATTTAGTATGGTCATCTCCGAGTGCAGCTCGTCCACGGTCATGTCCAGAAAATCGGGCAGCATTGGCGCGATGGTCTTTTTACCGACTGACCTGCCTTTGTAATTACCAAAGCACAAGTGCATGGAAAGCCGGGTTTTACCCACGCCCGGCGCAACGGTTCGGTTGAAGATGTCAACAAATCGCTTTGTGTCTTCGCGATAGGCGTAGCACGACATCGACGGCTCGTCGACACAGATTTCGGGTACGCCCAATGCGACCAGGTCGGTGATCTCTTTGTTCACTAAAGGCAATAATGCTTCTGTTACGTCCCAACGATCTTTGTAAAGGCTACCCGGTAGCAGTCGGCCACTGAGCGTATATGGGCCCGGAATTGACACTTTCAAGCCCTGGCCTGCCGGAGCCAGCCGTTTTAGGCGCTGGTACTCTTCCACTACGCCTAAGCCTTTAGGGGCCGTCAATGGCTCAATGATGTTGTGTTTGCCGCGTTGGTCATGAGCGGGGGGGCCAAACCGGCGGAGTTCGGTTTCATTGTTCTGAATACCGTTAACATAGCCGTAAAACGAAAGGTTAAAATCAAAACGAGTTTGTTCGCCATCGGTGATAACATCGAGCCCAGCCGCTACCTGATCGTGAACGGACGTAATAACGGCATCCTCGATCATCTCGTTGATGTCGGCCGGGCCAAACTGCGATAAGTTCTGACTCGAATATTCAAGCCATCCTGGAAACGGCATGGAGCCGACAACGGTGGTTTTAATAGGAACGGGCTGCATAGTCTACTGAGTAGTGTACAGTGATGAATTATTGTAAGATTAAACTTTACCGTACACTACTCATTTTTGATAAACTATTTCCGCTAAAATGGGGGCTTATATCCAATCACTTTCTTCACAACCTGTTTAAGCAATACAGGCAAGGTGAAGTTGTGGCTGACCGCATAGCGGAAACGCCCAGTGTTAATCGTCTCGATTGGCTTACCATTCTCGCTATGCTGTACCGTTTTGCCCGTCGCGATGTTAATAACGTGCCGCAGATTGAGGTTATTGGAAAACATGTCGGACATGCGGGGCGAGTAATACATGCAACCCTCGAAGTAATAATGCGTCACTTGTGACCAGCGCGTTACGTTGCCCCCTTTAATCGGCATTCCACCATGTACCAGGTTCGACGACCAGATCAGGACGTCGCCTTTCTGCATATGGATTTCCTGCCGCTGGTAGCCATTTGCCTCCATGAACTCTTCCATAAACTCCTCATACTGGGGGTACTCAGCGTAGTTTTCTTCGGCTTCGATCCCAATATCAAAGTAGTTAAACTCTTTCTGACGATGCGACCGCGGATAATAGAACAGAGGACCATTGTTGGCGGTGGTTTCTTCCAATGCTACCCACACGCCACACATAAAACGCGCCGGAATACTACTAAAATGGATCGCGTCTGAATGGGCGCGCTGTTGGGTACCGAATTTAAAATTGAGCGTTTGGAACGGAATTGGCTCACGCTCGTACAACAAACGTAATACATCCAGAATGTGGGGCTGGCTGGCCAGGTCGCGGACCGATTCGTACTTTTTCCACAGGTCCTGGTGACGACCGGGTTGCTCACCTACATTAGCCGGATACTCATGGTTTATATCGCTAAGGGCACGGTCTATCAGCTGATGGCTCACGTGCTGACGCAGCAACAAGAACCCTTCCTGGTTGTAGTGCACGACCATCTCACGTTGTTCAGGCGTCAGGTCTCTCTTTAATAGTAAGTCGCTAAAAAAGGGAGATTCGACCCACGGTAAATTCATTTTTTGGGCTACAGCAACGTTCTTCATTATCTTATATCAATCAAGCGAATAGAATAGCCGATAATATAAAATTACTTTCATTACTTGCTGTAGATTAATACGTTACCGTGATTCTAATTTACTAATCGGTAGTAAAAACGGTACTATCAGCTATGAGCAGGCTACTTATAACCAGGGAGGGCTATCAGGTCGTGTTACCTCTTAGCTCGTACTCCCACCAAAGCATATTCTCGACTCGGCCAAACATCACAAACTTGTTTTTCTCAAGTACTTTCTGCGAGGCTACATTTTCGGCGTCCGTATCGGCAACAACCCGTTGAACTGCCGGTTGCTGACTAGCCCATTCTACTAAACCGCCTACTATTTCGGACATGTACCCTTGTCGCTGAAAAGCCGGATACGTGCCATAACCTATCTCTACGGTTCCGGTCTCGTCGGGTTCGCCTTTAAATTTGGCATCGGCGACGATCTGCCGTTTCTGACGGTCAATGGCAATCCAGATCGTATGATATAGTGGATCAAATGACGAGTCTTTCAACCGGGGAATGGTAAAATGCGTAATCACGCTGAGCAAGGGCTCCACAACAGTCCGATGCCCCGGCCGTAGGCCAAGTGCCTGCTCCAGCCGCGTATTATCAGCGACGTGGAGTTGTAACTGATCCAGCGTGAGCGGAACAATCGTCAACCGAGACGTCTCAATCATGCTTAATACGTTGATTCTGTGTTTATGTGCTTATATCTGCCCTTCGCTGACACTCCAACCGCCGTCAATGGTCAGCACTTGCCCGGTCGTAAATTTTGACTGGTCGGACATGAAATAAACGGCGGCTCCATCAAGGTCGCTTGGTTGCCCAATGCGACCTCCATCGAGTGGTTGCTTGGTTTTGGTGAAGGCCATAATGGCATCGTCTTTGGTAGCTCGCTGGGCCATTGGCGTTTCGACCAGGGCGGGCGCCAGTACGTTGACCCGGATGTTATCATTGGCGTAATAGGCGGCTACCGATTTAGTGAAGCCGATCACCCCCGATTTCATGGCCGCATAGGCGTGGGTAGCGAAGTAAGTGGGCGAAGGTGACGACCCAAGCACTGATCCCATGTTCAGAATACTACCCCCGGATTTCTGCGCTCGAAACGCCCGAACGGCCGCCTGGTTGGACAGCATCAGCGAGGTTAGATTCAGGTTGACTGTGTAATTCCAGCCGTCGAGGGTAAGGTCGTGCAGAGGACCATCGCCAAAACGCCGGCCACTACCGCCCGCTACGTGAAAGAGGCCATTGAATCCGCCAAAAATCTGCTGGCAAAGCGTAATGGCCTTTTGAGCCGTTTGCGGATCAGACGCATCGCCCGACATGGCCAAGCCGTTTCCATCAAGTTGTTTTTCGGCGGTCGTGCAGCTTTCCGGATTACGTCCCACCACAACGACCTGTGCGCCTTCGCTAACAAAGGCCATAGCGGCCGACAACCCCATGCCGGTTGTGCCGCCAATGACGACGATTTTCTTATTATCTAACCACATTACGTTTAGTTGTACCTCAATTGGTTTTTATGCTGCAAGAAACGAAATAGAG
This sequence comes from Spirosoma soli, assembly GCF_042684525.1. Taxonomy (NCBI): domain Bacteria; kingdom Pseudomonadati; phylum Bacteroidota; class Cytophagia; order Cytophagales; family Cytophagaceae; genus Spirosoma; species Spirosoma soli. The sequence goes on along the minus strand of NZ_JBHULN010000006.1, from coordinate 268,440 downwards.
TTTTGGTTGACAACGGTTTGGTCATGAATGCAATTAAAGCCACTGCTATTAGTTATTTTTGAGAAAAACTCGGCTCGGTATGGAAACTAATAAGACAGACTACTTCGAGGAGTATCAATCAGAAGATATAATGTCATTAAATCACTCCCGGATTATCAATCGGGTCAGCGTTGCTTTAGGCCGTTACGATGATAAATACGATGTCTTTCCAGAGCTAGAACTGGAGTTATCAACGGGGAAATGTAAACCCGACGTAGCCGTGTACGGAAAGCTACCGATTGATTGGTTCAATGACATAATATATTATGACCAGGCACCACTTGTTGCAGTAGAAGTATTATCTCCAAAACAGGCCGTTACAGATTTAACCGATAAAGCGTTCAAACAGTACTTTCCGGCCGGTGTTCAATCCGTATGGATTATTATTCCTACGCTACGCATTGTTCAGGCTTTACTCCCAAACGGTTCAATTCAAACGTGGGCCAGTGGCATTTTCAAAGATCCCGTTATGGGACTGGAAATGGATCTGGGTTATTTGTTCAAATAAGTACGAGCACTAGTCTAAACTAGTACATCAGTCATACCAAATCTCGCTCGATAATCTTTCCACTAGCCTTCTCTTTCAGGATCACTTTATGGCGACCGTCGTGAGTGACTTCTTCTTTGATCAGATAATGATCTTCATCGTAATCCGTCAGGGTTTGTTCCTGCGATAACCCTTCTTTACCCCGCCATACCGGTAACTGCACCGGCTCCCACTGTTTAGTTTCGGCCGATTTATAGGCGGCATCCAGAATTGCATTTACCACATAACCATCGTAAAAGGTTTCAGCGGGCTCGCGTCCGGCTTCTGCTGAGGCAAACATGTCGGTAAACATATGATTGTAGCCGAGATCATTTACCTCATCGCCAACGGGGAAAAGCCAACCCGTATTCGACTCCGCTTTTTCGGCGACGTAATCTGCTCCTTTCCCTGTAGTAAACATCTCAAAACCCGTACGCAGAAAATTATTAATCCAGATAGTGCCTTCGGTACCCATTACCTCATCGCGGAGGTCCATTCCCCCGCGGAACGTCCAGCTGACTTCAAACTGGCCGATGGCTCCGTTCTCGTATTTGACGAGCGCAATAGCATGGTCTTCGGCGTCAATGGGTTTCACCTGGGTAGCCGCCCAGCACATAACCTCAACCGGCCGCACATCTTTACCGATAAAGTTCCGGGCGATTTCAACGCAATGACAACCCAGATCAAGCATACAACCGCCACCGGCTTGTTCTTTGTCCCAGAACCAGTTCGAGTGAGGACCAGGGTGCGTCTCCCGCGACTTGGCCCAGAGAATCCGGCCTAATGCTCCGTTCTTTACGGTTTCCAGCGCCTTCAAAAACTTTGGTGAGTAACACAAATCTTCCAGGTATCCGCCAAAAATACCGGCCTCTTCTACCAGCTTCATCATCTGTAAAGCTTCCTCAGCATTGCGGCCCAGCGGCTTAGTGCAAACAACATTCTTTTTGTGTTTGGCGCATAACTCAACCGCCGGGGCATGGAGGTTGTTAGGCAGCGCAATACATACCATTGTTACGTCTGGATGAGCAATCACTTCTTCCATGTTGGTCGACAGGAACGAACAGCCGTAGTCGTCAGCAAACTTTTTAGCGGTTTCTTCCCGCCGGGCGTAGATGGCCACCACTTTGTCGCGGCTGCGCTGACCGTGAAGTGATTCGGCATAGAAACGGCCAATGAAGCCGCCACCAAGCATAGCAATACGTTGCATATAATTAGTTCTTTTAAATGGAAAGAGAAACGGAGTTTTAGTATAGATGACAGCGTCTTTGTGTTCTTTGTGCAAACCTTTGTTATCTCTGTGTTTAGAAAGCAAATTTTGCTTAATTCTCATGTTCGATTTCTTTGACATTAATACAATTTTCTTCTCGCTCTGGGGTTACCCCATGAGCTACCTAGAATTTTTTGGCGTGATCTCGGGGGGAGTGGCCACCTGGCTGGCCGCCCGGGCCAATGTCTGGAGTTGGCCCATTGGTGCCGCCAGTGTTTTCTTATTTTTCTTTTTATTCTATCAGATACAACTCTACCCCGACATGTTTTTGCAGGTATTTTTCTTTGTCACGAACCTGCACGGATGGTGGCGGTGGACGCACCCTAGTGCTGAAGAAGCTGATCGACGTAACGAACTCCGCATTACCCGGCTGGTTGGACGTCCTTTGCTGCTGGTATTGCTGGGAAGTTTAGCAGCTACGGGCATTTTGGGAGCGCTCGCCAGCAGTCTGCACGAGTGGTTTCCAATATTATTCAGCCAGCCCAGTGCTTTTCCATACCTCGACTCATTTACGACAGTAATGAGCATCGTCGGCACATTCATGATGATTCAAAAAAAGCTGGAATGCTGGTGGATCTGGCTGGTTATCGATATCATCAGTACGTATATGTATTTTGTTAAAGGGGTTAAGTTAGTGGGTATTGAATACGCTATCTTTTGTCTGATTGCCTTTCAGGGAGCCTGGCATTGGACTAAGGAGTACCGAACCTATCCGGTACAGCCGGTCTGACCGTTGGCTTGAGACGTAAGAGCACCAGCTAAAAAAGAATAGTCATGCGTCCATTCCGATAGGCATCACACAAGGTCAAAGCACTTGTTTTCTTTTGCCATAGAGATCGAAATACCGAAAAAGCGCGGATTTGTACCACATTCGTCGGGGATGTGCCTGATAGTTTTGTCAGGTCGTTCACCTTTTGGCCACTTTAGCCTAAACCAGCCAGTTTAGGCAGATCGACAAGCCCTGTTGATTGGTCTTTCTGGTGAGCAACTTCATACAAACTCTTTTTAAGCCAGCCCTCTATGAAACTGCTCTTCTCACAATTTATCTGGATAAGCCTCGTAGCCAACAGTGTTTATCAAGCCGATGTGGCGCCAATCAGTTCGCGCAGCCTTAGAAGCGACCCGCGGCCCCAAACCAAAGAAAGCTGGGTTTCTCTGCTCGATCCTAAGCTCTCCCAGTGGGATACCTATTTGGCTTTTAGCCATAACACTAGTTATACAGGCAAGAAACCGGTTAATGAAAAAGGCGAGGAACTGATACCGATTGGTTACGGCAAAAACGAAAAGAATGTCTTTTCGGTAGTTCAAGAAAATGGAGAAGCAATCCTTCGCGTCAGTGGCGAGATTTACGGCTGTCTATTCACTAAAAACGAATACGAGAATTATCACCTCACGTTAAAGGTAAAATGGGGTAAGACTGCCTATCCACCGCGATTGGATAAGTTAAAAGATTCGGGCATCTTATATCATTCAATTGGTGAAAGCGGAGTTGATTATTGGCGGGCCTGGATGCTGTCTCAGGAATTCCAGATTATGGAAGGCCACATGGGCGACTACTGGAATATTGCCAGTTCAGCCATTGACATACGGGCTTATCTTCCGGAAGGGCGTATGAACAGCGTAGCGAATGCTAAGCAAGCGTTTCTGCCATTCGGCTCTTCTCATCCAGAGGGATTTTGTTTGCGCAGTGATAACTATGAAAAGCCTTCGGGGGAGTGGAATACCATTGAGCTGATTTGCTACCAGGGTAAAAGCCTCCATATCGTCAATGGCCATGTCGTGATGGTATTACAAAACTCACGTTACATGAAAGATGGGCAGGCTATTCCGCTGACTAAAGGTAAAATTCAGCTACAGAGCGAAGCAGCAGAGGTGTTTTATAAAGACATACAGATAAAAGAGCTGGACGCGTTGGCTCCTCAGCACAAAGCCTACTTCGAATGATAAGTCAGGCGAGGAGCTACGACCGCGGAAGCTATGTTTTCCGGTCAAGGGAGATTTTATCCTCTAAGAATAATTATACAAGCCAATCATGCGGTTTCGTAGCAAGTTTCAGCGTTAATTAAACTCTTAGAAGCCTCTTATCTTCGCTTAAAAAGCTAATAATCAAGTGATGTCTACCTCAACACTCAATTAAGAACTAGCTGTTAATCATTACCTAATTTTTATTTAATGGAATAGTCTGTCTTTCAATTAGATAAGTATAAAGCAAGATACATTCAATAGTATTATAAGAAGAATTTAACTAGGTAACCAGCTGATAATTATGATCTTATTTTTTTTGTGATATAATTTTGCACTTAGAAACCAAACTAATTACACATTATGGCAGTTGCCAAACAATTCCTGAAAAGCAAGCCTATTGCAAAAGTAACGTTCGAATTGTCGGCCGAAGCCGTCAATGGTGCCAAGACGGTCGCAGTGGCCGGAGAGTTCAATAACTGGGACGCCACCGCCCAAGTATTGAAGAAGCAAAAAGATGGTTCATACAAGACAACTGTTGAGCTCCCTGTTGGTAACGAATATCAATTCCGTTACATTTTGGATGGTTCTAAATGGGAAAATGATGAGGCTGCCGATAAGTATGTAGCTAGTGGAGTTTCTGACGAACAGAACTCGGTGGTAGTGCTATAACTTACTTCTACGTATATACAACAATGCCCGACCAATTGGCCGGGCATTGTTGTATAATGAGGTCAACAATTACACCGTGAAGCTATCCGATTCGAGATACGCTTTGATTAAGGCCATCTCCCCTTCTTTACCCGGCTGCGATTTGCCGTGCTCCATACCAAATACAAACTCCTTGTTTTCGGCCTTCGCCTTCTTGTGAATGTGCTTGAACACATTCTTGTAATTTATCTCACCCGTGGTGGGCTCATTACGTCCAGGGTTATCGCCAATCTGAAAATAAGCAATTTCATTCCAGGCCCAGTTGATGTGCGGAATGATGTGCCCTTCGTTCTTCTGCATATGGTAGATGTCGAAGAGAATCTTACACGAGGGACTGTTGACGGCCCGGCAGATTTCGTAGGTTTGATCGGACGTGCGTAGAAACAGGTTGGGCGTATCGCTGAGCGGTTCCAGCACCATCACAATCCCGGCGGGTGCCAGAATGTCGGCTCCCCGACGTAACGCATCAATTACGTGTCCCGTTTGAATACCGATGGGAAGATTACGCTCAAAATCGCCCGGAACAACGGTCGTCCACTTGGCATTGACTCGCTTTGCCGTTTCAACCGCTCTCCGGCAACCATTCAGGAATATGTCAACGTATTCGGGTTTACCAGCCGCCAGCGAATTCTGCGAGTTGCCGCCCTTATCGAGCACGAACACACCCATCGTCATACCGAGCCGTTCCATTTCTTTGCCCATTTTCTCCTGCAAAGCCGGATCGCGACCCATCATGCCGTTGTCTTCCATGGCGGTGAAACCCACATCAGCCATGTATTTAATCTGGTCGATCGGATCTTTACCGGCACTGTTCTCAAACATACCGATGTGCGGGGCATATTTGAGTTTGAAGTTATTTTTGGCCAGGGTAGTGGGTTGCGAATGCCAGTTACCAGCTACGGCCTCGCCCGAGATGGCAGCTCCAGCAAGCCCTACTGATGATTTTACAAAATTACGCCGTTGCATATGTGTAGTTTAAGGGGAGATCTGAACCGCTTGTGCGGTTCAGACATTTATTTTTTCTTTAAGCTTGCTAGGTATTCGACCAGGTTTACCAAATCTTCGGTACTCATGACATCCTGTAAGCCTGTTGGCATCATGGAGGAGTCCATTTTTTTCATCGAGACTACGTCCGACATTTTGTAGTTCTGCACCACACCGCCGGGAAACTTCATTTGCAGATCGGTCTCGGTTTTGCTCGATACTATTCCGGCCATTGTGCTGCCATCCTTGAATTTCACTTCCCAGCCTTCGTAACCGAAGCTGATACCGGCATCGGGGTGCAGAATAGCCAGATACTGCCCTTCTTTTGGCAGTTTCGAACCAATCTCGGAGAGTTTAGGCCCGAAGTCCATGCCTTCGCCGTTGATCTGATGACAGGTAGAACAGTTGGTCTTGAAGATGGTAACACCTTTACCAGCATCGCCATTCATAGCTAACAACTCATTCATGGCAGGCAGTTTTTTGCTACTAGCCGTAGATCCGCCATCTAGGTAACTGGCGGCCTCCTGACGAACTTTCTTGCGCCAGGCGCCACTAACCCCCTGCACAGCCGCTGCTTTGTATTCGCCTTTAATATCGCCCGATTTCAATAACGCCAGCACGACATCTTCACCATCCATGCTCCCACCCAGCGAACGGGTGGCTTCCCGACGTAGTGCGGTTGGCTTTTTCTCATCCAGAGCCACTGCTTTCAGCATATCAATCGACTCTTTTGTGCCTACCCGACGAAGCGCCAGCACCATGCTGGTAGCCGCTTCGGGATCGTTGCCGTTAATCGCTTCCCAGGCTAATGGAGCTCCTTTTTGCTTAAGCAGTTGCTTGGCAGCATCCCGGCCCATACCGTCCATCGCTTTCTGAATAGCTAGTTGCTTCAACCGGGCATTTTCAGAAGCGGGCTCATAGCGACTCACGAGTTCAACGTATTCCTGAGTTCCGTACACATCGTTCATCAACTTGTTCAAGGCGCTGACCGCGACTGGCGAATTCTTTACAAACTCAGGGTCAAGGTGCCGCAAAGCGAGTTTAGTTACGTCTGATGATCCATTGTTTGCCTGGAGGATTTCAAGTAAAGCTTTTGACTTCTCGGTACCTCCGGGATTGAAATCGAAAGCCCGATAGTACCGCAGCCGTTGTTGCAGATCAACGCTTCCATCTCCTGCCAGCTTAGCTAACATAGGTACAGACTCCTTCGTGCGAGCACGCCACACAATATCACGTCCTCCGGCATTGGCAATCGGATCGCCGTTCATTTGTTTTATCCAGGCAGTATAGTAGCTATCCCAGTTACCCTCTGCGCCGATACCCAAAGCCTCCAGATACCAACGGTCACTACCGTCGTGCTTGCTGGCCAACTGCGCCCAAAGGGCCGGAGCGTCTGGGGAGGTGCTGCCTCGTAAGGCAATGGCGCACTCTCGACGTACCTGTGCATCGCTGTCGTTGACTAACTGTTTTACAGCGGCCAGCCCCTGGTCTTTACCTAGCTGACGAGCCGCCCGGAGCGCCGTAATGCGCAGATCAGGGTTCGTGCTCTTCAGGGCCGTTTCGATGTGTTTAGCCCCCTTATCCAGCTTACTCAGTAGCCAGAGCGCCCGAGCCTGCATACGAGGGTTGTCTGAGCTTTTGTACAGTTTAGCTAATGGTTTTTCGGCCTTGTTGCCCATCTCCCGCAGTTTCTGCCAACCAGCATAGCGAATGGCCATGTTCGGGCTTTGCAACGCTTCGATAGCCCCCTCAGTTGTCGTTACATCTACTTTAGGCATCGTGTAAGGCGAGTTAGGCGGAGCTACCCGGTATACACGGCCCCGGTTCTGATCACCAGCCTGGTGGCCACCCACGCCGGGGTCATACCAATCGGCAATGATAAGTGAGCCATCTGGCGCTATGCAAACGTCGGCGGGCCGAAACCACTGGTCACGTGCTCCTTCCAATACATTGGCGATCTGCGCTTTATAACCTGCACCCTCTTTCTGTACTGGATACGACCGCACTACGTTCGGCCCAGCGTCGCAGTGAATGACCTGGCCCTGGAACTGCTGAGGCAGCAATTTACCTTCATATACAATGATGCCCGTTGGCGAGCCAGCTCCGGTTTGGAGTAAGTTCGGGACAACACCCGGGTCGTTGAGGTGCCAGTGACGACGGGGAATTTCGGGCTCAATATTTTCCCGGTTAGCCTGCCAGCCAGCACCGGTCAACTCGTCGGTATAGCCGTAGTTGCCATACTCCATAACGTAGTTGATCCGGACGCCTTTGTTGCCGTCGTCGTCGTTGTCTGACTGCCAAAGTGTGCCGTAAGAATCGACGGCCACTTCGTAGTTATTGCGGAAATTCTGCCCTAATAACTCAACATTCTTGCCATCGGGATCGCAACGGAATACCATACCCTGCTTGAAGTTTTGCTTATTGATGGGCTTTCCCGTAGCAACATCAACGACAGGATTCCGGTCTTTATCGAGCAACTGGCCACCTTCGTTGCCAAAATTAAAATACCATTTGCCATCTGGCCCAAACACAAACGTGTGCATGCCATGGTCATGCTGCTCTCCACCAATACCCGTAAACAAAAGCTCTTTCTTATCGGCTTTATCATCGCCGTTTTCGTCGGTCAGCACCCATACGTTCGGGCTATCGGAAACAATCACCTTGTTGCCCTGCACCCAGATACCCAGCGGTGATTCAATATCGGGTCCCTGATAAAACACCTTTGTGTTATCGGCCTTTCCGTCGCCGTTCTGATCTTCCAGAATTACAATGCGATCACCTTCTTTGCGAGTTGGGTTACCATTTACCGCTGGTCGGTAGTTATACGCTTCGCAAACCCACACCCGGCCTTTAGCATCGACATCAATATCTGTCGGGTTTGTGAGCATCGGTTCAGCCGCGAACAAGGTTGCTTCCAGACCCGGTGCTACGTTAAGACTACCGACAGCGTATTTGGGATCGTGTTTATCGTCGTCGTTAAGCCGGGCAAACAGACTCGTCAAGTAGCCCTCTGAAGCAGCATTAAGGTTACGATTCTGATAAGCGCCAATAAAGGCGCCACCAATCAGCAGACCAGCTGCAGCAAGAGCTATGGTTCGCTCAGAGCTGGTGAACAGTCCAGGTATTCGAAAGAATTTCATAGGAAAGAGCGGAAAATAAACCGGTTGTACTATAACACGTAAATGTAGTGATAAACTGTGCTAGATAGACTCCATTGGTGATAAATCTATCCGTCGTTTTACAGCAAACTCATCATTGGTTTACCTATAATCGGCCAATAAACTCTTCCGAAAGTAATTCCTTAGCAAGGAAACTAGCAGTCATATATTACTACTTTTTTTTACATTTTATTTATTTTTTACTACAACATACAGGTCTGAGTCTTCCTAAAAGCGCCAATAAATCCTGAAAAAATAGAGACCGTTTCCTAATTAATCTATAGTTATTAAAGACTAAATGGGCCTTTCAGCAGTTAGTATGCTGAGGTGTTTAACTAATTAACCTTAAAATATTCGACTTATGAAAAAGGTAGTAATGTTAGGAGCGTTCTTTATGGCAGTAGCTACGTTTAGCGCCAACGCTCAAACAACCAATTCAGGTAGCACAGGTTCAGGTAGTACGGGTACAACTGGCTCGGGTACGCAAAGTGGTACTAGCGGCTCAAGCTCTCAAGGAACAACTGGTTCAGGTACAACGACGGGATCAGGTACAACTGGCTCGGGCACGACCGGATCTGGTTCGACCTACGGTACCCAAGGTGGCACGACGGGATCGGGTACCACTGGCTCAGGTACAACTACAGGATCAGGCACAACTGGCTCGGGTACAACTACAGGGTCAGGCACAACTGGCTCGGGTTCGACTTACGGTACCCAAGGTTCATCAGGATCGAGCAATACGGGTTCAGGTACGACCGGCACAGGCTCTGGCACGTATGGCACCAGCGGTTCTAGCTCAACGGGCACCGGTACAGGCAGCACCTCTGGCTCATACGGTACAGGAAGCACAACTAGTGGTAGCACAAGTGGCACAACAACGGGCGGTCGCCGAGGCAATCGTAACCGCAACAATAGCAGCAGTGGTAGCAGCACAACGACTACGCCACCACGTAAGTAATCATCACTATTAGCTAAGGAATGGGCAGATGATTTATAAACCATCTGCCCATTCCTTAGCTAATAATAACTATGCATTCCTCCACAACCACACTTTACCTGTCAAATGTGGAGTTAATTAATCGTTTATCTATCTGACTCAAGTTCGCCGGCTGGCTCTGCCGGCCGGACGACTTCTTCCGATTGCAGTTGTAAGTCCTGGTACCAGAATCCCGTATCCCAGGCGTCTTCATCGGCTTCGTCCCCATGGCAATCGGAACCGCCCGAAGGCGTGTATGTTCGCCGGACGATTTGGCCTTTGTCGAACAATATAGGACTTGAGAAAATAGGACCGTCGTAGACGAACGTGTGATACTCGCCGTTTTCGCCACAAGGGTCAACCGACTTGGGTAAATCCTTCAGCAAGTCCAGATCTAACTCACGCCCCACAAACTCTGAGTCAAGCTGCTTTTCATTGACGCAAACCAGTACGGCCCGGAAACCAAGGTCTACAAATTCGTGTATAAGTTCGGTTGAGTTACGCTGCCAGATGGGGAAAACACCACTCAAACCTACTTGTTCTAACTCACGCACCCGATAAGCCCGAAGATCTTCGAGAAAGATATCACCGAAGATCGCCTGCGTGACACCTTGCTTCCGAAGTACGGCATATGCTTCCTGCATACGGGCATTATAGACTTCCATGGACACATCACCGGGTAATTTTAACTCCTGTAACGGTAGCCGGAGCCGGTTCGCCTGAGCAGCCAATAGTTCTGTACGAACACCATGCATGCTCACACGCTGGTGCTGTTCATTGACCGTAGTCAACAAACCTGTTACGTCCCACAAGCCAGAACGTAATGCGTGGTAAAGGGCGAGAGCAGAATCTTTGCCCCCACTCCAGCTCATGATCGCCTTTGGCTTGCTCATCGGAAGTAGAAGCCAGATGGGGCAATCTCCGCCCCTATGGAGTCGATCAAGGCGCCTGTGTCTTCGTAGCGGAGTACATACCCAGCCTGCGTCAACGACGGAACCACACTCCCATAAATTCGTCGGGTTCGTGGGTCAACGCCCAGCGCATTGAACGAACGAGCAGCAAACACCCGGCCAATTGAGGTGGTAGAATTAGTCAATATGGCATACGTCCGGCCACTCATGGTATAATAGAATGTACGTCGGTCGGCACCAAGCATTACCGAGCCAGGAACTTCGGGAAAGGTCAGCCGTTTTTCGATGGCACGACTGGTTGGGTTAAACTGGACTAAGTCGCGTCCGGTCTGAATCCATAATCGACCGTCGGCATCGAGCGCAATCGGCTCCGGCGTTGAGCCAAAGTCAATTCGCTCCTTCACTTCGTCCGTATCCAGATTAATGACTAACAACGTATTATCGCCACTTGAAGGAGTGCTGCCCGCAAACACCTCGCTGCCTACCACAACCATCCGCTCGACGCCCTTTATAGCTGGAATTTTCTTCACGGCCGTTCGCGAAGCCGTATTAACGAGTAAAATATAACCTGGCTTTAGGAATGAATTTGTTGCATTACCCGTAGTGTCCCAACAGCTCACGTACGCTTTATTAAACCCTACATTAACTACCCGACGTGGATTTTCGATTTCGGGGCTAGCCAGCGTAGTCATCGATTTAAACGTTTCGACCTCTACAATCTCGACCCTATCTTCACCAACGGCGTTATTGTCGACCAGCACTAAGCCTTTACCGTCGACTTCGGTATAGTCTTGCACTTTACCGGCTAAGGCACGGGCATTGGTCGTATTAAAAATGTCGAGGCTAGGCGTTGCTGAAGTACGGGATAAAAATGAAATCGTACCGTTTTTATCGGCGATGTTGCCAGAATTAATGATAAAGGCTCCGGATTCGTAAGGCGTTGGTTCGGCTTCAGGAGATTTACAATTCCACATAGCCATCACCAGCATTCCGCCCAGGAGCCACTTACTCCGTTGGTTTTTCATCGAGTGACAATACATAAAAGGACAAGCAGCACAAAGGTATCATCCATTCCCATTCAACCTCATACAAATTCTACCCCTCTAGGCGGCAACCTTCACGGGCATCGGTATGCCGCTAACCATCAGCGTTACAGCATCGGCCTGACCAGCTACATACTGATTCGCCCAACCCTGCAAGTCGGTAAACGCACGTCCTACGGCGGTTTCAGCATGAACACCCATACCTATTTCGTTGGTTACGATGATAAATTTGCCCGGCATAGCCAACAACGCATCAATCTCCCGTTTGAACAGACTAAGCGACTGATCTATGTCTTGCTTTGTATCCATGAAAAAGTTGGTCAGCCAAAGCGTTACACAATCAATCATAACAACCTGATTCGTTAACGGCAATTGGCTAACATAGCGCTGTTCTTCAAATATGGTCCATTCTGGCCCACGATCTTGCTGGTGGCGCGATACCCGGTCGGCGAACTCCTCGTCCCAGACCCGGGCCGTTGCTACATAAATAGGGCTTTCGCTCCACTGGCGGGTTAGCTGCTGCGCGAACCGACTTTTGCCACTACGCGCTCCGCCGGTAATCAGATGCAAATACGCTTGACGAAGGGCCATATAGCGTTTGAACTTTAGATTGCAAAGATACCGGAACGGCAAATACATCAGGGTGGAAACAAGCCGCCAGCAGTTCAATGCCATCTACCAACGTAGCGGCCGACGGTTGCGTAAACAGATCATAGTCGGCAACGTAAACCGCTTTATCCGCTACGGCCCGCAACTCCTGCCAACCGGGCTGCTGCTCAAGTAATGACAACTCTTGCAAGGTTCGTTCGGTAGTAAAGCCACAGGGTGCAATGACCAGCACTTCGGGGTCGTACCGACGAACCTTCTCCCAGGTTGTCACGATGCTATCGCCCGATGGATTGCTGAGCATGTCGATTCCACCAGCATAGGCAATTTGATGCGGAATCCAGTGGCCGCAATTATAAATCGGCGCCATCCATTCCATAACCATCACCCGTTTAGGTAGTACGCGACTCTCCCGCAGTTTGTCGATCACGGCGTCAATCCGGTCGCGTAACTTCTGTAAATACGAATACGCGGCTTCTTCACGACCCAGCGCCGACGCAATCGCCACGGCCGTATCGAATACGTCGGTCAGGCTTTGGGGCGTTAAGGGAACAACATGGGGCTGCTTAGGTAAGCGGTCGAGAACGGCCTGCGTGCATTTGGTATCAATCTGACAAACCTCGCACACGTCCTGCGTGAAGATGACATCCGGCAGAATCTGATGTAAGGCGTCTTCTTCGACATAATACAGACTGCGCCCTTCGGCTTTGGAGGCCGAGAAGATTCGGTCGATTTCTTCACTGCTGTAGTCATGGCCTTCCAGCACACACCGAACCAGAATTTCTTTTTCAGCACGGGCTACTTCAGGGCATTCAAACGTGACACCATGTAGCAAATCCTGTAGGCCCATATCATACACCATCTGAGTAGCAGCTGGGAGAAACGAACAAGCTTTCATACTAGAGTAGGTTTTACGCCTAATCTACCCCCAACCCCCTACAAGGGGCTAAACTCCGTTAGTCCCAGCTTGGGCAGCGTTTAGCCCCTTGTAGGGGGCGGGGGTAGTCAGGGTTAAAAATACTTATTAGGCCACCGCCAGCTTTGGGTAACGTGCTTGCAGCCACTCGAATCCACCGAACAGGACGGCACTGTAGACTAACGTACCGGCCAGAAAATTACGCATGTACGGAATGCCCTGTGTAATGCACTGCAACCACCCGGCAAAGTTGCGGCTTAATGGCAATTGAGTACGTAGGTCGGTGCCGCCAACGAGCCAGACGCTCGTGTCGGCCAGCAGCCAGTGAGACAGTGAAGCGACCAAGGCAGCAACCAGTACGTTCTTAACCGACACTTTCCGCAACAGCACCTGGCCATACCAGACGATGAGCGCGAAGATGCCGTAAATCCAGTACCATCCGTCGTACATGATGCCGAACTGCCCATTAAGCAGTCCAACATTGATGATAAGATCACTGATCCACAAGGTCAGCAACGGCAAGCCGAACGCTTTCCAACGGTTCGAGAAATAAGCACCACCGAACAGAGCCATCGCTCCCAACGGGGTAAAGTGAGATAGGGCTGACATTTCGGCCATGCCAGTAATCCGGAAGGCAGCTGTTAGTCCAATGAACAGTAGCAACACAACAGAACGGGGATTAATCGATTGTTTCATAGCACAAAGTAAACATTACCAGGTAAATCGTACGCCTACCGTAGCGTTACGGCCACGAGTATTATAACCGTATATATCGTAATACGTTGTATTAAAGAGATTGCGGGCGTCGGCATATATGCGCAGGCGATCATTAACTTTTGCTTCGGCATAGATGTCAACGGTCGTATACCCCGCCAGCGTTACGGTTGGAGTAGCGCTACCGAAAGAAAGATCCGTACGGTTACCGATCGATCGGATGGCTGCTGTCACCAATATATTGGGCGTGAACTGATAACCGGCGCTAAGATTCACCTGCGCTTTCGGACGCCGGAACAGGTTGTTGTACGTCGTATCACGGCCTTCCACCTGCGTTGTGATTGCCCCATTGAGCAGGGTGAGATTACCAGTCAACAGTAACCGGCTAACCTGCGCCTGGGCTTCGATTTCCCAGCCACGATCATGTTGACGATCGAAGTTTATATAGCGACCGTATGGATCGGTGTTCAACGATTGAAAGAAAATAGCATTCCTGATGTTCCGGTCGAAGTATACGACGCGTAGCCAGGCGTTCCGGCTTTTGGTAAAGAATTGCACGCCCGCTTCGGTAGATTGACTTTGCTCGGGACGTAATGTTTTGTTGCCGTACGGCGAAAAGAGCTGATACAGCGTTGGCGCCCGGAAACCCGATGATAAATTCACAAACACTTTGATCTGGTCAGACACCAGGTAAGACGGGTTGAAGGTATAGGTAAAGACGTTTCCGTACAACGAGTTTCGGTTGTAACGACCGCCTACTTCTACTGATAGCCCTTTGTAGGGCGTAATAATACCGGTCGCATAAACACCGAGTTGGCCGATGCGTGCGGTATCGGCACCAATTGGCGGTGACTCATACAGGCCATACGAACTGATCGATTGATAAATCTGATCGGTGTTACTGAATCGGTAGTCGACCCCGGTCAGCAGTTCGCCCCAGTTGCCCATCTTCAGCGAGTGATACGCTTCGGCGAAGTGCGCTAATCCACCATATTTCTGACACGAGTATTTATCAAACGCCCCCGGCCCCACGAATGTCGAGTCATTCGTGTACGTACGACGGCTATCGCCAAGCCCATAATTGACGACTAAGCGCCCGTGTGGATACCGGTATTCGAATCCAGTGGCAACTTGCTTGAACTGGTTGCGGTACAAGAAGTCTTTTTCGTCCATGAACGCCCCGGCATCCAGGTCAGTCGTGTATGCGGTTGTTATTCCGCGCAGTTTCCAGATTAACCGGGGGGTTATCTGAAGAGTTAAGTTGGCCAGCAGCGCGTTTTGCTGGTAGCTGTTATTGCCAAACCCTTGCTGCCCGGTCGTATCGGTCGCGGCCGAAAAGCCTTCCGATGATTGCCGGGTATACTGCACATTGTATGATAACTTTTCGGTTTGGCCACTGACGGCTACGGTTCCGCGGAAGGTTTGGTACGTTCCATAATTGAGCGAAGCCGTTACACCAAGCGGTTTAGTGCCTTTGGCTTTTCGGGTGAAGATATTAATTACCCCCGCCACCGCGTCGGAGCCGTACGCCGTTGACTGAGCTCCCCGCAGGATCTCGATACGGTCGCATTCCCCTACCGTCAGTAGGTTCAAGTCAAAGGTATTAGCCGAACCCGACGGGTCGTAAACAGGGATGCCATCCAGCAAAATCAGTGTATTACCCGCCGAGGCACCGCGCAGATAAATATCAGGGTTGGTACCTAGTGGGCCATTTGCCCCAACGATTTGCAGACCCGCCTGCCGTGACAATAACTCACTGACCGATTGCGTGGCATAACGTTGTAAGACTGAATCAGGTAAGACGGTGACGACCTTACCCGTTTGAGAAAGTTTTTGCTCGACTTTATTCGCCGTAACGGTGACCGCGTCTAACTGAACGGATCGCGAAGTAGATTGAGTTGGGTTGTCCTGCGCCAACGCGGGCAGACAGAGGGTGGCCAGAAAGGCCGAAAGCAATGTAGTTGTCTTGCTCATCATTAATCAGGTTGATTAAGTAATGAGCCATCGGAAAGAGAAATAAAAGATAGACCGGGCCGTTACCCGTCAATGACCAATCGATCGGTCACGCTAATCAACTGAAAAACGTCTTTCATTCCCGGCTTTTTTCCCGAAAGCTCGATCATGAATCCGTTTGAGGCAGGTCTTCTGGCTTGTTCTACCGGCAACGCCTTCCCGCTGGGTGGCAGTGGCTTTATGGTTGTCGGCTGGTAATAGAACTTACAGCTACGGGAATAGCCCCGGATTTGCACCGGTGTTCCCTTTTAATTACCCTCTCAAAAAGGGCAAACCTTAAACGTAGCGCAAAGGTAGAGTATTCCGTTTAATTTCGTTAGCGGATTTTTTAAACACAGAGGAACAGAGGTAAGGCACAGAGTACACGGAGTTTTTCTTTGTTCACTCTGTGCTATCTCTGTTCTCTCCGTGTTTAGAAGAATCACATAAGATCTTGTAATTTTATTGCAAAACCGGGCAGCACATCTTCGCCACTCAGCTCCTCTGTAAAGCTTTTTGTGATGGGGTTTCCTTCGGTATGATAGATAATCGTTTGCTGACCAAATGGGTCAACTAACCAGGCTAGCCGTACGCCATTCTGAAGGTACTTTTCCATCTTTTTCTTAAGATGCACCAGGTCATCAGACTCCGAGGCTAGCTCAATCACAAAATCAGGACAGACGTGGGCGAACTTCTTTAGGTCCTCCGGCGACACCGTTGCCAGTCGTTCATGACTGATCCAGGCCACATCGGGTGCCCGCATCGACGAATCGGGTAGTGTGTATCCGCCGTTCGAGTCAGACACTCGCCCTAGCTTAGTTTGGCGATTCCACATGTAAGTCTCTGCAATCAGAGCAGAATTCTTAAAACTAGTTTCTATTCCGGTGGGCATGTTTATAAAAATCTGGCCGTTCTCATCGCGCTCGATGCGCAGCTTAGGATTCATCTGACAGAACGCAAAGAGTTCGTCGTCCGAAAAGCGACCATCTTGAACCGGCAGATTAATGGGCAGTATCATATAGCTTATCGTTGCTTACTCAATAATAACAAAAATTTTGCTTGAACCGCTTGGGTTTAAACACAGAGGAACAGAGGTAAGGCACAGAGTACACGGAGTTTTTCTTTGTTCACTCTGTGCTATCTCTGTTCTCTCCGTGTTTAAGAAATTAAAACCCTTCCGCTTTAATCTCCTTTTCCGTGATTACGCCGTACTTTTTGACCTTTTCCCGAATCGTTTCGGCCTTGCCGATCAAGACGAATTGCAGGTTGTTCTTCGGAAAGTATTTATCGATGATCTCGCGGGTTTTGGCTACCGTTAGCCCGTCTACGTTCTTCTGGAAGCTGTTGATAAACGACTCATCGAAGCCCAGACTAAACATATCCGTTAGCAGATTTGCCAGCGAACTAGCCGACTCATAATTCGGAGGAAAATCGCCTTTGACGTAGTTTTTAGCCGAACTTAATGTCTTTTCGTCAATGCCAGTGCGGTGTAAACTGTCAAGTACATGCAACGCCAGGTCGATGGCCTGCGTTGTTGTACTCACCTTTGTAAACGTCGAGATGGCAAAGGTGCCACTGTTTCGGTACGTTCCAAAACGGCTGTTTGCTCCATACGTCAGGCCCGAGTTTACGCGCAGGGCATCGTTGAGCCAGGACGTAAAGCGACCACCCAGAATGGTGTTTACGACCACTACCGGAATGTAATCGGGGTTATTCTGGGTGATACCCTTACCCCCAATCAAAAACGTGGTTTCGCGGGCATCGTCTTTGTTGACTAACAGCACTCGATTCTTGTCGAACGAGAATGCAGGCTCAGCCAGTTTAGGTGAGGTAGCAGCCGCCGTTTTCCAATTGCCGAATAGGTTGGTGATCCGCTTTTTCATGTCGGCCATATTGAAGTCGCCCACAATGGCAATGGCAGCGCGGTCCGTCGTGTAATTCTTCTGATAAAACTGGCGTACATCGTTAGCCGTAATAGCCGATACGGCCGTTGGTGTACCCGTAACGGGATTGGCATAAGGATGGTTATCGAACACAAACCGATTGAAATACGAGTTGACCACAGCTCTTGGGCTTTCTTTCTGCTGCGTCAGTTGAAGAAGTTGCCGCTGCTTGTACTTGTCAAACTCAGCCTGATCGAACGTCGGCTTCGTAACAACATCCTGGATGATGTCGAACAGCAACTCCTGGTCTTTCACAGCGAATGAAGCCGAAAGCTTAGCCACTTCTTTACCCGCGTATGTATCAACGCTGGCTCCGACGTATTCTGCTTTTTCTTCCAGCTGCGCTTTGGTGTATTTTGAGCTGCCGAACAACAGCGCATCGGCGGTCATGTTGGCTAGTCCATAGCGATTACCATCCTGCACAGCGCCCGCGTCGAACACCATCGATACGTTGATCAATGGCACTTCACGTTGTTCCATCAGATAGACAGTCAGACCATTCTTGAGTTTGAACTTCTGATAAGGCGGCACTTTAAACGTTTGCGCCAACGAGACGCCCGTTACGAAGAGGGCTAGTATGATAGTAAGTGTCTGTTTCATATGTTTTTAAACACAGAGATGATAGAGGAAGACACAGAAACCACCAAGTGGCTCTGTTACCTCTATGCGTTCTCTAATACCTTTGTGTTTGTATAATTTTTTAGTTTGAGGTTCCAGCATTCTTTTTTGGTTCGGGTAATAGGTACCCAACCGTGCGATTCCGGGCAGTGAGGTAGGTTTTAGCCACACGCTGTACGTCTTCTTTGGTGACTTTCTCGTATAGCGCCGGCGCTTCGTAGAGTTTTTTATAATCACCGAAGAACAGCTCGTATGTCCCCAACGAGTTGGCTTTACCATTGATGGTTTCCATCGTCCGGTAGAACTCCATGAGCTTCTGGTTTTTTAGTTTCTGTAGTTCAACGTCAGTAATACCTTTATTGGCAACTTCATCTAATTGATGCAGCACCGACCGTTCCAGCTGTTCAGCCGAAATGTTATTGGCCGCAATGGCATAGACATAAAACAGGTTCGGGTCAAACGACTCACCAAAGTTGGTAAACGCCCGCGACGCAATCGTCGAATCGAGCACGAGCGACTTCACCAGCCGCGATGAATTACCACCACTTAGAACCCCACTCAACAAATCAAGTGCGTAGTAATCAGCATGGCGGGTAGCGGGCGTATGATAAGCCATCAGAATATTGGGAGTTGCTACGTCTTTATAAGTCGTTACGCGTCGTTCGCCGTTTTGGGGTGGCTCAACGGTGCGCAGACTGTCGGGTAACTTCTGCGCCGGAATTGGCTCGATGTATTGCTCGGCCAGCTTCTTTACCTGAGCGGCCGTTACGTCACCAACAACCACGGCTACAGCGTTATTGGGCGAATAGTATGTCTTGAAATACCGCTCCAGATCAGCCTGCGACCATTTTTTGATGTCTGACTCAAACCCGATGACCGGAAACATATACGGGTGCTCCGTAAAGGCGGTAGCCTTCACCAACTCGCTAATGACCCGGTAATTGCTGTTTTCCAGACCCGTACTGCGTTCTGATAAGACAACACCCCGCTCGCTTTCCACCATTTTAGGGTCGATGGCCAGATCACGAATCCGGTCAGACTCCAGGTCGAAGATGGTTTCGAGCGCTCCGCTCTGAAACCAGTCGGTGTAAACAGTCGTGTTTTCGGTAGTGTAGGCATTGTTCGAGCCCCCGTTGGCTTCCATTACCCGGTCGAACTGCTTAGGGCCGTATTTCTTGGCTCCGTTGAACATCATGTGCTCGAAGAAGTGCGACAGCCCCGTGATGCCATGCACTTCGTTCCGGGCACCGACTTTCCAGAACGTATAGAAGTTTGCGTTGGGAATTGAATGGTCTTCGAGGACCATGAATTTCATACCGTTCTTCAGCGTGAAGGTCTGTACATCTTCCGGCTTGGGTTTGTTCTGCGCTGTTGCCAGGACACCCGCCGAGAGCATAAGTGCGGTCAGAAGTCCAATGTGTTTGTTCATGAGATAATTTTTGGTTGGGATACCCCCTAAAAATAGTGGTACTAAAGCGCATTACAAAAATTGCTTTACCGACAAACGTATTACGTTTGCATTCATAAACTGACTTGACATGAACGCATCTCTGTGGTCGCTGAGCGGCCAACGCGCCCTGGTAACCGGCGGCACTAAAGGCATCGGCGAAGCCATCGTTCGCCAGTTTTTAGACCTCGGCGCGTCGGTATTCATCGTTGCCCGCGATAATGAACTGTTGCAGAGGCAACTAACCGACTACCGCCAGCAGGGCCACACTGTCGATGGTATAGCCGCCGACATCAGCCAACCGGGCGTAGCGGCTCAGATCATCGACGCCGTACGTGCGACTGGGGATAGCCTACACATTCTGGTGAACAACGCAGGCACGAACGTCCGCAAACCCACCGCCGAGTACACGACTGCTGAGTACGACCATGTTTTCAATACCAACCTGCGTTCGGCTTATGAATTGACTCAGGCGGCTTATCCCTTACTGAAAGCATCCGGAAACGCAAAGGTTGTGATGGTATCGTCCGTGTCGGGACTGTCGCACACCAGCAGCGGCTCACTGTACGGCATGACCAAAGCCGCCATGCTGCAACTGACGCGCAATCTCGCTGTCGAGTGGGCAGGCGATGGCATTCGGGTCAATGCTGTAGCCCCCTGGTACATTCAGACCCCATTAGCCTCACCGGTGCTCAACAATCCCGAAAAATTACAGGGAATTTTAAAACGAACCCCCATGAATCGCATTGGCGAGCCTGAAGAAGTAGCCTCAGTCGTATCGTTTCTGTGCATGCCCGCATCGGGTTACGTCACCGGTCAGACAATCGCCGTTGATGGCGGGTTGTTGTCGTGGGCGTATTGATGTAGCCTGGACGGCCACGTCCGAGTAGCCGTCAGGCCAATTAATTACGTCTAATCTACCCGGACGTGGCCGTCCAGGCTACACACCTGCCACCATCGCTTTCATCTTAGTCATGGCCGTTTTTGTGACGGTCAAGGGGTCTTGAGCGTAGTAGCTTTTATTGAAGACTTCGAGGGAAAGTACAATAGGCTTATCGGATCGTTTAATCTGGGCAAGTGTTTCGCGGATTGGCGCGACGCCATCGCCGGGAAAAACGCGGTCTGCATCAACAATCTTCTCACGCGGGAAGTTGGCCGGGTAATCGTTGACATGAAAAATCTCGATAGCGGGTTTGCCAACTAAGGGTAAACTCGCCTGGCTGGTCCCTCCTTTGTAGAGGTGATAAATATCCAGCAGTAAGCGAGCCGATGGATGGCCACTCTCAATAGCCACGAACATCACCTCGCTTAGTTTATTGAGGTTCTTCGAGAATCCCCAAAGCTCCAGTTGTGGCACCACGCCCGTTTTGTCGCTCAGTTCCAGAATGGCTCGATAGCGCTCAGCGACTTTGTACAAATCAACAACAGGACTGTTGGGTGTTTGTGCGCCCACGGGTGGCGTAGCAATGCGTTTGCAGTCAATCTGGGCTAGTAGCTCCATCTCGCGCTGGAGCTGTTCAACGCCTTTGGCGCGGGCGGCTTCATCATCGATAATCCAGGGCGCAAAGCCAATGGCATTCTCCACGCGAATCCCTAAATCGCCTAGCCGTTTTCGTAGATCAGCAATAGTTCCTCCGTTTTTAAGGTATTCCTGTAGCGTATCAATCCAGATTTCAACCGAGTGGAAGCCTCCTTTTGACGCCGTTTCCAGTTCTTTCACCAAACCAAGTTTGTGCCCCCGGATTGTGCTCATATTTAAGCATAGGGTGAACGAAGCAGCGGCCGGGGAAGAGCTAAGCTGTGGTGCAGCTGAGGCAGACGTAATAGACTGTGGTAAAAGAGGTAGGCCGGCCGAGGCAGTCAAGGCTGCCAGCGTCTGGCGACGGGTTACCGATTTGGACATAAACGTGAGACGATCGTGCAGAGTTGGTTTACTGGATGGCGTACGTACGCCATCCAGTAAACCCAAAAAGCGCCTAATCCTACTGTCCTGCCCGCTTTTTATAATAAGGGATCGTCTACCTGCGTATCAAAAACGCCCGTTAGTACCCGCCCCTTACGCTTTACCTGAACCCATACTCGGTAATGACCTGCCCGAGGAAACGCATACGGAAACTCGACCATGTTGTTAATCGCCATGTTGTGATTCATTTGCGGCATAGACGCCATTAACAGCCGATTCTTTTCGGCATCAGGTAAGCTATTTAGCTTAGCCACGTAGGCATCGACACTGTCGCGGAACCGATTCGCATTGGGGTAGTGAAACCGTCGCGACGTATCAGCAATCCGGCTAACTAGCGATTCTTCGGCCGCCATCGAATACGTGCCTACCGGATGCAGGTGAATATAAACCGTCCCATCCGAGCGCAGTATGGCCGCGTGACCACCCATGCCCAGATACGGCTCTAAAGGTGCTGCCTTACCACTTGGGTCCGCCACAGCGAATTTCAGGTTATACAATTTACCCGTTTCCAGCACCTTGCCCGGCTTATCGGTCCAAAGCATCGTTGATCCGTCTTCGAGCTTTACGCTGGCTCCCGGTTTGCCACAAACCACCATGTTGTTATCCAGATGTGGTACGTTCATCGCATCAGTTTTCACTCCCATCGGCTCCGTGACCAGCCAGCTGTCGTCTGGGTCGGAACGCTTAGCAGCCGCGGCTGCTTCTGCCGATATTTTCAAAGCGGGTAAATCGACAGTATCCGTTAGGGTTTCGGTGAAGCCACTTCGGTACACAACATCCGAGTAAATCAGATAACGCCCACCCGGTAGCGATACGGGCAGCTTTGCCTCGTAACGCATCGTATCGCGCCGGTTGGGATGAAGGTGGGCAAAAGCATCCAGACCCGGCATCCGTACCATGAACGTGTGCATTAGCTTGCCGTGGTCGGGCACTATATAACTCAGCATCCGACGTTTGCCCCAGTCCTTTGCAAAGCCAGTGGTATCCATCTGGATTGTCAGTTGCCGCTGGGCATCAACAACGTTTACCGACGAACGAATGGGCATCGGTCGATAGAGCTGCTCATTCTTGTAGTCCTCAGCGGTACTGGTCCACCACGACCGCCAACCCGTCAGCACTAACGCCAGCACAACGGCCCCGACGGCCATGCCCACCAGCCGACGACGGCGAAGCGTTGCTGGTACAGGCTGGCCCGGCGCAACAAGGCCATCGGCATTACTGGCGCCAATAATGGTGATCATCATGACAACCAGCAACAAACCCATCAGGGCCAGACCAATACCCGTTCCTTCGGGCATGGTACGTAAGGCCGTTGCCACCGACACCACGGGTACTACAACGGTTGCCTTACCGTCAGGGCCGTTCAGATCGATCTGTACGCTCGACGAGCCGGATTCCATCAGCCATAAGTCGCCCGCATATCGGCTGGCTTCAACCCGGACCAGTTCATCGTGCGTGGGCGACCCTTCATCGCCCGATCCAAAATAAACCGGGCGAGCGCCGATCTGACTCACGCGCCCCTGCTCAACAAATACTGTTACTTTGGCGGTCCCTGGCACCACATCGGGTGGCTGAACGCTGATTAGAAGCCTGTACTTACCGGTTTGTCGCTGGACAATAACGCCGGAGCTGCCCACATGGGCTTGGGCCACGTGAGCGTATATAATTGCATAAACCAACGAAAAAAGCACGACTAGCCACTTCGTCCTTTGTTTACTAACCTGTTTCATTATCTATCTTTCTGTATTTCGCTGATTAATCACCTTACCACCCGTTTCATCCAGTTCCCCCACAGCAATCCAACCCGGGCCGACAGCGTAGCGTATACTAAGGCTAACCCAAATCCCGTCCAGAAATCAGCAGGCGATTGCGTATGCCAGGGTGAAAATGCGTATCGATATTGCCAGTCAGGTGGGCTGTCGTAACTCCAGGTATACGACAGAAAAAAGCCGTTTCGGGCGTAGGGCGAGGTGAGCAAAAACTCGCTGAACGGCCATTGAACAGCTAACAGCACGAACATGAAGGTCACCGCCAGCAACCCCGCCAGTAGCCAGTCGTTTAGCTTTTTGCCACCGTTGGGGTTATCAAATCGATGCATCAGCCAGTCAAGAACAAAGGCGGGAATGATAAGCAGGAGGGGAAAATGGAACGGCTGATAATGCGTAATTGGGTTAAGTACTGGACCCAACCGCGGGGTAGCCGGAAAAAACTGAAGTATCCAGCTCGGTACAACCAACATCAGCATATGAATACCGGCAATTGCCGTAATCGGCCAGCGCAACAGAGAAGCTCGACCAGCCGCTAACAAAAAGAACGGAAAAATGATAGCGGCTGTAACGTAATACCCGGAGCTATGCGATTCATGATTACCCATCGACTCCGACACCAAGGTAAATAACATGGTTAAGAGCAACCCGGCAGCCGCAGCAAACAGCCACTTCAACAGATTAGCCTTAGGATCGGCTTGCGTCAGGAAGCCCCGATATTTGTTTTGCAACGCCAGTACACTTACCATGGCCCCGAACTGTACGGTCATGATGCCAATCACCAGAATGGTATGAGGTGGAGTCAGAATCTGAACGTCCAGACCATAAGTGTTATGCCACCAGTCATCGAAGGGGGCCGACGTAAGCATAGCCAGCGCTCCCCATACGGAAAACATGGCCCCTAACGGCGCATAAAAAACGCCCCAGAACGGCACGGCGTTAGCTCGGTCGGTGGGATTGTTGGTCAACGTAAGGCGAAGTATCTGATAGGTCGAGAACAAGCCCGCCACCACAGCGCCAACGTAGATAACCATGTGGGGTGGCGCGAAGAGCCCATCCCGCCCAATACTAATGTGCCACATGATGTCCCAAAGCAGACCGATCACGACGCACAATGAAGAAAAAACTACAGCATAAATGTATTTCGGGGTGCCCAACCGCCAGTTGTCAACGTAATTGGCAGACTGCATAGTAGTGAAATGGTTTGAAGGAATTGAAGCAATGTACAAAAGGTTATTTGCGTCTCATCGGACTAGCGTCTGAACAGAAAGAAAAGCTGTCTGAGGTGCTATTTAACAAAACTGTATTGCGGTTGTAGCCTTATTGGTCGTTTGCTGGTTATGTCTATAATAAATCATTTTGAGTAAGTGGGACAATAAGTTAATTGATTTACAGCGTTATTCGCACAGGAATCATCTGTGTTCCATCACTATGCAACTCGTTAAGAAGCTACCCATAAGACATTTCACCATCACAACACCCCTATTCATTGGCTTATTAATGCTGGTGAATTCGTGCATTCCTGATTTTTTAGTCTCTGACCCCGACTGGGTTGTCATTGAGGCCGGCGACCACGAACCGCTCCCCAAACGCAAAGTTGGAATAGTCATTAGCCCCGAAGAGGTTTCGGCAACCGTTACGTTCGACAGCACCTGTATCTACGACATTGGCGCAGTCGACGCTGATGACTGGAACAAAGTAATTGGCTTAGGCTTTGTAGGCTCGCAAAACCAGGACGTAACGACGGGCATACCACCCCACCAAATTGACGGTGCCCGCATCGGCTGGCGCTGGAATCCACAACGGCAACGGATCGACCTGGGAGCCTATGCTTATGTAGAAGGTAAACGAATTGATTTTAAAGTCGCCGAAGCCTTCATTAACGTACCGACGAAGCTAACCATCCGAATCGACTATAATCGGAAGGTATATCAGTTTCTGGGAGCCCAGCAGACTGTGCCGTTTACGCACAATAAGTCGTTTGCTTATAAAACCGGCTTGTATTTTGGCGGCAATCAGCCCGCTCCGCACAAGATTCGGGTTAAGATTGTTGATTAAGTTCTGTTCCTATGTGTTTGAAGTATATCTAAAACATCACCTGCCAAACACCATATATACTCACCCCTAAGATAGAGAGGATGCTTAACCACAGCCAAAGATCGTAGCCGACGGACGGCTTTAAGCTAATGGGTAGCTGACGATATCGAAATTGAATAGCGGCCCAGACCACGACCAGCAGTAGCACCGACGTAGCGATGCCTCCTAAGAGAATCATTAACACGGGTAGTTTGATAAACAGGAACAGCAGACACCAAAGCGCCGGAAAGGCCCAGGACAAGGTAGCGATAGACTTCCGGCGCACAACAGGGTCACTGAATTTCAGCCAGCCTAATTGACCAAAGGCATCCGCAAAAATGCGTGACCAGCTGGCAGTTGCCGTAAAGAGTGTGGAGTATAGCACAAAAAAGGCACCAACCATAAAGATTATTTTGGCTCCCGGACCAAGGCTGACCGTGAACAACCGCGACAGGGTTTCGACCATTGCATACCCTTCGGGAACGCCACCTCCTGCGTGTAGCAACGACGCGCCCAGCAAGTAGAAAGCCGCCGTTACGGTCGTGTACACGATCATTGAGCAAAGCGCGTCGAGTGTCATCACCCGAATCCAGCCTTTTGCCCGCTCGGCCCAGGCCGTCGAATCTTCGTAGGGGCCCGTGTAGGCGGCATAGCCCTTCTCGATACACCAGTACGTGTAATACATGATTTCGTCGCCACCGACTCCCGTAATGCCAAAAGCGGCTAACGCGACAGCAACCGTGGCTGGTGGCAGCGAAAATGTTAATCCTTCTAGCAATTGTGAACCACTGATAGCGTAATCGGTACGTTGGAGCATCAGCAACGATAGCAAGATCATTGCCGTAAATAAGAGGATCATTAGTAAGGAGCCTTTCTCAACCCAACTGTAATACCCCTGATAGATTAGCAGAGCAGCTGACGCAGCTGACAATACGGCCCACACGCTTGCTGGTATGCCTGGGAAAGCCATGTTCAACACGAGAGCGACTCCGCCCACAATACCGCCTACCTGCAACACTTTTAACGTCTGCAAACTCAGCCAGAGCCAGATCGTCCAGTGACCACGTCCAAGCCGCGGTCCTGCTAATCGATTTATCGACTGCATGGTGGGCAAACCTGAATAGATGGCGTTTTTACCAAATTCGAGCTGCAAGGCCACCTTCACAAAACAGCTAACCAGAATTACCCAAAACGCAACAAAACCAGCTTTTGCCCCCAGTGCCGTCGTAGCAATCAACTCACCTGAGCCAACAATAGCCGCCGACAAAATGAAGCCCGGACCGAGGTGACGCAGTTGGCCACGAAAGGTATTGGGCGCATCCTGAACAAGATTAGGTGCGAGCGCATACGGATCAGGTGGAGACGGTGTTGGCTGGGTAGAAGAGGTCAAGGCCGTAAGGTTTGTATCGTTAATCATAAAGCAGTCCGACTGGCAATAATACCGTAAGCAAAACAGATTTGCCTGGGTAAAGCAATTTGGTTTTTTTGTAGCTTACCGCATGACTATTTCGCCCTTCGACCTGCTCCTGCTACTCGGTATGTCACAAGGTTTTATTCTGGCGTCGCTGCTATGGTTCAACCGGAAAGGTAACCGCTTGTCGAACCGGCTGCTGGCTTGGGTGATCGGCTTGTTGGCCCTGGCAAGTCTGGGGGTGTCTGTTCCCATCAGGAATAACTGGGTAAATCTGGCGCTGGACTTATTGCCGTTCATCAATGCCATGCCGCTTGGGCCCTTGATCTACTTCTACACGAAGTCGGTGCTTGATCCAACGTTTCGGCTGGGTAAATGGGAACGGATACAATTCTATCCTGTCTTGATCGACTGGGGGGCCAAACTCATCGGCTGGACGTTTGTCATCGGCGCGTTAGCAGGCGCCTGGCCGAGTAACAGCGGCCTCAAATGGGGGGAGGTCATGGACGAATACAACACCTACTCCGATATTCCGCGCTGGCTGTCGATGGCGGTTTACTTAGTGTTGGCTAAACGCTGGCTGGATCGGCACACACCAACCGGCAAGGGGTACAAAGTTGAGCGTCAGCAACAGAACGTCCGTTGGGTGCGCCAGCTCCTGATTATTATGCTGGTTTTTCAAGTAGTTTGGTTCATACACTTAGTGCCGTATATTATCCCCGGTACACGTTCGGCTTTGCTGGACAAGTTTGGTTGGTACCCGATTTACATTCCCATCGCTGTACTAATTTACTGGATAGGATTGAAGGGGTATTTACATGCGCGGAGTAGTTCAGTTGAACCAGTCGTCCGAAAAGCCAGCACAACCACTTTGCCCAATGAAACGGTGAATCAGGTTGTTGAGTCGTTGAAGAAGGCTATGGCAAAAGACAAGCTTTACCTCGACCCGGAATTAACGGTTGACAAGGTCGGCCGACACCTCCAAATGCCTCCTAAAACGATTTCGTTTGTGCTCAACCAGTACCTGCAAAAAAGCTTTAATACATTCGTTAACGAATACCGCATCGAAGCTGTGAAGCAACGGCTGACCGACCCGGCCAGCGAACACCTGACGTTAACCGGCATTGCTTTCGAGTGCGGGTTCAATTCGCAGGCTACCTTCCAACGGACGTTTAAGCAGATGATGGGTGTTTCGCCGACGGAATACGTAGCCAAACAAACAAAAACAACGCTCAAATCCGGATTTGAGTAGATTAACACGTTGATTCAGGCTTGTTTTGGGCCATGAATCAACGTCTCATGAAAAGTCTACTGTGGACGGCTACCGTACTGCTCGTCCAAATCCTAGCCCCTTCACTCAATGCTCAACCGGCCAAAACTACTGCCGAAAAGCTGGATGAATACCTTACCTCGGCTCAACAGGCCTACCGCTTCAACGGCGCGCTTTTGGTAGCGCACAAAGGAAAAGTTCTACTGCACAAGGCGCATGGCGTCCGCAACGCCGTAACCAAAGCACCAAATGACACCAGCACCCGTTTTCCTATTTTGTCCATTACGAAATCGTTTACCTCGGCGCTTATTCTGATGTTACAGGAGCGGGGTAAACTGTCGGTAGAGGATAAACTGAGCAAATACTTCCCTGACTATCCCAATGGTAATCAGATCAAGCTGCACCACCTGATGACGCATACGTCGGGCATTTTCAATTTTACCCAAATGATTGACGAGGGCGATTCAGCCATCGTCTGCCACCCGGTGCCGAAGGAGCGCGTGCTGGAGCTATTCTGGAACAAACCATTGGAATTTACACCCGGCAAACAGTTTTCTTACAACAATTCCGCGTACTTCCTGCTGGGTATGATTATCGAAAAAGTGACCGGCAAGCCCTACGAGCAAGCCATGCGCGAAATGGTCTTTCAACCACTCGGTATGACACATTCCGGCTTTGATTTCATCAACCTCCCCGCGCAATCGAGGGCGTTCGGCTACGACACCTTGACCGCCGACTACTACTCACCTTACCCGCATTACGACTCGACGGTGGTGTACTCGGCCGGGTCTATCTATAGCACCACCAGCGATATGTACAAATGGGGTCGGGCCGTCGCTGACCAGCAACTGATCTCTCCAAAATCGTGGAAGGAGGCTTTTACACCGCGGCTAAATGATTACGGATACGGCTGGATGATAGGTGATTACTCAGGTAAACGATACATGCGGCACAGTGGCGGCTATCCCGGTTTCATGTCCGAGTTCGTTTACTATCCTGGGGAAGACATAACGATCATCTTATTTAATAACTTCGGTAATTACGACGACTCGCTATTTCCGCTCGTGATGGGCCTTTCGGCCGTCGTTATGAACAAGCCGTATGATCTGTGGGAGCCGCTTCAGCAAGTGAAACTTGATAAAGCGGCATTACGTCAATACATTGGTAGTTACGTACTCAATGATAAATTCGGGATCGACATCGTGCTGAAGGACGATAGGCTATATGCTCAGGGTAAAGGAAAAACCCAATTTTCGGAGCTGGGCTTGAACGTAAGTGGCGAAGACAAATTCTTTATCGGGGCACATAATACGCGGCTGACATTCCAAAAAGATGAATCGGGCAAGGTGGTAAAGTTCACGCTGCGCGAACTCGGTCAGGATACGGAATGGAAGAGGTTGAATTAAAGCTTAATGAAAGGAATGGCATTAGAACCGCCAGTTGTTTACGCGACGCCCATCGATTGAATATTTACCAGGACCGACAAAGAACAGTGTGGCGTAAATCAACAGGTATAGCAACGATAGTTCTTTCTTCCCGAAGGGGTCACCACCATGTGCAATAAAAGCAGCAACCAGCATGGTGAACATGAGCGGTAGCGTTGCCAGGCGAGTGTAAAAGCCCAGCAGCACAAGAACGGCGCAACCTGCTTCAGCAAAGGTGGCCAGAACAAGTGAGGGGCCGCTACCTATGCCAAGGGGATCCCCGAACGACATATCTCCGTTCAGAATCCTGATTAATTTGGGGATGCCGTGCGTGAGCATAAAGCCATTGACCGAAATGCGAAGTAATAGCAGCCACGAATGAACGGCTGACGGGCTGGCCATAACGCCAAGTGGTGGCGCAGAGCCAGTTGACTGATCCGGACTACGAGTGCTTGGGTTCATAAGCAGAAAATTCGACGAGACAAGAAGTTATGAGCTAGTTATCAGACAACAAATTAGGCTAATAGGTGTTTAGCGCATTTTTATCGCACGACTTAATCTAATGTAAAGGGCTGACTCAAAACTGACTGTCCCAACAGTCTATACCCACATAAGGCCTCGACTAACGCAGATCAGAACTACGTCTCCATTGCTGCTTCAGACCGAGAACCGCTACCTAACCTAGCAGGCCTAACAGTAAGAAAAGCGCTTTATGGGCCCAAATTGTAAGAAAAACACCCCTTATTTGTCCATAGTATCAGTATGCTCATTTAAATACTTGTAGACAATGAGATTATTTGCTTTGCTGTTATCGCTTTCCGTATTGAGTTGTGGCCAAAAAGCAATAACCCCTCCCGATCAGGTAACGGCTCCGGATGGCCCGTCTCAACCAGACTCTACCTGGAAATTAGCCTGGTCAGACGAATTCAATACGGATGGCGTACCCAATCCCAAAAACTGGAAATTTGAGCAGGGCTTCGTACGCAATAACGAACTCCAGTGGTATCAGCCAGATAACGCCCGCTGTGCCAACGGCATGTTAGTCATTGAGGGCCGTCGGGAGCGCCGGGAGAATCCGACTTACAAAGCCAACAGTACCGACTGGAAAACCAAACGTCAATTCATTGATTACACCTCGTCCAGCTTACAAACTGCCGGCCTACAAAGCTGGAAATACGGACGCTTCGAGATGCGTGGACGTATCGATGCCCGCCCCGGCTTGTGGCCCGCTTTCTGGACGCTCGGCGTAGCAGGCGAATGGCCGTCCAATGGTGAGATCGACATTATGGAGTATTACAAAGATAAGCTATTAGCGAACGTAGCCTGGGGAACCAACAAACGCTGGACGGCCGAGTGGCGCAGCAAAACGAAAACGGTTGCCTCTTTCAATGATCCTGATTGGGCCAAGAAATTCCATATCTGGCGCATGGACTGGACCGAGACGGCCATCGATTTGTACGTCGACGATTTATTGTTAAACCATGTTGACCTCAAAGAAACAATCAATGGCGATGGCTCAAACAAGAACCCATTTCAGCAGCCGCACTACATGCTGTTGAATCTGGCCATTGGGGGCGATAACGGGGGTGATCCGTCTGGCACTACGTTCCCCAGCAAGTATGAGATTGACTACGTACGCGTTTATCAGAAATAAAAGCCAATTCACAAACCATCAGCATCAAAGCGCCAGCCCTGTGTTATAAAATAAACCAGTACCCTGTCTTAACGGTTAGGGACGCATGGCTACTTACAAACCTCTTCACGACTGGACCAACATCTCGCCCACCGATGCTGTTGCGCTCCAACAACAGTTACGCTCCCAAATTCGTATTGAGCCGCTAACGGCGACGCCCCAAACGATTGCAGGCTGCGACATTTCTTTTAATAAGTTTGAAGAGACCGTATATGCCGGCATTGTTGTCCTGAATCTGGAGACGCTGGAAACCATTGAAGAAGTTGGCGTAATCAGTTCGGCAACCTTTCCTTACGTACCAGGCCTGCTGTCGTTTCGCGAAATACCGTCGCTGCTGGAAGCCTGGCAGAAATTAAAGACCGAACCCGATGTGGTCATGTTCGATGGGCAGGGCATCGCGCATCCACGCCGAATCGGTATTGCCTCGCACGGGGGCTTATTTCTGAATCGGCCCACGTTCGGTTGCGCTAAATCCGTGCTGGTGGGTAAGTACGAAGAGCCCGCGCCAGAGCGTGGTTCCTGGTCGCCCATGACGCATTACAAAGACGTAGTGGGCGCTGCACTGCGCACTAAAAACAAAGTCAACCCAGTATACGTATCACCCGGTCATCTGATTGATCTGGAAACCGCCATTAATCTGACGCTCCGTTGCGATGGCGGCCGACGTGGATACGGCTACCGAATTCCCGAACCCACGCGCCGGACGCACAACCTGGTCAATGCGCTGCGAAGAGGAGAACGAAAAGCGGATTAATAACTGTGCTCCTCCAACTTCACTTTGCCCCGGAAGGTCCAGAACATGAACAATGTGTAGGTGGCTACTAAAGGCATGCCAATGAAGGCAAACAGCAGCATGGTTCGCAATGAACCATCCGATGAAGCCGCTTCGTAGATACTAATGTGCCCTCGGGGATCGACATTCGACAGCACAAGGTTCGGGTAAAGTCCCATCGCAAATAAGATCAGCAAGAGTGCCGTCGTGATGGCCGACGACATAAAGCCACGCCGGTACTGTCGCTTTTCAATGCTCCGACGAATGTTCAACACAATCAGCACAGCCGCTAATGGCAAGGCAAACAGTTCCGGATACGCTTTAAAGATGGCCGTCATATGCGGTACGTAGATGAGGGTCGCCAGCGACGTAGCTATGAAGCATAAAATGAAAAACTTGCTGGTGTTGTTGGCGATGATGGTCAGTTTGGCATAAATCCGATCTTCCGTTTTCATGATCAGATACATCGCCCCGTGCATCATAAACAGGGATAGCACTGTCACAGCAATTAACCCAGCATAAGGGTTAAAGAAATCACTTAACCGACCAACAAACTCATGCTTCGCGTTGAGCGGTATGCCCTGAATTAGGTTACCCAATATCAGACCCAAAAGCAAGGATATAGCAATACTGGAAACCGAATAGCTAATATCCCACAGCTTACGCCACCAGTTCATTTCTTCCTTACTCCGAAACTCAATCGAAATAGCCCGAAAAATAATGGCAACCAGAAAGAAGATAAAAGGCAGGTAGAATACCGACAGAATGGTGCCATATACTAAAGGAAACGCAGCGAACAGCGACCCGGCTCCAATAACCAGCCAGACCTCGTTTCCGTCCCAAACAGGCCCGATGGCGTTGAGCGCAATCCGGCGACTTTGTTCTTTCTGAAAAAATAGGTGTAAGGCACCAGCACCTAAATCAAACCCATCTAAAATTCCGTAACCGCTGATCAGCGCGCCAATCAGCAAAAACCACCACGTGGGAAGATCAATACCAAGAACTGTATCCATGGTTAAAGAGTGAAAGTGCGGAAGAGTGAAAGAGTGATTGAGCGAATGAGTGAAAGTTTTCGGTTGGTAGCGCTTATTCAGTCTTTCACTCTTTCGCGCTTTCACTCTTTAATTAAGTACCGGGTTCATGCGTGAAGATGGCTCGTGCTTGTCAGACTCTACATCGGGGCCGTGCTGGATCTTTTTGTTCAGCAGGTACACAAACAGAGCAAACAACATCACGTACACCAGCGTAAACAGAATTAAGGAGGCTAGTACATGCTCGGCTTTAACCGCTTGCGACAAAGCGTTGGAAGTTCGGAGCAGGCCATACACAACCCATGGTTGGCGACCTACTTCGGCGGTATACCAGCCTACCTGATTCGCAATTTGCGGCAGCAGCACGGCCCATACAAAAACGACCATCAGCCAGCGCGTCTGGAAAAGCTTTTTTTTGTACAGCAGGAACAGGCTGAACATCGTCAGCCCGATAAGCGTCATGCCAATGGCAACCATCAGGTGGTACGTCTGGAAAACAAAGTTGATTGCAGTCGGGCGATTTTCAGGTTTAAAGCTATTCAGACCAGGAATCGGCTTTTTAAAATCCTGATGTACTAAAAACGACAGGCCACCCGGAATTTTCAGACCAGATGTTTTCTGCTCTCTGGCATTAACCCAGCCCAGAAGATACATATCCGCCGGAGCCGACTTCTCAAAATGGCCTTCCATTGTAGCCAGTTTGGCGGGCTGATACTTAGTAACAACCTCCGCTGATTTATGGCCCGTGAACAATTGCCCCAGCGACGATACGGCCGCGACCCACAACGCAATCCGGAACGCGGCCTGCGCATGGACAACGTACTTCCCTTTCAAAATATACCAGGCACTAACGCTTAACACCAGGAATGACCCGGCCAGCAGTGCGCCAATCAAGACGTGTGAATACCGCTCGACCGACGATGGATTGAACACCATTTTCCAGAAGTCGGTCACAATGGCCCGTGCCTGCATCCCCTCTCCTTCTATGCGATATCCAGCGGGCGTTTGCTGCCACGAGTTGGCAACCACAATCCAGAGCGCCGAGAAGATGGAACCCAGCGCTACCAGTACCGTTGCCAGAAAGTGCACTCGTGGGCTAACCTTGTTCCAGCCGAATACTAAGATGCCGAGGAAAGCTGATTCCATGGCAAAGGCAAAAATACCCTCGGCAGCCAGCGCCGAACCAAAGATGTCGCCAACGTAGCGCGAGTACGTAGCCCAGTTGGTGCCAAATTCAAACTCCATAACGATGCCCGTAGCGACGCCAATACCGAAGATGAGCGCAAAAATCTTGACCCAAAACCGGGTCAGTTCTTCGTAAACCTTGTTTTTTGTTTTTAGATACAACCCTTCCATCACTACCAGACAAACGCCAAGGCCAATACTCAGGGGCGGGTAGATGTAGTGAAAAGCGATGGTAAACGCGAACTGTATTCGAGAGAGGAGGGTAACATCATCCATGTCGTATGATGATAGCCGGGATGGGTCGCCCAAGCCGCGCACCGGCTCAACGTCGGTGCGCTTCGGCGAAGCAGCTACCGCCCGAAAGGTACGACCAGATGCCGTCAAAGAGGAGTATTTTCAAGTCTTTTTTCACAAAAATAAAGCATTTCAACTGGCGATGACTGGCGAAACGGTTATCTTGACCCCACTCAACGTAACAAGCCGATTTCTCGTGCAAACAATCTCAAAACCCACTTTTTCGCAGCAGATACGCAATTACATTGTCGCGTTTTATCAGACGCAACGCAATGCGTTTATCATCATTGTCACCCTGCTCATTGCGCTGTATGTCCTGACCGTTCCGGACCAGGCCGAAGACATGCTTGACGCCGTTATTGACACGGGCGTTTTCAGTCGGTTGTTTCAATACATCTTACTCAGTGCCTTTATCTGGAGCTGCATTGTTTACGGTTGTACACGCATGATTCTACACATCTCGCCGGTGGGGCTCCGCATCAATCATCAGTGTGATTGGTTGTTGCGGTGGCTTCCTAAAATTGGCGGCCTCATGCCGACGGTTATCCTGGCGTATGCGTTTTGGCAACCGCATCATTGGCACTTGTATTTACTACTGCTCGAAGGTGGACTAATGCTGGCCCTGTTTCTCTGGCTTGAAAGGCATATACCAATTTTTGCGATTCCCAACCAGTGGAAATTTACCAACCGCTACACTAGTTTCCGACAAGATATCCGGGAATTATGGCGTCATCCGCTCGGCCGTTTAGTGGTCAGCGTTGGCCTATCGTTGACGGTTTTTTTGATCACGTTGTTCAGCCTGCCCGTCGAATGGGAAATCGCGCGTCGTTTGCGTCCTACGGCGGTCATTATTTTTGGCATTACGTTATTTACATTCTGGGGTAGCCTCGTTGTTTATTTCAACGACTACCGATACCGTCCTCTTGTGCTGCTGGTATTCGTTTACTTCATTGTTGTCAGCGCGTTTAACGACAATACCGCCATCCGGAAGGCAGTAAGTCCTTCCGTGCCTTCTATCGACCAGCGCCCCACGGTCGAATCGCACTTTGCTCAGTGGGTAGCGGCCCGTCGGCAGGAAGACGGTGACAGGATTCCGCTGGTGCTGGTTGCGGCCGAAGGAGGGGGCATTCGGGCACTAAACTGGACGGCAGAAACGCTCATCCGACTCGACTCGATTATACCCGGATTTAGCCGCCATGTTTATGCACTCAGTGGCGTATCGGGCGGGGGTGTTGGCACGGTGTTCTATACAGCCTTCCTACGCGATATAGCCGAATCGCAGCGAATTAGTGCGTTCGACCAGTTTCGCAAGGTTATTCGTGACGATTATTTATCGGGCGTATCAGCAGCACTGCTTTTCCCCGAATCGATTCAACGCATTTTACCGTTTCCAATTGCTGCGCTTGAACGGGGCAAGTGGCTCGAAGACTCCTGGGCCGATTCCTATAACGACAACCTGAAGTTGCGCACCCTCGATTCGTCGCTGACGCAGTTGTATCAAACCCCAACGGGCTACAACTACGACCTGCCATCGCTACTCTTGAATGGTACCCTGGCCGAATCGGGGCAGAAGATCATTACGTCAAACTTGAAGCTCGACCCCGGCTATTTCAAAGACGTGGTATCAACCCTGGATGTACTGGGAGCAGATGTTCCCCTCAAAACAGCAGCTTCGTTGTGTAGCCGTTTCCCGGTGGTAACGAACGGCGGTTTAATTCAGAAAGATACTGTTGATACTAAAGGGAATAAGCGGGCGTATGGCGGACACATTGTCGACGGGGGCTACTTCGACAATTCGGGCGTTGAAACCTGCATGCAGCTACTCAATAATCTGGTACCTTCCATCCAACGATTCGACACCGTTAACCAGGTAAAAATTATTCCTTACATACTGTTTATCCAAAACGGCAATACGGCTGAAAAGCTACCTCATAAGCGATCCATTTTGCAGGAGATTCAGGTGCCCTTACTAGGCTTTTTCAATGCCTGGGACAACGGTTCCATCACGCGCGATAACATGTTCAATTCCTTCATGGACCGCTTCACCAACCCTAAAACCAATTACCTGACGCTACGCCTGGCGTACAATGACAAGTATCCGTTAGGGTGGTTTTTATCAGAAAGTGTAGCCCGTAATTTAAGTCAGCAGGCTAAAGACTCGATCAGCTTAAAGAATGAAAAATTGGCCACCTTAAAAGGAGCGTTTAGACGAATGGGAGTGAATCGGGTTAAGTAAAAGAAGTAACCATTAACCCGTGGACACAATGCCAGAATCAACTTTTCTGCTGTATGGCGCAAACGGTTTCACTGCCCAACTGATTATTGATCTGGCCAACTCGTTTGGACTAACGCCTATTCTGGCCGGACGTAACGAAACTAAAGTAAAGCCTCTTGCCGAAAAGCATGGCCTATCCTACCGCGTAGCAGATCTCAGTAACACGTCAGGACTGAACGCTATGCTGCAGGACAT
Source organism: Spirosoma soli (assembly GCF_042684525.1). Taxonomy (NCBI): domain Bacteria; kingdom Pseudomonadati; phylum Bacteroidota; class Cytophagia; order Cytophagales; family Cytophagaceae; genus Spirosoma; species Spirosoma soli. Next base: position 231,272 of record NZ_JBHULN010000006.1, on the reverse strand, counting down.
ACCCGTGGTACTTCATTGCGCGGGTCCTTTTTCAAAAACCGCGGCTCCCATGCAAGAAGCATGCTTATGTACCAGCACCCACTACCTCGACATTACCGGCGAAGTAGCTGTGTTTGAACAAGGCATGAAACGCCATGGGGCCGCCCTGCAGGCGAACATCATGCTCATGTCGGGCGTTAGCTTTGACGTTGTCCCAACCGACTGCATGGCGCGCTACCTGAAAGATCAACTGCCCACTGCAACGCACCTGCAACTGGCGTTTGCCAATAACGGTGGCGGCTTGTCGCACGGTACGGCGCAAACTGCTCTCGAAGGCTTGGGCGTCGGTGGCATGATTCGGAAGGATGGCCAGCTTACAGCCGTGCCTTATGCACACAACACGGTTTGGGTCGACTTCGGAAACGGACGAGTACGTCCCTGTATGGCTATCCCCTGGGGTGATCTGGCTACCGCTTACTGGACAACCGGCATTCCCACTATCGAAACGTTCATGGGCGCATCGACGGGGCATATCTGGATGGCTAAGACCGGAAATTATCTCGGTTGGTTACTGAAAAACCCCGCGTTGCAATCCTTTCTGCGAGAACGCGTTTCGAGCAACGTCACCGGGCCCGATGAAGCCGTTCGGCAACGCGCTCGCACCCACGTCTGGGGAAAAGCGTGGAATGAAACCGGGCAAGTCGTGGAAGCGCGGCTTCACGGTCCCGAGGGCTATACACTCACCGCTTTAAGCGCCTTAACCATTACTCGAAAGGTACTCAACGGTCATTGGCGGGCCGGTTACCAAACACCAGCGGGTTTGTATGGCGCCGATCTGATTACAGAAATTGAGGGCGTAATTTGGGAAAGCATAACGGTATAGTTGTAGTTTAGCATAGTCTGAGACTATGCTATGGCGTTGTCTGGTCTCCGACCGGAGTTTTTTCTAGCACTTCCGGTTCCGAACCGGTTAGCCCCAAGCATAGCCTGCGACTATACCTAGGAAAAGACCGATTGGCTAACTTGAATAGGTTTTCCCTATTGTACTTTAGCGGTTCAATCACTCTTTCTCTTTAGGCATGAATAACCTCCGCATCAACGGCCGTATCTGGCTCGAAACCACATCAGCCGACGCCACCGAGCGATTCATGGGCATCGGCCGAATGGAGCTACTCGGCCATATCCAGCGAACCGGTTCGATCAATCAGGCGGCTAAAGCTATGCGGATGTCCTATAAGCGAGCCTGGGAATTGGTGCATTCCATGAACACTCAGGCTGATACGCCCCTGGTGATTACCCAAACGGGAGGTGATAAAGGGGGAGGTGCCGTTGTCACTTCCGAAGGTGAAAAATACCTTACTCATTACCGCGGCCTTCAGGAACGGTTTCAACAATTTCTGGCTAACGAATTAACAAATCTTCCTGCCTAAAGACTCTTCTTTATCGCTGTCCGATTCTGAACCCAAATTGTCCATTTGCGGACAATTTCGGTTACTTCCATAAGCCTTGAACGTGCTTTACAGCTTGTTTAAGGCTATTTTATGATTTGGCCGCAGATTTGTACGATAAAATATAAACTAATGCATTAGGCTATGCGTCGCACGTATCTGGGTGAGTTTGAAGAGATCGTATTACTCATGGTCGCCATTCTGGATGGACAGGCCTATGGCGTGACGGTATCGCAGGAAATTGAGCAGCATGTAGGTCGCCTGGTGACGTTCGGCACGGTGCACAACACGCTCATTCGCTTAGAGGAAAAGGGATTTGTAACCTCCGAGCTGGGCGGGGCCACCACCGAACGCGGAGGTCGGCGGAAGCGCCTGTTCAGAGTAACGGCCTTAGGAGGTCGGGCATTGCAGGACATTCAGCAACTGCGGAACGAGCTTTGGCAATTAGTCCCACCGCACACAATGAAATTAAGTGGGCTATGAATCCATCGAAGCCAAACTCACCCCGCCCCGTCGGACCACCCCGCTGGGCTTACCGTCTCTTGACTTGGCTGCACCCGGCCAATACGCTCGAAGAAGTGGGGGGCGACCTCGACGAGCTGTATGCCTACTGGTACCAGCGAGCCGGTGAGCCCCAGGCTACCCTCCGCTACGTCTTGAACGTGCTATCCGTACTACCTCCGTTCGTGCGCCGACGCCAGCAAACCGATCAGTATTCTCAACCCTCATCTTTCCATCCAGATATGATTCGTTCGTACATCAAGATTGCCCTGCGCAACCTCTGGAAAAGTAAAGAATATGCGGCCATCAACGTAATCGGCTTAGCTGCGGCCTTCTCTATCTGCATCTTCCTGTTTCTGACCGCGTATCTGCATCTAACCTACGATTCCTTCCACAAGGACGGTGATCGCCTTTTTCAAGCGTATTTCTTTGCTAACAATCCCGACGAAGCTATTAAGACCGAGTCGATGCCTTTCCCCTTACAACCAGCTCTAAAAGCGGAGTTTCCGGAGGTCGAAGGGGCTGCTCGTCTGGTTGGTGGACCTAATCTGGTAGAATACAACGGTAAGTATTTTGACAAAAACATTGTACTGACCGACCCCGATTTCTTAACGATGTTTTCCTTTCCGTTGCGCCAGGGTGACCAGAAGATGGCCCTGCAAGGATTAAACAGCGTCGTTATCAGTGAGAATATGGCTAAAGACGTGTTTGGCAATGACGATCCGATCGGCAAACGCCTGCGGATTGGCAGTGTGGACAACACCAAAGACTACCTCGTCACCGGCATTATAAGCGACGCTCCCTACAACTCAACGATTCATTACGATGCGCTTATCCGAATTGAAAACAACCCTTCTTACCAGCGGGATAAAGACAACTGGGAGGCCTACTTACTCAGGCTCTTCGTCAAGACAGCACCCCGTGTGGACCAAGCTACCATAGAAGGCCGACTAAAGCTGTTTACCCAAAAATATTACGCCGATAAGCTGGCCGAGTTAAAGAACAACGGAGCTAAACCTGACGCACGGGGCGACCTCCTAGCCCTACGATTCGACAAGTTCTCCAGCGTACACTTCGACCGCGAGTCGGCCGACCGGAAAGGTACGCCTATTGCGGTTGTTTATGTGCTGCTGGGCATGAGCTGTTTTATCTTGCTCATCGCCTGCATCAACTTCACTAACCTGAGCGTGGCCCGGTCGTTTATGCGGGCGCGTGAGGTGGGCGTTCGCAAGTCGTTAGGTGCGCTCAAAAGCGAGCTGTTCATCCAAATATGGGGTGAATCGGCGGTAATTTGTTTTTTAGGCTTTACGCTGGGAGGCCTGCTCGCCTTCCTTCTTATGCCCGTATTCAACGCGTTCTTCGGCGCACAACTTGAGTTATCCTACGCGCTTCAACCCGGTTTCATTGGTTTAATCCTAAGTTTATTTGTCTTGGTTACGTTGATTGCTGGGGGATATCCGGCCTGGCAGATGGCCCGGTTCAATACGGTGGAAGTGCTAAAAGGGAAAGTGTCGCTGAAACGACCCGGCGTCCTACGCAACGGACTCATCGTCACGCAGTTTGCTTTATCCTGTTTACTGATTTGCTGTACGATCGTGGCGATGCAGCAGGTAGAACACCTCCGTCAAAGTCCAGTTGGATTTGATAAAGAACAAGTAATTAGTATTCCGATCGGAAATCAAGTGGATGGTCGGCAAGTGCTGCAACGCCTGCGCAACCGATTAGCCAACGATCCAACGGTGCTGGCTGTAACTGGTTCGGGCGTTAATCTGGGCAGGGGCAAAGATCATGCAACGATCCGGACCACGATGGGATTCACCCACAATGGCAAGCCAATTTCGACCGACTGGCTACTGGTTGACTATGACTATCTCAAAACGCTTAACATCAAACTCGTGGCGGGTCGGGATTTTAGCCGTGCGTACGTGGGCGATTCGGTGAACCGAGTGGTCATCACCGAAAGTATGGCCAAATCAACTGGCGTGAAAAACCCAGTCGGTACGCTACTTGGCGACGACAAGGATACGACCGGCACCAAATCACAGATTATCGGCGTTGTTTCGGATTTTCAGTTGTATTCTATAGCCGATGAAGCTAAGCCTATTACCATGCACCTGTCTAATAGTGAGCCGATCCGGTATATTTTTGTCCGGGTTACGCCCCAGAGCCTGACCACTTCGATCGGTAAGCTAAAACAAATTTGGAGCGAGGTAGCTCCCCAATCCGAATTCATCGGTTCGTTTCTGGATGAAAACGTCGATGACTGGTATCAGAACGAAGAGCAGCTTTCGCAAATCTTCAGCTTAGCTGCGAGTATCGCTATTTTGCTGTCGTGCATTGGTTTATTTGCCGTTGCCTTGTTGGTGATTGAACAGCGGACTAAGGAGATTGGCATACGTAAAGTAATGGGAGCTAGTATTCCAGGTATAATCTTTACCCTTTCGCGAGATTTTATCAAGCTCGTGCTGATTGCCTTAGCGATTGCAGTTCCATTAGCCTGGTTTGGCATGCAGAAATGGTTGGACAATTACCCTCAGCGAATAGAGATAAATGGCTGGGTATTCGTGGGCGTTAGTGTCGCGGCTATACTGGTAGCGTTAGCAACGGTGAGCTTCCAAAGCATAAAAGCCGCCTTGATGAATCCGGTTAAGTCGTTACGTAGTGAATAGCGTGGGGCAAGGGGCGTGGGGTTTAACAATCCTATACCTCCTGCGCTGTTTTGTCTGGCAAAGTCAGTTATCCGTATCGATATTACCTATACAACTCAGCGAATCACCATGAAACTTCTATTCATAACACTGCTCTTGTGCATCAGTATATTTACAAGCGCCGAAGCCGCTACGCCATCGGTCCTCCGGACGCGAATCTCCGACAACGGTGTAACTCTTTCGATTCAAATCAATGGCTACAAAAACGGACGCAAGATTAATTATGATCAGACGACTAATGTATCACGCTTAAACTGGCTGCAAAAAGAACTAGTTAAGTACCGCGCTTTCCGATCTCAAGGTTTATTCTTACCGCTTCGCGAAATGCCCGGGTTGTGTATGACGGCTTCAGGCTTAGTCGTACTGATGAGTACGCTTTCAATGATGGGATACACAATGAAGCGAATTAGCCGAGCGAACCATCTATAGCCCATAGTCACTATAACGCTCGCAGTTAAAGATGTTGTCAAATTGTTGTGCAAGCGTTACAGACATATAGGATACGGTGGAGAAGTAAATGAAATCGCCCAGAAAACGGCTTGTTTTCTGGGCGATTAAAAGTAGTTGGTGACCGTTACCTTACTTCTTAGCGTACATCACCCGCCAGACCGTACCCTTCACCGAGTCGGTGATATACAGCGAGCCATCGGGGCCTTCGGCGAGGCCCATCGGGCGGTGTTTAGCGTCGCCGGGGCTGGCCAGATCGGGCTTACCGGCGTTCGCGGTTTCACCGGGCACCCCTGGCTCGGCTACTCCTGCGAAATTCTCAGCGAACACTTCGTATTTGCCCGATGGACGTCCGTCTTTCCCAAACGGGATAAATGCCACGAAGTAGCCACCCTGCTTCAAGGGAGCACGGTTCCAGGAGCCGTGAAAGCAAACAAACGCGCCATTTTTGTAACGAGCCGGAAAGGCGTTCGCGCCCCCGGTGCCACCCGTATAAAACAGCAGGTCGTTTGGAGCCCAGTGCCCCGGAAACGCCATGATTGGTTTTTCTTTACCAGCACAGCGGTCTTCAGTTTTGCCGTCACCGCCATACTCAGGTGCTAAAAATTTTTTGTTCTGGTAATGGTCATTATAGCAATAGGGCCAGCCAAAATCCGAGCCTTCTTTCACCATCAAAAATTCTTCGGAAGGCAACTCAGCGCTAACCGTATCGTTAAACACGCCACCCCAGTTATTGAGGTTGTCGCGGCCATGTTGCAGGGCATAAAGCGTATTCGTCGCTTTGTTCCAGTCGAGAGCCACGGCGTTGCGAATGCCGGTCGCGTACCGCTTCCCATCCGACTGCTTCTGATTTAACTTATTCGCGTCGAACACCCAGATACCGGCGTAGTTCTCCAGAATTGGGCAGGGGTCCTGACCTTTCGAGCCCTTCTGCCGGTCTTTTTCCTGACAGGCATTGGACGGTGCGCCAAAGTTGACAAACAACTTGCCGTCCGTCGAAATAGCCAACGACTTGCTGGCGTGCTGGCGTTGGAGCGTTAGCCCTGTCACAATAGGCTCACCGGGCGTGGTGTCCATGACCTTGCCGTTTGTCAGCTTGTAGCGATACACAGCGGTGTCGGCCGAAGCATACAGGTAACCGTTGTAAACGCCCATGCCGGTTCCGGGATAGCCGCCAAACGTAACGGTCTGGTCGGCACGGCCATCGCCGTTCGTATCCAGTAATTCAACAATTCCCTTTCCTTCCTTCAGCCGTTCGAGCTTAACAAATACCGTTCCGGTTACCGGATCAACGGCTGCGTGCCGGGCTTTGCCTAAATTGTCAGCGAAGACCAGGGCGCTGAATCCTTTAGCCAGTTTGAGGCCACCATTATCTGGATCGGGAGCCGGAAGTGAGGTAGAAGCTTTAGGTGTTTTCGGTTTAATTGGCTTGGTTGGTCCGTCGTGTCGACCGGCGAGGGCAACCGTTGTGGTAACGGTTAACAAAAGCAAGGCTGCTTTCATGATAAATGAGTAATTAGTTGGTTAGGTGACTAAGCATTTGGGCGCGTGGTAAACGGCTCGTTTGAAGTAAAAGTTTTTGGCCGAAAACGTGAAATAAGTACCGTTGTTTACCTTTAACCAGACAAACGTAGGTATTCCTGTTCGTTTCAATGCGTAATAATAAGCTACCGACTCATTATCCAACCTTAATAAGATAGGCGATAAATGCCTAACCAGCCAAATAAGCATGTCCACTACACCATTGACCTGGACCGACTTCGAAAAAGTCGAGATTCGTACGGGTACGATCATAGCCGCTGAATCTTTTCCGGAAGCCCGGAAACCAGCGTATAAACTAACCATTGACTTTGGTGATTCCGGCATCAGGCGGACCTCAGCTCAGCTAACCAGGCTTTATCAACCCGATGAATTGATTGGCAAACAGGTGGTAGCGGTTCTTAACTTTCCGCCCAAACAAATTGCTAATTTTTTCAGTGAGTGTCTCATTTTGGGTGCCGTAGCCGACGATGGTACCGTAACGCTTCTGCAAACCGAGCGGCCCACTAAAAACGGCTTACGAATTGCTTAACCAATACCATAAGGTCGCTGCTACGCACTTTTTACCTTATCCATCAGCTAAACTACCCAGTCGTTCGTTTACCCATTATGCGAAACGCTCTAGTACTCACTGTTCTCTTTTGTCTGCCTTTATTAACCTATGCCCAACGCCGACGTAATGATGACACATCACACTACCGCAGTGCTCCCGTTCCTGCACACCTGATGCCGATTGAGCGGGCCTATGGCTCGTCGTCGATAGGTAGCGTTTACTTCTACGGTGGCAAGAAACTTTCATCGCCGTATTCATTAGAAGTACCCTTCTACGAGCTGAACGACCCCGCGGTGACTCATCATTTCCAGACGTTTCGCACCATGACAACGCTCGGCCGATTGACTGCCCTGATTCCGCTGGGGTATATTTTACTGCGTAGAGGTAATAACAACGCTACGTATTGGACAGTATATGGCGGCTCCATTGCGGCTACTCTGACGTTCACGATCATCGGCAACGGACAGGTAAACAAAGCGGTCACGCGTTACAACCAGATGCTTCGGCAGCCACGGGTAGGATTTTCTCTGTCATCGATCCCCCTGACCGGACAAGCCGCTGTTGGCGCCGGAGTCAGCTGGGGATTCTAGTGATTACTAACAAAAAAGCGCAAAATGAGCTCATTTTGCGCTTTTTTGTTAGCTTCGCTGACCAATCATCGACTTCATGAAAAAACAGCTCCTTGGCATTTTACTTGCTTCCTTTGTTTCTCCTGCATTTGCCCAAACAACAATTAACCGGGACCCGCAAATTGCGGAACTCGTTGCCCAAGTATCGGCCGACAGTTTACGGGCGCACATTAATGGCCTGGTGAGCTTCGGCACCCGGCATACATTGAGTACGACGACTGATGCCAGGAAAGGCATTGGTGCCGCCCGGCAGTGGATTTTAGGCAAGTTCAATCAATACGCCAAACAGTCGGGAGGCCGTTTAACGGCGACACTCGACAAATGGACACTCCAGGCCGACGGTCGACGTATCGATAAACCGGCCGACATGGGCAACGTGATGGCCACGCTGAAGGGAACCGATCCGAATGACAACCGTATCTTTATTGTGCAGGGTCACATGGATAGCCGCGTCACGAACGTCATGAACCGAGAGTCGGACGCACCGGGCGCCAACGACGATGGTTCGGGCACGGCTGCCGTTATTGAGCTTTGTCGCGTAATGAGCAAAGCGCAGTTTCCGGCTACGATTGTGTTCGTTACGTTAACGGGCGAAGAACAGGGCTTGCTAGGTGCCGAACATCTGGCCGAACGCGCCGTGAACGAGAAATGGAACCTGGAAGCGGTACTGAACAACGACATCATGGGCTCGAATAACAGTAATGAGACCCGGATCATAGACAATACTCGTCTACGCGTCTTCAGCGAAGGCTTACCGGGTAATCTTATGAAAGACACGACCGGCCGAATTGGGCAGATCCGCCAGTTTGGCAATGAGAACGATGGCAAAGCCCGCACCCTGGCCCGCTACCTGAAAGAAGTCGGCGAACGCTACGTCGAGAATTTAGAAGTGGTTATGATTTACCGCAACGACCGTTACCTGCGCGGGGGCGACCATACGCCCTTCGTTCAGCGGGGATTTGCGGCTGTCCGCATGACGGAGATGAACGAAAACTACGATCATCAGCACCAGGATCTGCGCACGGAAAACGGCACCGAGTTTGGCGACTACGCTAAATTCATGGACTTCGACTACCTGCGCAAAAACACAGCCGTTAACCTGGCGACACTGGCGAATCTGGCCAAAGCCCCGGCCGTACCGCAAACGGTAACCATTGAGGTACGTAACCTGACGAACTCAACGGCACTTTACTGGAAGGCTCCTGCATCGGGCAAAGTGCGAGGCTACTACGTATTGATGCGCGAAACCCACTGGCCATTCTGGCAAAAGAAGTTCTTCACCAACAAACTGGGCATGACGCTGCCCTACTCCAAAGACAACTACTATTTCGCCGTCCAGTCGGTTAGCGAAGATGGGAACGAAAGCTTACCCGTGTTGCCGGTGCCAAATCTGCGGTGAGTTTATAGTATAAATTGAGTTTTGCCTTAGTCATAAACTACCTGTGACGCCCTTTCGTTATCTTTCACAAAAGTAATTAGTCGTATGTCAGCATCTGTCGGTCAGTCCGTTCCTGAAGCCATCATTCATGATCTGGGATACCAGAACATTGATGATTTCCTGCGCGTGCAGGTACGCCACGTGCTGGAACAAAAAATTAATTATTACCAGAGTCGGATCGATTTTTATCAGCAAAAATATGGGATGTCTATTGACGAATTTCATAGCCGGGTAGTCGACCAAAACGATCCTGTACTGTCTAAATTCGGCGTTTCTGAAAAAGAAAATGACGATTTTGATTGGGACGATGCTATTGATTTCGTACGCATCTACACAGCCGATCTTCGGCAGATCAGACCGTGAAGGAAGTTACCAGTCAGTTTGCGGGTATTATTCGTTCGGCTCGTTTTGATACAGAACAGGCATCCGGCCAGAAAATAGTCGAGCGATGTGAACTAGTACTAATTGACGGGTCCCGGTTGGTAGCCTATGAATCTAGAACGGGAACGAAGTTTAAATACAGTTACCAATGGATGAACGAAGCCAATCAAACGATCTATCGTTGGGATAACACAACGCATTTTCCTCAGTTTAACACGTTTCCTTACCATCGTCATATTGGTGAGGCTGAGATTGCGGAACCGTTTCAGATAGTATCGCTCAACGAAGTGCTAGAATTTATTACTGACCAATTAGCCACAAGCGGTTAATAATTGGGTAAGTAGTTAGCGAAGATGGGAACGAAAGCTTACCCTTGCCGAACCTACGATAATCAGGAAAAACTTCATGTATACCATTGCCGCGGTGCATCAGGAAACTAAATTTCAGCGTACTGTGGATATGGTTTTATCTATTTTTTTGTAGTTTACGGTCGCTTGCCTTGTCAGTATACCGAATCCATTAAATTCAATTGTATATGAAACGTTTTACGTATGTAATGTGCCTGGTCGTATCATTGGTTGGGCTAAGTTCCTGTAGCAAAAATGACGATCCAGCACCAGTTTCACCTGTTGTGGGACGATGGGATTTGAACCGTGGACAATTAAGTGGATTTGTGGCTCCCGCCCAAAGTTATAATGGGAGAGGTGTCGATCTTTATTACTATTATTTCGATTCCTACAGCTCCAGGATCGATATACGATCAGATAAAACATTTACTGACAATGTCCGTTCAGGGGGAACTGTAACGGATCTAACTGGAACTTGGGATTATACCACTGATCGATTAACGCTAACTTACGATACTGATGGCGCTACCGATACATACACATACAAACAGGACTCTGGCTTAGAAGAATTGACTTCCGTATCTTTATACGATATACAATTGCCAGTTGATAGCGTTTCATCAGCACGTGGCAAGTTTCAATTCGTTTACAGAAAGTAATTTTTTCTATTTTGCTTACAGGAAAAGCCGATGGAAATCCATCGGCTTTTCCTGTAATTTGTGAGTCGTCTGCCATTGAATCAACCTATATAAACGAAAATGAACCGACCTCTCCTCATCAGTCTACTTGCCTTCGGCAGTTTAGCCAGTTTGGCACAGACACCTTCGAAAAAGCGACTCATACAACCTAAAGATTATTATCGACTGCAAACCATCAGCGATATACAGGTGTCGCCCGATGGGAAATGGGTCGCGTATGGGTTATCGTCGGTCGATTCAACCAAAGACAAACGGAATACCGATATCTGGATGGTGAGTTGGGATGGGCAAGAGTCTATTCAGCTCACGAACACCCCCGAGGGTGAAGCCAAGCCACGTTTTAGTCCCGACGGCAAATACATTTCGTTCCTGTCGGCGCGGCAGGGTGCCACCAAAGGACAAGTTTGGCTGATGGACCGCCGGGGTGGCGAAGCAAAAAAGCTGACCGACCTAAAAAATGATCTGGAAGACTATGTATGGTCGCCCGATGGGAAAAAGATCGCGATGATCCTACAGGATATCGACTACTCCGACTCGGCCAAGACCAAAGTCCGCAAACCCTACGTTCTGGACCGCTACCACTTTAAAGCCGACGTAAAAGGGTATTTGGAGAACAGCCCATTGCATCTGTACGTATTCGACATTACGACCAAAAAGCTCGACACACTCACGACCGGCATTTATAACGAAACATCACCGGTCTGGTCGCCGGACGGGTCGCAGCTTGCCTTTGTGAGCAACCGAACAGAAGACCCCGACCGAAATCAGAACACCGACATTTATGTGGTCGAAGCCCGCAAAGGAGCAAAGGTGAAGCAGTTGACTACCTGGGCAGGCTCGGACAACAATCCCGTCTGGAGCCCCGACGGTAAACAGATTGCGTATCTGCGTTCAACAGCAAACGGCAACTTCCTCATGTATGACCAGCCAGTATTGGCAGTTATCAGTCCGAACGGTGGCGAGCCAACGTTACTCTCAAAAACGCTCGACCGCCCGGTCCGCAACCCGCACTGGACGAAAGACGGGAAAGCCATCGGTGTTTTAGTCCAGGACGATCGTCAGTCATACGTAGCACAGTACACACTTAGCGATGGCAAACTGAGCAAGCTAGCTGATGGGAAACGGTCATTCAACGATTTAGCTCCCGTGTCGGCCAACAACTGGGCAGCCTTAATGAGCGATCCGCAGACGCCCACGGAACTGTATGCCCTTGAAAACGGAAACGCCCGCCGACTGACGCACGTACAGGATGCTTTCCTGGCTCCGCTCGAACTGGCAACGGTAGAAGGATTTACCTCCCGCAGCAAAGACGGCACGCAGGTATCGAACCTGTTGTATCGTCCCGCCAACGTACCAGCGAACAAAAAGCTACCTGCCATTCTGTTCATCCACGGTGGGCCGGTTGCGCAGGACGACTTTTCCTTCGATATGACTCGCCAGCTACTGGCGGCTGGCGGTTATGCCGTCGCGGCTGTCAACTACCGGGGCAGCAACGGCCGCGGGCTCGATTACACCAAAGCTATTTATGCCGACTGGGGCAACAAAGAGGTCCTCGATATTCTGGGCGCCACCGACTATCTCGTCGAAAAAGGCATTGCCGACCCCGACCGGCTGGGCATTGGTGGCTGGAGTTATGGCGGCATCCTGACCAATTACACCATCGCTACCGACACGCGCTTTAAGGCCGCAGCCAGCGGAGCTGGTAGCTCGTTACAGCTATCCATGTATGGCATTGACCAATATACCAACCAGTATGAGAATGAATTGGGCGCTCCCTGGAAAAACACCGATAAGTGGCTGAAGTTATCGTACCCATTCCTGAAGGCCGACCGGATCAAAACACCCACGTTGTTCATGGCGGGTGAGAAAGATTTCAACGTACCATCGGCCGGTAGTGAGCAGATGTTTCAGGCACTTCGCTCACTGGGCGTTCCGACCCAACTGATTATTTACCCTGGCCAGTTTCACGGCATCACGGTGCCAAGCTATCAGAAGGACCGTGCCGAGCGCTACCTGCAATGGTTCGACAAATACCTGAAGTCTAAGACATTATAAGCCTTTTGTTTTTCCCGTTAGCGGGTTCTAAAACTCGCTATCGCTCTTCTCACAATACACGAAGACCCGACCAATAAGGTTCGGGTCTTTTTTTATGCTTACCTAAGGATATTCACCGCCAAAACGGGTCCGTGGGGCCCGTAGATTTTCCAGTAGAAAAGGTAAGGGTACCATGAATGAGCCCAAGTACCATACGCCGTTCACTAAATTACTCCTACAAGACGGCCTCGAGATAACTTAGTATATTATCTTTTGTAAGTGTAATTTTCGTTTATGTATAATTCTGTGTTTTTTAACTATAACAGAATTTTTCTTAAGAGCTTTTTCCCCTAAAAGCTCTTTTTTATTGCTGTTCTTCGTACTTTCACAACGAGCTATCAATTAAGCAGTTACTTTTGAATTTACTTTTATTTTATCCTGGATAAATACAAAAAGACATGTCATCACAACTTACCAGACGCGATTGGCTCCGGGCTAGCGGCCTACTAACTGCCGGTCTGACCACAGGTTTACGATTTAGTAAAGCAGCTACGTCAACGATAGCTAACCAATCCGTATTTGTTGATGAATTTAGCGCCCTACGCGACGCCAAGCTCGTATCCCCGCCAGACACTATGCCTAAACTCCGGGCCCGGTTGTTTGCGAATGAGAATCCACTGGGCATTGCTCCCAGCGCCAAAGAAGCGCTCGTAAAAGCAGCCGACTCGGGTAACCGTTACGCTTGGATGGAGTTTGCCCAATTGAAGCAACTGATTGCCACCGACGAGGGTATTAAGCCAGCCAATATCATGATGTCGCCGGGTTCATCGGACATTCTGATGGCAGCGGCTTCGCACTTTGCCAAAGGTGGTGGCACCATTCTGACCAGTGCCATGACCTATGATGACCTGCTCGAACGCGCCCAACGCCAGGGAGCCAAAATCGTAGCGGTCCCCATGACCAAAGACTATAAATACGATCTGAACGCGATCAAAGCGAAGATTACGCCGGAGGTTAAGCTGGTCTACCTCGTCAATCCCAACAACCCGACCGGTACCGTTGTTCCGGCCGCTGATCTGGAAGCGTTCTGTCGCGAGGTCGCGCCCAAAGTGCCCGTGTTCTTAGATGAAGCATACATTGATTTCTACGAACCAGCGGAGCGCCCGAAGCTGGGCAAGCTCGTAGCCGACGGGCAGAACGTGATTCTGGCCCGTACGTTCTCGAAAATTCACGGCTTTGCCGGGCTTCGGCTGGGATACGCCATTGCTCAGCCCGAGATGTTAAAAACGTTGAAACCTTATACAAACGGGGAGTTTGCCGTGAGTATCACTACGCTCATGGCGGGCATTGCCAGCTATCAGGACAAAGAGTGGCAGAACCACTGCCGCGCAGAAAATGCCAAAGCCCGCGACTATACGACAAAGGCCCTGACGGCCATGGGCTACGAGGTGATACCATCTGCTGCCAACTTCATATTGTTCCCAATTCGAATGAAAACCAAAGCCTTCGAAAATCAGATGTTCGCCAATGGCATTGGTATCCAGACGCGCGACTTCAACGGACAGCCTTACTGCCGTGTCAGCGTCGGCACAATGGACGAAATGGCCATGTTCATGGATGGGTTCAAAAAAGTGGTTGGATGATGTAGTGCCGACCATATCCGGTTGGTTATATATAACCTTTTTGAGCAACGGCCGGTCGGCCCGAGCGGATCAACAAATACATGACAAGACGCAATTTTATTAACTCAACGAGTGCCAGTTACGCCAGTTTGTTAGCTTGGGGCATGTTACAGCCAGCCCCCGCTTCGGCCTTGACCTTACCGGCTAATGGCCGCAACCATGACGGCAAAGCGCGTAAGGTTATAGTGCTCGGCGCTGGCTTAGCTGGCATGGCCACTGCTTACGAACTCGGCAAACTCGGCTACGATTGCACCGTACTGGAGGCCCGTGCTCGTTCAGGTGGGCGGGTCTGGACCATTCGGGGCGGTACGAAAGAAACCGAACTAAACGGTGGTACGGCCCAATCGTGCCAGTTTGAGGATGGCTTGTATTTTAATGGCGGAGCCGCCCGGATTCCGCACCATCATCAATTGACGCTTCAATATTGCCGTGAGCTGGGCGTTTCCCTGCAAATCTTTAACGGTAACAACGAAGCCGCCTACCTCTATAACGACGGTGGTACGGGTGATCTGGCTAACCGACGGTTGCGCATTAAAGAGTACCACAACGACATGCGCGGCTACACCGCCGAGTTACTAGCCAAAGCCCTCGACCAGTCGGCTTTAGACCAACAACTAACAAAAGAAGACATTGAAAAGCTGGTCGATTTCCTGAAAAACGAAGGCGATCTTAACACGGCTCACCTGTACAAAGGCACCAACCGTCGGGGTTATAAAACGAAAGGAGAACCCGGCGCAGGTCCTACGCCCGGCGATTTGACCGACCCGTTTGGCCTGACCGATTTATTACGGTCGGGGTTCATGCAGCCGGTGTTTTATAACGTCGGCGACTACATTTACGAGCAGCAAACGACGCTTTTGCAACCGGTCGGCGGCATGGATGCCATTCCAAAAGCGCTGGAAAAGAAACTAGCCGATAAGATTGTTTTCAATGCACCCGTTACTGAACTCCGTAAAACCGAAAATGGCGTCCGGATAGTCTATCAGAAAGAAGGGAAGCCGACGGAACTGACGGCGGAGTTCTGCGTCTGCACCTTGCCGCTACCCATGTTAAAAAATCTTGAGTCGGACTTGTCAGGAACGGTGAAACGAGCGGCTGATTTTGTGCCGTACATCAAAACCGGCAAGATTGGCCTGCAATTTAAACGGCGGTTTTGGGAAGAAGATGATTGGATATACGGCGGTATCTCACGTACCAACATGGACATCAACCAGATCTGGTATCCGTCGTTTGGTTTCCAGGGCAAGAAAGGCGTACTGATCGGCTATTATAACTTCTACAGCCGGGCTGAAGCCGTGGGCGCTTTGCCAGTGGCAGAACGCGAGAAACTGGCGCTAAACCAAGGCGCTAAAATTCATCCGCAATATCCAACCGAATTCGACAATTCATTTTCGCTGGCCTGGCATCGCATTCCTTACAGCGGGGGTGGTTGGGCAACCTACGATGACGCTACGCGTCGGAAATACTACCCAACGCTTCTGGAGCCCGATGGTAATATTTACTTCGCTGGGGAACACACAACATACCTAACGGCGTGGATGGCCGGTGCCTTTACGTCGGCCCACCGTGCCGTCGAAGCGATTCACGCCCGGGTCGGACAATACACAAAGAAGTAATCACAAACCCATAAGCCCCTGAAAGTCTTACAGGTTTAATTAATTAACTATGAAAAACAACCTGCTCTCTCTCTTTCTGTTCATTTGTTGTGCGGTCACAACCCAAGTATTCACTCAGCGGGTTTGGGCACAAGCAGCCTCCGCGGTTACGGGCATGACGCTCGATCAGTTGAAAGCGGTCAAAGCCATTAAAATTGCCAATCTGGATAAGGATACGTATTTCAAATCAGGCGGCTTCATCCTTGACCGGTACGAGGAGCGTCCAGCGTATGTCTTCACGTACAGCGATGGCATTACCCGGAAGATTTATCTCTACAAAGTTTTCGCGGCCGAAGACACCAAAGAGCTGGGGCTGCTGGCCATTTACCAGAACGGCAAAACCAACGAAACTAAACCATTCGTTATTCCTGGCGCTTCGGCCGACCGCAAAGCCTGGGACGCTTATATCGATGATCTAAAGTACGTTGGTGAGAAAGAGCCAGGGCTCATGTCGACATTGACTTTTGTTTTGTCTCGCGAAATGGCAAGTCTGTTAACGGGCGGTAGTGCTAAGTCGGAAGACGGGGGAGCCAAGAAAAAAGAAGAGTATAACTTCTGCTTTGCTCCCGACGCTCCGGTAACGCTGCTCGACGGTTCTTCTAAGAAAATCAGTGAGGTATCGGTAGGAGACGTTGTTATGAGCTACGATGCAAAAACGAAAACGCTTACGTCATCGCCTGTAACGCAAATAGACACCCACGCGGGCGAATTTATGCTAACGGGGGTATGGCTGGCCCCGACCGAAGAAGTAACTGCCGACAACCGCGCCTGGCCAAATGCCCCAACGCTCTTCGAAGCAACGGCGAACCACCCTGTTTTAACCAACTCGGGGCGCAAAGCGTTGGGCGACGTCAAAGCTGGTGACCTGTTATATCGCTATGATGCTGCTCTTAACGGCGTGTCGGCTTATAAAGTTGTACGGACTGGCCAGGCCATTCGTGCTGTGAAAACAGTATATAATCTGGTTACCGAATCAGGCGCGTACCTGGTCGGAGAAACTGTTGTTTTAGACAAGTAACCTATTTGCTTCCGCGAACTGCGCACCTAATTAAACGTAACAAGCCCCTAACTATTCAGATGGTTAGGGGCTTGTTACGTTCAGACCTTTTAGCAGGCTTTTTAAATTTACACGACAGATACGGTTTGGACTGATACCCAGAATTTTCCAATTCAATCTGTACAATCAACAGTTCATCAATATCTCTATTGATGAACCTCCGCCCGAAGGCCAATTTTGGCTTATCATTCAACATAGCGAATCATAACCAATACAGATCAGATGGCGACTCCTGCTCCTCAACGTAAAATGCATACAAAAACTGATCGCGCTACTTACTCGGCCCACTCCGATCGCCTGTGTAGCAACTGCCTGAAGCACCGTCGGGGCATTAACGATTGTCCGCTGGTTAACCCAACTCTCTCATCGCAACGAGATAGTCAGGGAGCTTCACGTAAGGTTTAGCACAACAGTAAACGCTAAAAAATCGAGAAAACCACTTCCTCTTTTTTAACACAAAACAACAATGAATACTAAACGAATTCTTTTTGCCACTATGCCCATGGATGGCCATCTCAATCCCTTAACGGGTTTGGCCGTTCACCTGCAACAACTTGGCTACGATGTTCGCTGGTACACAGGGCCATCCTATGCCGACAAAATCAAAAAGCTGGGCATTCCCTACTATCCATATCAGAAAGCAGTGGAGATCAACCAGCTTAACCTGGATACGGCTTTACCCGAACGGCAGAAGATCAAAGGCGCGATTCCCCGCCTGCGCTTCGACATCAACAACGTATTCTTGCTGAGAGCGCCTGAGTTTGTGGAAGACTTACTGGCGATTCACAAAAAATTTCCGTTTGATCTGTTGGTTTGTGACGTCTTATTCACCGCTGCACCTTTTATCAAACAGCTACTCAACATTCC
This sequence comes from Spirosoma soli, assembly GCF_042684525.1. NCBI lineage: Bacteria > Pseudomonadati > Bacteroidota > Cytophagia > Cytophagales > Cytophagaceae > Spirosoma > Spirosoma soli. The sequence goes on along the minus strand of NZ_JBHULN010000006.1, from coordinate 213,309 downwards.
AGTAGCCGCCTTTGGAATTGTACCACTAGCCGAAACGTCAAAAAATCTACCCCCAACCGGCATGGGCCTTGAACCCAGCAACAATGTTTTCGGTCAGTTATCGCACCGCTTTCTGCGCTACATGACCATCAACCACCTACTAAAGCCCTGCACCGATCTGTACAACAATCTATTAGCCCAGTATAAGCTCCCACCAACTACAGATTTTGTGTTCGACGCTTTCGTCCGCGACCCAGATGTGTACTTACAGAGTGGTGTACCCGGCTTCGAATACGAGCGCCCGGACGTAAGCCGCAATGTCCGATTTGTAGGGCCGCTACTTCCGCACAGCGGTGGCAGTAAATATCCGTTTAAACACATCGCTAAGGCGAAGAGTTACAAACGGGTTGTACTGGTGACACAAGGTACCGTTGAACGTGACCCCGAGAAAATCATCGTTCCAACGCTGGAGGCCTTTAAAGGTGATATGGAAACGATGGTCGTTGCCACAACGGGTGGCTCGCAAACAGCCGAGCTGCAAGCCCGTTTCCCTGATGATAATTTTGTTATCGAAGATTTTATCGACTTTAATGCAGTGATGCCCTTTGCGGATGTGTACGTTACTAATGGTGGTTACGGTGGAGTGATGTTAGGTATTCAGAATAACCTGCCTCTGGTAGTAGCCGGTGTACACGAAGGCAAGAACGAGATTGCTGCCCGCATCGGCTATTTCAAATTGGGAGTAAATCTGAAAACCGAAACACCTAAACCCCAGCAAATTCGTGAGGGTGTAAAACGAGTGTTTGCTAATCTAACGTATCGTCAGAACGTAACTAAGTTAGGCCGTGAGTTCCGTCAATATAACCCGAACGAATTGACCGAAAAAGAAATAGCGTCCTTACTTGCCTCGCCAAAAAAGAGAGCTGAACTAGTTTGATAGTCTAGTTAGGCATAAACAGAAAACGTCCGACTCATTACATGGCGCCGGACGTTTTCTATTTATGCCTTTTCTTTTCACTATTGGCCTAGAATAGGATGTAACAACACCATCATACCGTCTACGAAATAAGTTATTAATGGTTACAACCCTGCTATATCTATGCGACTCTAACGCTGTAGTTAGTGTATCCTTCATTCTCTTAAATCAATTGTATGAAAAACAAGTACAGTATTGTAAGCAGCCAGGTGTGGCTGCTTTTAGTATGGGCTATGATTTTTGCCCAGTCTACCCAGGCGCAGACGCCAACGATCCAATGGCAACGGGTGCTTGAGCCAGGTTCGACATCGCGTGTACTGGGCGTTAAGGCTACCAATGGTGGCTATGCAGTCATCAACTTAGGGCGCGTGATTCGTTTATCTGATTCGGGCAGTACCCTTTGGGAAACATCGTTTCCAACCTCTATAGAACTCCCCGTACGTAACTTTGCCGAGTCTATAGTTGCGTTGCCGGATGGTGGCTTCGTGGCGTTAGTGCGAGGTTATTCTCAGTGGTCATTAGCTCGTTTGAACGCGGATGGAACAATTGCGTGGATCAAGCCATTTTCTTCGGTCAGTGACGGTTCTACTTCATTTTCAGACACTAACATTAGCGTCGAGATCGCTCAGAATGGTGGTTATTTAGTAGTCAACAATTATTTAGCAGGCCGAGAGGGAAGCTATACGCGTGTCTTTACATTCGACGCAGATGGTAATAGAAATGGAGAGAAGGGTATTCCCAACCTGTATCCGGGACAATCGCGCCCGTACACAGTCACTAATAAAATCATTCGAACAACGGATGGCGGTTATATACAGGTAGGTGTGGGCAATAACCGGGATACTCCTCAGCAAGCCATAGTAACCAAATTAGACGCTCAGTTCAATATCATCTGGCAGAATTTTTACGGAGCACCTGCTCTGGAGGACATCATTCCTAACCCTTTTGCTAACGGGTCTTACATTGCCGTGGGGCCAGATGGTTCATCAGCAACTCGTGTCATAAATATCGGATCAAATGGAGAGGCAAATGGAGTTGCTTTACTTCCTAAGCGATTGCCTAATACGACTTCTACCATTATTGCGGGACAGAATCCGCTCAGCTATGCGGTTCTCGACGTAGTGAATGAACGGGGAGGAGATCTACGGCTGCAAAGCTTCAACGCCCAGAATCAAGTTGTTTCTGTTAAAACGCTTGGTGGTTCATCCGCTGAGATAGTTAATAATATCGTTTCCATTGACAATGGAGGCTATTTGGTCATTGGCAGAACTACCTCAACAGATGGTGATGTCCAGGGTAAAGTTAGTAGCGATCTAGTGCCTTGGGTTGTGTTACTAAAAGCTGCGCCAACGACTACCTTAACCCTAAGCGAGCCTACCTACAACTGTGCTACAGGTGCTATTACATTTAATACTAGTGGGGGTGATGGCTCACCCATTACTTACTTTGCACCGGGCATTACCCGCTCATCAGTAACCAGCAACACTGGGACCGTTGAACAAGGGTTACGCAATGACCCGAAACCCATTACTATTCAGGCAACTCAAAGTGGTCAAACGGTTAGTTATACGTTCTATTTAGGGGCTTACTGCAACAGTACACCTCTCTTGCCACCGGTCGTTGTCAAGCCGATCTCTGATATCACAATGAGGTTAGGCGAATCAGTGCCTCTCATCGGTTTACAAGAATACTTTAGAGACCCTACGTCTAGAACCCACTACAGACCCTTCTTAAGATTTAGCGCTACGGGTGTCCCTCCTGGTATACAACTTAGCGACGGTAGTCAGTTGGGCTCACCTAACGCTTACTTTATCGGCAGTCCGACGACAACAGGTGTTTACACGGTAACGGTAACGGCCATTAATATATTTATTACCGAAGGTAACAACTCTGTTTCCACTACCTTTAAATTTACCGTAGTTGATCAACCCGTTAATCCACCTACGGGCGGAACGCTGGCGCTGACCCAGCCCATGTACAACTGTCAAACTGGCGCCATTACGTTCAATACTACTGGGGGTGATGGCTCACCCATCACCTACTTTGCGCCGGGTATCACCCGCTCGTCGGTAACCAGCAACACGGGTACCGTTGAACAGGGGTTACGTAACGACCCCAAGCCATTGCTCATTCAGGCCACTCAGAGTGGTTATACCGCCAGCTACACCTTCAACTTCGGGGCTTACTGCCAGAATCCTGAGCCACCTAAACCACCCACGGGTGGGGCCTTAACATTGCTTGCTCCGACGTATAACTGTGCTACGGGCGCCATTACGTTCAACACCAGCGGGGGCAATGGCTCGACTATCGAATACCAGGCGGCTGGCATTACAGGCTGGACAACCAACCCGAACCAATTCGTCGACAAAGAAAGCCGCACGGCAAGTGATGTGCAGCCCTTCATGCTCATGGCTCGTCAGGGCGGTAACGTAGTGACTTACACCTGGAATCTGAGAGCTACGTGCGGACAAGCCCGTATTGCAAGTAGCGAATCCGTAAGTAAGCTACACCTCACAATACTTGGTAACCCAACCAGCGAAACACTACGTGTACGGATCGAAGGTGCAGAAGGCCAGTCAGTAGGACTGCAGTTAACCGATTTAAAAGGCCGTCTAATTGAGGCTCGGCAGCTAGAGTCGGCACAAGCTAACCAGGAACAGCAGTTCGGGCTAAGGCAGCAGCCTTCGGGCCTGCTGTTGCTAAAAGCGACAACAGCAACTCAGACCAGTTCAGCTAAGGTCATTAAGCAGTAATCAGTTCTTAACAAAACATCCGCCAGAGTACGACATGACTGTCAGTACTCTGGCGGATGTTTTGTTATTTATCATCGGATACTTTTTCAGGGCAAGCCTGCATATGCTGAGTGATAAGGTTATGTGCAGGCGAATACCGAATACCTATCAATCTTAATCTTACTTTTAGTAAAGAAATTATCAATTAAAATCAAACTTATTGACCTCTTCACGTTTTGCCTGTACTTTTGCCAGTGTAAAAACCGTATGCACGCATACTAATTTTTGAACAAATCTATGGCAGAAGCCTTCATTTATGATGCCGTCCGGACGCCACGCGGCCGGGGTAAGAGCGACGGCTCACTCCACGATATTCAGCCAATAACGCTGCTCACCAGCATCTTGCGCGAACTTCGCGACCGTAATCAACTCGACACGTCGCTGGTAGACGATGTCATCATGGGCTGTGTGACGCCCGTTGGCGAGCAGGGTGCTGACATTGCCCGCACGGCTGCCCTGGAAGCAGGTTACGACGAGTCAGTAGCGGGTGTGCAGCTCAACCGGTTTTGCTCGTCTGGTCTGGAAGCGATCAATATGGCCGGTGCCTATATCATGTCGGGTCAGGTAGACGCGGTTGTGGCCGGGGGCGTTGAATCCATGTCACGGGTACCAATGGGGTCCGATGGCGGGGCTATGTTCATGAACCCATCAATCATCGCCCGTCATAATATTGTGCCGCAAGGCATCTCGGCCGATTTGATTGCGACTAAATATGGCTACTCACGCCATGATGTTGATACGTTTGCTGCCGAATCATACCGCCGGGCAATTGAGGCACAGGCCGACAACCGCTTTGCCAAAACACTTGTCCCGCTCAAAGACGAAATTGGAATCACGGTACTCGACCGCGATGAAGGTGTTCGTCCCGGCACAACCGTCGACACTCTAGGCAAACTCAAACCTGCTTTCGAGATGATGGGCCAGATGGGGTTAGATGCCCTGGCGCTACTCAAATACGCTCAGTATGATAGAATTAATCACGTTCACCATGCAGGTAACTCATCGCAGATTGTCGACGGAGCCGCTGCTGTCCTGATTGGTAGTAAAGAATTTGGGGAGAAGTCCGGGCTGAAGCCTCGCGCTCGCATCAAAGCGTTTGCCATTATCGGCTCTGAGCCGACAATCATGTTAACGGGGCCTATCCCAGCCACGCGAAAAGTGCTAAAGAAAGCAGGCATGAGTATTACCGACATTGACCTGTTCGAAGTCAACGAAGCGTTTGCGGCCGTGCCGATTCTGTTTATGGACGAGTTTGGCGTTGATCACAGCAAATTGAACGTAAACGGTGGGGCCATTGCGCTGGGCCACCCCTTGGGGGCAACCGGAGCCATTATCTCGGCAACCCTCATTGATGAGCTGGAACGCTCGGGTAAGCAGTTCGGCCTTTCGACGCTTTGCATTGGGGGGGGCATGGGCATCGCCACCATATTCGAGCGGGTTAACTAAGCGCAAAGATCAGCTACGGTTTGAATAAGACGAATGGCTCCCATAGACGAGTCGTTTTTTGGTAAAAATACTAAAAGCTTTTGGCATGATTAAGTACAGCGTTGATCAACAGGTGGCCGTCATCTCGTGGGAAATGACGTCGGCCCCCATGAACGTCCTCAACGACGAATCAATCCCTCAATTTGAAGCGGCTTTACAGCAAGCCTATGCCGACGAATCGGTAAAAGGTATCATCATCACCTCAGCCAAGCCTGAATTTGTAGCCGGAGCCGATTTGAAAATGATCCTGCGCAACAACGATAAAGACCCGGCCGAGATGCTAAAGGTGTCGTCGGAGCTGAATCGTGTGTTCCGAAGCATTGAAACGTCGGGTAAGCCAGCCGTGGCAGCTATTAACGGCACGGCCCTGGGCGGAGGCTACGAAATCTGTCTGGCCTGTCACCACCGCATTGCCCTCAATAACGGAACGTCCGCCCGGCCACAAACCCTGATCGGACTGGTTGAAGTAACGATCGGTCTGTTACCTGGTGCGGGCGGTACGCAACGTTTGCCCCGCATGATTGGCATTCAGGCGGCCTTGCCGTTGATTGTGGAGGGCAAGAAGGTAGGCGTTCAGGAAGCGAAAAGCCTTGGGATGATCGACGACATCGCCGACAGCCCAGCCGAGATGCTGGAGAAGGCCCGCGCCTGGATCGAAGCGAATCCGAAGCCGCTCAAGCCCTGGGATGAAGTAGACCGCAAAACGGGTAAAATAGTTGGTAAGGATAACTTCAAAGTTCCCGGCGGCAATATTCAAAGTCCCGTTGGTGCACAAACGTTTGCGGCTGGCACGGCCATGCTGATGGACAAAACCAAAGGAAATTACCCGGCTCCGCTCGAAATTATGGCCTGCGTCTACGAAGGCTTACAGGTTAACATCGACCGGGCTTTAGTCATTGAAGCGCGGCATTTTGTGAAGGTAGCGACATCAAAAGTAGCGAAGAACCTTATCCAGACAATGTTCCTGGGTATGAACGAAGCCAACAAAGGCGCTAGTCGCCCCAAAGAGCAACCTAGAACAGACGTCAAAAAACTAGGTATTCTGGGCGCGGGGATGATGGGTGCCGGTATCGCTTACGTATCGGCTCAGGCTGGCATCGAAGTGGTTCTGAAAGACGTTTCTGTTGAAGCAGCTGAAAAAGGTAAAGACTATTCGCGAGGGTTGCTCAAAAAAGGAGTCGAACGGGGTAAGGTTGATCCGCTAAAGGTTGATGGTATTTTGAACCTCATCAAACCTACCGCCGACTACGCCGATATGCAGGGCTGCGACCTGATCATTGAAGCGGTGTTCGAGAATCGCGAGCTGAAAGCACAGGTAACCAAAGAGGCTGAACCGATGCTGGCTGAAGGGGGAGTTTTTGGCTCTAATACGTCTACGCTACCCATTAGCGGCCTGGCCCAAGCATCAGCAAATCCTGAAAACTTCATCGGTATTCACTTCTTCTCGCCCGTCGACAAGATGATGCTCGTTGAGATCATCAGGGGTAAACAAACGTCGGATTATGCCCTGGCTGTAGCCATTGACTACGTCCGCAAGATCCGCAAAACGCCGATTGTCGTCAACGATTCACGGGGCTTTTACACGTCGCGTTGCTTTGGTACTTATACAGCCGAGGGTATGGAATTGCTAAAAGACGGTGTTAATCCAATACTGATCGAAAACGGAGGTAGAGACGCTGGTATGCCTGTTGGGCCCTTAGCCGTAACCGACGAAGTAGCACTGGATCTGGTTTACAAAATTTCCGGCCAAAGCATTAAAGACGGCGCAATCGGTGAAGACGATACGGGTTATCAGATTGCCAAAAAGTTCGTAGAGCTAGGTCGCCTTGGCAAAAAAGCAAAAGCCGGTTTTTATGACTATCCGGACGGAGGCAATAAACAGCTTTGGCCAGGGTTAGGTGAGATATTCCCCCTTTCGGACCAACAGCCATCGCTCGACGAAGTCAAAACGCGGTTGCTCTACCGGCAAGCCATTGAAGCGGTGCGTTGCTTTGAAGAAGGTGTCGTCCGGACAAAACTAGACGCAGATCTGGGCTCTATTCTGGCATGGGGCTTCCCGGCCTACACGGGTGGAGCCTTATCGTTTGTAGACCTCGTTAGCGTTGATACGTTCGTAAATACCCTCGACCGGCTGGCCGATCAATACGGCGAACGCTTCCGGCCAACCGAGAAACTAAGGGAACGAGCCGGTGCAGCAAGAGTTGGTGTAGGATTGCCCAGTCTTTTGTAATCTTATTGAGGTAGGTTCGTGCATGTATGACCAATCCTATTATAGAGGCTGGCTGAGCCAGCTTGAAATTCGTGAACTTGAGCTAGTCGGTATTATTCTTGCTATTGATACTGAGTTATACGAAATTCAAAAGTTGATCCGCTTACTTCGAGAAGTAGAGGAGGAAGATTTTTTGCTGAGTAACTTGTTGTTAAGCCAGATCAGGTTTAGGAATACTGTAGATCGATATCGCGACGAACTGGCCGAAATCACGTTGGATATATCACATTGTCGGTTTATGATCGGCCAACTAAACAAATAAGTCATGACACCCGACGAAAAGAGAAGGTACGTTGAAGAACTGAAACAGCGGGGCCAAACCGCCGTTGAGCGAACCGACCGCTTACTAACTGACTTGGCCGTTAAGTCAGCTAAGCTTAAAACGGATATTAAAGCCATGCATAACAGCTTAGCCGAGCAATTGGCCGAGCAGGCAACAAAAGGATAGCCAAATTTAGCCGATCAATACGGCGAACGCTTCCGGCCGACTGAGAAACTAAGGGAACGAGCCGGTGTTGAAGAAGGGATCTGATAAGCAGTCAATTAGGTTGCTTTTATTGAAAGCATTACATTGTGCGAAGGTTTTGTATAACGTAATGCTTTCAATTTTTATGGCCACACCCATTGAAAAACTTCTGAACGATGTTGCTCAGGCACGTCAATCCTATTTGGCTGCGGTTTCGACTTTCACTGAGCAGCAAGCTGTGCAAAAGCCCTTACCCGATAGCTGGAATGCTGTTGAGGTCACCGAACACCTCTTCTGGGCTGAACAGGGCGCTATCTTCGGTATGTGGAAAACCTTGTTAGGTATCCGGGCCGGAACGTTGAATTATGAAGCTGACCAACCCCACGCAGGACTGCCCATTGAGGAAATCATTCGGCGAACATGGCAAGAGAAAGAAGTAGTGCCCGCTGTTGCTGCTCCACGTATGGGAGGGCCACTTGCCTATTGGATAGCCGCCCTGGACGGCCTGCAGTTAACATTAAAGACTTTCGGCGATGTACTGACTGAAGACGAGCTGGTACGTATAGCGCATCCTCACCCTATATCGGGACCTCTCAGCTTTGGCCAGCGATTCGAGTTTCTCCGTTTTCATATAGATAGACACCGGGGGCAGGTAGAAAGGCTTCTCTATAGTAGGTAGCCGCAAGTCATTCGTGAATTCTAGATCGTTACCAGTTTAGAGCGTTCAGATCATACCAACCGAAAACTCATACGGTGGTAAGGGGTAGGTCCGAATTCACGAATGGCGTTACGGTGCGCGGGGGTGGGATAACCAACATTCTGCGCCCAGCCGTAAGCCGGAAACTGCGCTCCTAGCTGTTCCATTAAGTTGTCGCGATAGGTTTTGGCCAGTACGGATGCAGCCGCGATGGACAGAAAGTGGGCGTCGCCCTTAACGATGCAAGTATGCGGAATCATGGGGTACGGCACAAAGCGGTTGCCATCTACCAGCAAATGTTCGGGTCGGGTAGTGAGCGCATCTACGGCACGGTGCATGGCCAGAAAACTCGCCTTAAGAATGTTAATCCGGTCAATGTCCTCATGAGAGACCTCGGCTACGGCCCAGGCCAGCGCATCTCGCTCAATGTCTTTCCGGAGAGTTTCTCGCTGAAGGCGGGTCAGTTGCTTTGAATCGTTCAGAATAGCATGTGTGTAGTTCTGCGGTAAAATAACGGCTGCCGCTACTACAGGCCCCGCCAGACAACCCCGTCCGACTTCGTCTAGACCGGCTTCGAGAACATCGGCGTTATAAAAAGATTTTAGCATTGTGTAGCCCGGCTATTTTTTTAGTCTTCCAGTACGTTTCCGAAAATAGTGTTCTTCAGAAACAAGGCACTCAGTAAGGCCACAATGGCCCAAGACAGATAAATTCGATAGTAGTCCTGCACATCTTCGTACACACGTATGCGTACCGGCGCTTTTTCCAGGCGGTTTATCTGCTCAAATACGGCCCGCAGCCTGTTCACATCCGTAGCCCGAAAAAAGCTACCGTTGCCAATACTCGCAATCGTTTTCAGAATACCTTCGTCGACTGTAGCCTGATTTCCGAAAGGCCCCGGGCGACCAACCGCAATCGTATAGAGTCGAATGTTGAATGCTTTCGCTAATCGGGCCGCTGTAGTCGGGTCAAGATTCCCGGCGGTATTATCCCCATCACTCAGCAGGATTATAATTTTGCTACGTTCCTTGCCCAGCTGTTCTGTAACCTGACTTGTGTCAGCAGCAGTCACTGGGCGGTCGCGCATTCGATTGATACACCGAGCCAAGGCATCGCCAATGGCCGTACCCGATGTTCGAATCATCTGGCCATTCAAATCACTTAAATACTGCTTTACCAGCTCATAATCGGTGGTAAGGGGACACAATGAGAAAGCCTCGCCCGCAAACACGACGAGTCCTATGCGGTCGCTTCGACGGCCCGCCACGAATGTTTGCGCTACTCGTTTAGCCGCGGCTAACCGCGTTGGCAACAAGTCTGTTTCATTCATCGACGACGACACGTCGATGGCGACCATAATGTCGATACCTTCCGATTGTTCTTCGCGTTGTTCGCGCACAATCTGCGGGCGAGCAAGAGCAACCAGTAGTAAGCTCACGCCGATGAAAACTGTAATCGGAGATAAGTAACGTAATGAACTGACCAACGATCGAGCGGCTTCAGACCTACCTTTGTCGCGTTGCCCACGGCTTGTAGCGATCTGCCCCAACGACATATTCAGGCGCTGCTGCGCGTTTCGATGCAGATAATAGCGTAACGCAAATAGCAAAAAGACAGCCGGAATCAACGACAGGGCCAGCGGATAAGCAAAGTGAAACTGCTGCCACTGCGCCGGACTGAACCAATGAAGTGAATACCAAGGTGCCATGAGTCAGGAAAGAGGAGAAGATTCAGCTGAGTCGGTGTAGCCGACGAGCTCTGGTTCGTTGGCCGATGCCTGAAGTTGGGCTCGCCGACGATGGTAAGCCTGCGTAGCTACATCGGCCAGCACTCGCAGAGCGGGCTGGGACTGCGGTGTAAAGGCACCCCCATAAATCATCTGATCGGCTTCGCGCAGTGCACTCGTCACCCGCTCGTCGTTCATCCGCTCCGCTAATTCGGAGGTTGTCAGCGACGCATACGGCTTCCGGTCAAGTTCTTCCAGATACGCTTTCCACGAAATAATTGCCTGATTCGCCGTTTCGGCCGCAGTAAAAGCGTCTAAGGTAAGGCTCAGTCGGTTATACTCCCGTAAGAAGCGCTCATGACGACGGTTCAGTTGATAGATTCGCCACAGCCGACGAATCGCTCGTCCGAACAAACCGTATATGATAGCCGCAATAAGACCAAGGCCGACGACGCCCGCGCCGAGTACCGGATAATTAAATTGCTGCCGCAACGGAGCAAGTTGGGTGGAGGTAGCTAAGGTGAGCGCCGTTGGACCAGCAGAACCTGATGATAAGGCAGGCGTTAATTTCGATCGCAGAAACACCGTATCAACCTGGGTTAGCAAGGCGGTACAATCCGTGGCATTAATGATTCGAATAGGCACCTGTAGCAACTGTATCGAGTCGGTTTCAAACGAGACCAGTGTATATACTGCACTGTCCCGACTAATTGCCTCGAAACCGGTTCCGGTTGTTTGAGTAGCAAACACGGCTATGTCTTCCACTCGGTAAGGCGCAAAGTGCTGGGCTGTATCAGGAAACAAAATTTCAGTCCTGGGCGCATGACGGTACGTGAGCGCGTACCGAAACGGTCGGCCAATTTCAATGCTGTCCGTTAAGAAGCGGCCAACCGGTAAGGAAGGCTGTACCGACGACTGCGACCAACCTGAAGTAGTTATAAGACAAACAATAGTCCAAAGCCGAAGGTCGAACACGCTCATTGGTATTTCCGCACACGAAATAGTTCGACGAGTTTTGGCACAAAATCTTCTTGTGAGTCGAGCGCTAGGTAATTCGCATTAAACTGTTTACAGAGTCGTTCCAGGCGAGTTTGATTGTCTCGGAAGGTATTCCGTAGCCCATTTCGGAACGATGGCGAAGACGTGTTCACCCAGACCGTTCGGCCGGTTTCTGTGTCGTGCACCGGAATAATGCCGAGCCGGGGCAAGTTAACCTCCCGCTGATCGAACAGGTGTATAACGACTAAATCATGCTTTTTAGCCAACGCTTTCAGGTTATGCTCATAGTTCTGATCGATAAAATCAGAGAGTAAAATAACGACGCTCCGCCGTTTCAGGGCATTAAGTGTAAACAGGAGGGCGTCGGCAATGCTTGTCCGGCCTGATTCGGGCTGCAATTTATACAGACTCATAATCAGCTGGTAGCCGGTTTTGAGGCCATTACCGGGTTTGATGTACCGCTCTTTCTGGTCAGAAAAACAATACATGCCCACATGACTTGCTTCGCGGATAGCCGACATAGCCAATACTCCGCATACTTCTTTGGTTGCGTCTAGTTTCTCACGGTGGCGCGGACCGACCTGCTGCGAGGCACTAACGTCGACCACGAAAAAAACAGTTTGGTCTTTTTCTTCTCTGAACACTTTCACGAACGTACCGTGTCCTTTCGACGAAACGTTCCAGTCGATGGCCCGCACGTCATCCCCGTATTGGTAGGTGCGCAAATCGCTAAACTCCAGGCCACTTCCTTTAAATACCGAACGAAAACTACCGCGCATCTGTGAATTAACGGCCTTACGGATACGTATGTCAAAATTGCGGAGCTTAGCCAAGAACTCGTCCATGCGAATTAGACGTTATAGTATTTTAACAGGCATTCCCGAACTTTGCCGAACAGGATCAGCTTACAAAGCTACCATATAAACGTATGCGCTGGAATCAATTTCAATCCTATCTGTGGAGTCTGCTGCTTGGCGGGTGGCTGATGATGGCCTGCTCGCCATCCGACGATCAACGGCCCGATAGCTTGATTCCCGAAGAGCGTATGGCGGCTATTTTAACGGAAGTACACCTCGCCGAAACTCGCGTGAGCCGACTCGGCTTACGATCCGCTGATTCTTCTAACATTGTGTACAAACATTTAGAAAATCAGATCTTTAAGAAGTTTCAGGTCGACACGGCATCTTATCGGAAAAGCTACATCTTCTATTCGTCACATCCTCAGCAAATGGAGACTATTTACAAACAAGTCACCGAAAACCTGAAAAAGAAGGCGGAAGCTAAAAAACCGGCGCGCTCATGACTATTGGTATCATTGGTGCGGGCATTTCGGGCCTGACCTTAGCTTACGAGTTGCAACAGCGCGGTATTGATTACCATCTCTGGGAAGCGTCTTCTGAACCGGGCGGCTACATCCGTTCTCGCCATGAGACCTTAGACAACCGGGCGTCTTATTTGTATGAGCTTGGTCCAAATTCGCTACTTGGCGACGCTGATTTAGTAGCCTGGCTGGATAAGTTAGGGCTCAGGGACGAAATAATCTTTAGTAGACCCGTCAGTAAAGCCCGCTATATTTTTCGTGATGGTAAATATCGTCAGTTACCGGCTGGTCCACCTTCGTTGCTGTTTGGCAGCTTCTTTAGTTGGAAAACCAAGCTGGCTATCTTCCGCGAACGTAATAACAAGACAATTTCGCCACCGGGCGAAACCCTAGCGCAGTTTTTCCGGCGTCGGTTCTCTGATGAGATTGTTGAGTACGCGCTTGGACCATTTGTGGGGGGTATTTACGCGGGCGATCCAGAGCAGTTATTGGTATCAGAGACCTTTCCGGTGCTGCTGCAGTATGAACAGGAATACGGCTCCGTACTGAAAGGGTTGATAAAAAACCAGTCGACAACCGGCCGGCGGCAGTCGTTTAGTTTTAAAGAAGGGATGCAGACCCTGCCCAATGCCCTCGCATCCAAACTGACTGGTCTTTCCCTTAACGATGCTGTACAGCAGATTCGCCATGACAGTGACGGTTGGCACGTTGACAGCGCAACCGGAACCCAAACCGTTGACCAACTGGTTGTAGCCGTTGGCACCGATGCGGCTGCCCGGCTTGTTGAACCTCATTACGCTGAATTAACTCAGGCCTTGCGCCAGGTTACGTATCCACCCATGACGGCGGTTCATTCGGTGTATAAACGTGTCGATGTTGGCCATCCACTGAATGGCTTCGGCGGATTGAATCCAAACATTGAAGGTCGTTTTGCCGCAGGTCATATCTGGAGCAGTTCAATTTTTGAAGGGCGTTGTCCCGACGATGAGGTTTTGTTCACTACGTTTGTGGGTGGCCAGACGAATCCTGACAACGCCCGGCAACCCGACGAGATTATCTTCAGGAATGTCCACAAGGAACTAGCAGAAAGCTTTAGTATCAAGGCCGCTCAACCAATTCGCAAGAATATGTACCGTTGGGAGCGGGCCATACCACAGTACGATACGGCTATCAGGGCGCTGAAAGATCCGGTTGAACGCGCCCAAATTGACAACCTGTTTGTATGCGCTAATTGGTACGGTGGCGTTTCGCTGTCCGATTGCCTCAATAAAGCCCGAAAGCTAGCTAGGGAGCTTGTTTCTAAGCCATTAGTTAACAATTTTTAATGATTTTTTTGTACAAAAAGCAACGTCTTTGCTGTTGTACAAGTACTAAGTATACTAACCCACTTGACAGTAGTGAAAGAACGTTTGGTTGTAATTCCGACATATAATGAAATAGAGAACATTGAAGCTATTGTCCGGAAGGTCTTTAGCCTATCGTTACCCTTCGATGTGCTCATCGTGGACGACGGTTCGCCGGATGGTACTGCCCAGCGTGTCCGCGACTTACAGGAGGAGTTTCCGCCAAACGGTAGCTCCCTGCGGCTTCATTTGCTCGAACGGCGTGGAAAGCTGGGGTTGGGCACCGCTTATATTGATGGCTTTAAATGGGCCTTGTCCAGAGGATATCAATACCTCTTTGAGATGGATGCGGACTTTTCGCATAATCCTGAAGACCTCATTAAACTGTATCATGCCTGTGCAAGCGACACCCCTAACCGGGCTGATGTAGCCGTTGGTTCTCGTTACATCCGGGGCGTCAACGTAGTAAACTGGCCAATGGGGCGGGTGTTGATGTCGTATTTCGCCGGCGTTTACGTCCGGTTTATTACGGGCATGTCCGTTATGGACCCTACCGCTGGGTTCGTATGCTACCGGCGCGAAGTGCTGGAAGTCATCCTGCACAATCCGATTAAGTTTGTAGGTTACGCTTTTCAGATTGAAATGAAGTTTACGTGCTGGAAATACGGTTACCGCATTACAGAAGTGCCTATTATTTTCACTGACCGCACGAAAGGGGTGTCCAAGATGTCTTCCAAAATTTTCAAAGAAGCCGTTTTTGGGGTGTTGCAAATGAAAATCAGCAGCTTTTTCCGGCACTATATCCCACGCCAGGAAGCATCTACCAAGGCACAGGAGCCTGTAGATGCCGTATAGACTTAGCGCTTAACTGACTCAGTTTTATAAACATATTTTGCTACATATAAGACAAACCCCCATGTACAGATCTTCTATACATGGGGGTTTGTCTTACTGACCAGACTATAAGCTGTTATAAGTTGCTTTGGGACATCTATACGAATTTCTGGAACTACTGCGAAATCGCTTCGTTAAGCCTGGTTTGCTCTCTTACTTTTAGCATGTTGTAAACGTCTTCCCGAATAAATGTACGTTTGAAACTTTCGGTGGAATGCACTAATACATACCCAGCTTCCTTTAACTGATTGCACGCTTTTTTAATACGGTAATGAAATGACTTATCTTTTGCATGATGCACCTCGTCAAATTCTACCAAAATTATTTTTACATCCAGATTGTCTTCAACAATTGAATTAATAACCGTGTATTCTGCTCCTTCAATTTCCATTTTAACCAGATCGACCGCAGTATGCCCTAACATAGTCATTAGGTTACCCAAACGATCAACAGGAGCTTCTATGTAATTACCGGTTTCTTTGAACAGATAAACGGAATGAGAAACGTAATTTTCTTTTTCTGGCTCATAGAACTTCAACGTTGTTTTACAGTCCCAGACACCTATTTCCACAAAATTCACTTCTTCCAACTGCTTTGCTGATATCTGGTAGGTGAACGGTGCATTATCATGAATTGTAAGTCGCTCCCCTTTTTCAGCGTACTGCTTCAATTTCTGAAAATGGCTGATACCTTCCGGGGTCGGGTCAAATATGTATACTTGCGCATCATACATGACTTTCAGTTGCGTATCAAACGAAATATCATCCCCGGCGCCAATGCAGTAACAGATAGAATCGCTATTTAAAAAATCTTCTGGGATGTGATAACCATGATAGACCGAGCCAATATGGGTTAAATTGCGTATTGGCTTTACGCCTTGTTGTGGGTGTATTCCCAGTATCTTTTTTGCCAGACCAGCTACTTTTTTCATTAATGTCCTTCCATTTATTACAGACTAGTACAATGCATCTTACTACTAGAATATAGTTTCTCTAGCTGCTACCGAATTAGACGATGAAAAATGGGAAAGGACACTCAATAAGTTACAATTAAATTCCGATCAATAAAGCCTTGTAAACAGGTAGTATAGATGGTCAGCGCTTTCATAAAACTTTCATACCTAGCTGCTCCAGAAAGCGGTTATACGTTTCTTCTGGCACATCGATCTCCAGACGCTTGTGCGAATTGGTAAACCCAGCTACAATTGTTACGTTAGATTAGCAACCCCCAATCGTTTCGCTGTAAACTCGATCAGGTAGGCATTTGCTTTACCGTCCTGTGCAGGCGCTTTAATTTTAGCATTCAACTGCCCGGCAGCATCGTAGAATAGTTAATCTACTTTGCTACCGGGCTTAACCTTAAGATGTAGCGTCATCCGTCTGAAGCTAGCAGATAACGATGCTCATCTGACCGTATAGTCCAGCGCAGGACGCTTGCTTACAGCCCGCTTTATTTGACGCTGCTCATCAGTTGCTCGGCCAGTATTGCAATGCCTTCTTCAAACGTATGCGGATCGTAGCCGAGCACCGTACGCGCTTTGTCCAAGATGAAGCCTGTCCGTCCGGGGCGACGTGCCACCTGCGTAAAGGTAGAGCTATCGGCCTGCGTAATGAGCGATTTGTCCAGACCGAAATAATCGGCGGTTTTGATAGCCATGTCGTACGGCGTCAAGACCCCTTTGCCGGAAATATTAAAAATACCCTCGGCTTCTTTATCGGCAATCAGATAACAGCCCATTGCCAGATCTTCGGCGAGGGTTGGGCTACGCCATTGGTCGGTTACAACCTTGATATTCTTACCGTCTTCCAACGATTTTTTAACCCAGAGAATGATGTTGCTGCGGCTCATGTCGTGGGCAATGCCATACACAAGCATCGTACGGGCAATGGCCCACCGTATTGGGGCGGCTCCTTCACCCGAATGAATCACCACTTTCTCGGCGGCATATTTGCTCCAACCATAAAAGCTGACCGGATTAGCTTCCGCGGTTTCATCGTATGGCCCAGCCGAGCCGTCGAAAATGAAGTCAGTTGAAACATGCAGCAAGAAAGCCCCTGTCTGACGGCACGCTTCAACAATGTACTCAACGGCCTTTACATTCTGCGCCCAGCAGGCCTCTTTCTGTAACTCACTCTTATCCACATCCGTCATAGCAGCAGTGTGGATAACTACGTCCGGGCGTACCTCGTTAACTACGTCGAGTACTTGCTGACGGTCAGTTATGTCCATCGAGCGATACGTGTAACCATCCGAGAAAGGGAGTCGATTGTCGCCCCGCGCCGTAGCCGTTAGCTCAACGTCCGATTGCTGGGTGAGCAGACCAACCAGCTTTTGGCCCAATAGACCATTAGCACCTGTGAGAAGAATCTTTTTCATAATTGTATGCTGCAAGATTGGCGAACCGCTTCTTACAGGTATTTATATCCGTATTGCTTTGTGATCTTCTTTTTCTTCACCCATTCGCCGGTCATGGTCATGCGGAGGTCTTTCAGTGGACGGTCCTGAGGGCTTCGAGGCTGCCTGGCAACGCTGTCTACTACAGCCAGCCCATCAATTACCTCACCAAATACGGTATAATTGCCATCCAAATGTGGTGTACCACCCAGGGTTTTATAAACCTGCTTTTGTTCATCGGTGAAAACGCGCTCAGGGGCACGACTTCGGCTACGGTCAATCTGCTTTTGTAATTCGTCGTCGGTCCAGACCCGGCCTTGAACCACATAGAATTGGCATCCACTCGATGCCTTTTCGGGATTATTATCACGGGCGGCCGCTAACGCGCCTTTCTTGTGAAAAAGTGTCGGGACAATTTCTGCCGGTATTTTGTAGCCCACATCGCCGTTTCCCAGGGACTCGTCGGCGGCTGCTCTTCGGGAGTTGGGATCTCCGCCTTGAATCATAAACTTCTCAATGATTCGGTGAAACAGTAGGCTATCGTAAAACTTCTGATTAACGAGCTTGATGAAGTTCTCTTTATGCTTCGGCGTCTGATCGTACAGAACAACCCGCATAGGGCCGTAGTCGGTGGTTAGCGTTACCACGTAATCTTTCTTCTTTCTGTTTTGCGCGAGCGACAGAACTGGCAAAAGCAGCAAAAGCATGACTATTTTCTTCATGAGAAATGCTCAACAAGGGCGATTTATAGCAAAACCTGGTTTTGGAATACGTCTTTGAGCCGCTGGTCGTGGGTAACAACAATCAGGCTGGCTCCTATTTGCTCGGACTGCTCGCGGAGAAGCCTGACAACCCGCTCCGTGTTTTCATCGTCGAGATTAGACGTTGGCTCATCGGCCAGAATTACGTCGGGTTGGTTCATCACGGCGCGGGCAATACTCACGCGCTGTTGCTCACCCTGGCTAAGCTGGTGCGTTTTTTTGGTGAGCTGATCGCCAAAACCCAATTGCATGGCCAATTCGCGAGCGCGGTTTTTGTCCTGTAGTTTGCCCGCCAGATAATTAGCCAGCAGCAGGTTATCCAGCACCGACAGCGAACTAACAAAATGAGGCTTCTGATAAACAATACCAACGTGCTTAGCCCGGAATGCCGCGGTTTCGGCTGGGCCAAGTTGCGTTAAGTCGGTTTGATTGATGACAACTGACCCGCTTTTAGGCCGGAGTAACAACGCCAGCAAGTGCAACAGCGTCGTTTTTCCTTTCCCGGAGCGGCCCAGAATTAGTAAAGCTTCGCGGTCGGCGCAGCGCACGTCAGGAAACGTAAACTGTTTGGTGGGGCCGTATTCGAACGTGAGTTGGTTGGTTGCTAGCATCGAATTAGGATGACTACTGGCAAAAGTAAGTAAAAGTTGTAATTTCGCTCGCTATCGGCGTCAGCTTCGCCTGGCCTGCGTCCCCGCAGGTCTTCTGCCATTCGTACACAAAAGAGACCCCGTGGGGACACAGGGTATGATGAAGAACTAATCTTGAAACGAATCGCTCTGTTTGCCTCAGGTTCCGGCTCTAACGCCGAAAAAATTGCCGATTACTTCGCCGACAGCACCAACGTAGAAATTACGTTAGTTGCCACGAATAATCCTAAAGCGGGCGTCATTGAACGGGCCCGTCGTGGATTTGGTCGGCAAACGCACGTTCCGGTATTAGTTTTTGATCGAACAACCTTTTACGAAACGGATCGCATTACTGAACTGCTCCAAAAGCAGGGCATCGATTTAATTGTGTTAGCTGGCTTTATGTGGCTCATGCCGGGTGGTCTGGTGCAGGCTTTCCCAAACCGGATTATTAACATTCATCCCGCCCTGCTCCCGAAATTCGGCGGTAAGGGTATGTATGGTCACTTCGTTCACGAAGCGGTTGTCGCAGCCAACGAGACAGAATCGGGTATCACCATTCATTACGTAAACGAACGCTACGACGAAGGCCAGATCATTTTTCAGGCCTCCTGTCCCGTATTGCCAACTGATTCGCCGGAAGATGTTGCCCGTAACGTACAGGCGTTGGAACACAGGCATTACCCAAGAGTTGTGGCAGACGTGTTGCAAACTATGAACTACTAACAAGCGAGCCACTATGAAAAACGTCTGCCTGCTGCTCATGACATTAGTACTGGCGGGTTGCTTTAAACCCATGATTTATCTGCAAAACCAGCCCAACTATCCGGTCGATGTCTTTTATGAGAATCAACGGCCCGAACGCCCCTTTGAGCCGCTGCAGGACCTGGAAACCAAAGGCGAAGTCCCATTGGATGAGCGGCAGACGGTTAATAAGCGAATGCTGAGCCGGGGTAACGACATGCAACAGAAAGAAATGCTCCTGGCCCGCCTGACGATGCAGGCTAAGAAACTGGGAGCCGATGCCTTAGTAGCCGTGCGTTACTCCTATTACACATCCATGACGAACAACGGTTACATCATGACTGGCCTGGCCGTTAAATACAAGAAAGAACACGAAAATGGGCAATAGAAAAGCCGGTACAAACCACATCCTCAGGATGTTGGCGTATACCGGCTTTTCTATTGCCCAGTACTATCTATTTTACTTCTTCGTAGTCAACGTATTCTCCTCCTTTGAACGAGGTATTTCCCTTTGGTGAGCGATTCTCCACGCGAACTTCGCCCTCACGACGCTTGCCATATACATCGCCCTGGCGCTTCTGCTGTTTTACCAGTTGCCGACCAACCAGCAGGTAGAAAACAAACCGGCGCACGGGGGGTACAAACAGAATGATCAGGGTAATGATGAAGAGATATTTAAACAGCATAATCGGGTGTCGTTATGTATAATAAACGTCGTGTTAACGCGATTAGTTTTTTGTCGTCTAAAATAGGCCTAAGTCTGTGTTTCCCCTGTAAGCCAGTCGTTAAACCACTACAAGTAAGGGGTCCTTTCTACATGAAAGAGTACGTTCATCGCGAACTACTGTCCATACAACGCTTTCCCGGCGGCTTCATATTTATCACCAGCCGACCACTGCGGACGTGTAGGGCGATCGGCGATCAAACGGGCCGCATGCGCATAGGCCTGACAATAGCGCTGCAGGTAGTTATAATCGAGTGATTCGGGGTTATCGATGGCCTGATGATAATATTTAGCAATCGCTTCATCGAACGATTTGAAACCCGCCGAAAACGTCGGAGCTGGAACGCCTTTCACCGCGAAATTAACATTGTCAGACCGGTCGAACAAACCCTGTTCAGGAGCGGGCTCGGCAAAGACACTTAGTCCAAATGCCTTAGCGCCCATTTCTATTTCGTTTTTAGCGCCAGTCCGTTCAAGACCAATTACGGATACAATGGTCGTGTCGTTATAACCTGCTCCATCTGTGTTTAAGTCAAAAACGGTTTGTTTGAGAGGAACTAGCGGATGCTCGGCGTAATACCGGCTGCCCAGTAAACCTACCTCTTCGCCCGTCAGCGCCAACACCAGCACCGACCGTTTGGGCCGTTGTTGCGAGAGTGCTTTGGCCGCTTCCAGAAGCGATACGGTCCCAAACGCATTATCCCGCGCCCCGTTGAAGATGCTGTCCGAAGGTTGATAGGCGCTACCACCCTGTTTTCCGACGCCTACGTGATCGAAATGCGCCGACAAGATCACGTATTCGTCCTTGAGCTTCGGGTCAGTGCCTTCAATAACGCCCGCTACGTTGGCCGAAGTCACAGTTGTTTGCTGACGCCCCGATGTTTGTAATCTGACGGTAGTACCAGCTTCTTTCAACTGACGGTATTGGTTATTGGCGTTGTTTACCCACAGATGCGCCAGACTATTATCGCTACCGATCGTGGACACCGTAACCTGTTCCCGATTGAAATATTGGTTGACAAAGCCCCACGGGATCGATTCGCTGTAGAGTTCGATTAAAGCAGCAGCTCCTTTTTCGGTGGCTAACTGACGCTTCTGGCTTGAGGCACTAAAAATCTCTCTGGGTCCTTTAGCATCGGGTGAGCCCCCTTGAGCGACCACGATACGCCCCTTTACATCGAGGTCTTTATAAGCATCACCTAATCCATAGCCAACGTAGACAACCTCACCCGATAGTTCAACGGGTTTGCCAGCCATAACAACCAGCTCTTTGCCGAGCTTCAGCGTGTCTTTGCCGATGTTCATCGTAGCAGCGGTGGCAGGCATCACTTTCTGTAGTGTGATCTGCTGGAAGTAGTCCTGCTGGTCGGGTGCCTTCGTTAAACCTAACTTCCGGAATTGTTCGGCAATGTATTCGGCGGCTTTTTGGTTGCCCGGCTCGCCGGTTCGACGTCCTCGTAATTGGTCGGATGCCAGAAATCGCATATGCGCTTCTACTTCAGCCCGCGAGATTGAGTATTCAGGAAGTTTCTTAGCTGTTGATGACGTAACTGCACCCGGCTTATTCTGCCCCCTAACTGATGCCATTATCAACGTTAAGCCTGTCCAAAGGGCCAGGCGGGTAAATGCGTTCATGAGAATTAAATTTGTGTAAAGCTACAAAAAAGCGTTTCCCATCCGAACCATGCTTATTTAGTGCTCATTACACGTACTCTATTCGCTTCCCCCTACTAATCAACTTTTTCGGTAATGCTGACGGGCGAAACGCATAAATGTGTCGGCAAGGCCTTCACTAACGCCCTGAAGTTGGATGGAGTACAAATCACGCTGAATAATAAGATCCTGAACATCTACAACCTTCAACGTACCGGCCTGTAGTTCATCCTGCACGGCAAAGACAGACACGAACGCCATGCACCGTGAGCTACTCAGGTATGACTTGATACTTTCCGTACTGCCTAAGTGCATCTCAATCGTTAGATCAGTCAGTTTTACCCCTGCCCCTCGCAGAGCATGTTCAATTACTTCGAGAGAGCCGGAACCCCGCTCTCGTAACAAAAATGGTACGTCTCGTAGCTCGTCCAGGGTAATCTCATCGCGATCGGCCAACGGGTGATCAGCACGGCAGACCAGAACAAGCTCGTCTTTGACAAAGGGGGTATACCGAATGTCACTGTGGTGCGTTCGTCCTTCCACCAGGCCCAGGTCAATGTCGTTATTGAGCAGCTGTTGTTCAACCTGTTCGGTATTGCCGCTCAGCATAGAGATCGAAACGTCTGCGGACTGCTCATGAAATCGGGCCAGCACTGGCGGAATAACGTACTGCGCTACGGTCGTGCTGGCACCTAATCGTAAAGTTCCGCCCGGTTGCCCTTTCAGCGCATTCATATCGAATTCCAGCTGTCGATACGTAGCCATAATGGTTTCAGCGTGCCTTAATAAGAGGTTTCCGGCCGTCGTAAGGCTAATCTGATTGCCACGTCGATCGAAGAGGGCCGTACCGAAATGATGTTCGAGTTCCTGAATGTGCTTCGTTACAGCAGGCTGTGTTACGTATAATTCAGCGGCTGCTTTAGTAAAACTAAGCCGCTTGGCAACCGTATAGAAAACGTTCAGGCGAAAATCGAGCATAGCTTTACACGTTAAACAAGCGGTTTAGCCAGTTCACAAAACGAAGGCAGAGGTTGGTATTGTGGTCGAGATAGGTCTTAGTAAGCGCCAAACCCATCGGAGTACCGGGGTCTTTTTGCCAGGCCAGCCAGGTATGAATAAAGGCTTTTGCCCGATGATATTGCGGATCATACCGACTTTCTATATCCTGTTCCTCTATCTGGGATAATGTCTGTTCAACAAATGGCTTTAATAAATCCCCTTGGGGAATCAGATAGCTTACAAAATCTTCGAGCATTCCTGATTGTGAGTTATCAGGCATGAGCCAGATGCCAACGTTTGGATTGCGTCCAACGCCTTCAATGACTGTTCCGTCAGCTCCTGGCGAGGTTGGAACGGGATACCCCTCCTGCTGTAAAATATTACAGATGCTCTTCCAGCGGGCCTGTAAGTCATAATCGGCATCCAGGACGATACCTATCGCAGCAATTTGCGGTCGCTGAAGTTTAATTCTGGCAGTAATTTGATCAGGCATTTTATCAACGCCCTCACAATCTATAATTTCAAAATTGTCGGTTAGTTGATGTTGATTACGAATACTAGCCGTTACGTACAAATCGTCTTTCCCCTCTACCAGTAGTTTATATGGAAACTTCTTGCGGTTAATGAACTCACTCATCGGGGATCAACGTGAACACGGGTAGTAGATAGAATTTCATCGGCATCATAAACCGTAGCCTCGATATTGCCTTCGTAATTTTCAAGACGAATCATCATACCGGCCTCTTTGGCTTGTTTTCCATTATTTAAGATAGCCGAAAAGGCTTCGACACAGTCAAGGCTATGTGTGGTAGCAAATACCTGAACGTTGAGCCGTTCGGCAAGATAAAAGATGATCTCCCACAACTTTTCCTGAACGGAGTAGTGTAAGCCGTTTTCAAATTCGTCGATGAGCAAGTAACCGTTTTCACAGTTGACCATAGCCAGAATAATAGCTAAGATACGGTTAATACCATCCCCCATTGAACGAAGAGGAACAGGAGTAGCATTGGCTTCTAAACGCACAACTGGGTATCGCTTACTACTCAATGGATCTACTCTAAAAGCAAGCTTGATGATAGATTCATCAATAATCTTTAATGCACCAATTACCTCATCTTCTAAGTCCGTTGTGGCAATCTTATCATAAAGCCAGCCAATGTTGGTACTATCTATCTCATTAGATTTTACAAACTGGTTTTTAATGTCGTTAGGCCAGTAAAATGAATAATTACTTCGTTGCGTAGGGTCTAAAATGCTTAAGGGTTCAATAGCATTAGTTTGCTTATTGCTTTCTATCATAAAAACCAGCTTTTCCTTAGGTTCACCAGAGATATTTTCTAAATTCTTCTTAAAAGAACGAAGGTTAAACCTTAAAATACTTTTAGTTTCTCCCTCATTAATATCTATAGTCACTCCATCGTATATATAATCGCTGGAGCGATTGGTGAACAAGGATGTAATTAAGGCTTGGCTACGCGAATATTGATCCTCTGATATTGATTCAAAAACCCCTCCTCTTGCTTCTATACACTCATATATTGCATCTAACCGACCGTAGTTCGCCCATAGATATATTGCTTCCAGCACCGACGTCTTTCCCGTATTGTTCTTACCCACCAGCAAATTCACCCGGCCTAGCTTCTCAATAGTCAGATGGCGTAAATTGCGGTAGTTGCGGATTTCAAGTGAGCGTAGCATAACCACGATTGTTAATAAAAATCAAAGTACGAGGTAATATTAATATTAACAAAAAGGCCCGCTGCTTAGCGAGCCTTACAGTATTTAGTGATCATAATTGCTTTTCCTTAGGCCGCTTATACAACGGCACCGTGCTGCATGGTTCGCCAAACAAGAGGCTTTGCACCACCGGCTTCAATACACGCGTCAACTCCACATAAGCGGCTGTGGGTACCGGAACTTTAGAACATCCTTTCACCACGACACGAGCATCCTGGTAATCGGCCGGGTTGATGTGGGCAATAGCGTCGAAATATAACTTTTCTTCCAAGTCGGTCAATGAGCCGAACACAACGGCGTGGGCGTAAGGCTGAAGCTGAAGCGTAAGCAGCATATAAGCCCAGGTGGGTATAATGGCATCTTCCGAACAGGTCATTGCCACGTTCTTACCAGCATACTGACTCCAGTCATGTTCTTTCAGGAATGCGCGAAAGTCTTTTTCCTTCAAAATTAACCCCATATACAGGTTGTCTTTCAGGTCATAGACTACTCGCTCCCCTGGGTGGTAGTACTCTTCCAGATCAAGCGTAACGAGGCCGCTGTTGGCTACACGATTAACAATTTCAGCTTCCATGAGGGCTATCTGCTATTTGGTCTAAAACAGCTTACAAACACAGAAAGGTTCTTGGATATCGCCCATTAAAGACACCGTTGGGTTGGTATTTTTTGTTACTTTTGTTCTTATATCTAAGATCGAACCGTCCCTAAACGATTGGCCAATGAAATTCATCGTTTCCTCGTCCGTACTACTCAAGAACCTCCAAAACATCAACGGCGTCGTGGCGACCAACCCGATTGTGCCGATTCTCGAAAACTTCCTGTTTCGCATTGAAGTCGGACCGGACGCATCCGGCGGTACGTTGACTGTCACGGCATCGGACCTGCAAACAACCATGACGACGCAGATTCCGGTGGAAACCAGCGAGAACGGAGCTATCGCTATTCCCGCGAAGTTGCTGTTGGATACACTGCGGAGCCTGCCCGAACAACCTGTTACGATTAACATCGACACAGATACGTTTGGTACTGAAATTCTGACCGACAACGGGCGCTACAAACTGTCAGGCGAAAACCCGATTGACTTCCCAAAACTGCCAACCGTTAATAAGAATATATCGGTGGATATGTCTTCCGATGTGCTACTCGGGGCTATCAATAATACGGTCTTCGCTACCAGCACAGATGATTTGCGCCCAGCCATGACGGGAGTTTATCTGCAATTAGCTGCCGATAATGCTACGTTCGTAGCTACCGACGGACACCGGCTCATTCGCTACCGCCGGACCGACCTGGGTTCGTCGTCTAGCTCGTCGCTCATCATTCCTCGTAAGGCACTGCAATTGCTGAAAGCATCACTTCCAGAAAACGTACCGGTTACGGCCGAATTCAGTCAGGCCAATGCGTCGTTTACCTTTGGCCCGACGCAGTTAATTTGCCGGTTGATTGATGAGCGCTTTCCAGATTACGAAAACGCTATTCCGACCAACAACCCGAACGTAATGACCATCGGTCGGACGGATCTGCTCAACTCCCTTAAGCGGATCATGATCTACGCTAACCGCACCACGCACCAGATTCGGTTGTCGCTCAAAGCTAATTCGTTGACCATCTCTGCCGAGGATTTAGATTACTCGAACGAAGCCAACGAGAAATTACTCTGCGACTACGACGGCGACCCAATGGA
This sequence comes from Spirosoma soli, assembly GCF_042684525.1. Taxonomy (NCBI): domain Bacteria; kingdom Pseudomonadati; phylum Bacteroidota; class Cytophagia; order Cytophagales; family Cytophagaceae; genus Spirosoma; species Spirosoma soli. Next base: position 187,037 of record NZ_JBHULN010000006.1, on the reverse strand, counting down.
GATTGGTTTCAACGCTAAGCTTATGTCGGAAGTATTGAGCAACCTTAGTGCAAAAATGATTACGCTCGAACTGTCAGCCCCTAACCGCGCTGGCCTGCTCATTCCGGCGGACAAAGAAGAAAACGAAGATATCTTGATGCTGGTGATGCCAGTGATGTTGAATACGTACGCGTAAAAAAGTTATAAAGCTGTAGGGTTGTACAGTTCTAGAGTTGCTCCGCGTGCCCTGCTTGCGTTGGTTAACTTTAAAACTGCACAACCCTACAACTTTATAACCCCCTACCTATGCCCAAACGCACCGCGCCAGCCTTAGTCTTCATCTTTATTACCCTTTTGATTGATGTCACAGGGCTGGGAATTATTATTCCGGTTTTTCCGAAACTGATTGAGCAGCTTATTCATGGAAATATTAGCCAAGCCGCTAGCTACGGGGGTTGGCTGACGTTCTCTTATGCGGCCATGCAGTTCATCTTTTCGCCAATTTTGGGAGGATTAAGCGATAAGTATGGACGTCGACCGGTGCTGTTGTTTTCATTGTTAGGTTTTGGTCTTGACTACATCTTGCAGGGTTTTGCTCCGAGCATTGGCTGGCTGTTTGTGGGCCGCATGCTGGCGGGTGTTACCGGTGCGAGCTTCACAACGGCCAGCGCTTATATCGCTGATATCAGTACTCCTGAAAAACGAGCCCAGAACTTCGGGCTCATTGGCGCGGCTTTCGGTGTCGGCTTCATTTTAGGACCAGCCATGGGCGGTTTTTTAGGGCAATACGGCCCCCGGGTTCCGTTTTTTGTGGCGGCCGGCCTAACCATGATTAACTTCTTCTATGGTCTGTTTATTCTCCCTGAATCACTTGCCCCCGAAAACCGTCGGCCCTTTGACTGGCGACGTGCTAACCCAATCGGTTCGCTAATGAGGCTGGGCAAGTATCCGGTCATTCTGGGCCTTGTAGCCTCGCTTGTGCTTATTTACATTGCCGGATTCGCCGTGCAAGGCACCTGGACCTTCTACACTATGGAGAAATTCAAGTGGGACGAAAAAACCGTTGGGCTATCGCTGGCTACGATTGGTTTATCATTCGCTATTGTTCAGGGAGGGCTAAGCCGGGTGATCATACCAAAGCTGGGCCAGCAGCGGTCAGTTTACGTTGGCTTGCTTTTTAGCGCCATAGGCTTTGCTCTCTTTGGCTTTGCCAATCAAAGCTGGATGATGTTCGCGTTTATGGCGGTTTATGCCTTGGGCGGTATTGCAGGACCTTCTATTCAGGGCATCATCTCCAATCAGGTACCTGCCAATGAACAAGGGGAATTACAGGGAGCGCTCACCAGCCTAACCAGCACAACGTCAATCTTTGGGCCGGTGATTATGACAAACCTGTTTTCCTATTTTACGTCGCCCAAAGCGCCTGTTTACCTTCCGGGCGCCCCGTTTTTCTTGGGCTCGATCTTAATCCTGATCAGCGCCATCCTCGCCCGGCGCGGCTTTGCCGGTGCTAGCCTGCCGAGTTGGTTACTGTGGCCTTACAGAATAAGCTCCACTAAAGCGAAAACACAACGTTAAACTTCAGTACCATCTGATCTTCCGTTTTTAGACCCATCAACGAGGGACGTTCGACATTATGGTCGCTCAGGTTTACCGGAAATTCGCCAGCAATGGTCATCTTTCCGCCAGCTTCTTTACGGGTAGCTACTAAGGTTACCGGTTTCGCAACGCCATGAAACGTGAGGTTGCCTTTAGCCGTTAACGTACCGTCTTCGCTTGCTTTTACGTCTGAACTCGTAAAGGTTACGTTTGGGTATTTTAGGCCATCCAGCACTTCCATAGCGTGCGAGTCGCGGTTGTTATTTTGACTGTCAAACGAGGCCACTTTAATTGACACAGCGACTGTTTCGGGCTGTTTAGTATCGTCATTGTAAATCATGGCACAATTGACGTCATGACTGACTCCTTCCCACTTATGAAGCGGATGTTTTGCCGCATAGGTAACCGTAGACAGTGATTTATCCGCTATTAATTTGCGCTTGGCTAGCAACGCTACTTTCGATAACTCTGATGTTGGAGGGACAACAAAAGCACACAGCAGCCAAATGGCTAATGCGCCGAAATAAGCCTGTTTCATAACTTCAAGTTTGGGAATGCGTAATCAACTGGTTAGGATAATCAGAAGTAATGAGTCCCCTATCCAGTTGATTACTGTGTAATACGATCAAAAGGTTAAAGCAGCAATGGAAACGGCGTATGCCCCAAATGTGGCATAAGCCGCGGCCCGGTGATAAGGCTTTAGTTCATAATTCGTTTGAATCATCTGAGCGAGCACATTCGTGGCAACCATACCCGTCAGGTGAACAATAGCCAGGTATTTATGCAGCTTAATGGAGGTGAAACCACGTCTGGCACCCACTACCGGCGGAGGTGTTGTGAGCGAGAGCGCCAGTGTAGTAGCATAGGATATATTGATAAACGTAGCCGATCGTTCGTGCCACTTCTTGGTATCAACATACTCCTGCCCCTGGGCATTGTAGAGCTTAGCCCCCAGCAGGCCCTGCGCAACAAAACCGGCTAATGTCACAAAACCACCAATCTGATGCGTTATCAGCATTGTCCGCCGAATTTTTAATTCTTTCGCCCGGCCTTCGGCTGTTAAAGGCGCTACGTTCATAACCCGTAATAAACCTTTAGGTCCCCAGAACGCGCGTTGCGTAAAGATCATCTTGCGCGGTAGCAATGGCTGACTTTCGGTAGAATCAGTCATACCGGCTAACAGCGCGTCGGCATCGGATGCGGCTGGTACAATAGTAGTATCTCGGCGCACGGCCGTAGAATCCTGCGCCTGTATCGAACCTAAACTGATCAGCAGGCAGAGCACAAAAAAGGTATGTCGCATAGAGTGGCAGATCAAAATGTTATTCCGTAACCTGAAGCTTGTTGCCGTTTTCGGTGAGCACTGTTTTGTAGACTTTCAACGGTTGGGAGGCTGGACCATTTTCGACAGCGCCCGTTTTCGAAAATTCTGACAAGTGATTAGGACACAAGAAGTCATCTTGCGCCAGCCGGTAGCGCACGTCGGTACCAGCGTGCGTGCAGGCTTTAGCTAACGCTACATAACTGCCTCCCTTAACACGAGCAACAATAATGCTATCCTTGTAAACAAACTCCCCGTCGGTTTTAAGCTTGCTGTAATCAGCGGTAGTCAAATCCAGGGTAAAATCTACTTTTCCGCTTCCAGTACCAGGGTTAGGATTGGGTTGTGGATCATTATTACTGCTGCTGGAGCAGGATGTAAGCGTGCCCATGCAGTAAAATGACATTAAGGCTGCACTGCTCATGCCCAAGCTACGCAAGAACTCTCCGCGATTCATTTCGGTGGTCTTCAAGTTGTTTTTCATTGCTTCGATATTTAATGTAGTTACATGAATGAGAGATTAGAACAGGTATTAACTTTTATTTGTGATAATGTGTGACTTTAAAAATTTGGTTGAACGGCAATAATCCATTTCAGAGCTTATAGCGAATTGAGAAAAAGCCCCCGGTACTCAGTAGGTTAATTTTATAATAGCCAACTCCTTTGAGTGGCACTTTTATAAACGGTTCAACTTGCCACGATAGTCGTCGGCTCAATGCTCGCTCGTAACCCGCTGAAAGATTCAACTGACTAAATCCGTAGCCTCCCGTACTTCCATGCCATTCGCGTCTGTCAGGATAAATATGTGGATTGTCTGGTTCAGCATAGTCATATATGTAATCTTCCTGACGCATAATGTAGCTTGTAATACCCCCGCTTACGAACCATCGACTTGGCAAAAGCCCATTTAATCGAGGTCGCAAGGCAACATCATACCGTAGATTAATTGGAATATCAATCATGTTACACTGGCCGTCAACGCCCTCCGGCAACACATACCACTTGTTCATATAATAAGGCATCTCATAATCGGTCATAGCGGCCTTGTAAATCTTGGTACTTCGGATTGCCCCAGCCTGAAGGCTCCAGCGCGGCCCTAGCCGATACTCTAACAACAGACCTACGTTTGTACCCGGCCGCGAAAAGTTGCGTAAACCTATTCCACTCAAATCGGGGGCAACAATGAGTCGAACACTTAGGCCTCGTAGGTACGTTGGCTTATGGGCGGCCAATCGGGTAAATGTATCAGGTTGTGCGGTTACTTCTCTCGCTGCAAAGGCCAGAGGCTTAGACCATTTAGCGGGCCTGATGCCTAACTTGCCCACTGTTAACGCTGGAAACGACTTGGTCACGCTCAAATCAGCACCCATCTCGCTGACACTTGTAGTTTCATTGGACAAGGATACATAACCCAGATTTCGTGCCGCACGACGTTTGGTAAACGATAGAGAATTTACCAGCTTATTGGTTGTCGAGAAGCCAGTTAAAACGCGGTTGTCTTTCGAAGCAACCGGTTTATTTCTGGATTGGACCCTTCTCCTATCGCTTATGCTATAATGAGCTTTATTAAATCCAGCGCTCGTCTTCTTGCGCGTCGTAATCAACGATGACCTGGCCCGATCAACACCAACTGCTGACTTATACGCCGATGACACGCGTTTCGTTGCCCTATCAGCCCCTGAAAAAACGTTTCTATCTTTTCCTGCAGCGTTTTCTACCCGAGCAGTCGGTTTACTATCGTCATCCAACGGTTTGTTGGCTTTGGCAACCAGCTGATCTTCGGAAGCTGGTTGCTTAGAGCCGCCGTCGGCAGACGCTGGGGAATGATTTAGTTGATTGACTGCTTCGTGCTGTTGGTGGTTACTAACCTGTTGATCCGCCGGTGGGCGAACGGCTAGTTTTTTTGTTGAAATACCGCGGGTTGCAGTTCGCTCATATGCATCGTAAGCGTACCAGCTCCCTAACAACACCAGCAATAGTGCGACGGGTAATCCCCAGCGAAGTAAGTTTTTCCAGATTGACGGTTGCCCCGGACTGGTCTGGTCATGCTTGTCCAATCGGCTTTGCATGGCCTGCCAGGCTGCCGGATCAAACGAGGGATCGAACTCTTCAGCCGACTTTCTGAAGAGGCCGTCCAATTGGTCATCGGTTAGCTCTTGCATACTCATCGTAGTTTACATTCTTTAACAACAAACGCAGGTTCTCCCGCGCCCGCGCCAGATTTGACTTCGACGCACCCACCGAAATGCCGAGCTGACCAGCAATTTCCTCGTGCGTGAATCCATCCATAACATACAAATTAAAAACCAACCGATAAGCCGGTGATAGCCGCTGAATCATAGCCAGCAGGTCCTCATGCGCCAGTTGACTGTAGGCATCAGCCGACTGCGATACGGCAGTTTGCTCGGCTTGCTCAACGGCTTCGTGGTTATGATGACGGACTTCCTGCCGGTAATGGTCAATAGCCGCATTGATCAGAATACGCCGGAGCCACCCTTTGAATGGCTGTTCAGGATCATACTGATCGAGCCGCGTAAAGACTTTAAGAAATCCATCGTTTAAGACTTCCAGCGCCCCTTCGCGGGTGGGTGCATATCGCAGGCAAACACTCATAGCATACCCGTAAAACTGCCGGTAAAGCAGTTCCTGACTTTGCCGATGATTACGCAGGCAACCAGCCAACAAATCGGGTAAGGCCGGTATGTTAGGAGCGTTGGCCATTCTTTATAGTCGGATAAAAAACAGGTGGTAAAGTTTCAACAGCCGCTAATCGAAAACACTATTTTATTTAATGAAACTTCTCCTCCATAATCCTGCAAGCGACACAGTAAACCGTTTTGAAACTTAATTGGGAGCTTCAGTGGTGGTCGTATTCACTACTGGCCAAACACCCGGCCTGGCTGGGCGAACTTACCCCCTTGGTAGCGCCCCGGACGCCCTGGTCAGGCCCGAAATAATAAAGCGGCCAGCCTTTATAGCTCAGTTGTGTTTTTCCAACGGCATTTGTAGTGCTAGTAGAAAAGTCAGCCCTGTTCAATCCTGAAGGAATTTCTCCCAGCGTTGCCGACGTCTCGTAAATGGGCCAGGTAGCGTTATTACTTAAATCGGCTTTAGTATAGTTATTTTTATTCTTCTTGTCATTAGCGAACGCGTATAGTGTACGTCCGAGGCTATCGGTCAAAAATAATGAATTTCCCTTGCCTTCCTTTGTGTCGAACGTATAGCTCTTTCCATCATTGCCAACCAATTGCCGCGAAGCCAGCATCACGGTGTAATTGGTTTTAGCAACCATCCAGACATTGCCGACGTTCTCGCCGGTAACGTCTCCGGCTTTCGTATCGTTTTTGTAATAATACAGGGGCCAGCCTTTATACGTCGTTTGCTTGGTATTATCGGTCCGGGTGATGGTTGCAAAGTCGCTGGCCTTCAAGCCGGTACCTAGCGTAAGATTTTCCTTATAAAATATGGGCCAGTTGGTTACACAGTTACCAGTGCAACTAGCATCACCTGCCACATCGGCGGCAAAGAAATAAAGCGTTTTGCCGCCTTCGCCGGTTAAGACGTTGCCGAGTGTAGTGGCCCTCACTATCACGTCAGACGTAGGAATAGTAGGGTTTTCCTCGTTACAAGCCAACGTAGTTGTGATCAACACAACGATCGCTAACACTCTGTAAGAAGCGAATGATTTCATTATATCAACTGTGTTTAAGGTGAGAACAGTTGAACCGGTTCATTCGGCAATACGGGAAGTACTCAGGAAGGGTTGCGTTAGCCAAAAAAAATAGTTAATCATTCTTCATCCGCCCGGCGATCTGCCCGTATTTCAGGAATCGTGTCGGGGTCAATCAAGCCGAGTGCAGCAGCATGCTCGGCAGCGGCAACGGTATCAGCCACCAACAGCATCGGTACATTGGCGGCTTGGGCCGTTCGGATGAGCTCGCGCACAGATTCGTCACGGGTTTCGGGCGTGACATCGCGGATATAAATAGCCAGAATGCGCCCTGGGTTGTCGCGAACCACCTGTGTGTAGATTTCGGGGTCCTGCTGACCGCTATCGCCGATAAGCACGAAGGGGAGCTGCGGGTTCACATCCAGGACTTTACGAATCATGGCCAGCTTATGCGTATGGTGCGATGAAGACGATAATAGTTCAGGATTGAGCCCTAAATCGCGCAGCAATATGGGCCCTTTCGGTATACCTTGGATACGAAAGAAATCGATTAATAAATCATAAAGATTCCAGGGACTGCTCGATACAAAGTAAATGGGATTGAAAAGCGTTGTAACAGGGCCGCTTTGCAACGCCCGATAAAAAGCCGCCACGCCCGCAAATGGCAAGCGGGTATAAGCGTTACCCAGAAAAGTGAGCCGGGCAGTTTGAAGCAAACTCGTAGCCCCGGTCACTAACACCGTGTCGTCAATGTCAGAAATAACCCCGAATTGGCTATACGGGGGCGACACCATCAAATAACCGTCTTTCACAATCGGCTCCTGTGTGTTCGGCTGCACAACCCCATCTAACGAATAACGTACTGGAAACCAGGCCCGGCCGGGTGGTAAATCGTTGGGGGGATTTATAGTAATCTCAAAATAGCCTTCTTCATCTGTAACAGTAGTGTATGATTTCCCGAATGCCTCGACACGCACCGTTACCCCAGATACTTCGTCACTCTCAAAGCGCTGGTACGTAGCCAGGATATTCTGCCAGAACGTGTCATTGTCCGAGGGTGTGCTTAGATCGCGCTGCCGCAACACACGCCCTTTGAGCCAAACAGCCGTTGGGCTACCGAACCCCCGGTAATAGACAATCTTGTACGGCTTATCAGCATCGAGCCTCCCGAACAAGCGGTTCTTGAGTCGGTCGAATTGTACTTCAGCATCGGCCGATGCACTTGTTAGTAATTCTTTCCAGGTTGTCATGCTATAGCTCGTTCATAATCTTCCCACTCGTCAATGTCGGTCAATTCCTCCAGCCGTTCAAACGTCAAGCCGTTTTGCAGAATGGCCAGTTCAGTAAGTTCAGCTAATTCAGGCTGGCTCCAGGGCATGTTTTCAAACAAAAAAGGGTACAACCGATTCATACCTAATAAATAATACCCGCCATCGGTAGCCGGTCCAATCACAACGTCAGCTTGATTAAGTGCGTCGAACGCTAACCGGATATGGTCGGGCGTAATAGTCAGACAGTCGCTGCCAATGATGACTACCCGGTCGGCAATTTCAAACTGTTCACAAAAGGCATTCAACATTCGTTGGCCCAGATCATTGCCCACTTGTAACCGTTTGTCGTAACCGTTCCAACCATCATCTGGATTAATAAAATCGCCGTAATAAACAACTCGGTGGTAAGGTAGCCTGCTAGTGATTTGTTGGGTGTATTTCAGTAAATGTTGATACACCTCTACGGCACGTTCGTTTCCCACGGTTCGGGCGATACGTGTCTTAACCTGACCTGGAATTAGGTTTTTTGCGAAGATAATAAGGTGGTCGTTGGACATACGAGGTTTGTCGGACCGCCGAAGCGGTGGTAACTTGCGGGCAAAATCGTCAATCGGCCGTTTCAATTCAACCGAACGATTAATAAAAGCTATGACCAAAGAAATTGTTTATACCGACCAGGCCCCTGCGCCGATTGGACCATACAGCCAGGCTGTCAGAGTTAGCGGAGCCTCCACAGCCGGCATGTTATTCATTTCGGGCCAGGTAGCTATCGAGCTGGCGCCACTTGGTGACATCCAGGCCGAAACCCAAAAGGTGATGGAAAACATTGGCGCTATTTTGCGAGCGGCCGGTTTAGACTATACCAATATCGTCAAGAGCAGCATCTTCGTGAAGGATATGAACAATTTTGCTGCGATCAACGAAGTATACGGTCGTTTTTTCGCATCCGAGCCACCCGCTCGCGAAACGGTAGAAGTTGCTCGTCTACCCAAAGATGTTAACGTTGAAATTTCAGTTATAGCAGTTCAATAAGGAGTGAAATTGGACCGCCGAAGCGGAATGAAAGAGTGACTAATAAGTATCGCTCTTTCGCTCATTCACTCCGCTTCGGCGGTCCGATTTCGCTCATTCATACTCTTATGTCAACTCCCGTTCGCGTTCGTTTCGCACCTAGCCCTACCGGCCCCCTACACATTGGGGGAGTGCGAACTGCGTTATACAATTACCTTTTCGCCCGCAAAATGGGCGGTCAGATGCTCCTTCGTATTGAAGACACGGATCAAAACCGCTTCGTGCCGGGTGCTGAAGAATACATTCTGGAAGCTTTAAAATGGGTAGGCATTCACATCGACGAAGGCCAGGGCGTCGACCGTGGCGACGGACCGGGCCCGCATGCGCCCTATCGTCAGTCGGAACGTAGAGACATTTACCAGAAAGAAGCCGAGCGTCTGGTTGCCGAAGGCAAAGCCTATTACGCCTTCGATACGGCTGAAGAGCTGGACGCCATGCGTAAACGGCTCGAAGAAGCAAACGCTCCGGCCGCCCAATACAACTCTATTACGCGGATGCAGATGCGCAATTCGCTAACCATGAAGCCTGACGAAGTAAAGGCGCGCATGGAAGCGGGCGAGCCGTATGTTATCCGGTTGAAAACACCCCGGAAAGAAGAAGTCCGCCTGAACGACCTCATTCGCGGTTGGGTGAATGTTCACTCATCAGCGATTGATGACAAAGTGCTACTCAAGTCGGATGGCCTGCCCACGTATCACCTGGCGAATATCGTCGACGATCATGTAATGGGCATCACGCACGTTATTCGGGGAGAAGAATGGTTACCATCGGCACCGCTGCATGTTTTGCTGTACCGCTATTTGGGCTGGGAAGATACCATGCCTCAGTTTGCTCATCTGCCGCTGCTGCTCAAGCCCGAAGGCAACGGCAAGCTCAGCAAACGAGATGCAGATTTGGGTGGTTTCCCGATTTTCCCGTTGCAATGGACCGACCCTGTTACAGGACAAGTCGCTAAAGGGTTCCGCGAAGACGGTTATCTGCCCGAAGCGACTGTCAATTTTCTGGCGCTGCTGGGCTGGAACCCCGGCACGGAACAGGAGCTGTTTACGATGGAAGAACTGATCGCCAGTTTCGACATTGCGCAGGTTCACAAGGCAGGGGCCCGATTCGATATTCAGAAGGCCCAGTGGTTCAATCATCAGTATATTCGTCTTCGTCCGGATGCCGAGCTGGCCCCAACAGTACAACAACAGGCTGAAGCGGCAGGATTTGCGTGTCCACCCGAAAAGGCCGAGAAAATTGTCGCCTTGCTGAAAGGTCGCGTCAACTTCGCCCATGAGATATTCACTGAAGCCGATACCATTTTCAATGCGCCTACCACGTACGATGAAACCATTGTAGCCGCCAAGTGGAATGATGACGCGGTGAAAGCGGTGACTGCTTTTCACGATGCGTTACAAAACTTTGAAGACGATTTTGTGGCCGATGCCATTAAGCACACGTTGGCCGATGCCATGCAACAAGCAGGTATTAAACAAGGCAAAATTATGCAGGCCATGCGCTTAGCGCTGACCGGTTCAGGAGCGGGACCAGACCTAATGCTGACCATGGAAATTATAGGCAAGCAAGAAACCATCAGCCGCTTAGAAAAAGCGCTTACTACGCTGAAAGTACCTATTAGTTAAGCTTTTTTTAAACCTATAAGCCAAGCCGACGTTTCGGTTCTAGAGCCTTATAGGTTTTAAGGGTAGTATTAAACCAGCTGACAGCCATGGCTAAGAAAAAAACGAACCCCGACGAAAGCGAAAAACCTCGTGTTCATAAAGAATTAGAAGGTTTTGACATTCAAATAAACTCGTTTGGTGAGATTACAACGAGTTTTGACATCGACAAAATCAATCAGTTTCTGAATAAGACGGTTGATGATAAGAAGCTGCGTCATCGTACAGACTTGAACCTTAAAGGCGAACCAGGGTCTGATGAGCCGGATAATGAAAAATCCGACGATGAGCATTTGTTCGACGACACGGACAATGATCTGCCTGATGATATTAATTCTCGTGGATAGCCCGACCCTCCCAAACGCCCGGTCGGGCTTTTTTTGTGCCGTTTATACGAAAAAAGCCCACTAGATTGTGCTACTTTCTGTAGTTTTCGCCCATCAATAACCGAAAACTTTAAACTGACTATGTACTCCCACGAAATCGACTACAAAATCATTGGTGAAGATATTCAGATCGTTGAAATTGAACTAGATCCCAACGAAACTGTCATTGCCGAAGCTGGCTCGATGCTTTACATGGAAGATGGCATCCAGTTCGAGACCAAAATGGGTGATGGTTCGCAGCCTAACCAGGGTTTTATGGGCAAATTGCTTCAGGCCGGTACGCGGATGATCACGGGTGAGTCGTTGTTTATGACGCACTTCACGAACCGGGGCGTCGGTAAGCGTAAAGTAACGTTTGCAGCTCCTTATCCCGGAACGGTTATGCCCATTAACCTGGCCAACACATTTGGTAATACCCTCATTGTACAGAAGGACGCTTTTTTGTGTGCAGCCCTGGGCACAAAACTGAGTATTCAGTTCAACCAGCGGCTTGGATCAGGCTTTTTTGGGGGAGAAGGGTTTATCCTGGAAAAAATACAGGGCGACGGTATGGCCTTCATCCATGCTGGTGGCGTTGTGATTGAGCGCACGTTGAACAACGAAACGTTACGTGTTGATACAGGCTGCGTCGTTGGTTTTGAGCCAAGCATCAATTTCGACATCCAGCGGTCAGGTGGTCTAAAAAGTATGATTTTCGGGGGCGAAGGTTTATTCCTGGCTACATTACGCGGCTCGGGCAAGGTGTGGATTCAATCGATGCCAATCTCCAAACTTGTTCAACGTCTGGCTCCCTATGGCAATCAATCCCATAAAGAAGGCGGTTCAGTGCTAGGTCAGTTAGGCAATCTGTTTGAAGATTAAGCGGGAATCAGTTCTACCTGATAGCTGTTATCTTTGTACGGTTTTGGAGAGAACGAACTATGGAAGTCATTTGCACCAACGATAATTTTCCGGCGCCCGTACTGGCCTTCTACGCTGAATTTGGCGTTCAGACGCCCAAGCGCGATCAGCTGTATACAATTCGCCAGGTAAAACGCCACACCACAGGCGAAACAGGTGTATTATTAAACGAAATTCAAAATCCGGATGTGCCAGTGAGACATCCCGTTATGGGCGAGGTTTGGTTTGAGCCAACGTTCAACATCAACCGGTTTGCCACCTTGCTGGGACAACCCGTCCGGCAGGAAGAGCTGGAAGACGTTAACGCGTAACGTAAAATTGATTTCACGAACAAGCCTGGCACCAAAGCGCCGGGCTTGTTCGTTTTGAAGTAACCCGGACGGCCACGTCCGGGTATATGACTTATATTTCGCCCGGACGTGGCCGTCCAGGCTACTCAAACTGGTGATAAAGTATTCGCTTATCCTACTCGTTGGTTTACTATCAATAGCCTGCGGCAGCAGTTCGTCTGATAACTATACGCCCAAGCCGAAAGGTTATCCCCGGTTCGATTTGCCAACGCCGAGCTATACGTTGCTGGAGCCAACGCATCCGTACCAATTCGAGTATAATAAGATTGCTCGCATCTTGCCTGATACGTTTGCCCGCTCCGAACCGGATTGGATCTTTATCAACTATCCGGCCTACCATGCCAGCGTTCAGCTTACCTATAAGCCGGTAAAAAATGATGTAAACCGGCTACGGGCCATGCTTGAAGATGCGTATAAACTAGCCGCCCGGCACAACATAAAAGCGTATTCTATTGAGCAGCGTAAACTCAAGCTTACCTCCGGTCTGGAAGCCAGCATCATTGACCTTTCTGGCGAGGTGCCGAGCCAGGTGCAATTCGTTACCACTGATTCGACGACTCATTTCCTGCGGGGTGCGTTGTATTTCAATACAGCTACGGAGAACGATTCGCTACGACCCGTCATTGAGTATATTCGCAAGGATATGCTGCACCTGCTTAACACGCTCAAGTGGCGGCAGTAACCTACTATTATGCAAAAAGTATTATTTACCCTTTTTACCTGTCTATCGCTCTCAACGGCGGTGGCTCAGACGCAAAATCCGGTGGCAAAGCCCGTACCAAAACCGGCCGCTCCAGCGGGAAAAGTACCTGGTCAGGTTATCTATGAGCAGAATTGTCTAACCTGCCACCAAGCCAATGGCTCTGGGGTGCCCAGCTTAAATCCGCCCTTGAAGGGTACCGATTGGGTACTGGGTGACAAAACGCGCTTGATTAACGTACTTTTGAAAGGCCTTCAAGGCCAGGATATTGACGGTGAACCGTACGATAATGCAATGCCTGCGCACGATTTCCTGAGTGACGCTGACATCGCCGACGTATTAACTTACATCCGCAGCAACTTTGGCAACAAAGCCTCGGCCGTAACCGCTGACGAAGTCAAAGCCGTCAGGGCGGTGAAATAATCTTATGCTTTTAGAAACGCAGAGGTAAAGAGGTTCTGCAGAGAGAACAGAGCTTGTTTACTATATGTTCTCTGCGAAACCTCTTTACCTCTGCGTTTAGACGAACTAGGTCTGAATCACTCCTACCGAGAATGGCTTTGTAATCGGTGCATGATTAGCGGCAGCGATTCCCTCCGATAGAATCTGCCGGGTTTGTAGCGGGTCAATGACGGCATCGACCCAAAGCCGGGCCGCTGCGTAATAAGGTGATAATTGGGTATTGTACTGGTCCGTAATCTTTTTCAATAAAGCTTGTTCGGCTTCAGGCGTAATGATTTCACCCTTTGCCTTCAGCGACGCTACCTGAATCTGAAGTAGTGTTTTCGCGGCCGAAGCGCCACTCATGACGGCCATTTGTGCCGTTGGCCAGGCCAGCATCAAACGGGGATCGTATGCTTTTCCACACATCGCGTAGTTTCCGGCTCCGTACGAATTGCCAATAACGACCGTAAACTTTGGCACCACTGAGTTAGCCATGGCGCTAACCATTTTAGCCCCATCTTTAATGATCCCTCCCTGCTCGGCACGACTGCCGACCATAAAACCGGATACATCCTGCAAAAACACGAGCGGAATTCGCTTCTGATTGCAGTTCATGATGAACCGGGCGGCTTTGTCGGCCGCATCGCCGTAGATAACTCCACCCATCTGCATTTCGACGGGCTGGCCGGTGCGTCCTTTTGCTTTAACAACTTTGCGCTGATTAGCCACAATACCCACTGCCCAACCGTCTATACGGGCGTAACCGCAAAGCAACGACTGGCCATAACCGGGCTTATATGCATCAAAAGCGGAGTTATCCACAAGCCTCTCCACAATTTCCTGCATGTCATAGGGCTTGACACGGTCAGCAGGCAAAATTTGATAGATTTCGGCAGGGTTTTTAGCAGGTAGCGCTGGTTCTGCGCGGTCGAAGCCAGCTAGGTCCCGATGGCCAATTTTGTCAAAGATTCGTTTGATCGCATCCAGGCAACTTCGGTCGTCGGGATACTTATTATCGACTACGCCCGATATGTCAGTATGCGTGGTGGCTCCTCCTAACGTTTCAGCGTCAACATCTTCTCCGATAGATGCTTTCACCAGATATGGTCCGGCCAGGAAAATGGAGCCTGTTCCTTCCACGATAAGCGCTTCGTCAGACATGATGGGCAGGTAAGCCCCACCAGCCACGCAGCTGCCCATAATAGCCGCCACCTGCAAAATACCCATGGCCGACATCTGCGCATTATTGCGGAAGGTGCGGCCAAAGTGTTCTTTATCGGCAAACACTTCATCCTGCAAAGGCAGGTACACGCCCGCGCTATCGACAAGGTAAATAATTGGCAAGTGGTTTTCCATGGCAATCTCCTGCGCCCTCAGGTTTTTCTTGGCCGTAATCGGAAACCAGGCGCCGGCTTTTACAGTCGCATCGTTGGCTACAATCACACACTGGCGCCCCGATACGTAACCAATACCCACGACGACTCCTGCCGACGGACAACCGCCGTGTTCATTGTACATACCGTCGCCCGCAAACAATCCAATCTCAACAAACGGGCGGCCATCGTCGGCTAAATAATCAATGCGTTCGCGAGCCGTGAGTTTACCTTTTTTGTGCTGATCATCTATGCGTTTCTGGCCCCCGCCGAGTTGGGTCTGAGCGGTTTTTTGATTTAGTTCGTCCAGAAAAGATTGTAGTGGTTGATTGGGTAAGGTAGTCATGGGTTTGTTAATGAATGTACTAACGCTTTTACGCAAAATGGGCAGCTTGTGCCGCCCATCATAAAACGTGTTATTGATCCGGTATGTTGACCAGTCAGTTATTTAACTACTGGCTATTTAGACGATAATGTCCACCACCCGATCGTATGCCTTTTGTAGCACAATCGTCAGATCGATGCTTTGAATCCTGAATTGGCCTGCTGGATCGTTGATTTGTTCCATCAATGTCCACTGGCCGAGGTCATTTTTACGCCAAACCTCAACGGCTACCCGCTGCGAGTCGATTAATACATACTCCTGAAAAGACGGAATGGCTCGGTAACGCAAGAATTTTCGGCCACGATCGTAGTCCTCAGTTCCTTCGGAGAGCACCTCAATTAATACAGTTGGATTGAGCAGATTATCAAACTCATCAGGCATAAACTGCGGTTCTCCGCAAACAATTACAATGTCGGGATAAGCATACAGACCGGTTTCGGGTAGGTGCACCCACATATCCGAAGAAAATGATTGGCAAGTAGCCTCTTCGAGATGATTAATAATTTTACCGTTGATGTTGTCACGAACGCGGTTGTGATTGCGGGTTGCGCCTGCCATGGGTATTACTTCACCGTTGAAAAACTCACTTTTATCAAGGGCCTGCCGCTCCGCTGCTAAATACTCCTCCGGGCTGATCGCCCGCTTTTCGACCGCTATCATAGCTCGATACGTTTGCTCTTATGAAAAATACGGCGCTGATCAATTAAACGCAACCATGCTCCGTACTCTGCCGTTGGTAAGCGTCCAAAGCATAAAGTCTACTGCACCTGCGCCGAATCGACTTTCGTTGTCACCGTAGTGCTACCAGGCTTGGCTGGCGCGGCTTTGTCTTTCTTACCGAACAATGAGAAGTGAACGTAGCGTTTAGGGTTCTCACGCAGATCCGTTAAAAGCTTTTCCAAGCTGGCAGTTGTGGCGTTTACGTTGCGATAGAGCGCTTCGTCGGAGGTGAGTTTGCCGAGCGAACCACGACCACTGTTCACATCAGCCAGAATACGTTGCAGGTTATCGACGGTTTTGTTAACCGTAGCGAGTGTTTGCTTCAATTGCAATCCCTGAAGTGAGTCGGCAAACGTATCGGCTTTAGCCAGGATGGGTTTTAGTTGCTGTTCAGTTTCCACGAGCGAGGCCGATAGCCGACTTACATTAGCGAGCGTGGCCCGCAAACCAGCCCGGTTCTCGGCAATAGTCAGATCGAGTGTCTTTACGCCCTGGTTGGCACTACGCAGCGTTTGATTTAGCATAACGCCCGTCTGGTCAAATTGCGCCACCACACGGTTAAGCTGATACGTCAGCGAATCGACGTTGTTGAGGACCGGTAGCGTTTTCTCGCGAATCAGAGCTGACAAACCAGTTTCTTTAGCCGCCACCAGCATACCTCCACTCTCGAGTACAGGTTTTCCCTGGTTGACACTCAGCAAGATAACCTTACCTCCTAATAACCCATCGTCGGCCAAAACTGCCCGTGAACCCTGCGTTACGCGAATATTCTTATTGAGGTCCAACGTAACTAACAGCTTGTTACCCTGGTCCTGTAGAATCTCAATTCCTTTAACACGACCAACCGATAAGCCATTTATTCGGACCGGGTTAGACGCGGTTAACCCATCAATATTATCATACACGACCTGATACTTATTGGTTGAAGAAAAGAAGTCAGAGCCTTTGAGAAAATTGAAGCCGAAATAAAACATCATCAGCGTTATAACTGCCAGTAAGCCTACTTTTACTTCTTGCGAAACTTTCATGCGTGTAAGAATGAGAACGGCCAGTTAAGGCGGACCAACGAATTTGGCTTCACGTATAACCAAGTTTATGACGCGTTTGTCCCGCAAACATGTGGAAAATGGTAAATCAACCGCTCAGGAATTGGATAAACGGTCGTTGCGGTTACTACCAGTCTATTCTACGATTATCAACAGAAAGCGCTAATTGGCGGCTTCAATTTCTTGTTTGTATTGGGCAAATGCTTTATAAATTGAACTAGAAATCTCTTCCTGACCCTCCTCCGACATTAAGTAAAGTTCTTCGGTTGGGTTGGTGAGGTAGCCTGTTTCAATGAGAACGCTGGGCATTGTTGTGCGCCAAAGTACCAGAAACCCCGCTTGTTTTACGCCATTGCTTTTACGTTCGGCGTTTTGCCGGAAACTACGTTCCACTTTCTCGGCAAAGTTAATACTGCTTCCCATGAACGCATGCTGATAATTAGCCAGCATAATATGGGCTAACGGAGAATTAGGATTAAAGCCTTTATAAGTTTGCTGATAATTCTCTTCTTTCAGGATAACTGCGTTTTCGCGCTTGGCTACATCGAGGTTACCATTTGTTTTATGCAATCCCATGGTATAGGTTTCGGTACCATAGACTTTGCTCGACGACGGACTCGCATTGCAGTGGATTGAAATGAACAGATCCGCTTTGTTACGATTGGCAATGGCAGAGCGTTCGGCCAGTTCGACAAAATGATCCGTTGAGCGGGTATAAATAACCCGTATATTCGGCATCTCTTCCTTAATTTTACGGCCCAATTGCAGTACTAGCTTAAGCACCACCCGCGACTCACGGGTTCGGCGGCCGATGCAGCCGGGATCTTTACCGCCATGACCGGCATCGAGCACAACCGTACGAATCTGATTGGGAGCCGCTTCCGTATCTTGATTCGACTGAGCCCGCGGTATCGTGTCCTGAAAAAATTCAGGCTGAGGCAATGTTGTCAGTGCCAGTAAGGGCAAAACCACTAAGACCAATGTTGTCACTATTCCGGGAGCCGGGGTCGTAGCTTGAACGCCCATTGATTTAATAATATTTAACAGCCGAAATCGTTCCAAAGCGATAGTGGGATAAGTGTTCGTGAATACCTTTGTAAGCCATAGGCTTAACGGTCTTTTGGCAAATATAATTTTTTTGATAACCCTGAAAAAAGGATACTTTATTTTGCGGCCTTTGCGAATGCGACTGACATGGATGCCGGCTCTGGTCTGCGTTACCTGGTTTTTCTGGGCGTTTACGGCATTAGGGCAGTCTAACCCAACGCCCCGGCAGCCCGGCAAAGGAGGCCTACCACCTGCCACGGTACCCGCGCAACGGGTGCCCGATGCGCCATCAGGAACTCCTTCTGGCAATACCCCGGCATCACGCACGTCGACCAATAACCCAGCGTCAGGTACAACAGCTGCGCCATCCTCGGCGACAACGACTCCTCGCTCGCAGACGAGCTCACCGGCAACGACTCAGGAAAGTGACTTAGAACGAGAACTGAACCCAAGACCTACGCGCCCCAACCGCCTGGGTCCGGCTCCTTCACGCCCTAGAGTTGCGTCACCCGATACGCTTAAAGGGCGATCAGGCCCTGATACTACTTCGCGACCAACGGTTGCTAAAAAAGATTCCATGCGTGCCGATTCATTGAAAACGAAAGGCGCTATCACGAAAGGAAGCTCGACAACAACGACCAAAGGTCAGGCTGCAACGGCCACCTCGACATCGGCTGTAACCGCAAAACCACGTTCGCAAACGAGTTTAGCGAAACCAACCGATCCGTTAAAGCCAGGTGTAGCACCACCCACGATTGCTCGTCCCCAGCCTATACCTAGCCGCACACCTGCCAGATCCGATTCAGTTCGAGTAACCACGCGCGATTCGACGCAGACAAAAGCCCGATCAGGTGCTGTGACGTCAACTACGACCACAACTGGCCAATCTACGACTGTTACGTCGAAGGCTGCGGCCACAACCACACCACGTGCTCAGACAAACACGGCCGGAAAAACCCAGCCGGGCCGTCTGCAACCGGGTCTTGTTACGCCCAATATCGTAAAACCGCAATCCAGAGCAGCGATTGGAGCTGACTCGGTTCGGGTAGCTATCGGCGATTCGGTGCGGCAAGATTCGGCGCAAACCGAAGACGCTTTCAAAACCACGGTCAACTATCAGGCCAAGGACTCAACCATCTATGCCGCTGATGGCCAAACCGTTGAGCTGTTCGGTGACGCGAGCGTAGTCTATGGAGATATTTCACTCAAGGCTGATTACATCCGTCTGAATTACCTTACCAACGAAGTTTACGCAAAAGGCCGATACGACTCGACGGCGAAAAAAGCCATTGGGCAACCCGTTTTCCAGGATGGTGAAGGCAAGTACGATGCCAAAGAGATTCGGTATAATTTCAAGTCTAAAAAGGGCCGAATCCAGGGGGTTATTACGCAACAGGGCGAAGGTAATATTCGAGGAACGCAGGTCAAGAAAGACGCCGAAGATAACCTGTACATTGGCAAAGCGATTTACACAACCTGCAATCTGGCAGTACCCCATTTTCACATTAATGCGAGCAAATTAAAAGTCATTCACAATAAGCAGGTTGTGGCGGGGCCTTTCAATTTAGTCATCAATCAGGTTCCGTTACCAATCGGTTTACCGTTCGGTTTCTTTCCGTTCCCAAAGCGGAAGGAGATTGGTGTGTCGGGAATTCTGGTGCCTCAATACGGCGAAGAACCTAATGGCCGGGGCTTTTATCTACGTAACGGCGGCTATTATTGGGCCGTGAACGAAAACCTGGGCATGCAGTTTACTGGTCAGATTTACTCGCGCGGAAGCTGGGGACTTGGTCTGTCATCAGCCTATAATAAACGGTATCGCTATAGCGGGGGCATTAACCTGCAATTCAACCGAAACCGCTCCGGTGACCGGGTCGACACAACCCAGTCGCCACGTAATGACTTCTCGTTCACATGGTCGCATTCGCCGGTACCGCGTGGTCGGGGAAGTTTCTCGGCTAATGTGAACGTAAGCAGTAATAGCTACAATCAGTTCAACTCATTTAATACATCGCAGTACATTTCCAACGTGGCAGGTTCGTCGGTGCAGTACAGCCGTACGTTTGGCCAATATGTGCGGGCAGGAGCTAACGTACGGGTAAATCAGCAATTTGGACAAATCAACCAGACAACGGGGGTTCGTGAAAACGGCAAAACCGACGTATCCTCAGACTTTAACTTTGGGGTAAACCAGATTTCGCCGTTTGCGCTCAAGGGTGGCTCCGGCCGGTGGTATGAGAGTTTCCGGGTTGGTTTGGATATCAGTGGATCCATTGGCGTGAGCAACACGATCCGGGCTCAAGTGGATACAACCGGATTAGGGTTTCCGGTTATTACCAATCTGAGGACAATCAGCACAGTGGAGCGCATTAATGATAGCATTAACCGAGCCAATGCGATTCGCCGGGGTGAGATTGTCTCCGACCCAAACCTGATTCCTTTTAGTCTGCCCAATGCCAATCGTATCTGGCAAAATCGCCAGGTACAAGCTCGTTACAGCATTCCTATATCGTTGCCGAATATCAAGCTGTTGAAATACATTAACCTAACGCCGGGTTTCTCGCTACAGGGTGATATATATACCAAAAAGCTGAATTATACATTCGTGCCGGATAGTAATAAGGTGCGGATCGATACGGCTCGCGGCTTCTTTCCATCGTACAATTTCTCAGTCAATGCCAGCATGAATACGCGCTTCTATGGTACGTACTTCATTCGGGGCAAACGCATAGAAGCTATTCGGCACACGGTAGCGCCGTCTATCTCGTTCAGTTACATTCCTGACTTTACGAATCCTGCATACGGACAGTTTCAGATACTACCTGACGCACCAGGAACTGTCTTGGCCAATCTGCCACTATATCGGCGGACGCTATCTGTTTTCCGTGGTTTGGGAGGAAGCAGCAGTGGGGGCGGCAGTACAGAGTCGGCCTTTATTTCGTTTGGCATCGTCAACCAGCTAGAAATGAAAGTTCGGACACGTAGCGATTCAGCTGGACAAGATTTTAAGAAGATTCCCATCTTCGATAACCTAAGCTTAACGGGTAGCTATAACTTACTGGCTCCTGATTTCAAATTATCACCGATTGCCGTTAGTGCAAACACGCAGATCTTTAAAAACATCAGTTTTAACTTCTCCTCTACGTTTGATCCCTACGCATACCGTGAGTACGGAGGAACAGTTGTTTATGATCTGGAAACTTACCCAATTGGCGGAACGCCTATTACACCCTTAAGCTATTCGCCAGTGCTATTGAATCCGAATAAACTGGCGAAGGAAAATCCACAATTTATCCGGGTACCTAACGTGTATGCTATCCAGGAAGGGCAAGGTTTACTACGCCTAACGAATCTGCAAGCGTATGTCAGTGCACGTTTTGCGCCTAAACAGGCCGACAAGCCTAAGACGAGTGCTACTGCGACGGATGCTACGTTAAAGGCGATCAACAATAATCCGGAGTTGTACGTCGACTTTAATATTCCCTGGTCAGTGAACGTCAGCTACACGTTTGGCCTGTCGAAAATCACGCCTATAGAACCTCAAATCATTCAGGCACTGACGCTCACAGGGGATCTGAGTTTAACGCCTAAGTGGAAAATTACCGTCAACACGGGGTACGATTTCCAATTTCATAGTCCGACGCTGACAACCATCGGTATCAACCGAGATCTTCACTGCTGGGAAATGGCGTTCAACTGGACACCCTATTCTGGTAACAACATCCGGGCGGGCAACTATTCGTTCGACCTGCGGGCCCGGTCGTCCATATTGCAGGAGTTAAAATTGAGCCGTCGCCGGAGCTTCTACGACAACGGCGGGTTTTATGGAAGATAGGCAGAGGGCATAAAGGAAAGGGCATGGGGCTTAGGGTAAAAACCTAGCGCCCCAAGCCCTTAACCACTACGCAGCCTGCGGTGTAAATACCACGCGCATGGTGTTGTCAGACTTCGAGTTGAACAAGTCGTACCCGTGCTGTCCCTGCTCTAATGGCATTTTATACGTTAGCAAATCGGAGGTATCAACTTCGCCTTTCGCCACGTAATCCAGTAGCCGGGGAATGTATTTTTGAGCGTGCATTTGGCCCATCCGGAACGTCAGCGCCTTGTTCATAGCCGCTCCCATCGGGATGCTGTCCACCAAACCACCGTATACGCCAACGATTGAAATAGTCCCTCCTTTCCGGCAGGCTTTAATAGCCTCTCGAAGTACGATTGGCCGGTCGTTTTCGAGCCGAACCCACTGCTTGGCTTTGTCGTAATAATACTGCGGACTACTGCTAACGGCTTCCATACCCACAGCATCAATACAACTATCGGGACCGCGTCCACCTGTCATTTCTTTCAGTGCATCCTGAATGTCGACTTCATCGATGCTCAACACGTCGGCTTTGCTGTTTTGCTTCGCCTGATTGAGCAGATGCTTATGACGGTCCATGGCAATAACGCGCTCAGCACCTAACAAGTATGCGCTACGTATCGCCATCTGGCCTACGGCTCCACAGCCCCAGACCGCCACCGTGTCGCCCGGTTTAATGGCTGCCATATCGGCGGCCATAAAGCCAGTTGGAAAGGCATCCGAGCAGAACACTGCGGCTTCGTCTTTCACACCATCGGGAATTTTGAACGACCCTTTATCGGCAAACGGCACCCGAATGTATTCGGCATGACTACCGGCATAGCCCCCAAACGCGTGCGAATAACCAAAGATACCGGCTGGCGAATACCCATATAAAGGCTCAACCAATTGCGCATTGACGTTCGAGTTATCACAGAGCGACCACGATTGGCTTTGGCAGTAGCTGCATTCGCCACAGGCAATCACCGAACCAACCACAACACGGTCGCCCCGTTTCAGGGTTTTCACGCCGGAACCCACCTCAACCACTTCGCCCATGAATTCATGACCGAGGATGTCTCCCTGCTCAACGGTGGGAATGTAGCCGTTGATGATGTGCAAATCAGAGCCACACACCGATGACATAATAACCCGCAGAATCATATCCTGTGGATTAACAATTGTCGGGTCGGGGACCCGTTCGACGCGGAGGTCGTTTCGTCCGTTATAACACAGCGCTTTCATAAGTAGGCTCAGATTGGTTGCTGGAAGACTCTGGTGATGACTGACGTAGCGCCGGGTTTATGGTCTCCGGCTGCCGACCTGAAGGGCCTTCGTTGGTTGGAATCTCGCCGGTCTCCATTAGCCGTTTGAAGCGCCGGATATCTTCTTTGATCATTTGCTTAAAGGCTGGATTCAGCAGCTTCATCACAGCTTCTCCTACGATACCTTCGGGTGCGCGGTATAATATTGTGGCGTGCACTTCGGTACCCCGATTACCGGGAGCGTCTACGAAACGTACCTCACCCGAGTTATCAACCGTTGCGCCCGGTACAGATCGCCAAACGAGTCGGCTATTTTCTTCCTCTTCCACGATTTCAGCGTCCCATTCCACCTTCGGCAAGGCTTTGGCAAGACGGTTTTCGCTATCGAGCCGGGCAACCCAATGCGAGCGCCGATCATCCTGCTGCGTTACTGTTTCGAGGTGACGCATAAACTGTGGCAGGTTTTCCAGCTTACGCCAGAACTGATATACCTCTTCGCGCGGTTTGTTGATGGTGACGCTCTTACTGATTTCTATTACGTCCGTTTCTGTCTTATCTTCTGACGTATCGCGGCCGATAGCGTTGTTGACAGGGCAGTAGCCCGATGCTCCCCGATACACCAGAGCGCCACCTAAAGCGGCTAGCAGTAACCCGCCTAACCCGCCCCGACGGAGTCCGATGGTTGTTAACAGAGCACCGCCCCCCACTGATAAATAACGCTCGTTTGCACCGACGTTTATCCGGCTTGATCCGCTTGGAATAGGATCGACAGGGGCGATATCTAACACCCCGCTTTTTGCTAAATCACTCGTATGTGCCATAGTAAGTTAGTTTGTTACTGATTACTCTACTCCTCAACAAGAGTATCATAGGAATGTTAAAAAGTTCGCGCTAAACTGAGTGAGGGGAATGCTGGAAAGCGTAGAAGACGGTTAGAAAAACAGTAACTTGCCGCTACGAATTTCATGAACTTTACCATGACCGATCGAGATAAGCAACGCCTTGAGGAATTGGAGCAAAAAACGGCCTATCTGCTGGCCCGCCAGGACGAACAGGCAGCTAAGATGAATCAGATTATGGCCCGTCTGGCTTATGTAGAATCGCGTCAGTATCGTCTGATGAAAGAACTTGGCATTGAACCTGCCAAACTCGATACAGCCCAGACAGCTCAGGGCGATGCGAGAATTATTAATTTAACCACCATTCCTGAGCAACGGCTGAATTGATACAAAACCTGTATGGTAGCGTAGACCTTACAGGTTTACTTATTCGTTATAGTCCAGTATGAAAACCGCTGCCCTGCGCACCATTCTAATTATTGTTGCCCTAATCGCCGTCAACGTGCTGTCGGCGTTTGTCTTTTTTCGGTTCGATTTAACCGAAGAGAAGCGTTATACGCTGTCAGAGGCCACCCAGACCCTCCTGGCCGATTTGCCCGACGATGTGCATGTAGATGTGTACCTGGCCGGTGATTTACCTCCCGGCTTTAAGCGGCTCGAAAACGCCGTGCGTGAAACGCTGGATGAATTTGCTGCCAATGCCACCCAAACCATTACGTATCGCTTTACCGATCCCGACGCTATCACCAATGCCGATGAGAAAGCTAAACTTATTGACCGGTTACAGCAACGGGGGCTTTTGCCTACCAATCTGTTTGCAACAGAAGGCGGTAAACGCACCGAAAAACTGATTTTCCCAGGTGCTATTGTCTCCTACAAAGGCAAAGAGACTGCTGTGCTTTTACTTAAATACAACAAATCGGCTTCACCCGAAGAACGGCTAAACCAATCCTATGAGGGCGTAGAGTTTCAGTTGGCTTCGGCCATTCGAAAGCTAACACAAACCGAAGCCAACCGCCGACGGGTAGGGCTTCTCTACGGCCATACGGAGGTACCGCCCTCCCGATTTGCCGACCTGCTGGCATCCGTTCAGGAGAATTACGATCTGTTTTTTATCGACATGACCAAACCAGGCCCCATCGCGGGGCTCGATGTTATGTTAGTGCCCAAACCGGACCGTCCGTTTTCGGAGGACGAAATTTTCAAGATTGACCAATACGTAGTCAATGGCGGCCGCGCCCTATTTTTCGTTGATGGTCAACGCGTCGATTCGGTCAGTAACGCGGGAACTTATGCGCAACCGCTAAATCTGAATCTTGATGATCTGTTCTTTCGCTGGGGTGTTCGGGTAAACCGGGATATCATAAAGGATTACTATTGCGCTCCTATTCCGCTCAACGTCGGCAACATCGGCGACAAGCCCAATATTCAATTAGTACCTTGGCGCTTCTACCCATTACTGAACAATTTTGGCTCCAGCGGCAGCCCGATCGTGCGCAACATCGACGCCGTGTTAAGCCGGTTTGTTAGTACGCTCGATACGGTACGCTCACCGGGCATTCGTAAAACGCCTTTGTTATTGACATCTCCGTACACCAAAGTACTGAAAGCGCCCGCGTTAATCTCGTATAATGAAGCCCGTCAGCAGCCAGACCCGAAGACATACAACGATGGCACCCGCATCGTTGGTTGTTTGCTTGAAGGGCGTTTCCAATCTTTGTTTGCAAACCGCATTCTCCCCGGCGACCCACGCGCCAACGGCTTCCGGTCGGAGGGCGAACCATCACGGATATTGATTTGCTCCGACGGCGATCTGGTCCTGAACGATGTCGACTATAAGCGCAACGCTCCCTATCCGCTTGGCTTTGATCGGTTCACACGTACTATTTATGGCAACAAGGATTTTGCGCTTAACGCTATTGATTATCTCGTTGATCCGAACGGCGTGATTGCTGCCCGCAACCGAACCGTCACGCTACGGCCGCTGGACAAGATTCGAGTAGACACCGGTCGCACCAGCTGGCAACTACTTAATGTACTGGGCCCGTTAGCGCTGATTGGTATTATAGGCGTAGTTTGGCAAGTGGTTCGGCGGAGGAGGTATGGGGTATAACCGCTACTCCACGGCAAACTTGGTCAGCCATTGCGCTACGGTGGCGCTACTGAGATTAAACACCAGATTCGGGAAAAGGCCTAGTACCAGGGCCATGATACCCAGCGGTACCAGCAAGAGTTTTTCACGGGCCGTTAAATCAGTTAATACCGATGTGGCTTCGTGTCGGCTCCAGAACGGACCGAAAAACATCCGTTGCAGTGTCCAGAGAAAATACGCAGCGGCCAACAGTATACCCGTGGTGGCGACCGCCGTCAACCAGCCGGGCAACCAGGCTGATTGAAAGCTGCCCATAAGGGTAAACAACTCGCCCACGAAGCCCGAAAAGCCGGGTAAACCCAGCGATCCGAAAAAAGCAACGGCGGTTAAGGTGGTGTATTGCGGCATCGGCTGCATCAAGCCCCGATAGGAATCAATACGTCGGTCGTGGGTGCGATCATAAACCACGCCCGCAATCAGGAAGAGCATAGACGACAGAACCCCGTGGCTTACCATCTGGTAAATGGCTCCGTTGATGCCCTCGGCAGTGAGCGACGCTACTCCCAGAAGCACAAAGCCCATGTGTGACACCGACGAGTAAGCAATCATTTTTTTGACATCATTCTGCGCCAGTGCGTTTAAACCACCGTAAACAATAGACAACGTTCCTAAGGCAGCTAATGACGTAGCATATTCGGCTCCGCCATCCGGAAAAAAGCTCCAGACAATGCGTAAGAAACCGTACCCGCCGATTTTCAAAAGCACACCCGCCAGAACAACCGATACGGGTGTAGGCGCTTCTACGTGGGCATCGGGCAGCCAGGTGTGCAGGGGCACGATGGGTAACTTAATAGCAAAGCCTATAAAGATAGCCCAGAACGCCAGCATCCGCGCTGGTAGACCAAATACGATCGGTTCGGCTGCGGGGTGAAGGAACGCGTTTGGCAGGTAATTACCGCCATCGGCCAGGTAACGCATATCGAATGTATGGACAATCTGGGCCGGATTCAGCTGACCTTGTTGAAGATGCGCCTGCATGATGCGTATTACCTCATCTGAAACGGCTAGTGGATCTGTGATAAACCCAGCAGCCAGCGCTGTGCTAACAGGGTCCATGACGGACAGATACAGCCCAATCATAACCAGCAAAATCAGTAGTGATCCAAGCAGGGTGTACAGAAAGAACTTAATGGAAGCATATTCCCGCCTTGGTCCGCCCCATAAACCGATAAGGAAATACATCGGCAGGAGCATAAACTCGAAAAAGAGAAAGAATAAGAAGAAATCAAGGGCTAAGAAGCACCCCATGATGGTACCCGTCAGCAACAAATACAGCGAGTAGTATGCCTTCAACCGGTGAATCATCGTCCAAGATGACCCTACGCCTATCACCATCACCACCGCCGACAACACAACTAAAGGTAAACTAATACCATCAACGCCTACCAGATAGTCAATAGAGGCAATGCCTAAGTTTCCCAACGGCAAGGTTATCCAGTCCGCCTGCTCGAGCAGTTGATAACCGGCCAGGCTCTGATCAAAACCAGCATAGGCCACAAACGCCAGCACAAGATCAGCCAAGGTTGCGGCCAGGGCGATCCAGCGAAACCGCGCGACCTGACTTTTGGGCAATATTGCGACCAGCAGTGAGCCGAGGAGCGGAATAAAAATAAGTAGCGAAAGAATCATACGTAACGCGGATGGTAATCCGCTGCATCAGTTACAAAAAGTGGGTTCCCCCACTCTACAGCAAAGCATCATAACAGCCACCAAAGTACAACCAGGAATCCCACCACAGCGGCCGTAATGTACGACTGCACCCGACCGTTTTGCAGCGAACGGGTCAATCGCCCCAACCATCCCGCTAGCCAGGCCGCTCCATTAACAAATCCATCAATTCCAAAGCGATCAATACCGCTGCTCAGGTGCGCTAACACCACCGTCGACACACCCGCGCCATTGACGGCCCCGTCCACCATACGCTGATCGGTACGACTCAGGAATGTGGCTAGTTTAAGTGACGGATTGATGATGAAGTACTGGAAAATGCTATCTAGAAAACCATATTCGACAGAAAGGCGAACAAAACTACGGGCGTGGTTAGGCTCTCGCATCCGAAAGCCGATCCACCCACCAAGCAGCACCAGCCCAGTGGAAACGGGTGCCAACCACCAAATCGACTCAGCTTCGGTGGCCCCGAATAAATGGAAAAACCAGCTCGTATGCGCGGAGAAAGGATTTAGCGAGAACCAAAATCCTACAGATAAACCAGCTAGCAATACAATTGGAGCAAGCATTAACCAATCGGGTTCATGAGCCTGTGTAAGTGGTGTCTCCTGGTTCTGATAGGGTCCGAAAAAGATTAGCCGCCACTGCCGGGCCATGTATAAAGCCGTTAGCCCCGATGATAATAGCAACGAGACTGGAATCATGTAGGATAAGTGATCATTTTGCCCTTCGGCCCAGTTGAGCACTCCTTCTAAAATGGCTTCTTTCGACAAAAAACCGGAGAGCAAAGGTAGACCCGCTAAGGCAGCGGCACACACAGTGTAGGCTATGAATGTAATGGGTAAGGCTTTACGTAACCCGCCCATTTGGCGCATATCCTGCGTGTTGATAGCATGAATAACGGCTCCGGCGCTCAGGAACAGACCCGCCTTGAAGAAGGCGTGGGTTAACAGATGAAATATAGCCGCGCTCACGTTTCCCGTACCCATTGCCGCCACCATTAGCCCTAATTGCGACACGGTCGAAAACGCCAAGACCTTTTTAATATCCGTCTGAAAAAGCGCTGAGTAGCCGCCGATTATCGTCGTAATTGTTCCAATTAACGCAACGACGACCAGCGCATCGGAGGAAAGCAGTGGATGAACTCGGGCCAGGAGAAAAATACCGGCCGCCACCATCGTTGCAGCATGCAGCAAGGCCGACACGGGCGTTGGCCCCTCCATAGCATCAGGAAGCCAGGTTAATAATGGGAATTGGGCTGACTTACCCACACAGCCCATAAACAGGCATAAACCGATAGCCGTCGGCGGAATAATGCCAAATTGATTGTTTGTAAGCGCAGATAGTTCTAGTGTACCGAAATAATAATACGTCAGGAAGATCCCGATCAGGAAACCCATATCTCCTACGCGGTTCATCAAAAACGCCTTTTGGGCCGCCTTTGACGCAATTAAACGCTCCTGATAGAAACCAATGAGCAGATACGACGCTAAGCCAACCAGTTCCCAAAAGGCGTACAGTATCAATAAGTTACCAGCTAATACAATCCCCAGCATAGAGCCAACAAAGAGCTGTAGGTAAGCGAAATAACGGCTTAGTCGCGGCTCATCGTGTAGATAAGAAATGGAGTAGAGCTGCACCAGCAAGGCCACAAAGTGAACCAGCACTAGCATTAAGCACGTAAGGGTGTCAAGCCGCAAGCTAACCCCAAACAATACCCCGGACATTGATGCCCAGGTAGTTTGAAACGTTAAAGCCTGTTGAGGTAAGTGTACGGCTAGTATGACAGACAGCACCAGCCCAATAGTTGTTAGCCCAATCGCCAACCCGCCCGACATTCGCCGATTTACGCGTACCAACGCAAGAGCACCAAGGAAAGGTAATCCGAGTAGAATAGCGATCAGTAAGCGTAGTAGTGCGTCGTCGGGCATTTGTCCTGGTGTATCCGGCCGCAAATATCCCCAATCAGAAGCCTTGAAACAAACCGCCCGTTTATCAGCTAAGCTGGTCCGTCAAACGAAGGGCTGAAATAATCGTGTAATTACGGAGTAAAAACGTAATCTGCTGCTTCAACTCATAAGACCTAGGCTGTTTTCAGCCAGCCGGTCACGCTGAGTCGCTCACGGGTGGCTGGGAGCACTTCATGCTCTAGCCGACCACTCTCGAAGCAGACTAGTCGGCCGCCTGCCGGACTAATGGTGATTGTCTCTTCCGATCCTCCTGGCTGAGGTACGTAAAGAGCAAGCTGGCCCCCGTCGGTCGGTTGCCAGTCGGTGTTCAAATAGCAAATTACGGAAAGCTTACGGCGCGAATCACTGCGAAACTGATCGAGGTGGCGCTTGTAGAACGTTCCGGGAGGATACAGGGCGTAGTGAAATTCATAGTCACGCAAACCAAGGTAACAGGTCCGGTTCACGTAGTCGACAAACTCGCCGATGCGTTGCAAAAAAGCAGCTTCGTCGGGTGTCGCCGTTGCTTCCTCCAGCCACAGAATCTCATCACCCCGAATTTGACTTTCAACCGTTACCTGCTGATTACCGATGCCCGCGGCCCGAAACTGCCCCACGGCCCGGCGGGAATGCAATCGACTCGCCAAAGCGGCAACTTCTTCGGGCAACAAGAAATCATCCTGAACACCGTAGCCTTTGGTGAGAATACCATCAATGATGGGTTCGAAAAGAGTTTCCATATATGAGTAACCCAAACGGGCGCGTCTGGGTAATGCAATTTGTAACCTAACAGACCACGCACTTACTGCTTTAGTTCGTTTAGTTCATCCAGCTGCGCCGTACGGAAGTGTCGGTACACCTGAAGTATAATAGCCAAAGCAATTGCCGACTCAGCCGCTGCGATCACCATGACAAACAAACTAAACATTTGCCCCTGCACCCGGTCAGGATCGTACTGACTGAAGGCGACAAGGTTAATGTTAACGGCGTTCAGCATCAATTCGACGCCCATTAATACGACGATCGCGTGCCGTTTCAGCACTACCACCGCCAGACCAATGCTGAACAAAGCAGCACCAACCAGTAAAAACAAGCGACTATCGACGGGTTCCATGTTTTGCGGATTTAAGCGATGGCGTGGCCAGGTACGTAGCACCTATCAGAGCAGCGAGCAAAAGAATTCCGACAATCTCGAAAGGCACGACGTATTCGGTCATCAGTTGCTTGCCAATGGCGTTAATGGTGCTTTTCCAGCCAACGGGTCGGTTTAGTAGCGCGAAGTCGGCGCGGGCCAACAACGTATAAAACGCGACAAACAAACCGCCAGCCAGCAGCAAAGCCGCTACCCAACTTCGGTTAAGCGTCAACACACGGTTAGGTGCCTGGCTGTTTGTATCTCCGGCCGGTTCTGGTTTGTGAGTGAGCATCACGCCGAATATAACTAGCACCAAAACGCCCCCTACGTAGATCATGATTTGGGCAATGGCTAAAAAGTCGGCGCTGGCTAGGACAAACAAACCGGCTACGCCCAGCAAGGTCAGCAGCAGAAAAAAGGCGGCATACAGTACGTTACGAGTCAGCAAAACAGCCAGGGCGCCGATAAGCGTGAGGGCAGCAAAGGCGTAGAAAGCAATCTGAACCACTACTTTGTTTGGTTTTATAAATTACGATGGCTTTTCCTGATCTGGATTTGAAGCCGACGGACCAGGCTTAGGCTTCATGGTTGGCCGGAAAGCGGGCTTAGGCTTCGGCGGCTCTACAGCATCTTCTGAAGGCGATGCCAACTGAGCCTGCTCGGCCGAATTGCTAACCGGCGACTCATCCGTAATCGGCTTAGTCGGCTTCATCGTTGGTTTAAAAGCTGGTTTGGCCTTCAGCAACTGTGGCTCTTCGGACGCTGGCAGATCAGGTTCAACTGCCTTGGGTTTCATCGTTGGCCGATACGCAGCTGGTTTTGCTTTAGGCACATCTGCATCTGGCTGTTTTAATTCCTCCGACTCAATCGGTGCTGCCGGCTTCATGGTTGGTCGGAAGGCAGGTTTTGGCTTTGGTACCTCCGAAACCGCTTCTGAAGCAGGCCCTTCTTCCGTCAGCTTGGGCGGCTTCATAGTCGGCCGAAACGCGGGCTTAGCTGGAGTAGCTGGTTCGGCTTTATCGGCAGCGGGGTTCGGCTCCACATTATCAGTAGGGGCTGGAGCTACTGGCTTTTGCTTTGGTCGGAATACTGGCCGTTTAGTTGCTTCAAGTCCTCCCTGCGCAATTTGCTGCATTTCGTCGGGCGTAGCATCGGTGAGCGGGTGCACAATAGCGCCATCTGTGGAGTTAGTCGTTGGATCAGGGGGGGCCGAGGCTGTAGGTTTTGCCGTAGGCCGGAACACAGGCCGTTTGGGAGCTGGCGTGGCGGCTGGTTCATTTGTTTGAGCCGCTTTAACTACCGCCTGAGCGGCTTTAGCTTCTTCTTTCTCGCGGACGAACTGCTCGTAAAGCGCCCGTTTTTCATCAGCCTGCTCCGGGGTTAACTCGGCAAAACTGTAGGTTAGCTTACCCAACTCAAACTCACTATAATCGAACTTTTTGTCCATCGTCAGGCATTCGGTTGGGCAAACCACCGTGCAAAGGCCGCAATAGCAGCACTTAGCCATGTCGATGTCAAACTTAGCGGCATACAACCGAATCGGCGATCCATCCGACGCCCGGCCAACCTCTTCGGTTGCTTTAATAGCGTCGATGGTAATGCAGTCAACTGGGCAGATTTTGGCGCACTTATCACAAACAATGCAATCTTCTATCTCATTACGGAGCTGGTATCGACCATTATCGGGAATTGGTAACTGCTCGTGAGGGTACTGAAGCGTGACGAGGCCATTCTGCAACTCAAAATAGTTATCGCTTGCTATTCCCTCCGGTGTTCGGCGGTGGGTGGCATTGCGTAAATGACGTAACGTCAGGCTTAACCCCTTCAGCGTCGTGCGAATCCCATCCTGTATATCCTGGAAGTATGACATTGTAAAGAGTGAAAGAATAAAAGAGCGAAAGGGTGAATAATAGCGCTGGCGTTTTCACTCTTTCGCTCTTTTATTCTTTCGCTAAATTGCTGGAAATCGACTTGGTTCAGCCTCGCTCATGAGTGCATAAACCATTTCGATTACGTCGTCAACGTTTGGTTTCGAGAAATAATCCCCGTCAGAGCCGTAAGGTGGCCGATGCGCCTTAGCGGACATGGTACGTGGGGGCGAATCCAGATAGCGATACGCGTTTTGCTGCTCAACCACCTGCTGCATCATGTAAGCGGAAGCCCCACCCGGTACGTCTTCATCGGCGAAAACAACCCGGTTTGTCTTTTTGATTGAATCAAGAATAAGATGATGCACATCAAACGGCAGCAGCGTCTGAGCATCGATAACCTCTACACTAATTCCCATTTGGGCCAGTTGCCCGGCGGCTTCCATCACAATGCGGCACATAGAGCCATACGTAACCACTGTTACATCAGAACCCGACCGGAGAATATCGGGCACGCCCAGCGGTACACAAAATTCCGTCAAGTTATCGGGTAGCTTTTCTTTAAGCCGGTAGCCGTTCAGCGATTCGATCAGTAACGCCGGATCATCACCTTTGATCAAGGTATTGTAAAATCCAGCGGCCTGGGTCATGTTGCGCGGTACCAGCACATGCATACCCCGAAGACTGCCGAGCATGGTTCCCATCGGAGAACCCGAATGCCAGATCCCCTCTAGCCGATGGCCGCGCGTTCTGACAATGAGTGGCGCTTTCTGACCGCCCTTCGTGCGATATTGCAGCGTTGCCAGATCGTCCGTCAATGTTGCCAGCGCGTAATATATGTAATCAAAGTACTGAATCTCAACAATGGGCCGCAAGCCACGCATGGCCAGACCAATGCCTTGCCCAATAATAGTCGTCTCGCGGATGCCCGTATCGGTAATACGTACTTCTCCGTATTTCTCCTGCAAACCGGCAAAGCCTTGGTTAACGTCGCCGATCAGTCCAACATCTTCGCCTAAAGCAACAACCCGTGGGTCGCGGGCAAACAAATTATCGAAGTATCGCTGCATGAGCAGATACCCGTCCAGTACCGGGCTATCGTCGGTAAACTGAGCAGGCACGCCTTTCACCAGCATCGGCGACTCAGGCGACTGGCTGTATAAATGCGAACTAAACCGATCAGCATTTTCGGCATTCGTGCGCTCCAGCCAGGCATGTAACTTTTGTCGGCCAGCGCTGGTATCAGTACGTAAAACCCGTAATGCCTTCCGAACGGCCGTTACAGCATCCCGCCGAAGGGGTGAAAACGTCTTACGGAGCTCTTCGCGAATAGCCATCAAATCCGCTGATTTAGCGTGATGGCGAGCCGCTTGTTGTAGCAAATCGACGGCCTCGTTCAGGTCAGCTTTCATTGACTCTTGAAACGCGTTCCAGGCCTCAAGACGAGCTTGCTTGGCGGTCTGTTTAGCTTCGTTCTCAATCGTGTCGAGATCGTCGTTCGTAGCATATCCATTTTCCAGAATCCATTGCCGAAACATACGGTTGCAATCGTGGGCAACTTCCCAGGCTAGTCGTTCTTTCGATTTGTATCGCTCGTGCGAACCGGAGGTCGAGTGGCCCTGGGGTTGTGTAAGTTCCTGCACATGAACCAGTACCGGAACGTGTTCTTCGCGACAAATATGAGCCGCCTGCTGATAGGTTTCTAAAAGTGCGACGTAATCCCAGCCTTTTACGGTAAAGATCTCGAAGCCCTTATCATCGGCGTCGCGCTGAAAGCCAGCCAGCGCTTTAGAAATACTGCCTTTAGTGGTCTGATACTCCACCGGTACAGATATGCCGTAGCCATCGTCCCAAACCGACATCAGGAGGGGCACCTGCAATACACCGGCCGCGTTCATGGTCTCCCAGAACATGCCCTGCGACGTTGATGCATCGCCAATTGTACCAAAGATTACTTCGTTGCCATCATGTGAAAAGTTGGTTAACTCACCCAGGGCCGGGTTGTTCCTGAACAGCTTGGAGGCATAGGCCAACCCAAGTGAGCGGGGAATCTGGCCAGCGGTTGGAGCAATATCGCAAACCGAGTTGAACATTTCTGTTTGGTTACGCCATAACCCCTGCTCATCGAGCCACCGGGTTGCGTAGTGCCCATTCATAGATCGGCCTGCCGTATTCGGGTCAGCGGCCAGGTCAGTATGCGCGTATAACTGGGCGAAAAACTCGGTCCAGCGTAGTTCACCTAGTGCCGCTACAAAGGTCTGATCGCGATAATAACCCGACCGGAAATCACCCCGGTTAAAAGCGTGAGCAACTGCCAGTTGCGCCAGTTCTTTACCGTCGCCGAAGATGCCAAATTTAGCCCGCCCTCCCATTACGTCGCGCCGGCCCAGCAAACTAACCTGCCGACTTTCGCAAGCGAGCCGGTAGTCCGATAGGATTTTTTCGGGCGTTAAAATATCAATCGAGCGGAGTTGTTCGTTTGCTATCACAGCAGAGCTACGGGTTGAAAGCGTCCAACAATCAATTTATTGATGAAGTAATTTGATAACGAACAAGCCGGTATCAAGCAAAAGTAAAAATAAGGTAAAACAACGCAGCTTTCAAAAAAACGAATTTTTCAGTTTCTTTGTTGACCGAAGAGCACCCAGTAAGAATTTGGCAAACTGTTTGCTTTGACAACATTTTATTAAGTTTAGTATCTTAACAACCAAACCATAATTCCGTTTAGTCCAATGAAAAAGTTTTTTTCACTTTTCGTAGCTTTATTTGTGTTCGTCGCAGTTGGCTACGCCCAGAAGGGGGTCATGAAGTTTGCCAAAGAAACCCATGATTTTGGTAAGATTGAGCAGGGTAAGCCAGTAACCCACGTGTTCGAATTTAAGAATACTGGTACTGATCCTGTCATCATCAACGACGCAACAGCCTCTTGCGGCTGTACCAAGCCAAGTTTCTCGCGTGAACCTGTCATGCCGGGCAAAACGGGAACGATTTCGGCTACATTTAACGCTGCTGCTGCTGGCCAGTTTACCAAGACGGTAACTGTAACCAGCAATGCCGAAGCAGGTCAGGCGGTTCTGTATCTGAAAGGCGAAGTAGTTGCTCAGAAAGAAGCTGAAACCGCAGCGGCACCTGCTGGCGCTCCTGCTGCTAAAGACAAGAAGAAAGCGACAAAGACTTCACGCTAACACACTGAAGGGTTAATAGTGTGGTTAAGAAAGGCATCTGGTGGTTTACCGGATGCCTTTTTTTTGCATCATCCACTCCTGTAACCGGCTGGCACTCTGCGTATCCGCTCTTCAAACTGTTCTCGTTTTACGTCTTATTACTACCTACATTTACACTGTTTTCCTGACGAAGTAACGTTCATGACTCCACCTCAGTGTTAATGCACCGCTCTTGATGAGTGCAACTTACTACTCCCCCTGATTTTCATGGAAGGCTTTAGCCAGCAGGCAAGACGTAGCCGATTCGCCCATTACGATATTATGTCGTACGTAATACCAATCACATTGATTTCAGAGTGATTGCCCACACATTGTAACTTATAAAATCACTTATGTTTTTTCTTATCCTTGGCATTTTCGCGCTTATCGTTGGATTTGCCGTCAATACGCCCGCGCTTACTTTTTCGCGCTTTTCCCGACCCCTTAAAGTGGTTGGTGCTATTTTTATCGTACTTGGCTTACTCACTTCCAGCGTCCGGCAAATCGATGCGGGGCAGGTTGGCGTCATTTCGCTGTTTGGTAATGTTAGTGATCGTTTTCTGAGCTCTGGACTGAGTTTTGTCAACCCGCTGGCTAACGTGGCGGAGTTTGACATTAAAACGCAGAACTACACTATGTCGGCGACTCATGACGAAGGCGACCGGCAAGGTGACGATGCCATTCGCGTCTTAACGGCCGATGGTCTGGAAGTTGTTATTGACTTAACCGTGCTATATCGAGTTGTGGCTGCCGATGCCCCGAAAATATACCGTGAGATCGGTCCAGATTATACTGATAAAATTGTTCGGCCAATCACCCGAACCCGCATTCGTGACAACGCGGTTTATTATGATGCGGTAGCTCTGTATTCAACAAGACGCGACGAATTTCAGTCTCGAATCTACAAGACCATTGAAGTTGACTTCCGGAAGCGCGGTCTCAGGCTGGAACAGCTGTTGATACGTAACATTGACTTACCGGCATCCGTTAAAAAGACCATTGAGTCGAAAATTAATGCCGAACAAGATGCTCAGAAAATGCAGTTTGTGCTCCAGAAAGAGCGGCAGGAAGCCGAGCGCAAGCGAGTAGAAGCACAGGGTATCGCTGATTATCAGAAAATCCTGTCGACTGGTTTGTCGGACCGGCAGCTCCAGTACGAACAGATTAAAGCGCAACGCGAGTTAGCCGCTTCGCCTAACGCTAAAATTGTGATTATGGGCAGTCGAGGTAACGTTCCGCTGATTCTCAACGATAACTAGGCAGATTCAACAGGCAGCTCTATTTGTCAATGAACTGACGTAACACCCGAGTATGTTACGTTCGGCTTGCCGATAAATGACAAACGCCCCCATTATTCCTTGTGGCTAATGGGGGCGTTTTTTTGTATCATTGCTTCATTCTCAACCGAATTCGTTCATGCAAAGCGTTACTGCTTCCTCTACAGAACCTGCCCTAGCGCAACCAGCTCCTGTTCGACGGCTGCTCTCACTCGACGCACTGCGTGGCTTCGACATGTTTTGGATCATGGGCGGAGAAGAAATTTTTCATGTCCTGGCTAAAACAACGGGCTGGACTTGGGCCGCTGTGCTGGCAGACCAGTTTACCCATGCGTCCTGGAACGGCTTTCGCGCTTACGACTGCATTTTCCCACTGTTTTTGTTTTTGGCGGGCGTCTCAACGCCATTCTCGCTGGGCAGCCGCTTGGCCAAAGGCGACGACCGATCATTGCTAGCCCGTAAAGTTGTTACCCGTGGGCTGGTCCTTGTCTTGCTCGGCATCGTTTACAACAATGGTTTATTCGAGCGATCATTTGCCGATATGCGTTACGGGAGTGTACTCGGACGGATTGGTTTAGCGGGTATGTTTGCTCAGTTAATCTATCTATACGTTCGCAATGAGCGGGCCCGTTACGCCATTTTTGCGGCTATACTCTTAAGTTATTGGGCAGCCATGACACTTATACCAGTACCGGGTTTCGGAGCAGGTAACCTAACTATGGAAGGTAACTTAGCCGGTTATATAGATCGGTTACTGATGCCCGGACGGTTACACCGGGTGATCCACGATCCGGAAGGACTATTTTCTACCCTACCAGCTATTGGCACTGGATTACTGGGCATTTTTGCGGGTTCTTTACTACGTCGACACAACATCAGCGATGGTAGAAAGCTACAGTGGCTTATGATAACGGGCATTGCTTGCCTTTCTGTAGGCTGGGTGTGGAATCTGGTGTTTCCTGTCAACAAAAATCTTTGGACGAGCTCGTTTGTCCTGGTAGCCGGTGGCTGGAGTTTATTGATTTTGAGTTTGTTTTACTGGATTATTGACCTGAAGAATTGGCGCCAATGGGCATTTTTCTTCGTTGTCATTGGCATGAATTCTATCTTGATTTATCTGGCCGGGGAGGTCATTGACTTTGAACACGCAGCCCATTATCTTTTCAGTGGTTTTCTGAGTTTTTTTAGTGAGCCCGTTCGTGCTCTGGGCGCCGTTATCGGTTTTCTGGCAGTGAAATGGCTGTTCCTTTATTTCTTGTACAAGAAAAAAGTGTTTTTGCGAGTATGAGTTGGCAAATTGCGGGAACGATTGGCTTACGCGTATTAAACGAAGCCTTACTTCGTTCGCCCTGGTTTTAAGGTATCGGCAATCTCAGACTTCCTGTTTCGCTGCTTTAGTTGATAGCAAACGCTGGATTACCCCATACGTTACCCTTAGCCGAGACTTCGGCCAAAGCTATGTAACTAATATTTTTATATAAAGACGTATATTGCGGAACGTTAAACCGATTTGCGCTACTAATGCCTTGTGCTACGCTTCGTCATAACGGTAAACTAGCTATGTTGCCCTCAACGCATGACTAACTTTGATGTTGATTTAACCAACTGTGATCGGGAGCCGATTCACATTCTTGGCCACATTCAGTCGCACGGTTATTTAATAGCCATTCTGCCGGACACCTACACCATTGTCCATGCCAGTGCCAATTTGCCTGAACTGATCGGTCGGCCAGTTAGCGAAGTGCTCGGTCAATCGCTTGAAATACTGCTCGCCCAAACAAGCCTGCCAGCCACTACGGTTGTTGAACTGCTAAATGTAGGACGGCGGACTGGTTCGTGGGATAATATCAATCCGCATCGGCTTCAAATAAGCGATCAGGTTTGGAACCTGATTATTCATGAACACGATGGCCTTTTGGTGCTGGAGTGGGAGCCTACTGATCAGAACCTAAGATTATCGCTCAACCAGCGTTTAATCTCCGAAGCGCTAACCGAAGTTCAATCCAGTCGTCAGCTTAATGATCTCCTACAAAACACCGCCCGGCGGGTTAAAGCAATCATTGGGTTCGACCGGGTTATGGTGTATCGTTTCGGATCGGACTGGCACGGTCAGGTTGTAGCGGAGGAAAAAGAAGATTATTTGGAGCCGTTCTTAGGTCTGCACTATCCAGCATCCGATATTCCGCGTCAGGCGCGTGAGCTTTACAAAATCAATCTGGTAAGGCTTATCGCCGATGCAGACAGTACGCCCGCGCCAATCTTATCCGAGTCAACTTGGCCTGATAACCACCCGTTAGATTTAACCCATTCAACGTTACGAGCGGTATCGCCGGTACATATTGAATACTTGAAAAACATGGGTGTGCACGCATCCATGAGTATTTCGCTGCTCTACCGGGGAGAGCTCTGGGGGCTCATGTCATGTCACCATTATTCGCCCCGTTTTGTAGATTACTCGTCGCGGCAGGCGGCTAAGTTCGTTAGCCAGCTTCTATCGGCGGCTCTGGAGTTTCGCAAAGACGAAGAAAATCAAACCCTTCTTCGGCAAAGCCGCCAGAACGGTCAGTACCTACATGATCAACTGGTTAGCGATGAGGACGTAGTTCGAGCACTAACTCGTCATTCCATAACCGCTTTAGATCTGACGTCGGCAAGCGGAGCCGTGTTGTTGTTTAACAATCAGCAGCATCGATTGGGCAACACGCCTAATGAAGCAGAAGTGTCAGAACTGGCCAACTGGCTAAAGAATACAACTACCGAAACGTTTCTCGAAACGCACCAATTACCCAGCTTGTACCCTCTGGCCGAGGGCTTCAAAGACAAAGCGGCAGGTATGCTGGCCATCGTGTTGTCGAGGGAGCTGAACGAATATTTGCTTTGGTTTAAACCCGAACGGGTTCAGCAAGTAACTTGGGCCGGTAATCCGCAGAAGGCCGTAACGGTGAGCAACGAAGGGCAGGTTCGATTGAGCCCACGCAAAAGTTTCGACGCCTGGACCGAGCTTGTTCATAACATGTCGGACGCCTGGAGCGAGGTGGAAGTGTCGGCGGCCGTGAAGCTGCGTGAAGACATTTTGCAGGTAGTTACGCGTCAGGCGAACGAAATCCGGTTGTTAAATCAGCGGCTTCAGGTAGCCTACGAAGAATTAGACGCGTTTAGCTACACCGTCTCGCACGACCTACGCACTCCGCTGTCTTCTATTCGGTGCTATTCTGAAATCTTGCTGGAAGAATACGGCCAGGATTTCAATCCAGATGCTCGGGCGCTGTTTCAGAAGATCATGGACTCGACAGATCGGATGCGTTCCTTGATTCGGCACATTCTCTATTACTCGCGGATGGGACGTACCGAGATCAATGCGCAGTCTATTGATATGAAGCAACTCCTCCAGACTATCAAGGAAGAGGTTTTGATTGCAGAAAAGGATCGCTCACTAACGATTGACATCAAAGGTACTCCTCCGTTTAGCGCCGACCCGACCATGGTTACGCAACTGTTCACAAACTTATTAACCAACGCAGCCAAGTATACTCGCTCGAAGGAGGAAGGACACATTCAGGTAAAAGGACAGCAAACAGACCAGGAGGTTATTTATTCGGTAACCGACAATGGTATTGGGTTCGATATGAAAGAGGCCGGTAAAATGTTTGACCTCTTCAAGCGACTCGAAAACGCCCGGTCATTCAAGGGCTCAGGCGTTGGACTGGCTATTGTAAAGCGTATTGTCAGTCGGCATCAGGGTAAAATTTGGTATCATAGTGAGCCGAATCGGGGCGCTACATTCTTTGTTTCGTTCCCGGTAGTGGCGGTTGATTGAACATGTTAGATATTCTATACGTAGAGGATAATGAAGATGATGCCGACATCTTCAGCCGCTTGATACGTAAGCTGAACCAACCTGTTACATATACTATATTGCCCAGCGGCTCAGAAGCAATTGAGTATTTAACCAGGCAAGGTCGCTACAGTGATGAAGCAGCACCACTCCCCAAGTTAGTGCTCCTCGATCTGAATTTGGTTGGCTTAAGTGGTTTCGACGTGATAGAGCGCGTCCGCTCTACTGATCGTGCGCGCGGATTGCCAATTGTGGCGTTTAGTACGTCTGATAACCCCAGCGACATCCAGAATGCTTATGAGGTAGGCATTAATGCCTACCTGGTAAAACCGGGTAATTATCAGCAAACAGGCGCTTTACTGGAACGGCTCTGCCAGTTCTGGCTAAACGACAACATCCGGATAGACTCTAAATGAACACAATAGCAGAACGCCTTCGGGAGGAAACGCGCCCTATTCACGAGCAAACGGAGCACTTGCTGTATGCCGATGCATTGCGTACAGGAACGCTGTCAGCGGACCAGTACCGTCATCTGCTCCTTACTCATTTCGGGTACCATCGGTCCTTAGAGAGCGCAATTGACCAGCATCCGGATTTTTTTGCAGACTACGAGCCGGATACTCGTCGCAAGACACCCTGGTTGGCGGCCGACCTGGCCCAACTTCACTTGTCACAGCCTTTCACTGACGATGTATTTACGGCATGGAGCCCGACTGAGCTACTTGGCGCAGCCTACGTTGGAGAAGGATCTATGCTGGGTGGTAAAACAGTATGGCATTATTTGCAACAGTGCTCAGCAGTAGTGCCACTACTCAAAAACGCCCGTTTTTATCAGGGTTACGGTAGCGAAACGGGGCAACGGTGGCGGGCGTTTGGGGCGTTTTTAACTCAGAAAGCCGCTGGCCGGCCTGACGTTGTAGTAGATGCTGCCCAACGCGCTTTTCTGATCTACCATAAACTTTTTAAGGCAGTTCAACTCATTCTAACTGAAACGAACCCGGTTTAAGTACGTAGTCATGAGCCGTGAGCTTCTTGTCAAAACTTGACTATACCTGACAATACTCGACTCTGAATGACCGTCTACCCGGCGTAAACGGGGAGAAAAACTTTGAACGTCGAGCCGACCCCGAGTTCACTGGTGACGTCGATGGCTCCTCCGTGGTTCTCAGCTACCCGCTGACATATAGCCAGCCCAATGCCGGTACCGCTATAATCGGCTGGATCGTGTAATCGCTGAAACGGGTGAAAAATACGATCCTTGTACTTTTCATCGAAACCAAGTCCGTTGTCGGCTACGGTAATCATCCAGAATGACGTGGGTTGGCTTTGTAGATCGGTAGGTAGCTCTTCGGTTGAGACCAGTTGGGCCGCAATTATGATTATCGATAAGCGATCAGCTTTTTGAAACTTCAGTGCATTGGCAATTAGATTTTGGAAGAGCTGATGCAATCGTGACGCACTACCCAGAATAATCGGGAGCTTCTTAACGTCAATTGTTGCGTTTTTCTCCGCTATGGCCATTTCCAGATCGCTAAGCACGTCTTCCAATACGTTGGATAAAGCAACCGGTTTGAGGGGCTCTCGTTGGGTGGCTAGTTGTGAATACATCAGCAAATCTTTAATCAGCATCTGCATTCGTTTGGCCGACTTCTGGATTCGCCGGGTCATATCTCGCTCGCCATCAGACAAATTATCTTCGAACTGACTTTGCAGGATGTCGCTGAAGGACTGAATTCTGCGCAGTGGCTCCTGTAGGTCATGGCTAGCCACCTGAGCGAATTGCCGGAGGTTTTCATTACTCTGCCGAAGCTCGTTTACCATCCGCTCCTGATGAGAAGATTGCTGCAGCATTCGCAGTTCGCTTCGCTTATGCTCAGTTATGTTTAATCCCGCCACAATACAACCGTCGCCTAGCTTAGTAATTGAGGTATCGTACCATAACTGACTTTCGGGATAATAAAGCTCCAACCGAATAGGCTCACCCGTTTCGATGACTCGGATGCAATGTTCAAATTGTCCTGAATGCCGCGAGTTAGGGTATATTGTCAATACAGTATTACCGACCGTCTCCTTGCCGAAGTTACTCATGACCTCCCGCTGAGCATTCTTATTGGCATATTTTATCAGGAAATCCCGAATACGTCCGTCAGCATCGCGCATGGCTTCATACAGAAATGTATTGCTCAACGAGGCATTCAGCAAATCAGTGAATTCCTGGTTTTGGGCCGCTATCTGTTCGTATTGTGCTGTGACATCATGAGCTGTTACAATTACCCCATTACCTAACGAACTGACTCGCAAGTTGACCGTCGATGACTGGTCCGGGTCAGCAACTAAGTAATCTACAGCTTGGCCAGATTCAATCACCGTAGTATAATGAGCAATGATTGGTTGCCAGATGTCTTCTTGCTCAATATGGCCATCAATCATTTGGTCGCCCAACATCAACTGATAATGTTCCGGAACAAGCTCTTTGAAAAGATGATTGTAATACGTTAAGCGGAAATCTATAATGGTACCAGAGCTGTCGGCAATAGCTTCATAACAAGCTACTCCGTCAGGAAGCTTATCAAGTATAGAAGTAGCCGCTACGGGTAATGACGAACTAGGCAATAACGTAGGCATTGTGGAAGAAACAACCAGTAAAATAAGCCATACAACTCAAAATCGAGAAATAAGTAGACTTGGTTTCGCACGCGTACAAGTAGTTGGCTTGGCTACACTAATCAAACAAGATAAGATGCACGTTAAGTAGCATTAAGAGACTGCAAAGAACAATCCGTAGGTGTTTATACGAAGTAATTCAAGTCCCTAAATACCTGTTTCTTCTACTTATTAG
This sequence comes from Spirosoma soli, assembly GCF_042684525.1. Classification (NCBI taxonomy): domain Bacteria; kingdom Pseudomonadati; phylum Bacteroidota; class Cytophagia; order Cytophagales; family Cytophagaceae; genus Spirosoma; species Spirosoma soli. The sequence goes on along the minus strand of NZ_JBHULN010000006.1, from coordinate 143,249 downwards.
AACGTTGCCCAAAGACAAGTGTTTTACAAAGTTATAATTTTGGTGAGTATCACTCATAAAACCGAATCATATCAACAAGCATGTAATCTACCCTAAAGACGGAGATTTCAGCCTTAGGTCATTAACACAAGCTCGGTTACCAGTAATTTCTCAATAATCAGACTGTATCGGCTCATTACGCGGCCAGAAGCCAGGTTAGGCTTTTTTGAGAGATGACTTTCTAACGACCAGGCCAGAATGCAGAACAATACGGTTGGTTACCTCAATGTTCATTGATCCATTGAGATGATTAATCAGGCTTTGAGCAGCTATTTCACCCATCTTCTCGCCAGGATAGTTGATGGTCGTTAAGTTTGGTTCAACTACCTGAGAAACGGGATCATTGTTAAAACCTACAACTGCGATGTCAGTTGGAACCACCAACCCTGCCTGCTTTAAAACTTGCATACAGCTGACTGCGCAAAAATCATTTGTTACAAACAGCCCATCCGGCCGTTCTGGCATGGCCTGAATACGTCTGGCAGCATCCTGCCCCGCTTCCTGACTTAGATCAGTCACCATAACAAGAGCCTCTTTATAGGATAACCCGTGCTCCATAAGCGCTAAACGGTAGCCTTTTAACCGATCAGCGTACACGTTTCTCTGCAAACTCCCGGTTACGTGCACAATCCGCTCACACCCTTGCTCAATCAGGTGTGCTGTGGCGTCGTACCCCGCTTTTGTGTTATCAATCACGATGCTGGTGCATTGGTCATGATCAATCACCCTATCAAAAAATAACAGCGGAATTCCCTTATTGATAAAGGTTTCGAAGTGATCGATTTTTTCGGTATCGTAGGCTACCGAAACCAATAAACCATCTACACGGCTATTGAACATAGTTCGAGCGCTGGCTACTTCCTTCTTCACCGATTCCAGTGACTGGCTGATGATTAAATTATAGGAGGCCTCGTTAGCTACTTTTTCCATGCCAGCCAGTACTGTCGACATGAAGTTGCTGTTTAGTCTAGGCACTATAACGCCGATGGTATTAGTTCGCTGGCGTCTTAAATTGCTGGCAAACATGTTGGAGCGGTATCCCATTTGCCGGGCCGTTTCGGTAATCAGGTCTTTCGTATCGATCCGAATGGCAGGATGGTCATTCAAGGCACGACTAACCGTTGCGGGCGAGTAATTCAGTCGCTTTGCTATATCGTAGATTGTTATTTCTTTCTCCATGAGGTGTGTACAGCGGCTAATATAAACAACTCAGTAAGGTACATGCTTATTTCATTCTTTTATGCAACTGATTGCATTAAAACTAGCGCGTTTACATTATTCTTTGATCTGTAGCTCATTAAAAGATTTTATTTTATAGAATGTAGGGTTTATTAAAGACTGTAATCTGATCTAAATTAGATTTTACCCTGAGCAAAAGAAAAAATAAAGCGCTTAAAAGCAATTTCAGCTCACTGAACGCCTACCGCCAATTTTCATGCGGATAGCATTGCTGGGGTCTCTTTTACGTATAAATCTCTGCAACACAAGTGTTATTATACTTTCTGTCGCTTAATAAAAAGCCTTTTCTGGCAAAAAATACCAACAAATAGATACGAGCTAATAAATTTCAATCGGTTGCATTAGGTAGAAGTTGGGTATGTTCTTCCTTCTGTACACTATACTCCGAACCCTTAAACCTTCCTACATTTTCATGAAGCTGACATTCTTTTCAGCCGCTATGCTCTGTCTGCTTAGTCAGGCAACAGCATCGTTCGGGCAACAGATATCCAAAGAGGAACTGATCTTTCTAACCCCTGAATGGAAAGGCGAACGATTTCCCGACGGCCGGCCAAAAGTGCCCGATGCCATTCTTAAACGCATGAGACTGGTAACCCAGGAAGAAGCCTGGGCAGTTCTTCGCAACGAAAATTACAAATACCAGTATGCCGATGGCTGGCAGGTCATTAATCCCGACAGTGTGCTGGTAGGCCGGGCCGTTACGGCCACGTTTATGCCCGGGCGGCCAGATGTGCAGCGGATAACGGATAAAAAGGGTCTGGAGAAAACAGGTAAGGTAAAGCCGCAGAACACCTGGCCTATTGAGTTACTCACCAAAGGAGATGTGTATGTAGTAGACCAGTTCGGTATGCACGAAGACGGCCCCACCATTGGCGACAACCTGGGGAATGACATTTACACCAGAACCGGTAACGGGATTGTGTACGAAGGTGCCATCCGGGACATAAACGGCCTGAAAGAATTAGGCGGCTTTACATCGTTTTTTCGCTCGTATCACCCTTCACACCACCTGAACGATCCGAACGGAGCGCTAAACACGACACTGGTAGGCATGAATCGCCCAACCCGCATTGGCCGTGTAATGGTTATGCCCGGCGATGTCGTGCTGGGTCGCGATGGCGGGGTTATTTTCATTCCGCCCCACCTGGCCGAGAAGGTGGTTAAAACCTCGGAGATTGTTCGGCTTCGGGACATGTTCAGCCACGAGCGGCTGCGTGAGCAAAAATACACCTCGGGTCAGATTGACACGCGCTGGTCGGCCGAAATTGAGAAAGATTTTTCGCAGTGGCTCAACGCCCACATCAACGAACTGCCTGTCCCAAAGGAGCAGATACAGGAACTATTGAAAACCCGTACCTGGTAAATCGAACGCTAAAATTCTATACTACCATGAGCTTTACATCTTCCCGGCGTTCATTCTTAACCAAAAGCGCCATAGCAAGTGCCTTTGCGGCAACCTCAATCTCTACGTTCGGCGAAGGGCTCGAAACCGCCGTTCATCGCGCTCCGCAGTCGTCGGCCCCGTCGGATCTGAAAATTACAGATATCAAATGCGGCTATACCCGCAACGGACACAGCCTGTTCGTGAAAGTACACACCAACCAGGGAATCTGGGGTTGTGGCGAAGCCGTCGATGCGTCCGTTGGTACGTATCATCTGGTGAAAATGATGGGCGAGCGCATCAAAGGCAAAAGTCCCCTTAATGTTAACCGCCTATTTGAAGACGTCCGCAAATCAGGTTTCTTTGAAGGTGCCCAGGCCGGTATTTACATTTCTGTGCTATCGGCCATTGAGACCGCCTTATGGGATTTGGTCGGGAAAGCCTTAGGCATGCCAGTGTATCAGCTGTTGGGTGGCAAGTTCCGCGATCGTGTACGGGTATATTGCGACACGGGAGCCTACCGGGAGAAAGACACTAGCCCTGAATCCTTTGGCAAAAGCGCGAAACGGGCGGTCGATATGGGTTTTACGGCGGTCAAATATGACATCGATGAACGCAACGACCCTAACAAATTCGATGCTTACAACTGGACCGCCAGCCAGGGTGAACTCGAGCGAATGTATAACCAGATTGCCAGCGTTCGGAAAGCGGTTGGCCCCAAAGTCGACATCTGCGTGGATATGCACGGGCGCTACGACGTAACAACGGGTCGGCGTGTAGCTAAGATGATGGAACCTCTGAATCTGCTGTTTTTAGAAGAACCCATCCCCGCCGAAAACCCGGAAGCATACAAGCAAATTCGTGAGGCCTCGAACACACCAATCTGCGCGGGAGAAAACCACTACATGGCACATGGCTTCCGGAAACTGCTTGAGATTGGAGCGGTTGACATTATCATGCCGGATCTACAGAAAGCCGGTGGATTAGGTGAAGGTCAACGAATCGCCAATCTGTCGAACCTCTATTATGTCCCTTTCGCTCCGCACATGGTAGCGTCGTATCTGGGGGCTATGGCCTCAAGCCATGTCTGCGCGTCGGTGCCCAACTTCCTCATTCTGGAGTGGCAGATTTACTTCCACGAGGAGCCCATGTTCAAAGAGATTGTCACCTTCGACGGACCGATGGTCAAAGACGGCTTCATTCCGCTATCCGAAAAACCCGGTATCGGCGTAGACATAAATGAAGAAGGCATGCGTAAGTACGCTCCTAAAGACGTGCCATTTTTCGTATAAAACTGCTTCTCTATTGGAGACAGTAACCAAACAGATTTCGGGAGGCCGGGCAGCTACCTGCAAACTGCCCAATAACCTTAACAAGCATGTGTAAAACTGGAATCTTGTATAGTTTGCTGATGGCTGCACCAATCGTCGGTCTGGCTCAGTTCGGCCCACGCACGCCTGAACAGGACAGCCTAATTGCCCGGCAGCAGCGCAAAAGCCAGGCCGACCACCGCGCTATGATGGCCACGCTGAACATTAAAGAGCTTCGGCCAGGTCCGTCGGGAAATCCCCAGGCTCCTAATGCGGCCAACGCAGACGAGAGCAAAGCCACGACATATACTTCACTACCTGATCCGCTGACGCTGAAAAACGGCAAGAAAATCACAACGGCCAACGAGTGGTGGCAGAAACGACGTCCCGAAATTGTCGAAGACTTCGACCGTGAAATATACGGGCGCATGCCAGCCAACACACCCAAAGTGACCTGGGAGGTGGTTAGTACAAAAGATACCGTTGATGGCAGTTACCCTGTTATGCTAAAGCAATTACTGGGCCGTGTGGACAATTCAGCCTATCCGGCGATTAAGGTGAACATTGAACTCACTTTAGCAACACCCGCCAATGCTTCTGGTCCGGTACCCGTGATGATGAGCTACGGCTTCCGCTTTCCGGCCGGACCGCGCTCGGCAGGTTTACGCCCTCCACAACCACCGACGTCTACCACAGCTCCGGCAGCTTCTAGCTGGCAGCAGCAATTACTAGCTAAGGGCTGGGGATACGCCATTATCTATCCTACCAGCTATCAGGCTGACAACGGGGCGGGGCTTACAGAGGGTATCATTGGCTTGGTCAACAAAGGGCAGCCGCGCAAGCCCGACGATTGGGGGGCGCTACGTGCCTGGGCATGGGGCGCCAGCCGTGCTTTAGATTATTTTGAGACAGACAAAGCCGTTGATGCCAAACAGGTCGGCATCGAGGGTTTATCGCGCTACGGTAAAGCTGCCGTTGTCACCATGGCTTATGAACCGCGGTTTGCCATTGGTTTCATCGGCTCATCGGGCGAAGGTGGCGTAAAAATCCATCGGCGTACGTTTGGCGAACAGGTTGAGAACGTAGCGTCTTCGGCCGAATACCACTGGATGGCGGGTAATTTCATTAAATATGCCGGGCCGTTAACGCCTAATGACCTCCCTGTCGACGCTCATGAATTGGTCGCACTTTGCGCACCACGTCCGGTCTTTATTAGCTCAGGATCGCCTACGGTTGAAGGGCAGTGGGTTGACGCGAAAGGAATGTTTTTGGGTGGCGCTCACGCCGGACCGGTTTATGAACTGCTCGGCAAAAAAGGACTCGGCACGACCGAATTCCCATCCATCGAAACGGCGCTTGTTAAGGGCGATATTGCCTTTCGCCAGCACAGTGGCGGTCACACTACCGGTCCCAACTGGCCTACGTTTCTTGAGTATGCCGACCGGTATATTAAAGCGCCGAAATCCAGGTAAAGAGAAGCAGCTAAGTAAAAGCTATCCTAATTAGTGGAAAGCCAGGTTATTCATCTTACATCACTAGCCTTCACTAAAAATTATATAGGCAGATGCATTGATTCTTGAGTAGACTAGAAACTTTATTAAAGACATAAACGAATAAAATGGGAATGCTACAAACCATGCGCTGGTTCGGGCCGAACGACCCAGTTTCATTGATGGATATTCGGCAAGCGGGTTGCGCAGGTGTCGTGACGGCGTTACACCAAATTCCGGTGGGCGAAGTGTGGTCTGTCGGAGAGATTGAAGAACGTAAGCGTATTATACAGGCCGATAATGGCCAATACTCCCCCCTGCACTGGGCCGTAGTCGAAAGCCTGCCGGTTCACGAAGACATCAAAAAAGGTCGGCCGGGCCGCGCGACCTATATCGAAAATTATAAACAGTCAATTCGTAACCTGGCGGCTTGTGGCATTCAAACGGTCTGCTATAATTTCATGCCCGTACTCGACTGGTCGCGTACGAACCTTAACTACGAGATGCCCGATGGCTCTCGGGCACTAAAGTTCGTGTGGGCAGACTTTGCCGTATTTGATCTGTGCATTTTGAAACGACCAGGCGCCGAAGCCGACTACGAGGCAGAAATTGTGGCATCTGCCTACGAGAAGTTTACCCAGATGAGTCCGGCCCGGATCGAAGAACTGTCTGCCATTGTCTTGTTAGGCTTACCCGGTTCAGAAGAACGCTTTACACTCGAAACGTTTCAGGGTTTGCTGGATGAATACGCGCCTATCGGTGATGCTGAGCTTCGCAAAAATCTGTACTATTTCATTCAGCAAGTGGCTCCCGTTGCGCAGGAGGTAGGTGTTAATCTATGTATCCACCCCGACGATCCGCCATTTCCCTTATTGGGCTTGCCTCGTGTTGTCAGCACCGAAGATGACCTGGCTCAGCTGATGGCCGCTTGTGACGTAACCGCCAACGGCATCACGTTCTGTACAGGTTCGCTCGGTGTACGCGCCGACAACGACTTGCCGGGCATGATCCAACGCTTCGGCGAGCGTATTCACTTCATTCATCTACGCACAACCAAGCGGGAAGAAGGCGGAACAGTCGCCCGTCCCCATAATTTTTACGAAGCCGATCATTTAGCAGGTGATGTGGATATGTATGCTGTGATCAAGGCAATTGTCTTAGAACAGCAACGACGGACCCAATCAGGTGTTGGGGTCACTTCCATACCGATGCGCCCCGACCACGGCCACCAGATGCTCGACGATCTGCATAAAAAAACCTATCCCGGCTACTCAGCCATTGGTCGCCTGCGCGGCTTAGCGGAGCTTCGGGGGTTAGAGTTTGGTATTGAGCGGTCCTTGGCTGAGAAAGAAGTGTTTGAATTAGCGGAAGAACGTAAATGAATTACAAACAAGCCAGTTTCTGGATCATTACCCTGCTTTGTATCGCAACCAGTAGCCAGGCCGACGATGGCTATCGGCTATGGCTAAAGTATGATTTGATAAAAGACGCTGCCAAACGGGATAGCTACGCACGTTCAGCGCAGTTTATCGCGGTTAGTAGTAACGGTCCAATTCTAAAGTCAGCCGCTGAGGAGCTGCAAACCGGCTTACAAGGCTTATTGGGTAAGTCGGTTCCTGTTATTACAAACTCTAATGGGAAAACCGGAGGAATAACCTTATCGGTCACGGATGCTCCAACCGCAGATGGTCAATCGTTAAACAACGAAGGATATCAGATCGCTAAACGGCAAAACACTATTGTTATCACAAGTAAATCGGATGCAGGAGCGTTGTACGGAGCTTTCGCCTTCTTACGTCATCTGCAAACGCTACAGTCGATTGATGCTATTTCGGTAACTAGTAGCCCTAAGGTCAAGTACCGGATGCTGAATCATTGGGACAATGTGAACGGAACCATTGAGCGGGGCTATGCCGGAGGGTCGCTCTGGAAATGGTATGAACTGCCCGAAACGATTGATCCCCGCTACAAAGATTACGCCCGCGCCAACGCATCGTTAGGCATTAACGGAACGGTGGTCAACAACGTCAACGCCAGTGCCCGCTTCATGACGAACGAATACCTGCAAAAGGTAGCCGCCCTAGCTAAGGTATTCCGTCCTTACGGTATTCGGGTGTATTTATCCGTTTACTGGGCAGCCCCTAAAACGGTTGGAGGCCTTAAAACGGCTGATCCGCTTGACCCGGAGGTACGCAAGTGGTGGACCGATAAAGTCAAAGAGATTTATCAGGCGATTCCTGATTTTGGAGGGCTGCTGGTCAAAGCCAACTCGGAAGGTGAACCGGGGCCACAGGACTACAACCGCACCCACGCCGACGGTGCTAATATGCTGGCGGAGGCCATGAAGCCCTACGATGGCGTCGTAATCTGGCGAGCGTTCGTCTACAAAGCGGACCCTAAAGCCGATCGGTTCAAAGCGGCCTACGAAGAGTTTACCCCACTGGACGGCCAGTTCAACAAGAAAGTCATTGTGCAGGTAAAGAATGGTCCGATTGACTTTCAGCCGCGCGAGCCTTTCTCTCCGCTGTTCGGCAACATGCTGCAAACGCCGTTGGGTATGGAGTTTCAGATTACGCAGGAGTACCTCGGCTTTGCTACCCACTGGGTTTATGAAGCTCCTCTTTTCAAAGAGTGCCTGGATTCTGACACCTACGTAAAAGGCAAAGGGTCACCATCCGGTGCGGCAACGGTAGCCAAGGTAGTCGACGGTAGTCTGCATGGCTATCCGATAACGGCCATGGCTGGAGTAGCCAACACCGGTTCTGACCGTAACTGGACGGGGCATCCCATGGCGCAGGCGAATTGGTACGCATTCGGACGATTAGCCTGGGATCATACCTTGTCGGCTGAAGCCATTGCCAACGAGTGGGTAAACATGACGCTTACCCATGAGCCGCAAGCCGTGAAACGCATTACGGATCTAATGCTTAGATCTCGCGATATTTATGTCGACTACAACACGCCATTAGGGCTTTCGCGGCCGTGGGCGGGCGTCCACTTTGCTCCGGAGCCGTGGCAAAGCAAAAGCCCCCGCCCCGACTGGACAGCCGTCTATTACCACCGAGCCGATTCGGCAGGTGTAGGTTTCGACCGAACGGCAACCGGTAGCAATGCCCTGGCCCAGTATAGGCCTGAAGTGCAGCGGCAATGGAGTAACGCAGAAACCTGTCCCCTGCCCTATCTGCTCTGGTTCCATCATGTTCCCTGGACCAAGAAGGTAAGTACAGGCCGTACGCTCTGGGATGAGCTTTGCACACGCTTCTACACCGGAGCCGATTCGGTAACCTGGATGCAGCAGCAGTGGGCACAAGTGAAGCCAGTGGTTGACCCGGAGATTCATGCTGACGTAACGGGTCGGTTAGCAAATCAGCATAAGGAAGCGCTTTGGTGGCGTGATGCCTGGGTGTTGTACTTGCAGGAATACGCGAAACAACCGATACCCGCTCCGTTCAAAAAACCGGAACGTACGCTGGACGACGTCAAAAAGCTTGTTGAGATTTATCAAATGCGATAACCATCAAAAACAACGGGAGCGTGGGTAAGTAATGTAGGTCGAAAACCTTTATAGATCGAATAAACCTAAACCCTAAGGCCATGGATAAAGTAGATGCAACTGGGTTGTCCAGAAGGGATTTCCTAAAGACAACAGCGCAAGGCGCTTTGACTACTGCTGTCATTAGCGGCTTTCCAATGATTGTACCGGCGTCGGTATTTGGTAAGAATGCGCCAAGTAACCGGATTAACATTGGGGCTATTGGTACGGGACGTATTTCTCGTGGCCACGATATGCCAGGTGTCTGGCAGTACGACAACGCCTTGATTATGGCCGTTTGCGACCTCGACAGCAAGCGGGCCGAAGATGCTAAGACACTGGTTAACGGCTATTATTCGAAGAAAACCGGCAAAGATTACGACGGCGTACGTGTTTATACCGATTATCGCGAACTGCTGAACAATAAAGATATTGACGCTGTATTGGTCAGTACTCCCGACCACTGGCACGCACCTATTGTCATTGACGCCGTTCGGGCGAAGAAAGACGTGTACATGCAGAAGCCCGCTTCATTGACAATCTCAGAAGGTCGCATGATGGCTGATGCTGTTAAGCAATCTGGTCAGATTGTACAGGTCGGTAGCCAACAGCGGTCGTCGGAGCAGTTCCGATACGCGGCTGAATTAGTACGTAACGGGCGCATTGGCCAGCTGAAAACGGTGTACGTTGGCTTACCTGGCGATCCGGCGGGTGATGAAGAACCCGAAATGCCTGTCCCGAAAAACCTAAATTACGATATGTGGCTGGGTACTACGCCGGAGGTATATTACACCGAAAAGCGGGTACATCCGCAGGTTGGCTATGACCGGCCCGGCTGGTTACGTTGCGAACAGTTTGGTGCCGGTATGATAACCGGCTGGGGCTCGCACCATATCGACTGCGCACACTGGGCCATGAACACGGAACATACAGGTCCCGTTGAAATTTGGGGCAAAGCCGATTTCCCGAAAAGTGGACTGTGGAATGTGCACGGCATTTTCCGGACCGAAGCCATGTACGAGAATGGCGTACACATGATTGTCAGCAACGAGATTCCGAACGGCATTAAGTTTGAAGGAACAGACGGCTGGATTTTTGTATCGCGCGGTGATGCCTCCGTTACAGCCAGCGACCCGGTGGCGAAACAGAACGCGGCTAAAAAACTAGATGCCAGCGACCCCAAACTACTTACGTCGGTGATTGGCCCGAACGAAACGCACCTGACGGTCAGCAAAGAACATCACGGCAACTGGTTAGAAAGCATCGTAAGCCGAAAAGAACCGATTGCACCAACGGAGATAGGACACCGTTCCTGCACAGCTTGCCTACTCCACCAAGTAGCCATGAAGCTACCTCGAAAACTGTACTGGGACCCAAAGAAAGAACAGTTCAAAAACGACCCGGAAGCCAACAAGTTTCTGTCTCGGCCACAACGCAAAGAATACGCTATCAAGATGCTGGCTAGCAATAAAACACGTTGATTTGGTATTGTTCGACGCCGTTTTAAGGCCGTAGGCTCGGCCTGTCATTAGCTTAGGCGTACGATTCTTTTATTTGTGGCGCTGTTAGTAGGCTATGGTTGTCCTATTAGGCTTCAAAGCTCGAAGATCAATTAAACACACATGAAACTGTTTGCTGCTATTAACCGTCACGTTCTGATCATGCTCGTTAGCGCGGCTACCTCTGCTTTCGCTCAGAAGGAAGCTACTCCCTTTCAACTGGTTACGTTAGACCCTGGCCACTTCCACGCGGCTCTGGTGCAGAAAAGTATGTACCCCGAGGTCAGCCCAGTTGTGCACGTGTATGCTCCGGCGGGCCCCGACCTGAAATTGCACCTGGACCGAATTCAGGGCTACAACAAACGCACCGAAAACCCGACGCGCTGGGACGAGAAAGTATATACGGGTAACGATTACTTTGAGAAAATGCTGAGTGAGAAAGCAGGTAATGTGGTCGTGATTGCCGGTAATAATCAGAAGAAAACGGAATACATCAAGAAAGCCGTCGATGCGGGTTTCAACGTGCTGGCCGACAAACCCATGGTGATCGACGCTCGTAACTTCGATCAGTTAAAGGATGCGTTCACATCGGCGGCTAAAAAGAACGTGTTGCTGTACGACATCATGACCGAGCGGTTTGAAATCACAACAATGCTACAACGCGAATTCTCGATGCAGCCAACTGTCTTCGGTACGCTTGAGAAAGGCACGCCCGAGAATCCGGCGGTAACCAAAGAAAGCGTACACCACTTCTATAAATACGTGTCGGGCAGTGTCCTTCAGCGCCCGGGCTGGTTTATGGACGTAGCACAACAGGGCGAAGGTATTGTCGACGTAACGACGCACCTGGTTGACCTGTTGCAGTGGGAATGCTTCCCGAATCAGGTGATTGACTACAAGAAAGATATTCGTCTTGGCACTGCTCGTCGGTGGACAACGGACATGACGCGCAGCCAGTTTCAGACGATCACGAATCAACCAAATTTTCCGGATTATCTGAAGAAAGACGTCGTAAACGATACCCTGTTGAAAGTGTACAGCAACGGAGAGATCAACTACCAGCTTCGGGGAGTACACGCTAAGGTGTCCGTAACCTGGGCCTTCAAAGCCCCCGAAGGTGCGGGTGATACGCACTACTCGACCATGCGCGGAACTAAAGCGAATTTGGTGATCCGGCAGGGTGCTGAACAGCAATACAAGCCCACGCTCTACATCGAACCCATCGCCGAAAGTTCGGCTTATGCATCCAGCCTGACAACCACTGTAAAAACGCTTCAGCAGAAATATCCCGGCATCGAGCTAAAAAAGTTGAAAACCGGCTGGGAGATCATCATTCCAGAGAAGTATAAAGAAGGGCACGAAGCACACTTCGGTCGGGTTACCGAAAATTACCTGAAGTATCTGAAAGCCGGTAAGCTGCCCGAATGGGAAGTCCCCAACATGATCGCTAAGTACTATACCACGACCCAGGCGCTTGAAATGGCGAAGGCCACTACGGTCGAGAGCGCGAAAAAGTGAACGAGTTGTAGCCTGGACGGCCACGTCCGGGCGAGTAATGCGTATCAATTCTATCTTGCCCGGACGTGGCCGTCCAGGCTACACTAACATGAACAACGCACACGCAAATCGACGGAAGTTTATCAAGACAGCGGCTGGCTTAGTGGTGGCTCCCGCTATCCCGAACGATCTTTTGGCTACGCAACCGGTAATTACCAAAAGCCCGGCCATACACGGAAGCAAACCGGCAGCCGCCCGCATTCGATTCTCGGTGATTGGCATGAACCACGGCCATATTTACGGGCAGGTCGGTGCCGTGATTCGGGGCGGTGGTGAACTGGTTTCGTTCTATTCAAAAGAACCGGATCTGGCCGCCGAATTTACCAAGCGTTTTCCGGAAGCAAAAGCCGCCAAAAGTGAACAGGAAATACTAGACGACAAGTCTATTCAGCTTGTTCTAAGCTCTATTATTCCCGACGAACGGGCACCGCTGGGTATTCGGGTGATGCGGGCCGGTAAGGATTACATGGCCGACAAACCCGGAATCACTACGTTGGAACAACTCGCCGACGTGCGCAAAGTTCAGAAGGAGACCAAGCGCATTTACTCCATCATGTACAGCGAGCGGTTCGAGAACAAGGCAACTGTAAAGGCTGGAGAACTGGTGAAAGCCGGGGCTATTGGTAAAGTCATTCAAACCATCGGCCTGGGACCGCACCGCATGACACCCAAATCAAGGCCAGAGTGGTTCTTCGACAAAAAGCGGTTTGGCGGCATTATCTGCGATATTGCTTCCCACCAGTTCGACCAGTTTCTGTTCTTCACTGGTTCTACAAAAGCCGAAATCGTTGCCTCACAGGTTGGCAATGTACATTATCCGCAATACCCCAAGTTTGAGGATTTTGGTGATGTGATGTTACGGGGTAACGGTGGAACAGGTTATATCCGTGTCGATTGGTTTACACCCGACGGCCTGAAATCGTGGGGCGACGGGCGCTTGACAATCTTAGGCACCGACGGATTCATTGAGATTCGCAAGAACATCGATCCCGGTGGACGCGAAGGCGGCAACCACCTGTTTATAACAGACAACAAAGAGACCCGCTACATCGATTGCAGCAAAGAAACGCTGCCGTACGGTGAACAATTGGTGAATGACATTCTGAACCGGACGGAAACCGCCATGTCGCAGGAGCATTGTTTCCTGGCTACCGAACTGGCGCTCAAAGCCCAAAAGCAGGCCCAACCGCTTACTCTAAAAGTATAAGTTGCTTAGCTAATGAGTCAATATCGTTTTGTGTTGTTTGCTACCACGTTTTTGTTGCTGACGACCATGACCACTGGCTGGACGAAGGACGACGTGAACTGGAAGAAGGTAAAGGTGCTGGTGTACACCAAAAACGGCAAAGGCTACGTCCATGATAACATCCCAAATGCGGTGCAGTGCATCCAACGGCTTGGACAACAATACGGCTTCAAAGTCGACGTATCAGATCAGCCGACCGTCTTCACGGAGGATAACCTAAAGCAGTACACCACGCTGATTTTTCCGAGTACGAACAACGACGTGTTTGATACCGATGCGCAACGACTGGCGTTTCGGCGTTACATCGAGGCAGGTGGTGGTTTTGTGGGGATTCACTCGGTCATGGGCACTGAACGCAACTGGCCCTGGTTCAAACGGATGATCGGCGGAACCTTCGCCTGGCATCCTCCTTTCCAAAAAATCCGGATCAACGTAATCGATACGAAACACCCTTCGATGCAGGGGCTACCCAAGGTGTGGGAAAAAGAGGATGAATTTTACTTCACCAAGGAGATGTCGCCGGGGCCAACGGTCATTATGGCGAACGACCTGACATCGCTTGACGGACGAGAACCCGAGAAGGTAAAGACGTTCGGAGGGTCGTATACGCATCTATATCCATCAGCCTGGTACTACAATTTTGATGGTGGCCATACCTGGTGCACCACGCTGGGTCATCACAAAAAGGATTACGAAGATCCTACGTTTGTGCAGCACATTTTTCAGGGCATTCGCTACGTAGTCGGGCAAGTGAACAAGATTGATTTCAACAAGGCGTACGCTGATTCGAGAGATACGCCGATTCAGTGAGCGGCTAATATATTGTTATTACCCACAACTAAAAATGGAACAGTTATCAGACGTTCAGGACGACGTACAACAGTCCTATAATTCAAGCCCTGCAATTGCTTTCTCACTTGACGGCAAACTAGCCTTAATCACTGGTGGAGGCAGCGGGATTGGCTTCGATATTGCCCGCTGCATGGTGCAGTCCGGCGCTACAGTCGTTATAACCGGTCGGCGTGAGCAGCCCCTTCAGGAGGCTACCCAAACACTCGGTGACCGGGCGCATTACGTGGTCAACGACGTAACGGCTCGGGAATCACTGGATGGCCTGGTAGAAACAATCGAGGCCACATACGGTCCAATTAACATTCTGGTTAACAACGCCGGTATCAATATGAAAAAACCGGCGCTTGAAGTCTCCGACGAAGATTTCGACCGTATCGTTCATACCAACCTGAACTCGGTGTTCAGCCTGACGCGGGTTTGTGCCCAGCGCATGGTCGAACGACGTAGCGGTTCCATTATCATGATTTCGTCGATGGCGGCCTATTATGGCATTGATCGGGTAGCGGCCTATGCAGCTTCTAAATCGGCGGTGGAGGGCATGGTGAAGGTGTTGGCGTCGGAATGGTCAGGGCAAGGCGTCCGGGTGAATGCGATTGCGCCCGGTTTTATTGAAACCGCCATGAGCAAAGCGGCCATGAGTGGCGACCCCGACCGGTTTGCCCGGGCCATGCGCCGGACGCCGATGGGCAAGTTTGGCAAGCCCGAAGACATTGGTTGGGCGGCCGTGTTCCTGGCTTCAGATGCTGCTTGCTACATCACGGGTGCTTCGTTGCCGGTTGATGGGGGGAATTCGATTGGATTTTAGTTTTTATAACAGGCCGCAAAGCCACTTATTTACACGTATGAAAAGTCTATTTCTTTTAAGCTTCCTTAGTAGTAGTGCCCTCACCGCTACCGCTCAAACGGCGATTGGCATTTTTGAAAACCAGGCGGATATTGGTAACGTGCTGCACAAGGGAAACGCCAGCTATGATCAAGCTACCCGTGCATATATCATCAAAGGATCCGGGGAGAACCTTTGGTTTAAAAAAGACGAGATGCACTACGTTTGGCGAAAAATGAAGGGCGATTTCATCGTTACAACCCAACCCACCTTTGTTGGTAAAGGCACGGATCCACATCGCAAAACCGGCTGGATGATCCGTACGGGCCTCGATACTAGTGCTGCCATGGTTACCTTAACGGTGCATGGCGATGGATTGACGGCCTTTCAGTATCGTAAGAAAAACAACACTAATATTGAGGAGATTAAAACGCCCATTCTCCACCCTGATATCCTGCAACTGGAACGACGGGGGCGAAGCTACTTTGTTTCCATCGCCAAGCTCGGTAGTCCGTTCTGGACGGTAGAGATTCCAGACTTTGACCTCCCCGAAGATTTAATGGTGGGCCTGTTTATTTGTGCACACAACAAGAACGTAGTTGAGGAAGCGAAACTGACCGAGACGAGGGTATTCACTCAGGTAAAGAACTGAACGTATGAAACGACCTTGGCTTTCACCCCGAAGAAGGTAAATAGTTCTGGAAATTGCTTAACTGATTTGGCGTAAAGGCCTCACGCTTACGAATAAGCTAGCCCTCCACAGCCCGTACCCAGTTTTTATCCTGACAGTTTTCGCACGGCTCGCTAGGTTTTGCGGATGTTTGCCTTGGGTTACCACAGTTGTGGCAAACAAACGTATCGGGAGCTTTCTTCTGCGCATTTCTGAAATCGGGGTCAGACTCAGGTATGATTGAAAGACCGGGTTCGGGTTGTTCATTTTTTATAAGCGTAAAGCTTCCGCTAGCTTCAATATACAGGCGTTTCACTTGTCCCAGATGCTCCATGCCCGCCGAACGAAGCTGTTCCATGAGCCGTTCACGGGTAATCCGCACGTTTTGCATGCTGTCTAAATGAAGAATGGAGTTTTCGACCAGCGTGCTGATGTTATCCTGCGTAATGGCCTCAAAACGTTGGTTTTGAAAGGCCAGTTTTGCTATGAGTCGCTGAATAGACACGATCACAAGCGCCACGACAACCGCTGGCAGCAAGCCCCGGTCCGGGGCAAGAATGGGCATACCGATGGCTGCTGCCAGCGATACCTGAGCCGCCAGTTCATTGCGGCTCA
Source organism: Spirosoma soli (assembly GCF_042684525.1). Classification (NCBI taxonomy): domain Bacteria; kingdom Pseudomonadati; phylum Bacteroidota; class Cytophagia; order Cytophagales; family Cytophagaceae; genus Spirosoma; species Spirosoma soli. The sequence goes on along the minus strand of NZ_JBHULN010000006.1, from coordinate 126,996 downwards.
ACTGGGCCGCCATTCGCTTACCCATCAACCGCATGGACACCATCAGCAGCAAATACACGAATGTGATCCGAATTACTATTTCTATTAAGTATTCACCCGGTACTTCGCCGAGTAGTATGCGCATCCAATCAGTTATGTGGATCTCTTCGGGTTTCATACACGTTGATTAACTAGCAAGTTCGCTAACTGGCTGGATAGCCTTTGTCCATACCTGTTCGCCACAGACCGGGCAAAGACTATTTTGTTGTTGAGCGGGTACGGCCTTGGCGCAATTTGTGCAGGCTACCACGTCATCTGCACAGGACTGTATCGCCTGAACCGACTCATCGTCGGGGGGCAAGGTTGATAAGCCAGGTTTGGGTTCTTTTAACTTATAAATGCTGAAGGCTCCACACGCTTCAATGTACAAGCGCTTTATCTCGCCAATGTTATAAATCCCCTTTGCCCGTAACTGAGCCAAAATTTGCTGCCGAGTAATTTTCGTATCGGCCATATTACCCAGTTGCAGAATACCATCTTTAATGAGTATCGTTGTCTCGCCTTGTGAAATGTTTTCAAATTTTTTGTTTCTAAACTCCAGCCAGGTTAGGCCCCGTTGAAACACCATCATGCACAGCATGGCAACTACGGCGAGCAAAATACCACGGTCAGGTGCTTCCAACGATGGAGAAATAATAGCCCCTACTGTAACCATAACTGACATTTCTGTTATGGTAAGCTGCCCACTCATTCGCTTACCCAGCAGCCGCACAACAACCAGCAGAATCGAGTAAATGAGTATGGCCCGGATCAAGGTCTCCAACAAAAATTCGGGTGGGGCCACACCAAATAAAATGCGTTGCCAATCAGCTAAATGAATCTCCTCTTTCTTCATCACGTGTCCTTTCTACCTTAATTATAACTTTATTCTATAGAATTGGTTGTCTTTTATTGCATAATTTATCATTTGTTGACCAACACTGTAGCCTGACAGACACACCCTTACTACCAGCTCGGTGGCTGGCCATTGATAAAGCCAGACAGTCACGATTTAACGGAATCTCTGGCCAGGCAGTTAGTAAGGTATTCCATCATTCCATTCATGAAAAAATTACTTTTTATTCTGTGCACCACCATTGTGCTCGTACAATGCCAGAGAAAAGATCCCCAGGACACCGTCGCGACGGCCGTTCCGCCCGATTTCATTAAAGAGCTATGGTATAAAAACAGCCTAATCTATAACCTGGACGTAAAAGTTTTTAAGGATTCGGACGGCAATGGATTTGGCGATTTTAAGGGGCTTATCCAACAACTGGATTACCTGAAAAAGCTCGGCGTGGATGTGATCTGGCTCTCGCCGTTTCAGCCAACACCCGATGGTGACGACGGCTATGATATCGCCGATTTTTACGGAATAGACAGCCGCATTGGCACCCGAGCCGACTTCGAAGAGTTTATGAAACAGGCGAAAGCGCGTAATATCCGGGTGATTATGGACCTGGTCATTAACCACACATCCGATCAGCATCCGTGGTTTCAGCAGGCCCGGCGAGACGAGAAGTCGCCGTATCGGTCATGGTACGTGTGGTCGGAAGAACGGCCCAAAAACTGGGATAAGGGCATGGTATTTCCGGGCGTTCAGAAAGAAACCTGGAGCTACGACAAGCAAGCCAAAGCGTATTACTTCCACCGCTTCTACAACTTTCAACCCGACTTGAATGCGCAGAACCCGGCTGTTCAGCTCGAAGTCCGAAAAATTATCGGTTACTGGCTGGCGACTGGCATGTCGGGTTTTCGGCTGGATGCCGTTCCGTTTTTCATCGAAAAAGTTGGCGACGACCCTAACGACCCGGAACACCAGTTTGAATTGATTACGCAAATGCACCAGTTCGTTCAGTGGCGCAAGGGCGATGCCATGGTGCTGGGCGAAGCCAACGTAGATCCCAAAGAGCAGAAACCTTATTTTGGCGAACAAGGCACGGGCATGCAGATGATGTTTAACTTCTACGCTAATCAGCATCTGTTCTATGCTCTGGCAACCGGCGAGCTAAAACCCTTTACCAAAGCCCTGGAAGAGACTAAAGGGATTCCGCCTACGGCGCAATGGGCTTATTTCTTGCGGAATCATGATGAAATTGACTTGGGCAGACTCACGGAGAGCCAACGGAATAAAGTCTATGATAAGTTTGGCCCCGACAAGTCAATGCAACTGTATGACCGGGGTATTCGCCGTCGACTGGCCTCTATGCTCGGCGATCGGCAGCAGATCGAGTTAGCCTACAGCCTGCTACTGTCTATGCCAGGGGCGCCTGCCATTCGATACGGCGAAGAGTTGGGCATGGGCGATGACCTCCGCCTGAAAGAGCGCTTGTCCGTTCGGACGCCCATGCAATGGTCAACAGATCGTAATGCAGGATTTTCGACCGCGTCTAAAACCGTCCGGCCCGTCATTAGTCAGGGCCCTTACAGTTACCAACGCGTGAACGTAGTGACCGAGAGCCAGGATTCAACCTCGTTGCTTAATTGGCTGACGACGATGATTCAACTGCGCAAACAGCATCCCGAAATTGGCTGGGGCGACTGGAACCTGCTTGATACGGGTTCGCCGAGCGTACTGGCCATGCAATACGAGTGGCAGAACCGCTCCGTGCTGATGGTTCACAACTTCAGCAAAAACGCACAACAGGTTCAGTTACAACTCAAGAAAAAACCGGTGCGTTCGTTGACCAGCCTTCTCGACAAAAGCCGGCAACAAGCCAGTAGCAATGGCCAGTATGTTATTGCTTTGGGCAAGTACGGCTACAACTGGTATGAGGTAAAGTGAAACCATGATGGCAGATTCAGCGATCTGTCATCATGGTTTATATGTTATACAGCAGCCCCAATTAGTGAGTTTTGCTTATGCAGCGCAGGTAGCACCTTTTGACCAAACTGATCGATAAACCGCTCGTGATCTAAGTTGACGTTGTGCAAGAACAATTGCTCGAAGCCTAAGTCCACATACTCCTGCAGCCAGTCAAGGTGCTGATTCGTATCGGCCGCGATCAAGACCATCTTATCTACCTCGCTCAGGTTAACTAAATCACCGGCCATGTCGAACTGTTCGGGCAGCTTCAACTCGGTTAGCATGGCGTTCGGAAAAATGTTGGATCGCCATTGATCGTAAGCGCCCTGTTGAGCGGCCTGGTGGGTATCTGCAAACGAAAGCTGCACTTTCAGATGCATGGGTTTACCTTCGCCACCGCCCCGCCGAAAGGCCTCCACTACCTCGCGTAGTTGATCCATTGGCTGCGAAATGGTTAGCAGGCCATCGGCCCAGCCGCCTGCCCATTCGGCTGTTTTGCTCGTTACAGCAGCTCCAAAAATCAGTGGCTTTACAGCCGGACGGGAGTACAGAATGGCGTCTTCCACCGTTACCAAGCCTTTATGCGTGACGGTTTCGCCGTCCCACAACGCTCGAATTATGTCTACACACTCTTTCAGCCTCGCGTTACGTTCATCTTTCGTTGGCCATTTATCACCCGTAATGTGCTCATTGAGGTATTGCCCGGTGCCAACAGCCATCCAGAAACGTTCGGGAAACATGTCGGCCAAGGTAGCTGCTGCCTGAGCGATAATGGCCGGATTGTAGCGCTGGCCGGGCGCGTTGACAACACCAAACGAAAGCGAGGTCGCCTGCAAAGCCGCCCCCAACCACGACCAGGCAAAGCCACTTTCGCCCTGCCGATTGCTCCAGGGGTGAAAATGATCAGACGACGAACAGGCCGTAAATCCTGCCTGCTGAGCCAGTTGCACATAGTTTAGCAACGTACTGGGCTTGAACTGCTCATGTGATGCATGATAGCCTATTTTAAGTGTATTCATATCCGTTGAGCACTAGCTGCTGCTTATCGATTATAAATCTTTACCCACTCCCGTAGCTGCTCTTCACTAGCTGGCGAGAGCTGTTCGGGTATCATTCGCCATTCCCAGTTGCCGCTGGGCGACGCGGGCGTATTGAGTCGAGCGGTTTCGTCTAAGCCGAGCACATCCTGCATCGGCAGAATGGCAATTTTTGCTACTGAACCGTAAGTCATCCTACCCAGTGCTATATGCACATCGTCCGCCGATACAGGCCGCCCTACGTACTGATCCAGTCGTTTACGCTCTTCTTTACTGGCATTTTCCTGGTACCACCCCCGGCTGGTATTATTGTCGTGCGTACCAGTATACGCAATCGAATTCACCGTATGGTTGTGAGGAATGTTCACGGTCTGGGGCATATCTTCACCGAAAGCAAATTGCACGACTTTCATACCGGGCATGTTGAATTCGTCCCGAAGCTCATAAACAGCCTCGTTAATATCCCCCAGATCTTCGGCTACGAACGGTAGCTCCCCCAAAGCTTGCTGTACTGCTTGAAAAAAATCAGCACCGGGGCCCGGTTTCCAAATACCGTTAACGGCGGTTTTTTCGCTGGCAGGTACCTCCCAATAATCGGCAAAGGCACGGAAGTGATCCAGGCGAAGCAGATCGTACAACTCCATGTTTTTACGAAGGCGTTGTATCCACCACGAATACCCTTGCTCTTTCAATACGTCCCACCGAAAGACCGGCATTCCCCAAAGCTGGCCATCGTCGTTGAAGTAATCAGGGGGTACACCTGCTACGCCCGTCATTTTACCGTCTTTGTCGACGCTGAATAAGTCAGGGTTAGCCCACACATCGACCGAATCATAGCTCACATAAAAAGGCAAGTCACCGAACAGTTGAATACCCAGGCTATTACAGTACACTTTCAACGATTTCCATTGCTTGCTGAACAGAAATTGAAGCCACTTTACTTTCTCGATGGCCTCTTCATGCTGACTGGCAAAGGTTTGCAGGGCTTCGGCCTCACGCAGCCGGAACGCATCCTCCCACTGAAACCAGGCGGCATCCTGATGATGAATCTTTAGCGCCGAATAAAGAGCATAATCGTCGAGCCAATACGCTTCCTGTTCGCAGAACCACTCAAAATCATGCTGCTGGGCGGCTGACTCATGACTCTTAAAGTTTTCATACGCTTCATCAAAAAGCGCTTCTTTAATCTCTTTAGCGCCTTTAAAATCGGCTTTGTTTTCTGCTTGTAGCCGATGGTTAGATACGGTTTCGGCATCGAGCAGGCCTTCGTCTACCATCATCTCTAAACTCAGCAGCAGCGGACTGCCTGCCATACTCGAGTTTGAGCTATAAGGCGAGTGCCCCTGCCCCGACTCAACCGGATTAATAGGCAGCAATTGCCAATACGTTTGGTGGCTCCGGCTGAGGAAGTCGGCGAAAATTCTGGCTTCGGGGCCAAAGTCACCAATACCAAAGGGAGAAGGTAGCGATGTAATGGGCAGCAGGATACCAGCGCTTCGTTTGGTGGGTGATTTTTCCAGTTTTAGCAGCCCCAGCGGCACATCGCCGAAAATGTCTTTTACAGCGATGCCTTTTTCGACTTTACCACTAGCTTTTATAAGCCGATGTTCCCATTGATCGGGGGCATAATCGGGCAGGACGATGCGGGTGTCGTGCCAATCCAGCGCATCCAAACCATCTTGCGGATCAATCAGCTGGGCGAGTCCCAGCGGCACCGCCACCACGTACCAGGTCTGTTGATAACGACGGGCAAACGCCAGCACATGCTGCTTATGACGGCCAGCTACCTGAAGCGGAACGTAATGACCATTAGCGAAGAGCTCGGGTTGTTGTTTACGTTCGTTCAGCAGAATATGCACCAACCAAAGCTTGATGCGCGCATCGTATCGATTCTCCCATAATTCAGACCATATATTTTCAGTACCGCCAGCTAACAAAGTCTTCAGCGCCTTTTCACGTTGCTCAAAATTTATCGGCCGACGGTTATCCGGGTCAACCATGCTAAAATCCCAGAACTCGCAGCCCTGATACACATCAGGCAAGCCGGGACAAGTACATTTCAGGACAACCTGAGCTAATGAGTTCACGATGCCAAAGTCGGCAATACGTTGATGAAACGCCTGAAACCGCTTCCAGAAGGGCCGCTTCTGATCCAGTAAGGTTAGCGCAAAATTCTTGGTGGCTCCTTCATACGCTTCGTTGGGCGCGTTCCAGCTGGAGTGCCGCTTAGCTTCGCGCAGGGCTTTTTCCAGATACTCGGTCAGGCGGTTCGGAAAGTTATCCTCATCCTGATCTGGCATCGGATACGCCCCTACCAGCGTTTGGTAAATAAAGTATTCGTCGTTGGCGTCGGGGGCCTCATTCTCCTTTAAATCAGCGTTGAGCTCCTGCCATTCTTCGACTTCGGCAAACCAATCGTCGGTTAGGTCCGTCAACACGTTCAGGCGGCTGCGCACATCTTCGCCCCGTTTGGTGTCGTGCGTTGACGTAGCATTGATTGACAGCGGCCAGCGCGCCTGGCGATCCAGCATTTTCTGATGAAACTCGTCTGCTTTCAGGCCAAAGAATTCTGGCGAATCACCGACTTCATCGTGCCCAATGAAGCGGTTGTAGGTATACATGAGCGTATCCTCTACTCCTTTCGCCATCAATGGCCCCGTAAATTGCATGCAACGCTGGTAGAAACGTAGCGCCCGGCTGTTATAGGCCTCGTCGTTCAAAGATGGCTTAGTCAGTATAGCTTCCTCCAGCACATCCATGACCGGGGCTAACGCTGACTTACTGGCCCGAATTTGACGTATAATGTTCCGTACCGCTTCAGCTTCTGACTCAACCAGCGGCAGTCGGTTACCGTAATACCGATACACCGGGCACTGGATCAGGAACTCACCAATACCCGCTCTTAGCGTATCGGCGGGCACCGTTGCCAGTTTTTCTTTATCGACCAGGTCCAGATCCAGGAAAAGCTGCGTCAGGTTTTCCCGTTCTCCCTGCATGTGCTCGTTGAGGATGTACGCTTTCTTGTCGTGCAGTTCCTCATTAATTTTCACCTTTTCGCCAAGCAGCTTGTGGTAGAATTTAGTGAAGTTTGCACTGCTTCGGGTTCTAGTGAATACGTTATTAACCAGCGACAGATACGCGTAGCCCGTCTCGCCCTGAATGGGCCAGTTGGCGGGTAACTCTTCGCCGGTTTCCAGTATCTTCTCAACCACAATGTAGGCGTCTTCGCCCGCTAACTCTCTTAACTGTTCCAGGTATCGGGTCGGGTCATAGAGGCCGTCAATGTGATCGACGCGAACACCCTGAAATACGCCTTCCTCAAGAAATAATTTTACCCGTTCGTGCACATGCTCAAAAACCGCCTGATCCTGAACGTTGAGGCATATCAGGCCATTGACAGTAAAGAAACGGCGATAGTTGATTTGCGTATCGGTTTCGGCATGGTGGCACAGCCGATACGCCTGCTCATCGGCAATTTGTTTCAGTAACGCTGGATCATCGTTTACAGCGGTCAGACAAGCACCAAGATACGCCCGGACGGCCGCTTTCTCCACCAAAGTTGCCAGCTGAGTCTGAAACTCAGCTGACCGCAGAGCATATACATCGACTTCTTCAATTTGAGTCAGCTCCGGCAGTTGGTTCAGCAGTTCCTGAAGCTCCCTGACCGACTTATCCTTGCCCGCTTGCAACACCGTGCCATACGACCGGAGATGAACCGGGTAAGCCGAGTCGTAATACGCCAGCACGAGCCGTTGGTCTTGGTAATCAACCTTTAGTTCGCCCTTGTTAATAACTTCTTCTAACGATGCCCCTAAAAAAGGAACCATCAGCCGCCCCTGATGAATGGGGCTGTTCCAACCAATGTCAAAAAAGGAAGCATACAATGACAGCTGGCCTTTCTCCAGCACATCCATCAGCCACGTGTTTTTGGGATGAAACGCCATATGGTTCGGCACAATGTCCTGTATCCACTGGATACCCAGTTCTTTAAGTCGCTTACTGATTGCCCTCAACTGCGCTTCTGTACCGATTTCGGGGTTAATACGCTGTGGATTGACCGAATCGTAGCCATGCGTACTGCCCGGTACGGCTTCGAATATGGGAGAAGCATAAACAGTACTTACGCCCAGTTCGTAGAGGTAAGGAATGATACGCTCAAAATCGGTGAAGGTAAACTCTTTATGAAACTGCAATCGGTACGTAGCAACCGGATTATTCATGACTTTGCGTGTAGATGACTATTGATTCAGGTTCTATGGTAAGGGTACTACCATCTGACGCAGCCTCAGGCGCTTTGCTTGTCTCTACGCCATTTAAACTGGGTTCAGACGGATCTACCGGTCCTTTCCATTGCGAATCGGCGGAGTTGAATAGTTTACGCCACGACTGACCTAAGGTTGGCAAACTAATCTGCTGCGGCTCCTGGGCAAAGTTCATTAGGCAAAGCACATGCTGATCCTCGTGCCAACGGTGCAGAACCAGTGTTTGCTGCCCTTCCTGTTCACTGACTGTCAAGTTCTTTCGATTCAAGTGGCGTAAGGCGGGCTGCTCTTTACGTAATGCGATCAGCGCCTGATAATATCGAAACATGGTTTGGTGCGGCTCCTGTTCTAACAAATCCCATTGAAGCTTCGATTGTTCAAAAACAAGGTGAGCCATTGGGTCAGGCACCTCGTTGGTTTCGTCGAAGAACGAGAACTCCTCCCGGCGCCCTTGCCGGACGGCCTCCGCCAGCTCGGGGTCGGTATGACTTACGAAGTAAAGGAACGGATTCGACTCGGCCCATTCTTCGCCCATGAACAGCATCGGTAAATAGGGGCTAACCATAACGGCACCCGCCATCAGTTTCAACGTGTCGAAACTATAGAGCTGACTCGAACGCTCGCCTAGCTTGCGGTTGCCAATCTGGTCGTGATTCTGGGAAAACACAATAAATTGCTGCCCCGGATTATTTTCGGCTTTCTGCCCAAAAAAGCGATGCCGTTCTTCCGAGAACTGCCCGTCATATACGTAAGCATCCTGGTACGACTTGGCCAGGTGTTTGATACCCGTAAAGTCAGCGTAGTAGCCTGTCCGCTCTTCGCCCACCGCAACGCGCAGGGCGTGGTGAAACTCATCCATCCACTGAGCGTCCATACCGTAACCATGCTCGGAAAGCGGATTGATATAACGCGGATCGTTCAGATCGCTTTCAACAATCAGGTAGTGACGGCGTCCGGTTACTTCCATGAGCTGATCGACGTGTCGCCTGATTTCTTTCAGAATATGCGTTGGGCTGAAGTCCTTTATCGCGTGAACGGCGTCGAGTCGCAGCGCATCAATGTGGAAGTCACGGAACCACATGAGCGCATTTTCGATAAAATAGCGCCGGACACCATCGCACCAGGCATCGTCAAAATTGATAGCCTCGCCCCAGGGTGTGCAATACTTACCTGTGAAGTATGGCCCAAAATCTTTAAAATAGTTGCCTTCCGGCCCAAAGTGGTTATACACCACATCCAGCACCACCGCTATGCCTTTAGCGTGGCAGGTGTCCACCAGGTGTTGCAGCTTACTGGCTCCGCCGTATGAATTCTGCACCGCATACGGAAACACGCCATCGTAGCCCCAATTCCGGGAATCGGGAAACTGAGCTACGGGCATAATCTCAATAGCGTTTACGCCCAACGCTTTGAGATAGTCCAGTTTTTCTTCCAGAGACTCAAACGTACCATCAGGGGTAAATGTACCTGTATGAAGCTCATAAATGAGGTAATCTTCCAGCGGCAGATTAGGCCAGCTCTGATCATTCCATTCAAAACTGCAAAGGTCTACCGCCTGCGACGGACCATGTACGCCCTGAGGCTGGCAAAGCGACGCCGGATCGGAGCGCTTAGTTTCTCCATCGAGCACAAATTCGTATAAGTCGCCGGGGTGAATTTGATTTGTTTTACAGCACCAATATCCGAATTGTTCCGATTTCAAGGGCAGAGCCGCCGAGTGTCCATAGACTTTAACCGCTACGTGCTTGGCCTGTGGCGCCCATAATAGTATTTCGGCTTCACCTTCGGTAGTAAACGTTACACCAACTAACCGTTTTTCTACACGTATTTCCTTTTCCATAACATCTAAGAAGCTGTGCAGGCGTTTGCGAGCCTGCTCCCATCAGCCCGACCAAAATCAACCTGCGCCAGGCAGTCAACTTAGCCGTACCAAAGGGCCATTATCTAAATATCTCTCACTACTTCGTTTTAACTACTTTTTAACTAGATTATGTTTATAAAGACTGACTAAGAAATAAGCCAATGGGCCAACGTTTACATAAAAGTGTAACTCCTACTCGTCAACATACTACCTTACGGAGGAACAAAGTGTTCATTATCAATACGTAAAATAGTAGTAATCAACTCTAGCAATGTGGACTCATAGGGCATAAAAACAATAAAGCGACCCTTCCGGACGGAAGGGTCGCTTTACTTAAATTACAAACAACCTACATCTACTGCCTGGTAACCGTAAAGACCGCTTGTTGCTTCGTATTGTTGGGATCAGTACCTGGATAGCGGCATCAGCTTACGTGTTAAGTCATTTACAGCGTTTTTTAACATGAAATAATAGAGCAATAAAGCTCAACAGCCTCAGTACTTTGAACTAATGATAGCCTTTTGCGAAGATTATTTATTATTTTGTCATTGCTTTGCTATCAACAACCCATGGACCCTGCCCGACAAACTTCTATTCATTCAAAAGAGCACCAGCTTTGGACGCGCTTTCGAACGGGCGACGTATCAGCGTTTGAAACATTAATGACGACTCACTTCCGGGTGCTTTTCCATTACGGTAGTAAGTTCTCAAAAGACCCGGAGTTTGTTAAAGACTGCATACAGGACCTGTTTCTTTATTTGTGGGAGCATCGGACATCACTGAATACCGACATTGCCCTAAAGCCCTACCTGATGGCGTCGCTGCGTCGGCACATGCACCGCAGTTTACCAATAGTGCCGTTCGTTGACGAGTGCACAACCAATCAAGTGAGCAACGCGACTGAGGCTTTCATACTAGAATTTTCCGTAGAAGAGACCCTCATTGAACAGGAATCATCGCGCGAGCGGGCAAGACAGCTCACTCACTTCATCGACTTACTGCCACACCGGCAAAAAGAAGTGATTTACCTGAAATTTTTTCAGGAGATGGACCGCAATGATATTGCCGAGGTCATGAACGTCGCCCCTCAAACGGTATCTAATCTTATCCAACTAGCTCTTAAGCAGTTACGGCAGCATTGGACGATAAAAGTAATCATACTGCTCCTGTCAAATTGCCTCCTCTTTTAACGTCGTCGTCTCCACAAGCAGAAGTAATTTATAGTTTTTTCAAAAAAGTAGAAAAATTATTGGTATCAGAGCGGCTTTTTCGTCTATCGCATAATGTAGAGCTGCCGAATCTGATATGAATACGTACAAAGACTACTTGCCGGAAGATTTCTTTTGGGATGACGCCTTTCGCCGGTGGGTGCTTGCTCCCACACCCGACGACGAACGCTTCTGGCAAGACTGGCTGACAGAACACCCCGAAAAAGTCGTCCATGTTGACGAAGCCAGGCGATTAGTGCAGGCAGTTACACCCCACGAGCTACTTCTTACTGATCTGGAAGTTCAACGCGCTGTTCAGCAAACGATGGATCGTTTACCCGATCATCCAGTGGCTAACCCAGAAACTAAAGAGGATAATACACCGGTCGTTCCGCTCTACCGCCGGACATGGCTGCGCGTGGCGGCTTCCATTCTCGTTATTGTTAGTCTGGCCGGGTGGCTCTGGGTAAAGCAGCAGTCGTTGGTTGGTTTGGCAAACAGGAAGACGATAAGCTACGAGCAACTTGTTGCTAACCAATCTCAGAAACTAGTTGAAACCGTGAACGCCACCAGCAAAGCTATGCCGGTCAAACTAAGCGATGGAACGCTGGTGATGTTGCAGCCGGGCAGTCGGGTGAGCTACGCGCCTACTTTCTCCACTGCCCGCCGGGAGGTATACGTAACGGGTGAGGCATTCTTCGAGGTAACCAAGAATCCTGAGAAGCCCTTCCTGGTGTACGCCAATGAGTTATTGACCAAAGTGCTGGGTACCAGCTTTGTGGTGCGCGCCCGCGATACGGACCCTCAAATACTGGTCGAAGTAAAAACAGGCCGGGTGTCGGTGTTTGCCCAGGCTGATCCGGAGAGTGGCCCAAAAGTCAGCGGTCAAAACCTGACAGGAGTCGTGGTAACGCCTAATCAGCGGATCGTGTATGCCCGGGAGGAGGAGCGAATGAGCCAATCTTTAGTTAACAAGTCAGACGTTATGGCTCCAGACCTTAGCAACGCAACGTTTGCGTTTGACGATACGCCCGCCAGCGAAGTGTTTAAAACACTGGCCGCAACCTACGGGGTCGATATTCAATTTGACGAAAAAGTCCTGGCCAAATGTCCGCTGACTGCGACGTTAACCACCCAGCCTTTATTTGCCAAGCTGGACGCCATTTGTAAAGTAATTGAAGCCAGCTACGAGGTCGTCGATGGCCAGATTGTCATTAAGAGCAAGGGATGCCAATAAGTTTGACTCCCCGAAAGCTAACCCATTTGCGTATGTAACAGCTGAAACGGACCAATTGCCAATTATAGAATAGAGGCCGACGGTGCTGGAACATCGTTGGCCTCCCGGATTCCCCGATAGTTTGGTGGCTGCCTAACTATATCTCCAGCGAGACGACGGGGTGTTTTGCCCAATATTCCTAATCCAACAAAACATACCGAAGGTATGGAAAAACCCTTACCCTCTAGAAAAGCCCTCTATAAGGCTATGAAAATCACGTTTTTTCAGTTGGTCACGGCTGTTTTGTTCGTCGGAGCGACCTATGCCATCGATGGAAGGGCGCAGACGCTTCTGGACCAGAAGATAACCTTGCCGCATCAGACCAAAGAAATGCGCGCGGTGCTTCATGCGATTGAAAAGCAAGCGGGCGTTCGATTTGTGTTTAGCTCCCGAATGATTCAGGCACGCCGACTCATTACAATTAGCGCACAGAACGAACCACTGTCTAATCTACTTAACCGGGTGTTTAAACCACTGGGTATTAGCTATGAAGTGTCGGAAAACCTGATTATGCTGAACCGGACCGAAGCGGTGGGGTTAGCCGATGCAAAAGACGGATTGGCGACACTGTCTAAACACGAAGCAATCGTTGAGCGACAGGTAACGGGTATGGTTACAGACGAAAAAGGAGAAGGTCTGCCGGGCGTGAGCGTAGTGGTGAAAGGCACCAATCGAGGCACGAGCAGTGACGCTGCGGGAAAGTACTCGCTGCGGGCTCCGGATGGCGACGTGGTCCTGGCGTTTTCTTTTCTAGGATACGAAAAGCAGGAAATTTCCCTGGGTAACCGCTCGACGCTGGATGTGCAGATGATATCAGGCACCAATAATCTCCAGGAAATCGTCGTGGTCGGGTACGGCACCCAACGCCGACAAGACGTAACCGGTGCTATTTCGTCCATCAAAGCCGACGACATCATCACGCAGGGAGCCAGCACGGTGCAAAAGTCACTCCAGGGGCGGGTGGCGGGTGTGCAGATTGAATCGGCGGGGGGCAGCCCCGGCTCGGGTGTACGCATCCTCATTCGGGGAACGGGATCGCTGAACAACAACAATCCGCTCTACATCGTCGATGGCGTACAGGTCGACAATATCAATAACCTTAACCCAACCGATATTGCCTCCATGGACATCCTGAAGGATGCATCGGCGGCTGCTATCTACGGATCGCGGGCCGCCAACGGTGTGGTGCTGGTCACGACCAAATCGGGTCGGAAAGGCGAAAACCGAGTGGAGTTCAACGCGTATTATGGCGTGCAGAATGTCGCCAGAAAATTAGACGTGCTCAACGCCCAGGAGTGGGCGACCGTCAATAATGCGGCCCACGATGCGGCTGGTCTGGCCCGTTTGGATATTGCCAAAAATCCAGAATCGCTGGGCGCGGGTACCGATTATCAAAAAGAAATTTACCAGGTCGCTCCGATGCAGAACTACGTGCTCAGCGCGAGCGGTGGTGGTGAGAATAACACCTATAGCGTATCCGGTGGCTATCTTGGCCAACAAGGCATCGTTAAAAAAACCAATTATGACCGCTACAACCTTCGTATCAAATCGGATTTCACCAAGGGGCGGGTTAAGATTGGCGAAACCATTATTCTGACCCGGGAGCAATGGCGGAACATGGCCGGTGGCTGGGGTGGTCAGGGTGGTAATCCGGTCGGCTCGGCCGTCAAGATGATTCCGGTGTTCAACGTTTATGATCCCAGGGCAGTGGGTGGTTACGGTGGCGCTTATGGTCCGGTCGTCAACGTGGCCAACCCGGTGGCGCAACTGAATCTGGAAATCCCAGAGTACACGTCAACGACGGCCATTATCAATGCCTTTGCTGATGTGTCTATCGTCAACGGCCTGAATTACCGCTTCAACTTAGGCTATACGAACCGGTTCGGCTACACCTACACGTACACCTACCCCTATGCGGTGGGGGCATTGTTCATCAATCAGGACGCTGACTTAAGCGAAAACCGGGACGAAGCAAACTTTTTTCTGCAGGAACACACACTGACGTACACCAAAACATTTGGCAAGAGTTCGGTACAGGCGCTGGCTGGCTACACCTTTCAGAACGGGCGATACCGGGGACTGAGTGGTTCCAAAAGCGGTATGCCCATGGGCGTAGAAGTGCTGGACGCCGGGACGACGAACATAGCCGCTGGCAGCAGTCAGCTGGAAAGTGCACTGCTGTCGTATCTCGGGCGGTTGGTGTATTCCTACGATGATCGGTACGTGTTCACCGGTACGTTTCGTCGGGACGGATCGTCGCGGTTTGGTCCAGCCTATAAGTACGGTAACTTCCCTTCGGTGGCGCTGGCCTGGAACGCATCCAACGAGAAATTCTTCGAGCCGCTGCGGTCCGTGGTTTCCAGCCTGAAAATTCGGAGCAGTTACGGCATACTGGGTAACCAGGAAATTGCGGATTATCGCTATAGCCCGGCCATTAACCTAAATACCAACTACGTGATTGGGCAGGACCAGCACCTATGGTCAGGAGCTATCCAGACGGCCTTTGCGACGCCCAACATCAAGTGGGAAACGTCGAAAACGTTCGATATGGGGATGGACTGGGGATTTTTCGCGAACAAACTGACCCTAACGGCTGATTATTTCGTCCGGCGTAATTTGGACATTCTATTGCAGGTGCCGATTCCGCTATCGACGGGAGCCAACGCCAACAGCCCTTTTGTCAATGCGGGTCAGATCACAAACCGGGGTGTTGAGTTAGCCCTGAATTACAGCGGCACTGCAAAAGACTTTAGGTATCAGCTCACCGGCACGTTTACCGCGATCGACAACACGGTCGACAAATTAGGAACGGGCACACAGCAAATCTTCGGGGGGATACCGACGCACACGGGGGGATCGGCTACGGTGACGCAGGCGGGCTATCCGGTGGGGGCGTTCTATTTGATCAAAACGGCCGGTATTTTCAATACCCAGGATGAGATTAACGCCTATGCCAAAGAGGGGCGTCTGATTCAACCCCTGGCGAAACCCGGCGATGTCCGGTTCGTGGATTACAATAACGACGGCAAAATTGATCAGAACGACCGGCAATACTTGGGTAGCCCAACGCCCAAGTTTTCGTTTGGTTTTGGGGGGAACGCAGCCTGGAAAGGCTTTGATCTGAACCTGTTCCTGCAAGGCACGTATGGCAACAAGATCTACAACGGCCTGCGTCAGGATCTGGAGGGGATGAACATCGAGATGAACTACGCCAGGTCGACGCTGAACGCCTGGACTCCACAGAACCAGTCGGATATGCCCCGGGCCGTTATCAACGATCCAAACCTGAACTCGCAAACATCGGACCGCTTCCTCGAAGACGGCTCGTATCTGCGGTTTAAGACGTTGCAAATCGGCTATACGCTGCCGCAAACGTTGATGAAATCGGCTAAAATTTCGAGTTGCCGCGTGTACCTGAGCGTCGATAATCTGTTTACCGTCAGCAGCTATAAAGGGCATAACCCGGACATAGGACGAGGTGGCTCGGTGCTCGACCGGGGTGTTGACTTTGGTCATGTCGCCTATCCGTTGGCCCGCACTTCGCTGGCTGGCCTACAACTTACTTTCTGACCCTAAACCCGCACCCATTATGCAACGATATATCCTAACGCTACTCTTGTCGGGCTCCTTCCTGGCCTGCACCAAGGAGCTAACGCAGGTGAACCCGAACGTTATTACGCAGGAAAACTATTGGAAAACCGAAAACGACGTATTGTCCGGACTGGCGGCTACTTACAAAGTACTGCGGACACCGTTTCGGGGCTATTGGGGCTACAAAGGCGTTCAGATGGTCAACGGCCGGGGCGATGACTTTTTTATCCGGAACGATTCGAAGGATATGTACCAGCTCACGACGTTCTCGAACACGCCTACGACGAGCGTTCCGGCCGACATTTTCGCGGGTTGTTATACGGGCATTTTCCGGGCCAACCAGATTATTGAAAACACCCCGAACGCCCAGATTTCTGATGAGCTGAAAAAGCAGTACGTGGCCGAAGCTAAATTTCTGCGGGCGCTCAACTACCATCTCTTAGTGACCAACTTTGGGGCTGTCCCGATCATCACAAAAGTTCCGCAGGACCGGACCGCGTACTTCCCGCAACAATCGCCGGAAGAGCAGGTATGGGCACAGGTTGTCAGTGATTTACAGGAAGCCAAAGCTAATCTGCCCGTTTCTTACCCGGCCCAGTGGGTTGGGCGGGCGACCAAAGGAGCCGCCATTGGTTATCTGGCTAAATCCTACGTCTATCAGAAGAAATGGGCTGAGGCCGAAGCTGAATTTAAGTTACTGGCTCAGCCAACGGGGCAAGCGCAGGCTCCGTTTACCTACGATCTGCTGGCTAATTACGAAGATAACTTCCTGAAAGAGAAAGACAACAACGTTGAATCGCTGTTCGAGGTGCAGAACCAGAACGTGGGTGGTCAGGATCTGTCGGGAACCGAAAACGCGATTGAAACTCAGGGGTCAACCACGGCGCAGGCTTTTGCCCCAACGGAAGTGGCGGGCTGGTTCCAGGCGTACCCAACCAACAAAATGTTTACCGAATTTCAGAAGGAAAAAACCATGACCGGTGACGTTGACCCGCGCATGTACGCATCGTTAATATGGGACTACCCCGGCGCTACGTTCTACCGGAAGCCCTATAGCCAGTTTACTGTAGTATTTGGCAAACTATCTCGGATTAAAAAGTACCAGAATTTCCGGGATGTCGATGAAGGGGTCAAGGTGTCGGAGATCAATGAGAAAACCCTGCGCTACGCCGATATTCTTCTGCTGTATGCCGAGACATTGATCATGCAGGGCAAAACGACCGAAGCGTATCCGCTAATCAACCGCATCCGACAACGGGCGAAACTGGCCGATTTGCCAACGGGTTACACGCAAGACCAGCTCATGGCCGAACTTCGTCACCAGCGGATGGTCGAGTTCTTCCGCGAAGGGCAGCGGTTCTATGATCTTCGCCGGTGGGGTTTGCTCGAACAGGAAATCAAGAACAGCGATAAGGAGGGGCGCGAGTTTTTTAACCTGCAACGACACGCGTATTTCCCGATTCCCCAGGGCGAATTGAATACAAATCCGAACATCACCCAGAATCCAGCCTGGAAATAATCACCTGTTAATTCATCTATAGAAGCTAAGTCTCTCCGTGGAGGAAAGGACTTGTTTTTACTCATTTTTCTTAATTGTCTCTTATTTTCTATGCGTTCTTGCTCGCGTTTTTTGTCTCTCTTACTGCTATTGGCTCACCAGGTGGTGGCGCAAAAAACCGAAATTAAATACCTGTCCGGCACGGGCAATGACAATACTATAAACTGGGAATTTCAATGCACCCGCGGCCGAAACAGCGGCCAATGGACTACCATCCCGGTACCGTCGAACTGGGAATTTCACGGCTTTGGCAATTACACCTACGGGTACGAAAAGGAAGACCGCGACGAAGCCGGTCTGTATCGGCACTCGTTCACGGTACCGGCAAGCTGGCAAAACCGCCCCGTGTTTATCGTTTTCGACGGGTCAATGACCGACACCGAGGTTAAGATTAATGGGCAACTGGCGGGGCCGATTCACCAGGGCGCTTTTTATCGCTTCCGCTACAACATTACGCCCTTGCTGAAGGTCGGCCAACCGAACCTGCTGGAAGTGAAGGTAAACAAAGTATCGGCGAATCAAACCGTCAACGAAGCCGAGCGCACGGCCGATTTCTGGGTGTTCGGTGGCATTTTTCGGCCGGTCTTTTTAGAAGCTTACCCCGCTCAGTACCTTGATCGCATCGCTATCGACGCCAAGGCGGATGGTTCCGTGAGCATCGATGCGTTTCCGGGAGCACTCAAAGGGCGATCTACCGTCATCGCGCAGGTGACCACGCTGGATGGTAAACCCTTCGGCAACCCCTTCTCGGCTACCGTGCAGCCCGGTGATTCTGTGGTTCGGCTAAAGGGTCAGGTCAGCCAACCAGCGTTATGGTCGTCGGAGTTCCCGAACCGCTACCGGGTGGCAGTGCAACTCAAACAAGGCGCAACCCTGCTTCACACCGTAACAGAAACGATTGGGTTCCGTACCGTTGAACTACGTCGGCACGACGGCTTTTACGTCAATGGCCAGAAGATCCGGTTCAAAGGCGTGAATCGGGGGGCTTTCTGGCCCACCAGCGGCCGAACGACCAATCGCAAAGTCAGCATTCAGGATGCGAATTTGATTAAAGATATGAACATGAATGCCGTGCGCAGTTCGCACTACCCGCCTGATAAGCACTTTCTGGAGGTGTGCGACTCGCTGGGCCTGTTCGTGATCGACGAATTGACGGGCTGGCAGTACCCGCCCTACGATACGCCGGTTGGTCGTAAGCTGGTCAAAGAACTCATCCTACGCGATATCAACCACCCGAGCGTGGTCATGTGGGCCAACGGCAACGAAGGCGGTTTTAATTTTGATCTGCTCCCCGATTACCCGCGCTACGACATCCAGAAACGGCCCGTCATTCACCCCTGGAGTCTGGTCAATGGCATGAACACCAAGCATTACATCGGCTATAACTATGGCTTGAACACTTTTTTCAACGGTAACGAGGTATTCTTTCCCACGGAGTTTCTGCACGGCTTATACGACGGGGGCCACGGCGCGGGGCTAGACGATTTCTGGAATTTAATGATGAGTAATCCCTTGTCGGCAGGTGGATTCTTGTGGGATTTCTGCGATCAGGCCATCGTGCGAACCGACAAGAACGGTGAACTCGACACCAAAGGTAACTCGGCCGCTGATGGCATACTAGGGCCCTACCGGGAGAAGGAAGGCAGTTTTTATACTATTCGGGAAGTCTGGGCACCCATCGGGTTTGACAAACAATTCGTCAGCGAGGCCTTTACCGGCCAGTTTACAATCGAGAACCGCTATCATTTCACCAACCTGAACCGGTGTCGGTTTAGCTGGCAGTTGAAGAAGTTTTCGGGCGCCTTGGGTACTGCGCCACAAGCCCTGGCCGGACAAGCCACCGCCCCGAGCGTGGAACCTGGTCAGAAAGGCTCGTTGAAACTAGCATTACCGGCCACCTGGCGGCAGTACGACGTGCTCTACGTCAGCGCGAAAGACCAGTACGGCCGCGACATCTGCACCTGGTCCTGGCCGATTACAAGCCCAGATCAGGTAACCAAGCGCGTTGTAGAAAAAGGCACGGGTTCAATAGCCGTCCGCGACGAAAACGATCAGCTCACGATGACGGCCAATGAGGTAGCGGTGACGCTGGACAAGAAAACGGGCCTGCTCCTGAGCGCCCAACACCGCGACCGTACGTTCTCGCTGGCTAACGGTCCGGTACTGCTGGGTGGAGAGGCCACCTTTGCGTCTATGCGCCACTATGATACGTTGGGAACGCACGTGGTCGAAAGCCGGTACGAAGGCAAGAACCGCTTCCGGGCCACCTGGACAATGCATCCGTCCGGTTGGCTTGAACTCCGGTATCAATACCGACCTGAAAACGAACAGGAGCTCCTGGGCGTCAATTTCGCGTACCCCGAAGCACAGGTGAACGGGATTCAATTGCTGGCCAACGGCCCCTACCGCGTGTACAAAAACCGGCTCAAAGGGGGCACGCTGGATCAGTGGCAGAAGACGTACAACGACGCTGTAACGGGCGAGCGCTGGGAATATCCAGAGTTCAAAGGCTACTACAGCCAGTTTTACGGCGGCACCCTGCAAACCAAAGAAGGCAACATTCGGGTCTTTACAACCACCGATAATTTATTCCTGCATTTACTCAACCCGACCGTTCCGAAGGCGGCTGCCCGTACGCAGTCGGTGGCGACCTATCCGGCGTCGGGCGGCATTTCGTTTCTGCACGGTATTCCGGCCGTGGGCACCAAAACCCAGAAAAAAGAAACCCTCGGTCCACAAAGCCAGAACAACCTGACATTTGCCAATGGCGGCTTAGACACGTTTAGTGGCGTGCTCTATTTTGATTTTCGGTCCCAGAAAAACCAGTAATGCATCTTATCTATGACACTGACAATAAACCATCTTACCCTCTACAACTATTTTATCATGACAAAAAGAAAGTGGGCATTATTAGCTTTTTTACTTGTTTTCACGAGTACGCTCCTCAATGCGCAGAAGTCAAAAGAGTTTGACCTGAAATCGCCGGATGGGAATATTACTCTTCATGTTTCTGCTACCGATAAATTGCAATGGTCGGTTTCACACAAGGGACAGCAAATCCTTACGCCATCTGTTCTTTCCTTGCAATTAGAAGATGGATCTGTTTTGGGCAGCCAGCCAAAAGTCACCAACTCAAAAGTCGACAAGATTAATGCGACCATCACGGCCATCAACTATAAGAAGGCTCGCATTCCGGATCAATATCACCAACTTACTCTGAATTGTAAGGGCGATTATGGCGTCATCTTCCGAGTTTATAATGATGCCGTAGCGTACCGGTTTACCACCAAGAAAAAAGGTGAATTGATCATTAAAAACGAAGAAGCAACGTTCAATTTTACCGACGACCACAAAGCTTTTATTCCGATTCAATGGGATTACCGGGGCGGACAGAATTTTAACTCCTCGTTTGAAGCCCTGTATCACGAAATCAATCTGTCTCAATTTCCGAAAGATTCCCTGGCTTTTCTGCCCCTGCTGGTCGATGTAGGGCAGAACAAGAAAGTGGTATTGCTGGAGGCCGATCTGGAAGATTACCCCGGCATGTACGTGAACCTGAATGAGACGCAGAAAGGCTTCAAAAGCGTTTACGCACCTTACCCGCTGGAAGCCCAGTTAGGTGGCTCCGGGAACATGAACTTTATTCCCACTAAACGGGCTGAGTACATCGCCAAAACTGCAGGCACCCGCTCTTTCCCTTGGCGGGCTATTGCGATTAGCGAGCAGGACAAAGACTTGCTCAACAACGATATTGTTCAGAAACTGGCCTCACCATCACGGATTACGGATGTTTCGTGGATTCAGGCCGGGCAGTCTACCTGGGACTGGTGGAGTAGCCGAACCATTTCGCACGTCGATTTCAAAGCGGGCAACAACACCGAAACCTATAAGTACTACATTGACTTTGCCGCCAAGAATGGGGTAAAGTACATCGTCATCGACGCCGGCTGGTCGGATCGGGCGGACCTTTTAACGATTAATCCCGCCCTGAACCTCCAGGAGATTGTAGACCATGGCAAGCAGAAAAACGTAGGGGTTGTGGTCTGGGCTTATTGGTACACCATTACCCAGCAGATGGACAAAGCGTTTCCGCACTACGCGAAGATGGGCGTTAAAGGCTTTAAGATTGATTTCATCGACCGGGATGATCAGGTAGCCGTCAAATCGCTGTACGATATCGCCAAAGCCGCGGCTGACAACAAGCTGATGGTCGATTACCACGGCGTGTTCAAACCGACCGGACTCCAGCGGACCTATCCCAACGTCATTGGTTACGAAGGAGTGAAGGGTCTGGAAAACTTCAAGTGGGCCAACGAGGATCAGCCCCGCTATACGGTGAGTATTCCCTATATCCGCATGATGGCGGGACCGATGGATTATACGTCGGGGGCATTTCGAAACGTAAACCAGGCCAATTTTCGACCCATTAACAATTTACCCCTGGCTAAGGGCACGCGTAGCAATCAACTGGCCCAATTTGTGGTGTTTGAAGCGCCTTTCCAGATGCTTTCAGATAGCCCGACAACGTACATTAAGGAGCAGGAATGCACCGATTTTATGACCAAAATCCCGGCTGCGTTTGATGAAACCGTACCGCTGGATGGGAAAGTCGGCGAATACGCTGCCCTAGCCCGTAAGAAAGGCGATTCCTGGTTTGTGGGCGCTATGACTAACTGGACGGCGCGGGACCTGACCCTGGATTTTTCCTTTCTGCCAGCCGGAAATTATCAAGTTGAAGTATTCCGGGATGGTATCAATGCCGACCGTGACGGAACCGATTACAAAAAGGAGGTCACGAAAATTTCATCCGGTCAGAAGCTTCCTATACACCTCGCTCCCGGTGGTGGTTGGGCGGCCCGAATTGAGCCAACAAAATAATAAGAGGGAATGCCTTCTATCTAACAACGGCTTCTCTGGTTGCAGATCGTTCCTTCAATTAAGCATTGTTTATTTCTATAAAATGAAAAGAAGAAATTTCGTAAAGTGTGCCACTGGCATGATGGCCGGGATAGCCGGAGTCAATGCAATGGCTGAACATATTAGCCTAAATACGAACACTGCCCAGCTTTCACTGCCATTGGGGGTCTGTACGTCCTACGACAAAGCTGGGTTATTGAAGGGGTTAGGGTATTCCTTCGTCGAGGAGAGCGTAGGCCGATTTCTGATACCGGACCAGGGCGATGCGCAATACGAGAAAAATAAACTGGCCCAGAAAACTGAAGGTCTCCCGGTTCGGTCTTACATCTATTTTTTCCCGGGGAGCTTGAAGTCAGTAGGACCGGACACTCACCACGAGGCCATCTTACAGCGAGCCGACCTAGCCCTTAAGCGGGCTAAAGAATGCGGTTCGAAAAACATTGTATTCGGAAGTGGCGGTTCGCGGGCTATTCCGAATAGTTTCGACCGGGCCACTGCTAAAGCTCAACACATTGCTCTTTGCAAAAAGATGGCTCCCTTAGCCGAGAAACATGGCGTTACGCTGGCCGTTGAGCCGCTTAACCGGGGTGAAACAAATTTCATTAACAGTTTGGCCGAAGGTGTAGAAATCATTCAGGCCGTAAACAACCCCTGGTTCCGGTTGCAGTGCGATATCTATCATATGCTCAAAGAGGACGAAAAACCGGAGGAGATCGTCAAGTACGGTCAGTACATCGTGCATTGCCACCTGGCAGAAAAACAAAGCCGTACTCCTCCTGGTGTGAAAGGTGATGATTTCAAACCTTATTTCCGGGCTCTAAAACAAATAAACTACCAGGGAGGCTTATCGCTGGAATGCAACTGGACCGATTTTGATAGTGAGGTAAAGCGTGGTATTGCGGTTGTCAAGCAACAATTGGCGGACGCATAAATAACTGCCAAAATTGATTCTTTATCTAGCCAAACAACTCCAGTGAAACCAGTATTCTTCGTGCCTAGTAGCTGTAGGCTACTAAACAACGACTCATACTTAGGCTTAAGCTTACTGATTAAAAATAGCGGTTTGATGAGGCAGTATACGTAGCAATGGGCTCAATAAGTACGCTGATGGTCTGCGAAAATTGATTTACGATTTACTCCAAACAGTTCCGTTGGGTACTGCTTTAATTAAGTATTCTGGGCTCAAATCAAGAACCAATATTTTGGTTAAAACTACCTATGTTTCGCATGAAGTGCTCAAACAGCTTTCTGTTAACATACCACTTTCAGGGGGTATCTCAACCAGAACGGTCTGCTCAAAGACTACAGCAAGGGCCAGGGCGTTGGCAACAATTATTACCAGCAGCGCTACAACTATCGGTCTAACTTAGACATGAGCGTGACCAAAGGGCTTGACCTCCGGCTCGACCTGTATGGCAACTTCGGCCAGGTGAATACGTCCAACGCGGGTAGCGGCTCCGACCGCTTTGTGGGCGGTAACCGATTTGGCTTGTTCCCGGCCGTATCAGCGGGCTGGAACATTTCGGAAGAAGAATTCTTCAGAGCAGTATCTGAATCCCCTGCCTGATCCGGAGATCCGCAAAATGCCAGCCACCAAGCAGAATCCAGGTTGGTAAACAAGATGGGAGCGCTTGAGTTAATTTATCTGCCGGTACGGAGTAATACCCGTACCGGTAATCTTTTTTAGTGCTAGTCTATTTGCCTCCCCAAAGAGCATTTGACAAAATAAAAAAGGGCACACTCGTTATTTCTGGCTTAGAGTAACCCATCGTAAGGCTTATTTACCTGATCTTACTTGCCCATCCACTTTTTAAACTCGCTTACTTTTTCTCGGCTGACGATGGCTTCTTTATCAAAAACAGGTTGCATCGTCAGTGCCAGGCGGTTACCAAAGTAAGGCTGGATCTGCACTACTGAACGATGGGTAACGATTACGCCCCGGTTGATGCGATAAAAATCGGCCGGGTCGAGGGCATCGGCCAGTTCGTCGAGTGTGTAGTCAACCAGAAATTTCTGGTTGGTATGCGTACGGAAAAAGCTAAAGCGCTCATCGGTATAGAAGTAGGCAATCTCGCTCGTTTCGACCGACAACAGCCGCTGGCCCTGACGAACCAGAAACCGCTTCCGGTAGTCTTTAGGCTGCTGCTGAAGCTGCAACTCACGCAGGAGCTTATCCAGGTTGAACGGTTGCCCGCCACCGGCCTGTTCATCGGATTGCCTGGCAGGATGCAGATCATGAAATTTTTTCAGGCTGCGCTGCAAATCCTCTTTCTGAATTGGCTTGAGCAAGTAATCAATGCTGTTGACCTTGAAGGCCTGCAAAGCATACTCATCGTAAGAGGTGGTAAAGATCACCGTACTGCGCACTTCGGTTCGCTCGAAAATTTCAAAGCTTTGTCCGTCGGCCAGTTCAATGTCCATAAAAATCAGATCTGGAGACGGGTTGTGCTGCATCCACTCCACTGTATCTTCAATGCTGGCCGTGACTCCCACAAGTGACAAGGTAGGGTCCACTTCGCGCACTAGTTTTTGCAATTTGCGAACGGCCAAATCTTCATCTTCAACAATCAATACGTTCATAAACTCACAGGTGATAACAAGGGTAAAACTACGGTAAAATAGCCGTTATCATCGCTGATAACTGGTTCAGATTGGGCTAATAATCGGTACTTTGCGATAACGTCAGTTAGTCCGATCTGATTAGACGCTACCCGAATGGTTTTGCCAGAGCGAACGGCGGCTAGTTGCCGAAACCAGTGGCGAACAACTAACTTCATACCGCTTTTATGAGTTGAGTCTCTGACAACAAGGGCAATAGCACCGTGAAGTACTGGCCATCGTCTTCAACAACAATATCCTGTTTGCTAAGCATTTGGTATTTAGCCGCAATGTTCGACAAACCTACCTGGTTAGACCCGGTGCGGATGGTTCGCTTCTGCAAATTATTACGGACCATCAACTGACCAACGTGCTGATGAACGGAAGGCATTGCTTTAATCTCAATCGTTAAAGGCTTATGATTTAGAATAGTATTATGCTTCACTGCGTTTTCGACCAGCATTTGCAGGGTTAAGGGTGGCAAGTAGCACGTATCTTCTACGGCTTCAACATCAACCGTTACCGAGATGCCTTTGCCATAGCGCGTTTTGAGCAAATGCGTGTATGAGCTGATGAACCCCAGCTCCGTCTTCAACGTAGTTAATTCACCCTCGTTGGATCGCAGCAAATAGCGATACACTTTGGCCATCTCGTCCACGAATCGTTCGGCTTTGGCCGGTTCGTCACTGATCAGCGAAGAAAGTGAATTGAGACTGTTGAACAAAAAATGCGGATTTACCTGATTCTTCAGACTTTCAAACTGCCCCTGCCATTGCACCTTCAATAAAGCTTCCTTTTCAGCATTCGTCTGTTGCCACTGCCGATAGAGGTAAATACCTTCATAAATAGCAATATAAATTGAATGATAAAACAACTGAATGCCCGTCGTGGTAGCGTAGTCGAACAAGCCAGGCCAATAAAACAGTTTGCCGGACAACCATGAATGAGCAACAAGCCGAATGAACACACCGATATTTACGAGGAACGGATAAACGGCCGCTAACCAGAGCAACCGTTTCTTAGTCTGGCCTAAGCCGGGGTTTCGCCGTTGAATAAGTAGAACCACCCAGCGCGTCAGGTTCCAGCAGATGTAGCCAGCCGATATGCCAATCCACTCGTACCGGAGAATCATGTTTAGATCTTCGCTGAAATAAACGTTCAGTCGAAAGAAGATTGTCCCGAAGGCGTATAGCACCAGTGGTCCAACAATACGCAAACGGGTCTCGTAATAAGGCTTCATAGCGTATGATGGGTTGATCGTAACGGCCCTGCTTCTTCAACCGGCCAAGGCAGCACCAGTACTTGCTCTCGCCTTGCTGGCAACTCATGCTTCGGTTTCACGTTTAAGCGAAAACTGGAACGACTTTTAATGGACGGTGTGGTATAGAATGAAGTCATGTCGGCTAATATCCGAAAATAGTAGCAAGTTCATAAAAACCCGTGCCAGGTTTGGCTCAAGTGTTTGATACGCTGCATGAGTTGGCAAAAACGGCGGATGAATTGTGGGACAAAAAACTGCCCGGCAATAACATCGCCGGGCAGTTTACTTCCCTAACCTAACTTCTATGTCCAAAATCTTTATTAGAATTTCGCCGTAAGGCCGAGCTTAAGCGCTGAAACGCCGTAGCCAGCTTCGGCAAACACGCCAAGTTTATCGGAGAACTGGTAGCGGCCGCCCACGTGAATACCCAGGAAGAGGCCACTGTTATACGGGTTGTAATATTCACCGCTATAACCCGTGTTGTCGCTGTAACTGGCGTGGCGGAATCCCAATGATACGCCAGCGTAAGGATCGAGTTTGTCGTTGGCCAGGCTCAACAATTCGCCGAGGTGGTAAGAACCCCGTGCACCAGCGTAAATGAACGTGTAGTTCCACTTGTAGCCGCCTGAGCTATAACCATACCGGGCAAAGTCGGCAAAACCACCCACACTGATCTGTTCGGTAATTCCTTTCTCGAACGAAACACCTATCGGAATACCACCGGCGGTGTAGGCACCGAGTCCAACACCAACGTTGAGCAGGTTATCTGACTTCTGATACGATTGAGCGAAGGCGGGTGCAAACAGAGCCGCCATGCAGAGGGTAAGTGCGAGTGTAATGGTCTTTTTCATGAGTATTTGTTTTTGGTAGTACTTGTTGTTTAGTGCTTTAGGCCGTGTTATGTCCGGCTTGGTGTTACAAAGTTGTGGAGGATGCGGGGTTGTCTCTATCAATAGTTGAATGAACTGCTGGTTTTAATCATCGAAGTGTTAGAAGTGCCTCATGAGTCGAAATCGGCCAACGAGCTTTTTATCCCTAAGCGTACGTAGTACAGCTAAATTTCTCCTATGTCGACACGGCTGTTCATGCAAAAAACGGGGCAGGCTGATCAGCCTGCCCCCTACAATAGCTACATAAGTTGATAAGCAGCCTGCCCCTGGCTTGTCTACTATTTTTTGTAGCTCACCCGGTAAATAACGCCGTTGTTGTCGTCGGTGAACAACAGTGAGCCGTCGGGTAGTGTCGCGATACCGACCGGACGCCCAAACTGGGATTGGTTATTATCTACCAGAAAGCCGGTCACGAAATCATCCGACCGAACGGGCTTACCTCCTTCAAAGTGAACCCGAGCGACCTTATAACCCGAAGGTTGTGTCCGGTTCCATGAACCACGCATTGTTACAAAGACATCGTTCTGGTATTCGGCGGGGAAACCGCTGGTGGCTGCGTTGCTTGGGGTGTAAAACAACATGGCTAAGGGAGCGGCATGCGCTTCGTAGAGCAACGACGGCAAGGTCGTTTTAGACAAGTATTGAGCGTATGTACTGTCGCCCATAGGCCGAGGATGCGGATTATACTTACCATCCGCATAGATGTAAGGCCAGCCGTAAAAGGCGCCTTCCTTGATAAGGTTTAGCTCTTCCTGCTGTTGTTCATCGCCTAGCCAGTCAATACCGTGGTCGAAACCGTATAGCTCTTTCGTTTCGGGATGCCAACCGAAACCAATGGTGTTCCGTAATCCGCTGGCGTAGATCTTCCGTCCTGATCCATCGGCGTTAGCTCGCACGATGGTGGCGTTTTCGGCGTTCGGTTCAGCACAGGCATTACAGGTACTACCGACGGTGATGTACATTAACCCATCGGGTCCAAACGCAATGGTGCGGTTGGGGTGCTGCCCTGCGTCGGGTAGATTATCAATCAGTCGTTGGGGCGTAGCTAACGTGCCATCCGCGTTAATGTCAGCCGAATACACTTCCCGGATGGCTACCAGGTACATCTTATTAGTATGAATAGTCAGTCCGTGAACACTCTTGATGTTCGCCACCACTTGTTTCTGATCCGACTGTCCATCACCGTTCGTGTCGCGCAGTAGCGTAACGGTGCCCGCTTCACGATTAGTTACGTACACATTGCCCGACCCACTCACGGTGAGCATACGCGGCTTGCCCATCTGATCGGCAAACTTACCGATGCTGAAACCCGCGGGCACTCTGAGCTGAGCGATTCGCTCGTTGGTGGCCGGCACCAGCGCGGGTTCAAACACATTACCCTGCACCTGGGCGGTGGTGGGCTGGCCGTTCGTTTCGGGCACCTGCGCATTAAACACCTCGTCTTCTTTGTCGCAAGCGGTTAACATGACCGCAAAAGCTGCTCCCCATAAAGCCGCTGATCCAGATAGAATTTTCATTGAATACGTGATTATGAATAACGTTAAGTAAACGATGGTCAGTAGTAGGCTTTTCCAATACCGAATATTAACCAATTAAAGCAATAGATTATATATAATAACGTAAAAGTCTGCCTCCGGTTAACGGCGCTGTTCTTATGCTATTTACTGGTACGAGGCTTATCAACCCACAAAGAGATCTAAGACATTGATTCAGACAGCTTCCAACTGGTTGCATGCCCACTTGGCCGAGCGCCACAAAACGCAGAACGCTGATCTAAATAGATCAGCGTTCTGTAACCACAGCCGTTTAGCGATTCTATCGGTATTTGTTGTCGATGTACTGTAAGTCGAAGCTTCCCAGGTTCCTGAAGTAAGCCTGTATTAAGGCAGCGGGGTCTTTGGCCAAGGCACCGGCAGCTGGTCGGTCGTTTCCATCATCCCATCGCCAGGGAGCATTGGCACTGCCATCGCCCACACTTTTCTTGAAGTTTCCGTCTGGGCTAACAAACAGATTCGTGTTGAAACGTTGAGCCCATAAACCACCCGGCTCAAAAATATCTACAAGCTTATACTTAACATCGCGGTCGTCAGCGTTGGACGGTGCTTCTGACGTACCCGTTAGTGAAGGCAGATACTTGATACCATCGCCATTTATTTTGTAATACGGGTTTGCTTTCAGACCGTGTCCTTTCGCTTCCTGAGCCGTTGCCGGGCGCAGCTGGCCGTTATATAATTCCATGGTAAGCGTCCCATCAATGTTTTCTTCATTGGCCTGCAAGGGGCTACCACTGGGCACGAACGAGAAGAAATCTGAATGGGCCACCGTTACAATAGCCTGAAGGCTACCGTACTGGCTACCGTCTTTTTTGATGACCGACAAAAAGCCTTCGAGGTCATTTTCGTGCTCGTCGATGTTATACAGGAAAGCAATGTCGGTCCAGTCGCGGGCGTGGTAAAAGGCGTAAATAATAAACCAATGGGTGCTCGTTTCGACCACCGAATAATAGCAGTGGGCCGTTGCCGGGCGGTTCACAATGTTGTTCCAGTTGTTGGTTGCGATCCAGTCACCATCGAAGTTGATGGCGCTGATGTAGTCGGCTTTACCGCTTAGTCCGTGTGAGCCGGTTACATCGGTATCCTGATAATGAATGGGAGCCCATCGCAGCGCCAGGCTAGCCTGGTCAGCCGCCAGACGGGCCGACCGATTTTCGACGGCCTGAGGGGTAGTGGTTGGTGCCACTGGTTCGATGGCACTACAACCCGATAGTAGCCAGGTAAGCGTGAGAGCTGCCGCCGAGAGGAGCGGGCGGGGTAAAAACAATTTCATTCCGTTGGGGCGTTGCGAGGATTTAGGCACAACACCCCAAAACTATTGGGCCAACTTCAGTTAGTTGGCCCAAAGAGTAACCGTAATGATTTGATAAAAACTCGCTTGATTCCTTCACATTGGCGTTACGTTAACCATCGTCATCATCGCTTTTCACGGCACTGGCATAAGCGCTTGGGTATGGTAGTTTACCTTTAGCGGCAAACCACAAAATTCGATTCATCTGGTCATCGTCGCCCTTGTCAGTACCTTCTTTGGCATTTCGGGCGGAGAGTTTGGCAAATTTTAGTGCGGGGCCTGACAGTGACGTCAATGGTTTGTTCATTTCATCCAGCGGAATGCGATTGGGCAGAACCGTGTAAGGTGTAGCGGTCGATTTATTCGTAAAGCAATCAAACATAGGCAAAGCTGTTGCGTCGATGGGGTTCATCGGCGGTAAGCCCAGAATAAGTTCGATGGTTCGGAGCATAGAGATCTGGTTATAATTCGTTCGTACGGTACGGCCAAGTTTTGAGTATGGGCTGAGCACTAAAGCGCCCGTTCGGTACGAAGAGATATGATCCCAGCCGCCCTGCGAATCATCTTCCGTTACAAACACTACCGTCGACTCCCAAAAACGACTGTGTGTCAAGGCCTCCATGATTTTGCCTAAGGCCAGATCATTGTCGGCAACCATGGCTCGCGGGGT
The DNA here is from genome assembly GCF_042684525.1 of Spirosoma soli. Classification (NCBI taxonomy): domain Bacteria; kingdom Pseudomonadati; phylum Bacteroidota; class Cytophagia; order Cytophagales; family Cytophagaceae; genus Spirosoma; species Spirosoma soli. The sequence goes on along the minus strand of NZ_JBHULN010000006.1, from coordinate 96,199 downwards.
TGGAAAGCCGGGGGTCGTGCCAGCCGTGTGATCATTTGGCAAAGCAAGGATCATTAATTCGGGTAAGCTATCGCCGGGTAATTGCTCATAGTGTTTGATTTCCCGAATAAACGCGTCGGCCCGTAACTGATCGTTGATTTTTGGATCGTCGTAACCAGGGTAGTCCTGCGAAAGTATCGGGCGTACCCGCGAAATAGTGCTTGTATTCTTAAAATCGAACGGCTCCTTCTTAAGGTACTTCTGGTAAATGTCGGCCCACTTCAGCGACTCATCGAATTCGGTAAAGCAGGCTTCGCCGTAGATACGTACTGATTTACCATGGTCGAGGGCATGATTCCAGATAAAACCGTGTTGCGAGTACACCATGGCATCGTATTGGCGGTGTGGGTAACTCCGGAACCAGGCCCGCACATTCTTTTCAATATAATCAGATACCATGCCCGCATCCGTCCACTGATGACCTTCGGCCGACGATTTCCCTGCGGCATGGTAATTATCCAGCAGCGAATAGGTTAAGGCAAGTTTATGCTGGTTAGGCGTGATGCTATCGCCGTAAATGCATAACGAAGGCATACCACGCCCCTGCTTCAGATCACCGTATACCTGATCGTAGGTACGGTTTTCTTTAATAATGTAAATTACGTGCTTGAAAACCGACGGTTCACCCGTCCGCTCGGGCACTGGCACTGGTCGTATATTGGGACGAGGCAATAACTTGCTCAGCTGCTGCCGGAACGTCAGGTTCATAGTTTTCACCTGTTTGGTATACGTAGCCAGTTGCGCCGGATTTGGTACGGGAATGATTGACAGCGAAGCCAGCTGCTCATGAGCATTATACGCGCCTTTAGCCGATTTTGGCATGTTCGGAAAGCGCTTCTTTAGCTCAGGGGTTTGGTTAGCAACCCGAGCTCCCCGTGCTTCCAGATTGGTAACGTACAGCGTGTTGTTAGTCCATAACATACCCGACGGATAAGCCTCAGTTGGGATATAGCCAGCTACGGTGGGCTTCTCTCCTAGCGTAACCACGGCAACCGCATGATCAAGCCCATTGGCCACGAATAAGGTGTTGCCTGCTTCATCAATGGCTAAGCCATTGGGGCTGCTGCCAATTAAGGTAGAATCACTAGCAAACAAGCCAATCGGAATTTGACCGGTTACGGCATCGGTAGCGGGATCAATGACTGAAATATTGTCGCTATTCCCATTAGCTACGTACAAGGCCCGTTTATCCGGGCGAACTACTAACGCATTGGGGTGAAGACCAACTTCAATTTCCTTAATTGATTGTCCGTTAGCCGGATTAAAAACGGATACTGTTCCCTGACGCGTAGCACCTGTTTTGGGATTGATGAACGCTTCGCCATAAGGCACACCCGCTGTTTCGCCTTGTGCGCTACCCGTTCGTGGGCCATCCGGCCGGGGGCCGCCCGTTCGTGGGCCGCCCCAGTTGCTGACATATAGTTTGTTATTGACAAGCGCTACACCGAACGGTGCTACGCCGGTTGGTACCGTCCAGACGACAGACCGATCCTTAAACCGGACCTTTGCTAGCTGATTATTGCCGTTTAAAACGACATACAAATAACATTCGTCACCTTCAAAACTAACCGCTACGTCGTTGGGTAAGGCTAAGGGCGAAGGAGCCACAGGACCAAATGGTATCATGTCGACCTGGCCAACTTTACCTTCCGCCCATTTTGCGACCATTACTCCCGATTTGCCCTTTTCTCGCTCCGAGGCCCCCCAGACAATATAAGTTTGGTTCTGATAAACAAAGGCTTCGATACCGGAGAAGGTGCTCATCAGCGCTTTATAATCGGGTAGGTCGCGGAAGGACCACCGATGCACAATCTTCTGGCTCGCTCGATCAATAACCGCAATCCCGTACCGATCTTCCACTACGGCCTGTGTACCACCCGGCAGCAGGGCGACATCGAGCGTATGATTCTCCTGTCGGGGATCGCCATAGGTAAGCACCGTCCCGGCCGATTTAGCCAGTCGGTTATAAGGCATAATCGTAGGCGATCTGTCAGCGAGCGTCTGCTTATCAGAACGATGACGATACGCTCGTTGCTGGGCTACAGCTGACAGACTTACGGCAAGCAACAAACAGACAATTCTAAAACGGAATGGCTTCATGGCTAACGTAACGACGGATTTAGCCGAAGGTACTTGCCACCGTCGAAACTCACGACATAGTCGGACTTAAAAAATGTGCTGGGCGCGTAATAATCCGTCGTAATGATCTGTGCCCCCGACTGGCAGGCCGCATCAAACGTTCGTTTGTCGTTAGCACGTGCTTCTTTCGTGTCCGCGTCGGCTCGGGTCCGGACGATGTACCCTTTTTTGACCAACTCCTGAATTTTAACAGCGTCGGTTATGGGGTTATTCAGAATAATAAAGGCGGCTTCTGGCGTGCCCGGCTCGGCATTCGCGAACAACATACGACCTTTCAGGGATGGATGACCGGCAATGTAAGCGGCTCGCTTTTCGCCGGTTTCGTCGAGCACAAACATGAATTTTCCCTTGGCTGCTTTTACTGTTGGCCAGTTACCTGCCCGAACGGCTCCTTCAAGCGTTTGGTTTTGCCCTCGCACATCGTCGGGAGTTATGAGCTTCGTACGACCTAACGCATTCAGGATAACGCTGTCGAGTTGATCGAACGTCCGGGTTGTGAATTTTTCCGGCACCGTGAAACCAGGGCGTTTAATGACCTCATCTTTGGCATTCATCGTAATGAAAACCGGATAATGATTCGGATGGGCATCTGACCATTGCTTAAGTTCTTGTAAACAACCTGCGAACGTCGGGCAGTTACTCCGAAAATCTATATCCTGGATGTGAAATACCTTAAAGCCTGGCTGTTTCATTACGCCCTCAACATCATAAGGCTTTTGACCGGTAGCCCAGTCAAGCCCTTTTGGGTGTGCATATTTGCCGCCTTTCTCGTCAGCGTAGATGTCAATTTCCAGATTTTGTAGCCCCTTATTAAGCTGTTCGGATAAGCTCACATGGCTGTACTCAATGCTTCTCATGGTTGTTGAGTCGGCCCGCTTGAGCCTCGTAAGCAAAGCGGGTTCAATAGCCTGCTTGTAACTGTTATGTGACCCGATAACCTGAATTTGATTGAGCTTGACGGCGTCAATGTCAGGTAACACAAACGCCGAAGCAATGGCGAGTGCCCAAAAAAGAAAAGGAAATTTCATTGATGATGGAGGATGTCTTACGGGACCAATTTACTGGCCTTGACATTACCGGTACGTTAAATCTGCACCTGACGAAAGTTCAATCTACAAATAGAACGCTGATAATTATCATAATCATCAGCGTTCTATTTAAGTCTGATTGTGATTTATTTACGTTGCTATTCGTTCTGAGAAGGTAAGTAGATAGTAAACGTCGTTCCCTGTCCTTCCTGGCTTTCTACAGTGATAGTGCCACCGTGATTTTCTATCGCTTTCTTGACCACCGCCAGCCCAATACCGGTTCCACTGTACTGGTCTCTACCATGCAATCGTTGAAACACCTGAAAAATACGATCAGCATATTTGGTAGCATCGAACCCAATACCGTTATCACTCACCTTGATGACCCAGTAAGATTGCGCAGTGATAGCTTGGCGGGAGAACGACATGGGTAATTCTTCGGCGGTCAACAAACGACTAGTAACGGTTATCAGGGGCACAGTGCCCGGCTGGTGAAATTTGAGCGCATTGGAGATAAGATTCTGCATAACCTGACGCAGCTGCGACCGAACGCCCGCAACTTGGGGCAAGTCACCAACATGAATCTTAGCGCCAGTCTGCTTAACTGGATGCCAGAGATCTTCAACTACCTCATCCAACAAACTTCGCATATCGACAGGCCGAAATGGCTCCTGTTGAGTACCCAGCCGAGAGAAGGTTAGTAAATCGCGGATAAGCAGAGACATTCGCTCGGCAGCCGACTGCATGCGGTATACCATGTTTCCACCTTGTTCGCCCAATTGCGGAGCATAACGTTCCTGTAATATCGTTCCGAACGCCTGAATTTTACGCAGTGGCTCCTGCAAATCGTGACTGGCGATGTAAGCAAACGATTGTAAGTTATCGTTGGATCGACGAAGGTCGGTATTCAGCCTCTCTAACTGCTCGGTACGTTGTTGAACCTGCCACTCCAACTCCTGCTCGGTTAGCCGCTGGGTTGTAACGTCCTGAGACGTTCCAACGATGAGATAAGCAACGCCTTCTTCGTCAAAGAAAGTACGTCCCTGCGAGTGTATTATACGCTTTTGCTCCGTCTTTTGATTAACTAATTCGTACTCGACATCTAGGGTTCCGCCTAGCTCTACCTGCATTGAACGCGTAACGGCTTCCGTAATCAGATAGCTATCAGGAACGCATTGCAAGATATCTTCTAACGTTAAGGACTGATCCGGGTCGTAACCGAGCCAATGCTTTATTCGGTTCGAAACAGTGATGGCTGACTCAAGTGGGTAAATCTGCCAGGTACCTAATTCAGCCAGATCTACAGCCATTCGTAAACTCTCTTCGGCTGCTTTAAGTTGTTGGCGCGCTAAGACCAGATCGGTTACATCGACACCGGTGTTGATAACTCCGTAAATTGCTCCTTCAACATCACGCAGAGCCTTATAGGTAAAGTTGAAATAGAAGGTTTGCATTCGACCGTTTATCATTAGATCAACCCGATCTTCCGTAGCACGATAGGTAACGCCCGTCGTGTAAACATCGTCTAGCAGTTGATAGAACGGTTGGCCTTCCAGCTCAGGCAGAGCTTCCCGAAAGGTTTTACCAATTACGGACGCATCCTTCCCCCAGGCATTCAGAATAGCCTCGTTGGCCAGCTGAACAACCATGTCCCGACCAATGTATACGCCAATGGGCATTGGAGCACTCAAGACAAAATTCCGGAAGCGTTCTTCACTGATCTGTAAAGCATGTCGAGCCGCCAGTTCGGCCCGCAAATCTCTCAGTGTAACGCCCCGCGCCATGGGCTTTCCAGTAGCGGGATCGTCAATTCGAATGAAGTTAGCCTGGCACGGAATCAATTCGTGGGTAGTAAAATGCTTTAATTGAATGTTACCACTCCAATGCCCCTGGCTCCAGACGGCCGGTAGGATCTGATTTTTTAAGTGCGCAAAATGGGCAGACGTATAAAAGTTTTCGACCAGTAAACTCGTTACGTCCTGCTTTGGGTCAAGCCCTACGAGTTCCCGGCCTGTCTGATTCAGATAAACGAGTCGTCCTTCGAGGTCAGCCACTGCCATAAAGTCAGCGCCATTTTCTACGAGCGCGAGTAACTTTTGTTGCTGCGCCCGGGCGTTTTGCCGGTATTGAGTGATGTCGCGGGTAGTACCTACCAAACCGTCGTTGAATTTTACGACCGTCAGCTCATACCATCCATTCAGACCTTCTCCATCATAAAACAATTCCTGATGATAAGGTTGCCCAGTTTCAACGACAGCACAGAAATCATCAAACAAACCAGCAGATTTCACACTCGGATACAACTCCAGATATAACCTGCCGACCAGATCAGTGGCGGCTACCCGGAACATCTGTTCGAAACTGTGGTTAACCTGCCGGTACCTAAAGTCTATAATTGGACTATTAGCTTTATTATCTGGCTCCCGAACGGCCTCCAGTACATAAACAGCGTCGAGCGATGCATTGACCAGACTATCCAGATAGCGGCTTTGTTCCTGGGCCTGGATAGCCGCTCGTTTAAGCGCAGTGATATCTGTAAACGTAACAATAACCGTATTTCCTTCCCGAACAGCCCGAATATCAAACCAACCGCTTACCCAGTCCGTATCGCGATACGTCTCTGGGAGGTGAAGTGGTTCGCCCGTGTTGAGAACTTGCCGATACAGGTCCAGCAGACCGCTGCTTTTTACTTGTGGAACGGCAGTCAGATAATTCTTACCGACTAGTTGTGAAGCAGGTTGGCCTACTATGCTTGCAGCAGCAGGGTTGACAAACAAAAATTTAAAATCAACGAAAACTCCTTCGGCATTTCGCACCGCTTCTAGGATAACCACGCCGGTCTGGCTATCGGCGATGATACGTTCAAACAGAAAGGCAGAATCACTGAGCGTTGAGGGAGCAGGGAGCATCGTAAATTGTAACGAATGATAGGCAAACGGACTGGTCGTTCAAAACTCCTTTCGTTACTCAATTCTAAGGATAAAAAGCAACACAATTGTCAAGTCGCCCAGAACTACCCATTAATTATCTAGCCATCCTATCACTTTGTTCAAAAATGACGCTTAAAGGCTGAGCCTGAACAGATAAGGCTCCAGACGCTTAACAGGCCAGAATGGTTACTCATCCTTACTTCACCGCCCCTAAAGAGGTTAACCAGGCTTTACAGCTTTCTGGCCAGGTATTAAGAGAACCGAACTTCGCTGTGCGTAGCCCATAGCCGTGCCCGCCAGTAGGATACAAATGCATCTCAGCCGGTACGTTGTTTTTCAAACACGCCAGGTAGTACATGATGCTATTCTCGACCGGTACAGTTTTATCGTCTTCCGAATGAACCAGAAAAGTAGGTGGAGTTTGACTACTTACCTGCTGCTCATTCGAGTAGTACGTAATCATGTCGGCCGACGTGTTTAACTTACCCAGTAACTTATCCCGAGAGCCGGTATGTGCTTTGTCGCTAAAGGTCACGACCGGATAAAGCAAAATAGAGAAGTTAGGCCTGGCCTGCTCGTCAGCTTTTGCTCCCCGGTGGTAATGTGTCGATAGGGTAGAAGCGAGGTGACCACCGGCCGAAAATCCCATTACGCCAATCTTGTCCGCATTGATACCGTAGCGGGCTGCGTTCTGTCGGATCAACTTCATGCCCTGCATCGCATCCATGAGCGGAACCTCCTGCTGGTTGGTCATGATTTTCTCATTGGGCAACCGGTATTTAAGCACAAATGCCGCTACGCCCATGTTGTTGAGCCACTGAGCGACATCGGCCCCTTCATGCCCAGCGGCCAGAATGAAATAGCCACCACCGGGGCAAATCATTACGGCCGCTCCGGTAGACTTTTCCTTCGGGGGTAAGTACACGGTGAGTGTTGGCACTGATACGTTACTAATGCGCAATATACCGTCAGTCGTCTCTGACTTTTCGGTTATTTCTGCACCAGCAATCGCATTCGGTATGGCTCCATCGGGCCAGAGCTTAATAACTTCCTGTGACAAGGCGGTTTGTACAAATACTGTAGTTAGAAGCAGAGTAAGAACGGTAGAGCGCATAAATGATTTAAGAAGTCAGCAATGAGCCGAAAAGTCAAAATAAGGGTTAGCTCTACTCATATTTCTGCTTCATCATCCTGATCGGTCATTCCTTCTTTGGCTCCTCCGTTCAACACGTCAATAAGCTCTTTTACGCGGTACACCGTTTTGTTGTACTTATTTCCCAGAATGATAATAACGTACTCATCTTTGGGACTAAACCAGAACATCGTATTATAGCCTTTCCACCAGCCGGAATGATAAATGTATTCGGGCTGATTCACCTCATTCAGCATCATTCGGAATCCATATCCGTAGTTCTTTGCCCCTTTCCGCTCAAAACTACGAGGAACAAAGGCTTCAGCGAGGGTCTTCTTTTGCAGTAAGCAATCGCCATTCAGCGCCCGGTACCAGCGAAATAAATCACCCGTAGTTGAATAAATTCCCTTATCACCGACAACGTCATCATAATAATCCTTTGGAATACGCCGATTCCATTGATACCCCGCCGTTCGATGATGATTGATTGAATCGTTTCTAGTGGTAGCCACAAACGTCTGGTGCATACCCAATGGTTCAAAAATGTTCCTGCGAATGAATGCCTCGTATGACTGCCCAGTTGCTTTCTCAATGATCGAAGCAAGCACCATGTAGTTCGTATTACTATAGCTAAACCCTCGTCCGGGCACATTATATCGCGGTGGCGTTGGTTTTACCGTAGCAAACCAGTGCATGATGACCGCGTTGGTGGGATAAGGCTTCTCCTTCTTATAGAAGTTTACCTTCATACTATCGTCGAAGGCGTAGGCATAATTAGGCAACCCACTCCGGTGGCTAAGCAAATCACGGATGGTAATGCCATGGTACGGGAAATCAGGATAGAACTTCTGGATGGTATCTTCCAGGCGTAATTTACCCGCTTCAATCAGCTTGAGTGTTCCGACAGCGGTAAATGTCTTGGAAAGGGAAGCGAGTTGAAACTTTGAATCTTCGGCTAACGTATCCCGCTCTCCGCGTTCAAAATGGCCCAAGCCAAAGCAGTGCTTGTAGAGCACCATGCCTTTCTGGGCTACCAGTACGTTGCCATTAAAGCCCTGCCGTACCTTTTGCTGGAAGATCTCTTCAATTTTGCGGGATTTCTCGTCGGCATTGATCTGCTGCCGAATCGCTTGCTGCTCCCGAGGGGTCAGTATCTGCTCGTCAGCGCAGGACCGTAACGCACGGGCCGATTGGTTCAATTCTTTCTGGCCGTTTTGACCACACGAGCTACCTAGCCCGAGTACAATTACTACACTAAACCAACGCCAAAACTGATTCGTCCGCACCATCCTCACACGCTATTACGTAGACTCTTTACTATACCGGCCAACTTCCACAAAAATAGTAATTAGCTTATACGTACAGGGATTATCCTATAAAAAAGTGGCATAAAAGTTTTAGCGTGTAAGTACGAAGCAGTTAACGGAACCGCATATAAGGAGTAGTGACAGGTGTTTTCGAACGTTTACCCAAAAAACCCGTTTTCCGCAGGCTGATATAAGTGCCTACGCTATTCGGCAGCAACTCTCCCGAATCCACTGCAAATGAGCCATTCAAAGTAGTACCCCCTAATATATCCAAAGGAACTGACGCGGTGAGCAAGCCGGAAAATTGGCGGGGGGTGGTGGGGTATACTACTGTATAAGTCCCGGCATTAAGGCTATAAGATAGTCGCGTTGTTATACCTATTTTGTTGAACAACAATGCACTTATTCCCAAATGATAGACACTCACCCGATTGTTAGATATAGCTAAACCGGGTGGTAGAGATGGATTGACTTCATCTTTAGGAGTAAGAAAAGGAGTTCCGATAGTACGCTTGTAATACGTCCAGCCATCAATAAATTGGCTATGATTAAAGTATTCGTCTCTGCCTCGTCGCTTATCATCATCTATCACAAATACATCTCCCCCCTGGCTACCCGTGAATAAATATTCAAAAGTGATTTGTCTTAAAAAGAATCCTGTTCCAGGAGGCTCCTGCCGATTCTTAATACGCAGACCGTTCAAGCCATCGGCTACATTCGTACCATAAAATAATGATCCGTCGTCGTATAAGAATTGACGATAAACGAAAATATTCAATTGGCCCACGTTCACATCAGTAGCAATATCAAGCGACCCTAAGTGATTACCTATCCGGTTATCTTCAAATGAAGTTACATCAACTCCATTAGGTTGAGTCCCTCGTGAGCCTAAAATTACAGCTGGGTAATAGCGAATACTCGACGGTAACTGTCCGTTTACCGCCACATAATCTGGAAGGAAATTAGACTTACCCGCCCAAATTACCTGATGATTGAAACCAGCGTACAAACGAAATGGCCAGGTAGGCTTACCTAGACGGCCGTATAAATATTTTTGATGTAAATACGATCCCGTTACCAATCGGTCTGAGTTCTCGAACCAACCGTGGGCAAAGGCTCCCATAAAAGAGAGTACTCCTTTCGTAAAAGGAATAGCCGTAAACGTAGGGACAGCCAACTGTATCTTAGGGATAGGTAATGCATTGCCTGACCAGGCATACGCTCCCGTCGTTAGTAATGTATCCACGAGTCCAACTATCTCCCGACGGCGACCGACATATAGCTCAAACGCCCCTACACGGCCTTTTATGTAAGCCTCCGGCAATAGAAATTGATTCGCTACACCAGCGTTGGCTACTGCATCCAGCTTATACCCCCAATCCGTTTTACGTCGGTGTCCCGTGCTATCAGCCGGACGGTAATCGGATTGGAAGCCAGCATTAAAACGAGCGAATGAACCACGCAATGGAACAATGCCGTATTGATTGGCTCGTAGCCAGAACGGTGTCTGATCGGATGCAACCAGCCCACCCACTTCAACATGATATTCGTTGGTACGCTGACAGTTAGCAGAAAAGCTAATTGAGTAGAAGATAATTAAGTAAAGGCAAGCAATGGATATTCTCATAGAAAGGTTAGTTAACCTTCATGCTAACGAAACTTACCTGAATAAGCAATCGTCACAATGATTAAAAATAAATAGCATCAGGTAAGGCAACTATTAATGAGGCCTGTTTACTTGAAAGCTGCTGCTGTTTTTATAGTATAAGTTTATGAAGAAAAATTGCACAGCTACTGGCTTTATGCCTAAGATATCTATGCTTTATCCAGGTATAACAGCGCTGACTAGCAGAAGTCTATTTACCTCGGCCCTGTGCCATAACCCGTAGCGTTTGAGCAATGATCCACATGTCGAAGACAAACGACCGGCGTTTAGGATACAATAGGTCATACCGTAGCCGCTGTACCATTTCATCAATGTTGGCAGCGTAGCCATATTTAATTTGGCCGATGGATGTAATACCTGGCTTAACTTTTAACAGCGAACGATATTCTGGCGCGATTTCTACAATTTGATCAATAAAGAATTGACGTTCGGGGCGCGGCCCCACCACCGACATGTCGCCTTTTAATACGTTGAAGAACTGAGGAAGCTCATCCAGACGCGTTTGCCGCATAAATCGCCCCCAGGGTGTAATACGACTGTCGAGCAGTCCTCCGGACAGAACCGGCCCTGACTTTTCAGCGTCGGTGTACATGCTCCGAAACTTGTATATTTTAAATGGCTTACCTTCCCGGCCAATACGTTCCTGAGCGTACAAGATGGGCCCCCGTGACGTAAACTTTGTTATCAATGCCAGTACTAAAAAAATAGGTAGCCCCAGCGTAATCACGCATAGGGAAAAAATGATGTCAAATGCCCGCTTAAATACATTAACCCGGAAATCAGCCAACATCTGTGAGGACAGATTGAGTACGGGCAAAAAATCATGGTATTCAACGGATGCGCCCTTGGCTAAAAAGCCCCTGAAATCAACGAGTAGTTTCACCTGATAATCGACTTCTTCAGCCTGATCGACAATATTTTTCAAATGAATGCTATCAATGTATGGCATGCAACAATACACACAATCAATTCCCTGTGTTTTGACATAATCCCGCAGTTCGCCGTAATTTCCCTTAAGCACTCCCTCGTTTTCAGTAGTAGGCTGATCGAAATAGCCATAGAATCGAAAGCCCATCTCGGGATGTGCTTCGTAAAAGCTCTGGATTGAAACTGCCAGCTTGCCATAGCCCACTATGACAAAGCGCCTATTGTTGTATCCCCTGGCGCGATATTCTCTCAAAAAAATTAAACCACCTATTCGAAATGCTGCGGCCAGACTCGTGAATAAGATGTAAGTTATCAGCAGATGCTCCCGAGAATAATAATATGCCTTTATGGCTACCCAGTATACCGCAATAACGGCCACATGAATAACCATTAATATAAGTAATTTCTTTATTAAATGGTCCGCTTTAAATAACTGCCGGGGGAATATATAAGGCTTGAGCAGCAATATTTCGATCAGCCAAATTGAATTAAAGAACCACCATAGCGATGCATATGGAGGGTCAGAAACACCTTCAAGCGTTTGAAATTTGATCCAGTAAGCTCCAGTAAACGCTACGTTAAGACTCAGAAAATCAGCGAATACGTGGAGCGGAAAGAAAAGTATGGAATAACGATGCCTCATACCTGGAAATTTACTCATCAGAGTTTGGCCGACAATTTTCCAAACTACGTACGCTAAAATAGTGTATCCGGTTGACGAGCTCGTACTAATATTATCTTACGGCGTTCAAACCGTGGCGCAAATTAGCCAGAAAACATGGCTAAAAAAACGTATCCCGGAATGTCTATATTGTTACCTGCATTTGTCTACTTTGAATTCCATGTTTTTCGAACGCTAAAGTAAGCGCCTACACCTTGTGGATAAAGTGTACCAGCGTCGGTAGCCAGACTGCCTGACAGTTGCAAACCACCTAAAATTTGTAGCGGAGCATTTACACTTAAATACCCCGAAAACTGATCCTTTGCCGGTTGATAAGGTTCATCATACGTACCCAGGTTATGGCTGAATGACAGTTTAGCCATATAGGATATAGGACTAGCCAGCATTGACCCTGACACGGGCAAATTTCCTGCCAACCCAACATGAAACACCGTCACTCGGTTGTTAGCGGTGAACGTTCCATAGGGATATTCGCCATTCGGACCAAGGGCAGGTGGTATAAAGGGGGTACCAATAGTATGCTGCCGGTATCCCCAGCCATCGCGAAATTGCTGATGGTTAAAATAATTATCCCGGCCCCTGAATTCCGCTTCCTCTAATATAAATACAGACCCACCCTGGCTAGTCGTATTCAAAAACTCAAACAGAATATCGCGGACGAAAGCGTTAGGGTCATTTCGCCGAATCCGTAAACCATTTAATCCATCAGCGATATTTATTAATGAAGCGAGTGATCCGTCTTCAAACAAGCTCTGCCGATAAGCGTAGAGTGTATGCCGTACCAAATCAACTTCAACAGCAAAATCAATAGACCCCAAGTGGTTACCGACACGATTGGTGCGGTCAAAAAATGTGTATTTAGTCGTGTCAGTACGTCCTTTATTAATGCCAGTAACGACGTAAAAGTAGTCGATTAAGCCTGAAGGTAATTTACCCCCAACCGGAATAACGCCAGGGATACCGTTTACAAAATCAGTCTGCCCTCCCCAAACAACCTGATGATTGAACCCTCCATAAAACCGTAACACCTCTGTGGGTCTTCCCAATCGTAGGTACAATGATTTTTGATGAAGCATGGTATTCCGCACAAATCCTGATGCGCTCAAGAAACCATGCGCAAAGGTCCCCTGTATGGATACCCAACCTTTGGTGAAACCAATAGGTGTAAAGTTGGGAATGGCAATCTGAATTTTAGGAATGGGCATGGCATTGCCCGACCAGGAATACGAGCCCGTTGACAATGTTGAGTCAGCTAAGCCAAACTTTTCGCGTCGTCGCCCAACGTAGGCTTCAAAAATGCCGCGCCGTACTTTTACATAGGCTTCGGGTAATAACACCGTTTTTTCGTACGACAGCTGATTCCGGTTTGCATTAGCTACTACGTTTAAACCATATCCAAAATCGTACCCTGATTTTTGACGACGATCTGCCTTGTGGTTTGTCGAATCATACTCACTATACACGCCAACACGAAACGTTGCCGACGGTGAACTATAGGGTACTATGCCGTACTGGTTCGCTCGTAGCCAAAAGGGAGTCTGAGATGACGATGAAAGATAAACGCCCGCTTCAACTAAATACTGATTAGGCTGGCGAATGGCCTGAGCTTGTAATTGCAGGGAAAAGCGGAGAAAAACGCTAATGAGTGCGCATAATAAGTATGGTTTTGGCCAAATATGCATCCAGGGAAGTTATCGTGTAGTGAATAAGTTTACAATGATAATGTACCAACCTTTCTTTTATTGCTAGGAGTGTCAGATTATTAGGCTACACCTGTTGCTAGCAAAACGTACTAAAACAATAAAACCTGCCTTTGGAGAGCAGGTCTTACTGTTAAAGCTACCTTTAAATTACTTCTTTACAACCCGACTGGTTGCCTTTTGCCGGTTTGCTTCAACCATTGGAATATAGATACCAGCCTCAGCTGATTGCGGCTTCCACTCAACCTGATGCTTTCCGGCAGTCTGTTCTTCTCCCTGTACTAATTGACCAACTACTTTGCCCTGCACGTCAGTAACCCACACATTGACCTTACCGTCTGTAGGTAAATAGTACTCAATAGTTGTCGAATGCTCAAACGGATTAGGGAAGGCCGTTAACCGTAATGGGTTTTCTTCACCACCTACCGACTTAATCTCTGCTGTAAACGTACTACCATTCCGGGCTTCAAAACCTGGTAGCATGGTGACAGATCGGCCAGCTTTGTAATTAACAGCGCTGGACACTCCAATCTTATTAACAGCTTCAATTGTTTCTACCGCCTGCTCCAGATACTGGCCTGCTTTTTCGTAGCTAACCTTAATGTGTAGCGACCGTTGAGGCCCCTGCGCCAAACTAGCCCATGTTAAACAACACCCTATTAATGTGATTAGTAATCGCATGTTATTTACGAGGTTTAGCTTGCAGTTTGTTCAGACGCTGTTCTAATTGAGCACTTTTCTTTTTCAAGCTATCGTTTTGCTTCTTCAGGTCGATCACATACAAAGTCAGTTCTTCTACTTTCTCCAACAGCTTAGCCTGCATCTGTCCCACATCCACCCCCTCTTTTACTACCTCCTCAGCCGAAGGCACACCGGGTAGGTGCTTCTCCTGGTTAATGAACTGCTCCACCTCCTTCAATCCACGCAGCTTATAACCGCTCTCAAACACCCGATCCGACCAGTCGTTGGTGCTCTTCACTGCTACCTTAACTTTCTCAGTTAGTACCCCATCTGCAACGTACAACCTATAACCAGCTGGAGTCTTACTAACCCCCGGTCCAATAACTATGCCACCAGCATTAGTGTTGACCAGGTTATCGCCTTCTGCTTTCCATAGATCATTGGCCGCTGCCTCCCGGAAAGGACTACTGGTTGTGCTGCCCAACACCACATCACCCTGATCGTTGACTGTTAAGAACTTGGTCTGTCCTACATACGTCGCCTGACTAGCTCTTGTTAGATTAGTAAACCTCAAGCCGCTATTGCCATTGGTGCCTTGAGTAATCTCCAGCTTAGCCTTGGGCGCTGAGGTACCAATACCCACATTGACGTTGTTGCCAAGAACCATGGCATTGTTAGCACTCACTACGGCATTAGCTCCAATAGCCGTCGCATTCTCTAAGTTAGAACTGTTCTGGTCCCCACCCGCTGCTTTACCAATGAATGTGTTGTTGTTACCAGACTTGTTGCTGGCGCCTGCGTCCTGCCCAAGCATCACATTGTAGTTACCACTAACAGTGTTGAACCCGGCTTGAGCTCCCATGAACAGGTTGTAGTTAGCGTTACTTGTGTTGTAGCCAGCCCCATTCCCAATGAATGTGTTGAAGCTACCAAGCTGGCTTTGCTGACCAGCCGAGTTGCCGATGAAGGTGTTATAGTTACCAGATTGGTTAGAGTACCCCGCGTTGCTACCCAGGAATATGTTGGCAAACCCGGTGGTGGTGTTATAGCCAGTTCGCTGGCCGATGAAGGTGTTAAAGGAAGCGTTTGAGTTAGCACTGCTGAAGCCCGCATAGGCCCCCAAGAACAGGTTAGACCCCCCCAAGCTATTCAGGCCCGATTGAAAGCCAACATACACATTCTCAGAAGAGTTAGAGCTGTTAGATCCAGCTCTAACCCCAATAAGAACGTTAGACTCTCCGGAAGTATTATTTGAACCAGCAAGAGACCCCATAAATATATTATTTTTTCCACTTGTATTTCCTGAACCGGCATCAGACCCAATGAATGTGTTATCATTTCCTTGAGTATTCGCATAACCTGCTCCAGTACCGAAAAAAGCGTTATTGTTCCCTTCCACATTAAAGTACCCAGTCCGATATCCTACAAAAGCGTTATTATAGCCATTACTATTTGTGAAACCACTTTCCGAACCAAGAAACGTATTGTTATTGCCACTAGTATTGCTTAGTCCAGCAGAGAATCCAAGAAACGAGTTACCCTGCCCAGATGTATTTCGACTTCCTGATGATGCTCCTAAGAACACATTTTGAGTACCTGCCATATTTTGCATACCCGTCCCCCTACCTATGAATAGGTTATTTGCTCCGCTCATATTTAGATTCCCGGCACCAACACCTATTAGGGTATTATCGGAACCTGGAGTTGTTGATGATGGACTTGTAGATACATAGTTTGTCTGAGCAAGCACCTCTGGAGCAAGTAAAAAAGGTGAAAAGGCAATAATTCGTAATAGTTGTTTCATACATAATATATTTTTACGCAATAATAAATAATTTTATTTACATACACCTGTTGAAGCTCTTGCAATTTATGTAATAATTTGCAATTATATATACACTTGGGGTTACTCATTTATTAAATAATTAATTATTTATATATTTATCGTATTATCATCAACGGTACTAACTTTGTGTTAGATATCTACAAGTGATATAATACGCTTGACATAATGGGTAGTAATGTTGTATAATTCAATCAGTTAAACCGATGCAAAACATATACAAAGCATTTTTGACAATCACATTAACAGTTTATGTAAGTATTGGTGGATATTGCCAACTACGAGTAGGGCCATCTTCTGGAGCAGTAGATGGATCTGCTACACTTGATGTCAAAGCTGGTCCCTATTCTTCAGGTAGCCCTTTCAGAGGGCTGTTGACGCCAACTATGACTACTTCAGAACGTAATCAGATTCAGAATCCTGCTACTGGTATACTGCTTTTTAATAGAAGTAATCAGCAAGTTGAAGTAAATATTGGAACTCCCGCAAGCCCAGTTTGGGCACCCGCTGTTGGTAGTGGTACAGCTTGGTCAGTTACAGGTAACAATGGAACAGTAGATAAAACCAATTTTATTGGTACTGGTGATAACGTCCCTTTAAATTTTCGAGTTTTTAATCAACCTGCAGGCCGAATTGATCATATATTGTTTAATTTAGGATTAGGCTTTTTCTCTATAAATCCCAATACAACTGGGACGTACAACACAGCGGTTGGAAGCTATACATTACGAAACAACACAAGTGGTATTGCAAATACGGCTGTAGGTGCGGGTGCGTTAACAACTAATACATCAGGTACAGCTAACACTGGTATTGGGCATGATGCATTAATTGCAAATAGCACTGGCCTTGAAAATACTGGAGTTGGCCAAAACGCTTTACGTAGCAATACTAGTGGATTTTCTAACTCAGCTTTTGGGGCTGATGCATTGTATAATGCTATTGATGGATATGATAATACCGCTTTAGGCGGCTCTGCTTTGTTTTATAATACGAATGGCTATTCCAACACCGCTGCTGGAGCGCTTGCTTTGCGTTATAACACCGTTGGCTACAATAACACAGCAATCGGTAATTATGCATTGCAAAATAATGTAAACGGTTATTTAAATTCTAGTTTGGGGTTTAATGCAGGTCCGTCAAACGGTAATGGCTCTGTACATCACTCGATAGCTGTTGGTTCTGCAGCAGTAACGAATGCTATATATTCAATCGCAATTGGCTCAGATGTAACAATTAACAACAGTGCGAACGGGTTATCAACTGCCATTGGAGCTCTTTCATCAGTTGGAGCAAATGTTACAAATTCAACGGTTATCGGCGCTCGTGGTGTTGTAAACACAAGTAATACTATTGTACTGGGTGATGCAAACATTACTTCTCTGAGAAGTAATGTACAAACGATATCAACTTTATCTGATAGTCGTATCAAAGAGAATGTTAGACATAACGTTCCAGGGTTGAATTTTATAACTAAGCTTAATCCTGTTACTTACCATGTTAATAAAGCCAAAGAAGCCACCCTTACCGGCCGCAGTTCTAATGGTGTTCAAGAAGATAAGATAGTTCATAGTGGATTTATAGCTCAAGATGTTGCAAAAGCAGCTAAAGAAGTTGGCTACGATTTTGAAGGCGTTCGTCAGGAAGAAGGCAAATATTATACTATAGGTTATACTCTCTTTGTGATGCCTTTAGTGCAAGCGGTTAAAGATCTTAATGCAGAAATAAAAGAACTTAAAGACCAATTGCAACAAAATATATCTGTGCAAAAAAAATTAGCGGCTCAGGTAGAACAAATGCAACTGTTACTAGGCGTATCTGAAGTAGGCACATCTCACAAGGTAAGTAAGAAGTAACTTATTCCTCAAGAGTATTTAATTAAATGCGTTAAATTATAATTCACTAATTGCCAGTCAAATACAAGCTGAACTGGGCAGATAGAAATAAAAAAAGGTTCGACTACCAAATCTTCTATAAAAGGATGCTTCGGGACGATAAAGAACTCGATGGCAATGATTTTAACACTATTGCCCAAAAGATTTACTCGATGCAGCTCTTTGAGGCAGACTACACTTAAGTAATTGCAATGAATTTGCATGAACAGATTGATTATCAATAATCTTCATATTCAAATGTTTCATTATAGTACGGATTAGCATTTCTATACCGTCTTGAAATTAAGCCGTTGCCGTTGTAACTCAATTGATAACTCTTGTTACCATCATTAATGTAGTTATTTGTACTAATTGCTAATGGACCAGCGCCAAATACTACCCATAAATCATGTAAGGGGTTGGGTGTGCTATCATAAACATATGTGGCAGTGTTAGCAAAGGTTGGAGGAGCGGTATTAGATACCGACTGTACTACGTTACCACCACTATATACATAATTTATAACTGCGTTGGATATTACTTGTGAATTGTTAACGGAAGTTAAGCCAGAAGGTAGACTACTACCGTCGTTGTAGTAGAAACTGATGGTTGAATTCTTAATGAACTGGTTCGTATTCGGATAGTTTATATAAGATGTGTCAGCAACGAGGTTACCTTTGACATCATAACTGTATAGATGTCGATTTTGTGGTGAGCCGATTCTATAATAGTGGTTAAAATCAGCTTAAATTAGGTGTTCCTGCTGGTCATAAAAAAGGCGAGACAGCTGATTGGTAGGGGAGCCTACTGACGGATCTGTACGGAAGCTGAAACTAATTAGTTTACCATTGATGCTATAAGAAAAATTATATAAGTAAGAAATATTCCCAATAGTTGTATTAATTGCTTTCAATCGAAACCGCTGCTCAGGTGAGCGATGATCTTGACAAGAGAGCAAGATTGTTACTGAAATAATCGTCAAGCTTAGACGTAAACAATTTAATTTATTAAAAAAGAAAGCATATAAGAATGAATTACATGCTGAAATAGTATCTACATGCAGAAACCTCAGATTTTTAACTGAGTTGATGAGATGGTTAGCATCAGATAAACGCTGCCACGTAAGTAGTTTGTTGTCGTTCATAGGAGGCATTTCCGTGTCCTGTACTATTGCGCTATCTCAGAATTAGTCTATTTTATTTTTCGTTGAAGCTGATTTACTAACTTTTTGAGCTCTTGAATCTCTTTTTGTTGAGTTCGGTTAGTCTTTTCTACTTGAATAGTATACAAAGTCAGTTCTTCTACTTTCTCCAACAGCTTAGCCTGCATCTGTCCCACATCCACCCCCTCTTTTACTACCTCCTCAGCCGAAGGCACACCGGGTAGGTGCTTCTCCTGGTTAATGAACTGCTCCACCTCCTTCAATCCACGCAGCTTATAACCGCTCTCAAACACCCGATCCGACCAGTCGTTGGTGCTCTTCACTGCTACCTTAACTTTCTCAGTTAGTACCCCATCTGCAACGTACAACCTATAACCAGCTGGAGTCTTACTAACCCCCGGTCCAATAACTATGCCACCAGCATTAGTGTTGACCAGGTTATCGCCTTCTGCTTTCCATAGATCATTGGCCGCTGCCTCCCGGAAAGGACTACTGGTTGTGCTGCCCAACACCACATCACCCTGATCGTTGACTGTTAAGAACTTGGTCTGTCCTACATACGTCGCCTGACTAGCTCTTGTTAGATTAGTAAACCTCAAGCCGCTATTGCCATTGGTGCCTTGAGTAATCTCCAGCTTAGCCTTGGGCGCTGAGGTACCAATACCCACATTGACGTTGTTGCCAAGAACCATGGCATTGTTAGCACTCACTACGGCATTAGCTCCAATAGCCGTCGCATTCTCTAAGTTAGAACTGTTCTGGTCCCCACCCGCTGCTTTACCAATGAATGTGTTGTTGTTACCAGACTTGTTGCTGGCGCCTGCGTCCTGCCCAAGCATCACATTGTAGTTACCACTAACAGTGTTGAACCCGGCTTGAGCTCCCATGAACAGGTTGTAGTTAGCGTTACTTGTGTTGTAGCCAGCCCCATTCCCAATGAATGTGTTGAAGCTACCAAGCTGGCTTTGCTGACCAGCCGAGTTGCCGATGAAGGTGTTATAGTTACCAGATTGGTTAGAGTACCCCGCGTTGCTACCCAGGAATATGTTGGCAAACCCGGTGGTGGTGTTATAGCCAGTTCGCTGGCCGATGAAGGTGTTAAAGGAAGCGTTTGAGTTAGCACTGCTGAAGCCCGCATAGGCCCCCAAGAACAGGTTAGACCCCCCCAAGCTATTCAGGCCCGATTGAAAGCCAACATACACATTCTCCGTGCCTGACGTTGTGCGTTGTCCTGCTTGATAACCAACGAATGTATTGGAGCCGCCTGCTGCATTACTTTGCCCAACAAATACTGTGTTGTTGTTAGCATCTGACCGTATGTTAAACGGCTGTGCATCAGGTATAGTGATTTGTTGGCTAAAACTTACTGTGACAGTAATAAGCACAATTGAGATTGTTAGAACGTGTTTCATAAAAGCTTTGCAATTAGTTAAGCGATAATTATTAGTAAGATGCGATAATACTTGTTCTTAGCAAAGTTAGCGCCAAGCTATTTACCTCACACTAATACATTAAAATACGTTACGATGTCGTTAAATTGTGTTGAAATAATATTCATAAATGAGTTTCTAATAATTCAATCAGACTCAATGTATCTTAAATAAGCACAAATATGTTCTTTTTATTCCCCTACAAACAATCCGGCGGTAAAAGCATTACATAATATACGACTAGGTAAAGCTGCAAAATTTGCATTTATACCTATTCCGTAAATATAATACCAATATTAGTATAGTTTAGTCAATATCTGATTAAATTATGTACTGTTACCTAGTTTTCTCAAACATATGAAGGGTCTTTTATTTTTATCAATGTTCCTGTTATCTGTAACGGTTAATGAAAGCGTAATAGGTCTCTTAAATAGTTTATCAGATTCTCGGTTCGTAAATAATGCCAAAGCCGGTAGAGTCACATTAGAGCAGTTCGGAGCTAAGGGGGATGGGGTAACGGATGATACTCAAGCTATCACCAAAGCGCTGAATTCTTTAGAGCCAGTAATTTATGCCTCTAAGATAAAGGCCTTCTACAAGGTATCGAATCTAGTAGTTGTTACGGGTGTAACTAATAAGAGACTAATAGCAACAGGCGCTAAAATTCTTAATAGTGACCTTACTAAAGCGACATTTCTTTTTCAAAATTCGAGAAACATACAAATCGAAGGGGGCACATTTGGGTACGCTACTATGCCAACAGCAAACGGTGGTAACAGCCAACATGTATTTCAGTTTGAAGGGTGTCAATCAGTACTAGTAAATAAAATACATATAATAAACTCACCTGAAATGGGGATTGCCATTACAAATAGCAATAGGGTCACAGTACAGAATTCTATTATTGAACACACCTTCCGCGACGGCACATACTCACACTACTCAGCAAATGTTAAGTACCTTAATAATACATACAACAATATCAAAGATGATGCTATGTCTTTTCATGATTACGGGATCGTTTCAGAAAAGTCGAAATTAATTAAATTTGGATACTACCAGGCAACAAATTTAGTGGCACAACACAACACAGTTTTAAATGCTTATCAAGGCTTTGGGTCAATTGGCGCTAACGGCGTAAAAGTTATAAATAACAAGTTTAAGAATACAGTTCTAGCAGCCATTGCTGTGTTTAACTCAAAAGAACTTTACGCTAATGGTACTTCGCTTGCTAGAAACGCTCAAATATTAAATAACAGCATTGAAGGAGCTTGCAGCACAGTTATTATTAACAATCAACCATTCACTAATAATGGACAAGCATCAACCGGGCGGGCCGCCATCTTTGTAGGTTCTTTGGGTACTAATAATCAACTGAATGCAGGAGAGACGAAGCGTTTAAAAAATATTGTTGTCAGTGGCAACAATATTGCCAACTCACGTGCCCATGGCTTCTTTGGCAGAGATATTGATAATCTTCGATTTCTGAACAATAGCTTTTCTAACTGCAGTGGTGCGGTGCCTGCTCAAAGCTTATCTGGAGACATTATAGAGTTAGGTAATATAACCAATTTTACAGCTGACAATAATGCAGTCATTGATACACGGCCCAAAAAATTACACCAGCACGGATATGCGCTTAATAATGTAGCAGGCCAAATGGGGAACTGGAACGTGAAGGGGGTTGTGGCAGGCGAAAAGCTTCTAACGGCTACACAATCTTTACGGTCTTTACCTAAGCCTAAGCAGCGGCCAATAACTAAACCGTCAGCCAAACGTTAATTTATAATTTTCCTTACCCTATTTGGTGAGCCGGTTTTAGCTAAAACAATTTATTAGGTGAAGTGCTCGCTTCTAAAAGTGCTTAAAGATTTGGCTCAAATAGCTTTCATTTCCAGTTCGCTCTACAGCATAGCGTAGCTATGGAGCTCTTCAACCGGATGAGAAGTTAACCTATTCGAAGATAAAAAGAATTTGTCCGCCCGGCTCAACCCGCATTGACGACTTATAAGCCTTTCCTGGCGAACGCTTTAAGAATTAATATATTACCCGTTCAAAGGCATCTGCTATTATTTCGTAAAAAACAACCTAGCTGAAGTAGAGGTAAAGAGCAGCTTTCCTCCATTATTGACAATCTGCTGTGCCTGGGCAGTGTTACTTGTGATATTGATCGTATGGCCAGGGTTTAGGGTAATAACATCGGTACTTATTGGTTCCCGACCACATGACCAGGTAGTAGGGTCTATCCAATCACCTGATTGCTTAGAAGCACATACAAATGATGTAGTCGTGAGGATAGTATAATCCCTACCTACGGCTATCCCGCGATTCCCAGTAAAATACACGCCGTGCAAGTTATTATCTGCTGGTGATTCATTTTCTCTCCAATTTATCCCATCTGGTGAGACTGCTATAGGGGGTCTACCAGTTAACAGACCGCCAACGGCTACCCATTGTGCTGCGCCATAACTTAAATCAGCTGTTTGTTGGCTCACTGAACTGGAACGAGTCCAATTGATTCCATCGGGCGATTTAGCAATGTAACCCTCCACCGTGCTAATCAGATAGTTTCCTGCTCCATAAGCGATCGAGGTAAGATAATTTACTGTTTGTACATCCCTACGAGTCCAATCGAGCCCGTTTGGTGAAGTAAACATACCGCCCCCTCCTAGTAAAAACCAGGTTCCATTCAGATAGTTCACATGGTTTAAGCTGTAGGACAATGACCCTGCCTGCGGTTGATAGGTCCAATTGATTCCATCTGGAGAGGTATAGTAAATTCCGTACTGCACTCTGACACTGTTCGTTTTACCAACGGCTAGCCAAAGTCCTGCACCGTGACTAACGCTATTTAATCTATTAGCAGGGTCCGTCTGCCGAAGTGTCCATGAAATTCCATTTGAGGAGGTTAATATAGTGCCATTAGTGCCAACAGCTACCCATTGTCCTGCTCCGTAAACAACTGATAGCAGGTCTTCTTTTGTTGGAGCACTTTGTTCTGTCCAGGTTAGTCCGTCCGGCGAAGTAAGAATTTTCCCTGCAGATCCAACAATAAGCCATTGCCCGTTACCATGGGTTACGTCATAATAATCTCCACACCTTTCGCAAGATGTAACTCTTGTCCATTGAAGTTGCCCAAACCCACTTGAAGAGGAAACAAGCCAGAGCCAAACAACTAACAGCAGGTGCCAAGTTGCCTTGGTATATTTGTGGTACAGCGCTATTAACATAATCAGGGAGGTAGACAAATTAGAAGCTTAAAAACAGCTTTATTAGAAAAGATACAATACCTCATGATATACTTTATGTAGCTCTGATTATACACTTGGTACAAAATCAAGTATGCATAAAGTTAATGTGTCGTAAGAACTAGGGGTAAAGCTCGCATAATAAGCTATCTGATCAAATTCTTTGCAAGCTTACATTTTAGTAGACTCCGGGGCCGAGTGTATTTGATGTTGAAAACGGAAGCCAATCATTCTTCGTTTGGGTAGATTAACATATAAAGAAAAACAATCGTTAATTACTTCCAAAAAGAACTATGCATACTTAAGGTGCGCTTTAACTGATTTGGTAAATACCTATGCCAGCTCCCGAGCCGATACCCGGCGTATTTAGCTATAGTTCGCACCACTTGAACTGGTATCAACCCTACATGTCCATTCTTACTTAGATACTGCCATTCTTGCATAACGTATTTAAGTCCTTCAGACTCAGCTTTAGAAAATTCGCGCAGTACAGATTGTTGTGATTCATGAAAAGCTCCGATATCAAAGTATCGCTTAAATTCTTCACTTAATGTATAATCATGGGAATGATATACTTCGGCATCAGCTGCATAAGCAACGGCCTTGCCTTTCAATATGAAGCGAGCAGCAACAGACACATCTTCACCAAGTACTGTGTCAGAAGGGAATCCACCTACTGACCGTAAATCATTTTTATAATATGCAGCAAACGAATTAGAACAAGAGCATGTTTTAATACCCATCTGGGGTATTAAAGCTTTCGTTTTTATTACACTAACATCTGGGTAATTTGCCAATCTTGCCAAGCGCCCAAACAGACCTGTCTGAGCATACGGTAGTTGCCTACCGTATGCCATAGCTATATCATCACGACTTTGTAGCATCGTCACCAACTGCTTTAGTGTATTAGAAGAAGCAGGTAATGCATCTTGAGTCATAAACACAACTATGTCTGACTGCGCTATAGATAAACCCAAATTACGAGTGGCACCATGGTTGAACTCAGCCTTTTTAATTTGAATTAAGGCAGCGTTACCTCCTTTAACAAGCTCTCTAGTATTATCCGTAGACTCTGAATCGATTACAATTAACTCGTGTAATAGCGTTTGTTCACGGAGCTTTTCTAGTAAAAGTGGAAGAAAAGGAGCAGCGTTATAAGTTGGTATGACAACAGACACCATAAGCAATGAAATTAGTTACACAAAGCTACATCCTCAACCTCTTAACGACGTTCAACAGCATGAAAAATCTATTGGATACTTGTTTAGTAAGTCCATAACCTTTCTCGCCTGTTGGTGAAGCATTGTTACCATGTCTTACGTATTTAATTAAAGGTGATGAATAAAAATACACTTTACCTTTTACCTCAACTAACAAACCAATCCACCAATCATGCATATGTATGTGACGGGGAAATGGCAACACGTAAGTCAAAATTTCTTTACGGAATGCCATACAGCATCCAACATAAGAATTTTTATATAGATTATGCCAAAACCCTTTCCGGCTACCGCGAAGGTTAAAAAATGACTCATGTAACACTAGGTTATTCTCATTAACAACTCGGCAGTCAGATAATATTAAATCGTGATCCTTCAATAAAGACTGAGTGATTTTAACTTTATCAGCTTCCCAAATGTCATCTTGATCAGATAAGTATATATAATTTCCAGTAGCCCTTTTTAATGCCTGTTCAAAATTACCAATTGGTCCAGAACGCTCCTTATTTACGCTTACACTTATGCGACTATCATTTATTTGGCTTATTATTAATAATGTGCTATCAGTAGAATTGTCATCAGATATAATCACTTCATCATTTTCCGACAATTGAGGAAGGATTGAAAGTAATTGTTTTTTTATATATTTTTCACCATTATAGGTCGCAATACAAACACTTATCTTATCCATATATATTATATTTTAAATCTAATTTTTTTAGCAAACAAAGGGAATCTAACTCTATTAACGTTAAACCCAATAAACCTTACTCTATACCTTTCTAATCTGGACAAAATAAAAGGGAAAAGCATCTGAAAACTCAAGCCCGAAAAATTAATCATGTTTTCAAACATATTAAATACTGAAATCACACATAAGATTGCTAAACCTGAAGTAAAATATTTACTATGACGTGGAAACGTTTTGATATAAAAGTATACAAAGGTAACGTAAAATAAGAAAACTAAAATAGGTCCATACCAACCTAGCCTTATATAAGGCTCGAAATAAATTGACCCAACCGTTAATATCGGATTAATAGAATAATCTAATCTATTTAAACCATCATAATCTGCCTCCATAGGTACAATTCTTTTCGAGATAAAATCTGGCAAAAGCTCCCAAGTTATGAATGTACCAACATCATATCTGTGTTTAACACTTGTTAGCGTAGCATTTTGAAAATTCGCAAAAGGTGAAGAAGCATATATATAAAACCAGTAGTACTCTTTTGGAATAAGACTTTCTGTATAATTGTCAGTTGCTTTAGTTAGTCTTAAAAAGGCGTATGGATCGCCGTTGAAAGACCTAGCATTTCCTAAGTAGCCAAACCCATAAAAAAATATACAGGCACTAATCAACAATACAACGACACGGCTTAACAAAACTTTTCCAATAGAAAAAAGGTAAACTATTAAACAAGCCGTCAATGTCATGATAAGTGCTCCTCTATTTACTATAAGTATATTAGGTAAAAGTAATATTATTACAAATAGTAATAGCCTATTGTCTTTTGTACTAGTATATTGATGAAAAGTATAAACAGTATAAAAACATGTGAACGTGTGAAGGATTACGTGAAACGTAGGTATTCCAAAATCCATATAAGCGAGATCAGCACCGCTAAAAAGCAAAAAAATTGGAATACCTTTATTGTACGTAAATTCTACTATATAACTTAATATGATTAACATGATAATGCTTTTACTAGCATCACTTCCTGTAATTTTCTTATATTCTATCTTATAGCTTATCTTTTTGCCCAAATACAAAGCTATCATAAAAGAGCTAATTAGAAAAATAGATACATCAGCTGTCAAGGTGGGATATATTTCAGACCATCCCCAAGAATATATCAGAAGAGCTAATCCGAAACTCAAGACATAACAATAAAAAGGATTAGCGAATAATTTAGTTTTCATTTTTACCTAGTGAAAAGGCCTTAATAAATACCTTAAAAAAACTAATACTTTTAAATCTGTAAGACATTAAGATGCTGCGTAGTCCAACCATAATAGTATAACCCAAGTAAGATTTTAATTCACCATTACTCAAACTTGCCGCTTTCGCACCTTGACAATAATAAGTAAATCGATTTAAAGCAAACTTTGCATTTGTATAATCAGAACTGGATAACTGATGTTCTATAAGGCAGTCCACTACTACAAATTTTTTATATAATACTTTCAACCGATCAAAAAAAACAAAGTCGCTAAAATACAGCCATACATTTTCGTCATAACCACCAACGTTTTGATAAGCATCTATGCTTATCAAAAGGCCACTATTTAACACATTTCTTGCCTTTAAAAAATGAACACCAGGTTCTATCTTTGCAAGATGTGTGCCTCTATTCATAATATATTTGCAAGGTGACAGTAATAAATTATTTGAGTATAGCATAGGGGCATAAACAGGAAAATTTGGATAGTTTTTTAAAGCATCCACGTACTTTTGCAGACTGTCGGTCTGCATAGTAGTATCCTGATCAAGCACTAACATCCATTCTTTTCCTTTTAATGAAGCGATTTCAGCTCCTCTGTTATAAGATAAACTTATACCAGGGTTAGCAGGGTCATGTAAATAATACAAATTGAATTCTTCATTATCTATTTGGCCGAAATCATCAATTTCCAATGATGGGCTATTATCACAAATTAATACATCAACGTAACCTTGAGAAAGAAACGGGCGCACAGTTTTTTTCAATGATTGAAAAGCTGGCGATTCATTCAAATCTGTTTTATATAAAACAATTAAGAATAATATCTTTGATACAAAATCAACGTTTTGTGCACTTGCGGATGACTGCTTTAGCGCTGATGATGTAAGAGACGATTGGTCTGCAATTATATTTTTTATTTGGTCCGGCATCGTCTGTCAAGAACTTTGTTCACTTAAATAAATGATTACGAAATTGTTTCTGCATATAATATAAATTTAGCAATAAAGATAATGATTTATTTACTATCTTATTACCAACATAAAATGATCTTATCGCGTTTGTTTCTCGCAAAGACATTGAAAAATTACTGCTAGCTCCTCCTTCTTGACAACGGGCGATTACCATTGGCAACCGCTGAACTGGGAGATTTTGCCTGTATATTTTCAGATTAAGTTCATAGTCAGATAAAATACGAAATTGAGTATTGTATCTAAAGTCAGTAAAAAGATTTTTTCTATAAAAAGCACCTTGATGATGGATTGTGTTTTGCATTAATATACGTGAACTTAAGAAAGACGGAACTCTTCTCCCATTATCAAAAAGAACATCGCCATGCGCCATAACACATTTATCGCTCAATTGTGAAGCTACTTGGTCTAGTACATTTGGTATTAATGTATCATCTGCACCTAAAAAGTATAACCACTCTCCCGACGCTTTATCAATACCTTTATTCATTGCATCGTAAATACCCTGATCAGGTTCGCTAATCCACCCAGCCAGTTGGTGTTCGTATTTATGAATCACCTTCAATGAACCATCATTACTACCTCCATCAATAATCCAGTACTCAAAAAATTCCCTCCTTTGCCCTATAACGCTTTTGATCGTAGCTTCTAATGTAGACTGAGCGTTATATACAACTGTTATAATTGAGATTAAAGGTCTGATCACAAGCGGTTTAGTATTTAGCTAATTTTCTAACACGTTGATGATAATATATAAAGATAACGGTCACGCTCACAGAATAGTCTCATAAACCTTAATAGTCTCTGTTGCTGTGCGCTGCCATGAAAAATGGGTCAATCGCTCTCGTCCTTTCCTAATTAATCCTTGACGAAGTTCAGAGTCGTTTAATATCCGTTCAACGGCATTGTTGATGGACTCCGATGATGTAGGATCAATATACAAAGCAGCATCACCAGCAACTTCAGGTAATGAGCTTAAATTACTGACTATACAGGGGCAATCGCAAGCGAAGGCTTCCAAAACAGGGATTCCAAAACCTTCATATAACGTTGGAAATATAAAAGCAAACGCTTGTTGATACAACCTTTGCAGAATCTCATCGTTAATTGACAGCTGTTCTACAAAATTGCCTACGCCTAATGAGTCAATTAACAAACGTTCCTCTTGACTAAAGGGATCTCCACCTGCGCACAGAAGCTTCAGTTTGTGCTTCTTTAACAGGGGATAAATGGCTCGCAGTAAGCCTTCAAAATTTTTATACCGCTCCCGCCTACCAACAAATAGCAGGTACGGGTATGAACTTTGTATGTTATTAATTTGCGGACGAGTAGGCTCAAGTGAATTTCCTAAATAAACTACCTTTACCTTACTAGGTTCCACATTTAACAGTTCGACTACGTCACGTTTAGTACTTTCTGAGATTGCAATAATTTGGTCAGCTCTATCAGCTAAAAATTGTTTTTGTCTGGTAATAACTCCACCATCATCTAACCCAGGAAATTGAGCAACAAATTTCTCATGAATCATATCCAGAAAAGTCACTACGAAGGGACGTCCTTTTAGATATGGAATGAAGTATGGGTCATAATAAGTTGCATGAAAAACATCAAACTTTTTTTGTTTAAGTTGATGCAAGCTGTAAATTTCATTTAGCCTATATATTATCTGTATTTTTTTATACAGATGATTGTCAGGAAAAAAGCTATTAACTTTAAGACCAGCTTCTTTAAGATGCGAATTATTAGAAAATAGTAGTGATATATAGGCTTGATTATTATTTGTATTATTAATACTTGAAACTAATTCAGTATAGTAACGTGATATTCCTCCGAAATTTTGAAGAGAAAAAGTTTGATGATCGAAGAAAATATCCATATTTAGTAATTTTTACTTATCTATAAATTAAGGTTGAGAAGGCGATTCACTCTTTATATTATTTTTAATAAATAAAAAATCTCTATTTAGCAAGGAACTTCGGTTACCTGTTAACTGATTATACCAACGACTCAGGCGTGGGTGTGTTATTAATTTAAACTTACTGTTGCTAATAACTTTACGGCTAAACAGATGTATGTTTTGTTCGTTCCAACAATAGTTTAATTTAAATCGATCAGCAAGAGCTTGTAATGATGCACGGCTATATAATGATATGTGCTGACCAGTCTCAGGTGTAAAATACCACCATGTTTCAGGAGTAACATCGAATGATGGCTGAACAGTAGTAGAAAATAAAATTGTATCACTAAGGTGAAGCATCTTTTCCAATTCCGATACAGGGTTGACCAAGTGCTCCATTACTTCAAACGCGGTTAACAATTCCGCTCGGAAGGGAGCCGTATCAGCAATATCAAATGATTCAGCAAAAAGGTTTTGACAATAAATATCCTGCCTATAAAAATCATACCCACTATCTCGCATCATACGTACAAACATACCGTAGCCCCCGCCATAATCAATAAATCGGGCGTCTTGTTTAAACCACTTCTTAATTGTAGCTTGTACTATAGGAACCATCAGTTGATTACGTTCGGTTAATCCTAAATCTAAGCGTGTAATTGCTGAACTGTAAGCTTCCTCTAACCAGTAAGGAGGTTCCGTAAAAATGAATTGACAATTATTACACCTAAAATATTGTACCTTATACTTATTGAGTATCTCAATAGTACAATAAGGCAAAGAACTAGACGTACAGATAGAGCAAGTCATGTAATTTTAGTAAAATGTGATCGTTATTTATTCCATATACCCTTAGCAGTTCCAGAAAGTATTTTGTAAGCTTGTATACCACCAAATACGGAGCCAAACAGCAAAGATACCCCTGAAGCTAAAATTACTCCTGCGCTTCCCATTCCCAGCATTTTTCCAAATAATACGGCCAATGGAACGTTAACAATGGCAGAAAATACAGAGTAATAGAGTTGAAATTGAATTTTTCCTACTCCATTTGCTACCGCTACAACAACGCTATTCCAGCAACTTATAATTACGAATATTCCCATACATATACTTAATTGTATGGGGACTACAACCCGGCTACCTACCCATAAAGAATAGATTGTGTTTGATAATAGTACCATAATTATAATTCCAACCACAAGACCTACCCACAATTTTTGCAAATAATAATATGTCTTCTTCATCCATATAGTATCATTTTTCGCATAAGCTTCTGTGAAAGCCGACCAATAGGGTGTGATAGCAATCATGAATAAAGTATTCGCTGCATTAAAATATCGAAATGCAACATTGTAGACAGTTACCTCACTTGAACCAAATAGTTGTGTAATAATCAAATTGTCCGTGTAAAATAATATGATGACAGCTAACTGAATTACAAAGAATTTGTACCCAAGTGACAGCAAACTTTTTGCATACTTGAAGTCAACCATACGTAGCGTAGGTTTGTATAAACTTAAACGACTTTTATATAATACAACACTACTAATACCAATAACAAGAATTGGGCTAACAGCTGTGACCACAGCCAAGTATTTTAGATTCCCGTGTAAATAATGTGTTAACAGGTAAGTACCTAAAAGAATTACTACATTTGATAATAACGCTATAAAGCTAGCCTGACTAGATTCCTGAAGTGCAAATAGTACATAAGAAACAATATCCATTACTAGTTTGACCGCTATGCCAATGGCGGTCAGAAGTACAACAAATTGAAGTTGTCCATTGTCAATAGTTGTGTTTAATATTTGCTGCCAAGGAACGAACCGAAATATTAATAGAAATACAACGATAAAAAAGAGTTGAAGAATTCCGAATATAAGATAAGCAGTACTAACGTAAGAACGAGCTAAATTAATATCCTGCTTTGAGATTGCTTCCGAAAGCTTGTTCCGCAACCCGTTTCCAATTCCTATGTCAAAGAACGTTAACATGGTTACGATTGAGCTTATTGTCAACCATGTTCCATATCTTTCTGTTGAGAGGTAATCTATAGTGAGTGGTACTAACAGCAATGAGATTGCCATCCCCCCCCCTTTTATTAACAAACCTAAAACAGTATTTAGTTGGGCTTTACGAGTACGGGGATGGGCATTACGGATACGCTCCCTAAAATAGTTAATCGATGAAGACATCATGAAGTTACTATTTGTGCAGCTCTCCTACCTTCTGTTTGTATTCTCTCCTCAACCATTAATTTGGCAACTTCGGCCATTTTATAATGAGCCTGCCAACTTAATTGCTTTCTGGCTTTACTGGGATTTGCATATCCTTCAGCAATATCAGTAGGACGAAACAGCGAAGGATCAATTATAATATGATCTTCCCAATGCAATCCAACTGTTTCGAATACGATCTGGATGAAATCTCGCAACTTACGCGTCTGCCCAGTTGCAATTACATAATCATCCGGTTTGGGCTGTTGCAGCATGAGCCACATAGCTTCTATGTAATCGGGTGCCCAACCCCAATCGCGAGCAATATCAATGTTACCCAATGTCAAAGTTTCGGCGCTTCCATTTGCAATACGGCAGGCAGACACTACAATCTTTTGTGTAACGAAGCGCTCCGGCCTCAAAGGTGATTCGTGATTAAATAAAATTCCTGTACTTGCGTGCAATTGGTAAGCTTCCCGATAATTGGCTACTTGCCAGAAGGCGGCTGC
The DNA here is from genome assembly GCF_042684525.1 of Spirosoma soli. Taxonomy (NCBI): domain Bacteria; kingdom Pseudomonadati; phylum Bacteroidota; class Cytophagia; order Cytophagales; family Cytophagaceae; genus Spirosoma; species Spirosoma soli. The sequence goes on along the minus strand of NZ_JBHULN010000006.1, from coordinate 63,655 downwards.
TTTGGCTACACCATAAGGGCTCCGTGGCCGAAACGGAGTCATCTCATCCGCAGCTTCCCTACCTGTGTCGCCGAAACACTCACTAGAACCCGCGTTGTAGAACTTGATCGGTAAGTTACTAAACCGAATAGCCTCCAGCAGATTTAAAGTACCAACGCTGATACTTTCTAATGTTTCTACCGGCTGTTCAAACGAAAGGCCTACAGAGCTTTGACCAGCAAGGTTATATACTTCGTCGGGTTTTACTTTAAGCAAGGTCTGCAAAACACTTCTAAAGTCATTTATGCTAACTGAAACGAGCTTAACATCTTGCCGGATACTCAAGCGAGCAAGGTTTGTAAAAGAAGCCATTTGAGCATCACGAGAGCCCCCATAAACTTGATATCCTTTATCAAGAAGCAATCTAGCCAAGTATGCTCCATCCTGCCCTGATATTCCACAGATTAAGGCTGTTTTCATGCGATATGAGTGAAATTGCGCCCTTTGATAAGTTTTACCAGCAACACAATCAGAGTTACAAAAGCTCCTATAACAGCAAAGCCTAGCATTATAAACGTACGTTTAGGCCCACTTTTATGTAATGGAACTGTTGGTGGCTCTAAGGTTTTAAATACGGGTGTTTCTTCCTGTACTTTAATTTTAGCTTGCTCTAACTGCTTTGATAGATCATTATAGACCGTCTGGGCTAACAAGTAGTCAGCCTGGAGCCTCTGTTCATCAATCTTAGCTGTGTTTAAAAACAAACTCCGATTACGATCCCGGTAATTTGATAAAGCATACTCTGCCGCTTGATAACGGGTCTTTGCTTCACCAACTTGCTTCACTAAAAAACCAACTTGTTTACTAGCTTTTTCAGTGCGGTAAGTGGTTATATAGTCAGTTAAATACTCTAATGACAAACGAGCAACAGTTGCAGCAACTACAGGGTCCGGTTCAGTTGTAGTTATTGTAAGAATCCCTGATTTCTTATCATAAACTGCAGTAGCACTTTCCTGCACAGATTTTATATATTCGTCCTGTTCTTTTGTGACTTGAAGAGCTTGACTAAAGTTCTTAGGGTCAATCCACTCATCTTTGTTGTTTTCGGAGTTTCTTTTATTATAAAATGAGTTTTCAACTTTTCTTATTATGCCATAATTACCCATGCGATTTAAAAATTCTCCTAAAGTCATCTCTTGCTTAAACTCAGAAGAATAAACCGGCTGTTTTAAAAGGTTTAAAGCAAAGGGAACACTTTGCAATACATTTGGATACAGATCAGGCCGAATAGCGTCTGAAGCGCTAAGATTATCTAAGTTAAGACCAGCTAAGCCAGCTAAGGACCCTAAACTACTTAATCCAGCGGTTCCTTTAGTCTGTATTTCGGGCATAACCGTAACTTGGGCGGTATACATATCCGGCTTAGAAAACGCATATAGTGCGCCCACCACTAAGCCAGATAAAGCGCCCAAAAGAATCAAACGGCGGCTATCTCTTAAAAACTGCACAATGTCACTCAGCCGAATCTCTATTTCGTCCTCCTCAAGTCGTTCTTTTCTTCTATCCTCTGTAACTGACATACTAATAGCAATGAGAAGAGTTAGCGAACCAACACATTAATAAGCGCAATGGACACTGTGGCTAGCAAAGAGAAAATACCAATCCGCTCAGCAGCAGTCAACTTATTGTTGTCAAGCGGCTTGAATGGTACTACCACTATTGATCCTGGTTCTACACGTGGTCTAGAAGCAAAGAACAAGAACTTATGCGTTCGATCTTTGCGTCCATTCGGATAGATAATATACGCTTTACCACTCCGGGCATTGTCTGTAAAGCCACCTGCTTCGTCAACGTAATCTCCAAATTTATAACCGGCTTTATAACTGACAGACGAGGGATTCAGAACGGCTCCCTGGACGGCTACAATTTCTGACCGACGAGGTATGATAAGCGTGTCACCATCGTTTAATAATAGATTTTCTTCGGCACCGGGATCATTTAAAATATTTCTAAGGTCGCTACCAACCACTTGCCCTAATCGTCGGTATTGGGCTCCGGCCATGTAGGCTTCGGGCTTGAGGCCACCCGCCCGTATGATTACATCCGCAATACGCTCCTGGCGGTTGTAGATGGCATAATTACCGGGTTGCATGACTTCACCTGAAACATACACCTGGCGCTGAACTTCATAGTTAGCCGAGGTTCGGACGTAGACAATGTCAAATGGTTGTAGTCGGAAAGCTGATGATCCGCCTACTCCAGTGGCTGGATTACCTTCTAAAGGGCTGATCTGCAAGTTTCGGTCAATAGAGAATCGAAAAATTTCCAGTCGGGTCGTGCGAACACCTACTGAGTCCTGTCGAATACGGCGAGCTACCTCCACTAGATTAGGCTTGGCTCCTTCCTGAAAGCCACCGGCCACAGCGATTAGATCAGCAACGCTCATGTTATTGACAAATTCGACTGTGTCTGGTTTGTTAACGGCTCCTTCAATAATAACGTAATACTCCTCGCGCAAGTCTCGAATGGACAATACGGTTAGGCTGTCTTGCCGCATTAAAGGAATATCGGGGGTTTCACCACGCATCAGCTTGCCAAGGTCAAAGGAAATATTTTCCGTATCCATGTCGGCTCGCTCGCGGATGATTGTTGCCCGATTCGTAAACGCATCTTTTTGCAAACCGTCCGCTCGGTTGATGAGCTGTTTAACAGTTTCTAAACCTGGCTCAAGCGCATAATCGCCCGGTCGCATGACAGCACCTGCTACCTGTACACGGTTTTCGTATCGCTCCAGAATTTTACCGACTAAATACTTATCACCACGTTGCGGCACAAATGTCGCTAATTGATCTTCAGAAATTGTTACGATCCGTCGCTCCTTAGCTGTGTTTCGCCGTAGTGTAATGGACGCCCGGTACGCATCGTCTGAGAAGCCACCCGCAAAGCCTAGTACTGTTTTGAGGGTTTCACCAGGAAGTACTTCAAAAATGGCCGGTCGACGGACTTCGCCAGCTAGCTCAATCCGGGTATCATAATCAGCGACCCGAATAACATCCTGATCTTGTAAGCGAATGTTATCACGTTGATCGGCGCGGAGAATAAAGTCGTACAAGTCAATAGTACGTACCACGCGGTTCCCTCTGATAACACTAATTTTTCGGAATGACCCAGTCTCGGGATTAGGGCCACCCGCTAAGTATAAAGCATTAAAAGCCGAGCCTAACGAGGATACGGTATACGTACCAGGTCGAACGACTTCGCCAACAAGCGTGACATTAATGCTACGAATGTTGGTTAAGGCTACATTGGCATCCGTACCGCTACCCGGAACGCCGAGCCCCTGGTAACCCGCTTTACGTAATCGGGCAACAATGCGCTGTTCGGCTTGCTCAATCGTTAGACCCGCCACAAAAATGGGCTGGATGTTAGGCACCTTCACCGTGCCCTCGGGAGTGACTTTCAATCTGAAATTATCAGAAGCAGCGCCCGAAATATCAATGCCAATCTCATCATCTGGGCCAACAATGTAATTACGAGGGGTGGCAATTCGTAGGTTAGGTTCAAACGACAAATTGGCATTCTCAAACAAAGATGCTCCAAATACCTTAAGGCGACGGCTTGTGTCCTTGCGAGTCATGTATAGTGATGTATCAGCAAACCGACGAGATAAATCAGTGGGTAGCCTGCGTCCATTACTAGTATCAGAATAAGACTGCCCCGTTGATCGCCCACCCTTTGATTGAAGCTCAGCAATCCGTTTACGCATTTTGGCAATGTCCGTAAGGGTAAATCCCTGAGACATAGCCGCCTGCTCAATTTGCGGCTCACTTAAACCGCTGGCCTGTGCTTTACGGTAAAACTCTAATACCTGGTCGTCAGTGAGCTGATCTACCCGCTGGGCAGTTGCCTGATACGTTCCAGCCAGCATGAACAAACTAAAAACGAAATAGTACGAACGTATACGGCAAGTAAAGTGTGACAATTTGTCCTTGGTACGCATGAACGGTGGCTGTTGGGCCAAAAATTGATTCGCAAAAGTAATAGATTACTTTTAAAACGTTGTTCCCATATGCTAAGGTACATGCTGCAACGTGTAACTTACCTTGTAGTCCCACTGTAATGCACTAAATTTGTAGAAAAAAGTTAATCAGCCGACTCGTTGGCGAGTTACTCATCTACTTAGCTCATTTCTTGTGTGCTAACCAGATGATCGCTTAGCTTATACCTTGGCTGACTAACTGACTCATTAACTGACAGAGATGATTAACCTCATAGCTAAATTTTTCGGCACTAAATCGCAACGGGATATTAAAGAGCTCTTCCCGTATGTCGAGAAAGTGAATGTCGAGTTTACCCGGCTGAAAGAGCTTTCAAACGACGAACTGCGTCAGGCATCAGCTGAGCTTAAGGCGCAAATTGCCAACGAACTCGCCGACATCGACGGGCAGCTGGCTGAATTCAACGAGCAGGCTAGCCACCCGGATGTAGACGTTAATGAGAAGGAGCGGCTCTTTAACCAGATCGATAAGCTCGAAGCAGACCGCAACACCGAACTGGAACGCGTTTTACTGGACATTTTACCCCGCGCCTTTGCTGTCGTGAAAGAGACAGCCCGGCGGTTTACGGAGAATGAGCAATTAACGGTTACCGCTACGGACTTCGACCGCGAGATCGCTTCGCGTAAGAAAAACGTAGTCATTGATGGTGATCAGGCGCACTGGGCCAACCAATGGGATGCCGCTGGAACACCTATCCGTTGGGATATGGTCCATTATGATGTGCAAATTATCGGTGGGGTGGTTCTTCACCAGGGTAAAATTGCGGAGATGGCAACGGGCGAAGGTAAAACCCTCGTCGCTACGTTTCCTGCCTTCCTGAATGGACTAGCTGGTCGCGGTGTGCACATCGTAACGGTGAACGATTACCTTGCTAAACGTGACTCCGAGTGGATGGCTCCTTTATTTGAGTTTCACGGTTTGCGCGTTGATTGCATCGATAAACACCAGCCCAATTCGGAAGCACGCAAGCACGCCTATCTGGCCGACATCACGTATGGCACGAACAACGAATTTGGTTTCGACTACCTGCGCGACAATATGGCCCGCGAAACGGGTGAGTTAGTACAGCGTAAGCACCATTACGCCATGGTCGATGAGGTGGACTCCGTCCTGATTGACGATGCCCGAACGCCACTGATTATTAGTGGCCCCGTACCCCGTGGCGATGAGCAGGAATACATTGAGCTAAAGCCCCGCGTGGCTCGCGTTGTAGAAGCGCAACGGAAGCTGGTGTATGATTTTTTGAACGATGCCAAGCGGAAAATTGCGGCTGGTGACGAAAAGGAAGGCGGCTTGTCGCTATTCCGGGCGCATCGTGGTTTGCCAAAGCATAAGCCACTCATTAAGTTCTTAAGTGAAACAGGAAACAAAGCGCTCCTGCAAAAAACGGAGTCGATTTATCTGGCAGAAAATCAGAAGTTAATGCCCGAGGCTGACGCTCCTCTTTACTTCACCATCGACGAGCGGCACAACAGCATCGACCTGACCGAAAAAGGTATTGACTACATTACCGGCTCGGGCGAAGATCCAAACTTCTTCATCCTCCCCGACCTTTCTATTGATCTCAATACAATCGACAAGGATAGTGAGTTTTCTGAGCAGGAAAAGATATTACGCAAAGAAGCGGTTGTTCGCGATTACGCCGTCAAGACGCAACGGATCAACACGGTCAATCAGTTACTAAAAGCGTATTGCCTGTTCGAGAAAGATACCGAGTACGTTATCATGGACGGAAAGGTGAAAATCGTTGATGAGCAGACCGGCCGGATCATGGAAGGTCGTCGATGGTCGGACGGGTTGCACCAGGCCGTTGAAGCAAAGGAGAACGTAAAAGTTGAAGATGCCACTCAGACCTACGCGACGGTAACGCTTCAAAACTACTTCCGGATGTATCATAAGCGGGCTGGTATGACCGGTACGGCTGAAACGGAAGCCTCTGAATTCTGGCAGATCTACAAAATGGACGTAGTCGTTATTCCGACGAACCGCTCTATTAGCCGGAAAGACGAAGAAGATAAAGTATATCGTTCCGTACGCGAGAAATACAACGCCGTTGTAGACGAGATTACATCTTTAGTTGAGAAAGGTCGTCCGGTGCTCGTCGGTACCACCTCGGTTGAAAACTCAGAATTGTTAAGCCGACTGCTGACTCTACGCAAAATTCAGCATCAGGTTTTGAACGCCAAGTACCACCAACGGGAAGCCGAAATCGTAGCTACGGCTGGTTTACCAGGTACCGTCACGATTGCGACGAACATGGCCGGTCGTGGTACTGACATTAAGTTAACGCCAGAGTCGCGGGCAGCGGGTGGATTGGCCATCATTGGTACGGAACGCCACGAATCGCGTCGGGTTGACCGGCAGTTGCGCGGTCGGTCGGGTCGTCAGGGTGATCCGGGTACGTCGCAGTTTTTTGTCTCTCTGGAAGACAGCCTGATGCGTCTTTTCGGCTCGGACCGGATTGCTAAGGTGATGGACCGTATGGGACTCGAAGAGGGCGAAGTTATTCAGCACTCAATGATTACGAAGTCCATCGAACGGGCGCAGAAGAAAGTGGAAGAAAATAACTTCGGCATTCGGAAGCGGTTACTCGAATACGACGACGTAATGAACTACCAGCGTGAGGCTATTTATAAGCGCCGTCGGAACGCGCTCTTTGGCGATCGTCTGCCGTTGGACATTGCCAACACGATGTACGACGTCATTGAGGAGACGGTCAATAACTCTGAGGGTAATTACGAAGAAGTTAAACTTCAGTTATTAACTACTCTTGGCTTCTCACCTACGTTGAGCACGGAAGAATTTGGCCGTTTGAAAAAGCCAGATCAAGCCCGACGCTTGTACGACGAAGCAGAAGCTCAATACCAGGCTAAGAATCATGCAATTGCCGAGAAAGCCTTACCAGTGCTTACGCAGGTGCTGAACGAGCAAGGCCATCAGATTAAGAATATTGTGGTACCCTTTTCTGATGGTTTGCACGAGCTGACCGTCGTTACAGATCTTCGCGAAGCAGTGGAGAGCGGTGGTCGTACCATTGTGACGGAGATGGAAAAAGCGGTAACGCTGTCTGTGATTGACCAGGAGTGGAAAGAGCATCTGCGCGAAATGGATGATCTGAAGCAGTCGGTACAGAATGCGGTGTTTGAGCAAAAAGATCCCTTACTGGTCTATAAGTTTGAGTCGGTTGAGCTCTTTAAGCGTTTCCTCAGCAAAGTTAACTTTGACACTATTAGCTTCCTGAGCAAAGCGGATATCCCCGCCCAGGAAGCAGAGGAGATACAACAGGAGATTCGCCAGGCACCCACCCAAAGCCGTCCTCAGCCACAACCCCAGCTCCAAACAAACATAGAGGACTTCGATGATGATCATCTGGCAAGTGGCCCCGAAGAGTACGCCCGTCGGATGGCTGAGAATAACGCCATGGGAGCGGGCGCCCCACCAATGCCTCCCCGCCAGCCGGTACGTGTTGCTAAGTTAGACCGTAACGCGCGTGTTAACGTACAATATGCGGATGGCTCGGTTAAGCGCGATGTCAAATTCAAAACGGTTGAGAACGACGTTGTAAGCGGCAAAGCCATGTTGATTGAGTAGGCATTGAGTTATTTTTTGCACGTAACAGGAAGCCCTTCAAACTAGGTAGTTTAAAGGGCTTCTTCATGCATAAGAGAGTGTATAATTACCGGCACTTTTGTGGTAAGTGATCCGTTTTGGACTCAATGAACAAGGCAGTTATTCTCATTTTTATAGGCGGACTTCTCTCGTTCGCGCCTTTAGCCGAACCGATTCGCCTGCGCCCCGAATCACTCCCTTTTACCCCCAAAGAATACTACATAGCTACCGTGACCGATCAACGGCCAGAGCGTGGGCCAGTCGCTCGATTGGCTTTAGTGCTTAACCAGCCTACTCAGCCCGTTGATCTGCAAGGTGGAGCCGCGGAAAGTGTTCGGGATTTTGTTACCCAGGGTTTAACGCGGAACAAAAAACTTCGCCCTATTGCCATGCGCATCTTACAGCTACGTGTGGTAGAGACAGCTGTTGGAAACCGCGTTTCGGGTCAGTTTGCCTTTTCGGCTGCTTTTGATCTGCTCGGTAAAGATGATAACGGCCAGGAGGTAAGCACCCGGCTAACAACCTATCGGGGTAGCGCTAACTATGTTCGCCCTTTAAACCAGACAGCTGTTATTGAACCAACGATCCGCCAGGCGATAGTTGCCTCATTACGTAGTCTGAATGAGTATATGAATCGGGAAGCCGGTAAAAACGAAAAGCTGGCCAAAAGCCTTACGGTTACCTTTACCGACGATTCCCGCATTACCGATGATGATACTGTTCACTATAACCCTTCTCGCAAGTTAACATGGGCTGACTTTAAGGCAGAACCACGGCGGGGCAGTCATTATGCGGCCGAAGTATTTACCAGCTTTGCTTATGAGGGTAAAAGTTCGGTTAAGAACGGAGTGATCAATGTAAACCTCACGGTCAAAGGCTATATGCTTAAGAATTCGTCCTGGGGGCGGGCTGATGCTAAAAACGACTATGCCTTGAATCACGAACAACGCCATTTTGACATCACTAAAATCATTGTTGAGCGTTTTAAACGGAAGGTACACCCTGACAGCCTGACGCTGGAGGATTACAATAGTATTATCCAATACCAGTTTATTGAATCGTACCGGGAGATGAATCGTATGCAGGAACAGTATGACGCCGAAACGAGCCATAGCATCAATCAGGCGGCTCAGGAACGATGGAACCAGAAGATTGACGCTGAACTGCGTAGCTTTGGTGTAAAAAAGTAGTGTAAGCGAACGGGAATAAGGTTAGTCCTTCACCGAATTTAAGCCGGTGAGTAATTTCAGAACGGCCAATGCTGCCGCCGTTTTGGGCATAACTCTGTATGAGAAAAGTTCGTATTCTGCACATTAGTACGGCTCACCAGCCTCAAGATCCCCGAATTGTGTTTAAGCAGTGCCAGACATTGAGTGCTTCCTACGAAGTGTTTTGTGCTTTACCCCACGCTCAGGCAGCTGTTGCTCCTGATATTCACTTTATCTGGTTACCGTACTTCAGGCATGTTATATGGCGAACGCTGTTTACGTCTCCGTTTGCTCTGCTCCGATGCTTATGGTTACGTCCGAAGATTGTGCATGTTTACGTGCCCGAGTTTATACCATTCGCTTTTGTATTCCAACTGCTGGGCGCTCAGATTATTTATGAGGTGCAAGAGAATCTGTACAAGAAAATGCACCTGAAAGCCATTAACAACGGCTATTTATTGACCAGGGCATTCTACTGGTTCGACCAACTGGCTCGACGGCACTTCTATCTAATTTTTACTGAACATGCTTACCTCGATACGTACAGCGAATTAGCTAAACCGTACGCTGTCATTTACAATTATCCGCTTTTGTCATTCCTGGAGCCGTTTCGGCAACCCTACCAGCCTGACCCCGCGCAACCGTCGTTCTTTTACATTGGCTGGCTAAGTTTCGAGCGAGCCTTTGACACACTCGTAGAGGCCTTCGCGCAGCTCAAAACGATTCACCCTGATTTCGTTGTGCATTTGTTTGGTCGGCGAACGTTCTCTGACGCCAGCCTGAACGCCCTTCCTGCCTACAAAGCAGTAGCGAATAACCTTCGCTTTTATGGTTATATGGATCAACGCATTGCTTTTCCCCATGCAGCGCACGCGACCGCTGGGCTGGCCCTACTTAAACCGATTGGCGATTACCCAGATTCATACACTACTAAACTGTTTGAATATATGGCGCTTGGTTTACCCGTCATTACGTCTGACTTTCCCCTCTACCGCAACGTAGTTGAGCGACATAAATGCGGTTTTTGTGTTTCGGCGTACGATGGCCCTCAAATTGCTACCTTATTAACGTATTTGATTGAACATCCCGATGAAAGCCGGGCGATGGGCCAGCGAGGTCGCAAAGCTGTGGAGCAAGAATATAATTGGGGGACCGAATCAGAAAAACTTTTACACTATTACACGCTCATTTTAAGCAATAGTAATAAGTACATAGAGGACTTTACTATTAACTAATCAATACTTTATATCATTGTTCTAATGTTTAATACCACGCTTTCACGGAAGGGTTTAACTTTCGGCTTAAATTCAGGTTACGCCTGTATTAGCTCCATTATTTTGGCCTGATGTACATACATGCAGTAAGCCATTACCTACCAACGCAGGTAGTTGGCAACGAACATTTCACCCAGCTCAACGGGCTCTCCAGTGACTGGATTATTGAACGCACCGGTATTGTAGAACGACGTAAAGCGGCTCCTGGTGAAAATACCAATACCATGACGCTGGACGTCATTCGCCTACTAGAGCCTAAAGCCGATCTTTCTACCGTTGATCTTATAGTTGGTGCAACTTACACTCCTTATGACACCATTGTTTCGCTGGCCCACGAAGCACAACATAGCTTAGGTATTGCCGATATTCCGGTAGTTTCCATTTCTACGGCCTGTTCATCACTTTTGAATGCGATCGAAGTTGTAGAAGGATATTTTGCCTTAAATAAAGCGACTCGGGCGTTAGTCATCGTTTCAGAGCATAACACCGCTTATAATAACGACCAGGATAAGATTTCGGGGCACTTGTGGGGTGATGGCGCTGCGGCATTGCTTATCACCAAAGAACGGCAAAGCGAAGGTGATTTCGCGATCAAAGCATTACTGACGGGTGGGGCTGCCCATACCAGTAAGGCAACTACGGCCGTGATGATGAAACCAATGGAAGGTGGTGTTACTATGCCTCATGGACGGGATGTGTTCATTAATGCGTGCCAATACATGCCTAAGGCAAGTTTGCAGGTACTCGAACGCTGTGGATTGACGCTGGCCGATGTAGATTATATCTTGCCTCATCAGGCTAATCTGCGCATCTCCCGCAACGTGATGCACACCCTCGATTTACCCGAAGAAAAGTTGATTTCTAACATTCAGTATCTGGGCAACACGGGCTGTGCAGGCTGTGCTATTGCGCTTTCAGAACAGTGGGACATGTTTGAAAAAGGGCAACGTATCGTCGTAACCGTCTTTGGCGGTGGTTACTCATACGGTGCCATGCTGATTGAGGTTTAAAGCTGTAAAGTCATAAAGTTGTAGAGCAGTTAAGAGCTCTACAACTTTATGACTTTACAGCTTCTCTTTATTGCGCTTCAGCACGCCAGGTGTTGTTCTTCTCATTAACATCCGGCAATTTCTCGTCCGGATCAACCACTACCGTTTTTAAAGGCGTGGTTGAGTTATATTTAAACGTCCAGGTACCTCCACGTTGCCATACTTCAACGGGTAAGTTTATTCGACCTTTTTTGCCGTTCGTTTCGGTCACTTCAATTGTTACTGGCATCGCCATTTTTTCGAGGTTCTCAATCGAGATAAGCGATCCTTTGTCGGCAGCTCCATCAACGTATTTTATTTCTTTAACGCCCTGATCCAATTTCCAGGTCTCGTAGAAGAAGCCGCGCCAGAACCAGCCCAGATCCTCACCGGCTCCGTCTTCCATGCTACGGAAAAAATCGTACGGCGTTGGATGCTTGAACGCCCAGCGGTTTACATAGTTCTTAAAGGCAAAGTCGAACCGTTCGGGGCCCAAAACTACGTCACGAAGTATTTTAAGACCCATTCCTGGCTTATAGTAGGCTAAGATACCCAAAGCCCGCGCTTGCTGCACATCCGGAATCGTCATGACCGGTTCGGTAGGATAGAACAAGGCTGGAGCGATGTCGTGCATAGTGCCCCGCTCCCGGTCATACTCACCTTTATTGAAGTTAGCGGTCGACAACGTATTGATGAACGTATTGAATCCTTCGTCCATCCAGGGGAATTTACGCTCGTTGTTACCGACAATCATTGGGAACCAGTTATGACCGAATTCGTGGTCTGTTACTCCCCAAAGCGCATCTTTCTTGTCTTTGTGATCGCAGAAAACGATTCCTGGGTACTCCATACCGCCCACGACACCGGCTACGTTGGTAGCGACTGGATAGCTGAACTCATAGAGATATTTAGAGTAAAACTCAATACAACCCTTGACGTATTCCGTCGACCGACCCCATGAATCGTTTGTAGCACTTTCGGCGGGATATACCGACTGCGCTAAAGCGGGTTTGCCACTCGGTAGGTTCATCTTTGCCGCATCCCACACAAACGCCTTTGACGATGCCCAGGCGACATCGCGGGTGTTCTGGCACCGGAACTTCCAGGTTAGCGTTCCTGACTTTTTCGGGCGCGTGTTGGCGTTCGTCACTTCGTCTTTGCCACGAATTATGACCGTCTGATCACTCTGACGAGCCTGCGCCAATCGCTTAATTTGTTCAGCCGTTAATACGTCGTTCGGATTCAGCAATTCGCCCGAGCCAACTACAATGTGATCCCAGGGGACGGTGACGTTGTATTCATAATCGCCATACTCAAGGTAAAACTCGCCGGCGCCAAGGTATGGCAGTACGTTCCAGCCTTCAATGTCGTCGTAAACGCACATGCGTGGATACCACTGCGCAATTTCATAGATGATACCGTCTTTCCGCTTCAACTGCCCCATACGGTCGGAGCCGTATTCAGGAATTTTGAACGAATAAGCCACCTTAATCTTTACATCACCAGCCGGCTTCACGGCTTCAGCTAAGCGAACCTGCATCCGGGTATCAGTAACAGTATAAGGCGCTGCAGCAAACTTCGCCTTACCCTGCTCAACTGTTACGCTTGTAATTGTCAGACCACCGGCGAAGCCTAAATTACCAAACCGACCACCCGTTGTTGGCGTTGTTTTGGCAGCCCGCGACGTATCACTGAATGCGTTCTGGTCTAGCTGCAACCACAAGAAAGGCAGCGTTTCGGGCGAGTTGTTTTTGTAAGAAATCGTTACCTCGCCAGTGATGGTATTTTGCTGATCGTCGAGCGTGACATTGATTTGATAGTCGGCCCGGTTCTGCCAGTAACGTGGCCCGGGAGCGCCACTGCCGGTGCGATAATCGTTTCCCGGCTGCATGTTAAACAGCGGGTGAAATAGGGCCAACGGATCGTATTTTGATGAAGATGACGTAGACGTGGGTCCTGTTTGGGCGAATGATGCCAAGCTTAAAGACCAAAGCCCCGCCCAGAGAGCGATTCTTTTCATGTAATTTTAAAGACAGATTATTATACAAATAACGCGATAAAGTCCTGAAACTTGATAGCGCCTATAAAGACAGCCGTAGATCAACGCCATGGTGAATTAGGAGGAAGACAAAGAGTCCAATCCAGAGAATGTCAACAAAATGCCAGTACAGCGTAATGAGTTTAAGCTTCAACCGATTAGGCGGGTTGACACTATAGACGAATGAGTCTATATAGGGCCGACGGCGCATGGCCTCGGCCAGGGCAATGACTATAAAAATCAGCCCAATCAGGATGTGCAGCAAATGGACGCCTGATATAATATAGATAAATCCACCTGCGGGGTTTCCCTCCAGGCCAACGCCCGCCCGAATTAATTGCCGCCATCCCCATCCTTGTAGCAAGATAAACAGCGTACCGAGCACTAAGGTAGTGGCCATATTGCTGCGGTAGCTTCCAAAACGTTCGTGTTTGAACGCCAGATTAGCGTTATGAAGGGTTAAACTACTTAAAATGATGGCGACGGTACTGACTAAAAATACATTCGGTAGTTTTACATCCGCCCAGCCAGGTCCCGTTCGCCGGACAACGTAAGCAGCCAGTAAAATCGTGAATAGCATTACGCTGCTCGCAATGCCCAACCAGACCATAAAGCGGAACGGTTCACGCCGTTTCGTCACAAAATTACTCATGAAGCAAGTAGGCAGTTCGTAATAGTAAGCAGTACAGGAAGTGACGGTCTCATCTGCGTACCGTAAACTGCCCACTACAATTTACTTTGCCAAACGCTGTAATACTTAAATTGGTTTGGAACAATAACTGGTGCGTTAAAAATGCCGTACAGTGTTGACCCAGAACCACTCATGCTGGCATAAACAGCATCAGCATCGTAGAGTTGCTGCTTAATTTCTGCTAATAGCGGATAGGTAGGAAACAGACTATCCTCGAAGTCGTTATGGATGGTTGTCCGCCAGGTTTCGATAGGCGCTAGTAGTTGCTCTCGTAGCGCTATTTCAGGTTGACGAGGTTTAATAGCAGCATAGGCTTCAGCCGTAGAGATGGCAAAGTTAGGATACACTAACAAGACATAATACCCGCTTAAATCAACAGCAATCTTTTCAAAAACGTCGCCTTTTTCGAGGCAGTACATTGGCTCATTGCGAATAAAGAAAGCGCAGTCGCTCCCTAATTTACGGGCATAGTCTTCTAATTGCGTTACGTCAATGCCTAGCTCAAATCGTTCGTTCAGTAGTTTGAGCGCAAAAGCAGCATCGGCAGAGCCTCCACCCAGGCCGGCCCCAATAGGTATTATTTTGTGCAGATGCATCTGCACGGGTGGCAGATCGTAATCGGCTTTCAACAAGTTGTAGGCTTTTACGCACAAGTTCTTATCTAGGTCGCCAGGGATGGGCAGGCCAGCGCTTGTAAAGCTGAACGTATCTGCCGGAATTACTTCCAGCGCATCGCTCCAGCCGACAGGGTAGAAACACGATTGTAGATTATGAAAGCCGTCGGCGCGTTTTTCGGTGATGCGCAGGCCAAGGTTGATTTTAGCGTTTGGAAAGACAAGCATTACGTCAGATATGGAATCAACGCAAAAGTAAGGCTTCTCCCCGCTTGTTACGCCATGCGTTCTTAACGCGCTTACTTACCTACTTTATCTCCACTACTTTAAATTCTGTCCGGCGATTGCGCTGGTGCTCGGCATCAGTACAGATAACGCCATCCGTACAGTTATTTACCAACTGAGATTCACCCATACCAATGGCCACCATACGTCGGCGACTAATGCCTTTAGAGACCAGGTAATCAGCCACGGCTTTGGCTCGTTTAGTTGACAAGGCTTTATTATGCGCAGCTTCGCCCCTGCTGTCGGTATGTGACCGGATTTCGATAATTAGCGTTGGGTATTTACGCATTGTGGCCACAATCTTTTCCAGTTCACGGGCGGCATCGGGCCGCAGGCTGAAGCGGTCAAGATCATAGTAGATATTATCAATTGTTACTACATCGCCCACGCTCAGCATGCGCAGATCTGCCTCTAATTCTTTGGGCTTCGCCTTTTTAGGTAAACGCTTAATCTTATTCGTGTTTGTGCCGAACGAAGCTTTTGAAGCAATCAACGTATAATCACACCCTTCAATTAAATCAAAGGTGTAGCGCCCATCAGCGCGGGTCACGTACTCACGCTGGGTCCGATCACATTCGTTTCGTAATCGCACAATGACGCCTTCAATCGGCCGACGGTCACGCTCGCTCACAACGATACCCCGAATTCGAGACCTGACAAGCTTTTCTCCCGAAGCAGAGTTTCTTGAATCCGCAATCGTATCCATTACAATTGTTGGCTTAATCAAACCAATCTCTAACCGGCTGGGCTGGTCATCCGTAAGATAACGGGTTGTAAAACCAACTGTACTACTGATATAGCCGTCACGACTGGCCTGAAACATGAAATCGTTGTCGCCTTCCAGGCACAGTTGGGCAAAGCCATTACGGTCAGTAGTTAAGGTTTGGTTAGCGCGCCCTTCGCCCCGCGCTTTCACCACCACACTGACGCTATCCAACGGCTGGTCGGATTCAGTATCGTACAGCCGGATTGTCAGGTCCCGACACCCGTAGAGTGAGCTTTCCCGAACAAAACGATAAATATCATCATTGCCATCGCGTCGGTTGCTGCTGAAATAGCCGCCACGCCGATTGGCATCCGTAATCAAACTAAAATCATCCTGAGGAGAGTTGATCGGCGCATCAAGATGGTCGATTGATTGGACTGTAACGCCATTCGTCACCGTGGCCACGAAAACGTCCAGTCCGCCAAAACCCTTTCGCCCATCGGTCGAGAAGTACAGATTGTTTGCTTCGTCTACAAACGGAAACAGTTCGTTACCCTTGGTATTTATCTCCTCTCCGAGGTTAATCGGGCGGCCCCACTGGCCATTCTGATAGCGGCTGACGTAGAGGTCGGTACCGCCATAGCCGCCGGGCATGTCCGACGCGAAGTAAAGCAGCTGCTCATCCCGGCTCAACGATGGGTGCCCAACCGAATAGTCGTCACTGTTAAATGGCAGTTCCTGAACATCTATCCAAGTACCATTTTGCTGACGGGCGGTGTAGAGTTTCAGCTTTGTTACCCCTTCGGCACTCTTACCCGAGCGCCCATTGTTGTAGTTATTTCGGGTGAAGATAATCCGCGATCCATCCCGTGAGAACGTAGCTGGTCCCTCGTGGTATTTAGAGTTGAGCGTGCGGCTAAAGCGCTGGGCATCGCCCGTTGCTTTGGTATCATACCCAAGTCCGTCCGTAATATTGATGCTTTCAGCAAAGTCAGGAACCGTTGGTGAGTCGTTGGCGGTCGGACGCGTGTACTCGTCATTACCGACACGGCGGTCGGTCTTGGTACGTTCGCTCGACACTTTCCCTACGCTTCCATCAGGATTAATTACGCTTTCGATCTTTAAGCTGTTTCGGTTAGGTACGTAAAACAGATCCAGATAGCCGCCCCCCCCGCCCTTGCCACTGGTTTCGGTAGAAGCATTTCCTTTTTTGCCAGCCACGTAAACCAGACCCTCCTGATAAAAGGCTGGGCTAAACTCTTCTCCAGGCGAGTTCAAATCAAGAAACTCCAACCGATAACGCGTCGGTTGTTTCTTTCCATTCACCAAAGCATCGGGGCCGGTACCGGTAGGGCCAGCCGCTGGTTGACGAGTAGGCGTTTTATCTTTTAGCTGTAAGTATCGTTCGTATTGTTGCTGAGCCTCCTGAAACTTACCGTTGGTAGCTAACACCTTAGCGTACTGCAAGATATTCTGCGGATTTTCGTCAGCACCTGCGTTTAATGCATCCCGATAATAACGTTCAGCTTTGGGGCCATCGCCAACCTGTAGGTAAGCATAGGCCAATCGGCTCTGCGCTGTAACCTTCTGAGCGGCCGAAAGTTGTTCGCTTTGCTCGGACAGTAACTGAGTATAAGCTTCAATTGCCCGCCCATATGCTTTGTAGTTGAGCAGGCGATCGGCCTGCTGCAATAGAGAATCCGTCTGCGCCCAAACTGTCGAGCAGCTTAGCCACAGTAATCCCCCCAAAAAACGCGTTACCCACTTCTTACTCATTGGTATCTTGCTTACATACCCGATAGACGAGACGATTGTCTTACGCCCATTCGGCAAACGAATTTGCTATTAAATCATTGCGAGACGCTCAGCGTGCCAATGTCAGAAACCGCACAAACTCGCGACCATCACTGAGCCGTATCTGGTAATAATACGTGCCATCAGGCAAGCCTTGTTTTGCATCCGTAGCTTTCATTCCCTGATTCGACGTGCCATCCCAATCGTTTTTGTACTCATTATTCCGGTAGACTAAATGTCCCCAACGATTGTATACTTCTAATTGAACGGTGATGTTGGCCGGTAATTGCTGAATTATAAATCGATCATTAACGCCATCATTATTGGGCGAAAACCCTTCCGGAATAAACACGGTTTCGGCAGTTTCTGGGCGCAAGGAATGAAGCGTTACTAAGGTCGGTTCTTCGTTATCAGCCGGGTCACCGTTCTGATCCGGATCAGCGTCGATACCGTTCGTAGATCGGTCGCGACACAGGCTTCCATTCACGTCTATAGCTTGGGCCTGGGCTTTGTTGCTAAAGGTTAATGTGTTAGCCTGGCTTACGTCCAGACGAACAGTTAACCAAACCTGGCTCCGTCCGCCGACCGTTAGATTTCCAGTAAGCAGTAACGTAGTATCAGCTCCCCGGCCGGTATAGGCTGGGTTGATCGTCAGGTTACTATCGGCCCGACACGTAACGTTCCGAACCTGTGCTCCAGCGATTGAAAAAGCAGCACCTAAATTATCGGACAATTGAACACTTGTTAGCGCATGTTTGCCCAGATTAACAACTCCCAATTGATACGTTAGTTCGACGAGCTTGTTGTTTCCCTCAGACACCCAAACCGGCTCGTTCACCTTTTTACTTAATCCGATAACCTCACGCGATAAGACCGGAGCCTGTACAACCAGTTGAGAAGATGCTCCGATACAGGGACCGTTACCATCCGGGTCAGGGGTTGTGAGCGTGAATACAGCTTCTCCCCGTTGCCGATCCGTTTCCGAAAGCATATAACGGGCCTTCAAGCCGGTATCCGTAAATAGTCCTCTGCCGCTACTCTGCCAATCCGCTTGCGTAGCCGAGCCACCCAACTGCCCTTTTAAGCGTACGATCCCCTTTGACCAATCAAGTGAGTCGAGCCGCACAGCAACGGTCGCCGGGTTACTCAGGCAAGGGGCAATCGCATTGGGGCACGAATTGATCGTGACGGTTATCGCGACAGGATTAGTATAACACCCCTTATCGTCACGTCCAAACACATAGTACGTTCCGGCCAGTACTGCGCCCGGCGACTGAACCTGTGGTGAATCGAGCGATGGTCCCGCTCGGAATGTATAATGAGCATTCAGCGTACCGTTAGAATTGCTTGTAACAGCTTTCGATAAATCACCTGTCTGGAAAGGGCAGCCGTTTGTCACCGTCGTCAATACGTTCGGTGTTTGTCCCAACGAACGAACCACTACTGATGCTGCGTCAGAGCTATCACTTTGGCAGGAACCAATTTGGCATACCGCCTTATAGGTTACCGTTTGAGTGGGCGTTACAGACCGCGTCGAACCTTCAGTGCCATCAGACCAGCGAACCGTACCGATACAGGACGATGCAGTGAGTTGAAGCGTTTGACCAGCGCAAATCTCATGTTTGCTCACTGTAACGATCGGCTTGGTTGGCAGTACCGCTTGTACTGCAATGGCTATCGACGGGTTACTAATACAATTATTTTGTTCGCAAGTTGCCTGAAAAGTGGTTGTTGCCTCAAGTTTTCCCGTCCAGTTTGCTCCTACTATTTCATTAACTCCAGCCGAATTTGTCCAGCGAACTGTACCGGCACAATTGGCTGCGGTTAACGTGACAGCTTCGTTAGGGCAGCTTAATTTAGCTGACGCCGTTACGACAGGCGCATTGGGTGTATTCACTGTTACTTTCCAGACGTCGGCAAAACAGCTGATGCAACCGGGTTGTGCCCGGCAAATAGCGGTATACTTCGTTGTCTGTTGGGGATGAACTGTAATGGTGCTACCCACCTCACCATTCGACCAGACCACCGTACCTGTGCAGCCCGTAGCTGTTAAAACAACGGCTTCATTTCGACAAATGGCCTTTGCAGAACCATTGATGATAGGTGGGGCGGGACTTTGGCACGTATCAGCAACTGGCCGTACACCAGCCATGAGCGGTGACGTAGCCAAAAGCCACACCAACACATACCCGTAGTTACCGATAAATTTATTGAGTAGCTGTTTTCTCATACGCTGATCCCCTTACTGCTTATCAAGACGAAATTCATGCCAAGCGGCTTTTTTCGCCTATTCTACTCTTTAGCACTATGCGATCGGTATCATTCTCTTTACGATGTAGCCTGTTTATATAGTAAAAGGTCACTTCACCTTTTATTACCAAACAGGTGCCTAATTCCTCACAAACTATGCCAAGCTTACGTACTTTACAGGGTAAAGACAGCCTAGTCTATAAATGATTATTTCTTAATTTAAGAATGAAGCTTAATTCTCGTTAAACTGATTCGCGATTGAGGCTAAAAACCTGGCTTACGCTGGCGGGAAGCTCTCGCCGGTCGTGCGTAATGAACAGTATCGTTTTGTTGCTTAAGTTGTCAATGTATTGCCGGGCCAGCTCAATATGGCGCGCGTCTAATGCCTGAAAAGGTTCATCCAGCAATAACACTGGAGAGTTTTTCAGCAAAGCACGAATCAGCAATACGAGTCGCTGCTCGCCAGTAGACAATGACCCAAACGAACGATCTGCGAGGTTACGAATCTCGAAATAGGTTAATAGCTGATTTAAGTCCGCTTCAGTGTTGGCCGGGACACGAGCCGGCACCGTTAACGTATCGGTGAGGGCAGTTAGCGCCACTTGCCGAACTGATAAGTGCTGGGGAAAATACAAGTGCAATTCGGGCGAAACAAACCCAATTCGTCGCTTTACATCCCATATACTTTCACCTGCTTTACCACGTCGGTGCCCAAAAACGCTGACATCGTTCGCGTATGCTTGTGGATGATCTCCATAGAGCAAACTTAGGAGCACCGATTTTCCGGCCCCGTTGGGCCCTACTAACGCCCAGCGCTCACCAGCCCGGACGGTCCAGTTAACTGCCTTAAGAATTGTTATTTCGTTGTAACGTACCGTAACAGCTTGTAATCTAAACACTTCCCTAAAGTCAGCAGAGCCGGCTGGCGTCTCTAAAACAGGAAATGCAGGAATTAGGACTGGTTCACTTTTAGGTTTGTAGCAGTCTCTGGGGCCAGCCCAATCAACGCGCCCCTCATGGAGCGCAATTACGTGGCTTACGAACGACGGAACAGTATCAGCATCGGTAACAAGCATCAGTCCCATTCCGTGCTGGATTAATTCGCCAAGCCAGTCGTTCAACTCAAGCCGCGATGCAGTATCTAAGCCGACGTACGGATTGTCAAGCAACAGCACAGTAGGATGGCGAAGTAGCGCTTTGACAATACGCGCTTTTCGAGCTTGCCCGTTTGACAGTTTCAAGAAAGACCGATCCAGTAGCGGGTCTAATCCTAATCGCTCAATCAGTGCTTTACTTTCAGACGTATCGGTCAGTTGTACGAAGTCTCGCAAAGTGGGAATGTGCTTTCCATCCCGGTCGTCACCCATCGTAGCCTGGTAACGTTGCTGATAGAAAAGGCCACTGTATGTAAATTGTTGTGATTCTTCCTTAAAAGAAACAAACTCGACAGTTGCGTGGCGCGATAGCAGGCCTGGCTTTGTAGGAAACTGGCCTGCCATCGTCCGTAAAAAAGTGGTTTTGCCACTGCCCATCGGTCCAACTACCGCCCAGCATTCGCCAGGGTTGAGTTGAAACCTAATATCAGTTAATAGCGTCGCACCACTTCGCTGAAGAGTCAACTTGTTGAGGGCAATCAAAGCATTTTGTTCGGGCATAAAAAAGCCGGGAAGATACCTTCACAAAGGTATCTTCCCGGCTCATTTTAGCACTTACCTACTCTCTATTTTCTTGGAGTCGTTGTTGTTGTTGAACTAGAAGACGACGATTTACTTTTCGTGCCGCGGCTGCTGTTTCCAGTCGAACCACTGTTCATGCGGTCAGTTGTGCCCGTAGAACTTGGCGATGTCGTCGTTGATGAACCACTGTTCATTGAACCAGTACCGGTTGAATATGTACCTGAATTAGTGGTAGAGCCCGTACCGGTCGCTGATCCGGTCGTACCCACTGTCGAGCCTGTGCCAGTTGTTGTTCCGGTAGTTCCTGTCTGTGGCTGAGTCTGATACGTACCTGACCCGGTTGTAGTACCTGTACCCATTGTCGAGCCAGTGCCAGTTGTAGTACCCGTGCCCATTGTTGAACCGGTACCGGTTGTGCCTACACCAGAATTAGTGGTTGGTGGCTGAGTTTGATACGTACCTGAACTCGTACCTGTATTAGAACCATTCGAATAGGTGCCTGATCCGGTTGTTGTACCGGTACCAGTACCAGTAGTACCTGCTGAGCCTGAACCCGTCGTCGAATTGGTCGTTTGTGCATTCGCATTAAGGGCCATGCCGGCTGCCAGCATGCATCCCAATACCATTACTTTTTTCATAGTTGAGTTTTATTCGTTTATCAAATTACTTTGACATTCAGGTATATAACACTACTCCCATAGAGTTGTTTGATTTATCTTGTAAATAATTAGAAAAATATGATTTATCCTGTTCAATGGTCCACAAAAAAAGCGGCAGACGTAAGACGCCTGCCGCTTTCCAAAATACACGTTCCAAAACTATAAATTGCCTTTTTTCATTTCCTTCACAGCAAAGTCAGCTGCGCGAGCGGTCAACGCCATGTAGGTCAATGAAGGGTTTACGCATGAAGCCGATGTCATACAGGCTCCGTCTGTATTAAAGACGTTTTTAACCGCATGAATCTGGTTATGTGCGTTTAACACCGATGTTTTTGGATCACGCCCCATACGAGCCGTTCCCATCTCGTGAATACCGATACCAGGGTGCTTCGATTCGTCGTTATACGCGGTTACATTCTTCAGGCCAGCGGCTTCTAGCATTTCAGCAGCATCGTTCATCATGTCCTTCCGCATTTTCTTCTCGTTCTCGCCATAAGCAGCATCGAACACAATCAGTGGTAGACCCCATTTATCTTTTTGATCGGGCGAGAGGGTCATGCGGTTGTTTGGATCAGCGATCATCTCGCCAAAGCCCCCCAGACTCATCGTCCATGGTCCTGGTGTGGTTAGGCTTTCTTTGAAGTCAGCTCCAAAACCATCCACGCCATTACCCCGGTTCCAACCACCACGACCAGCTCCACCCTGATAGCCGAAACCACGTACATAGTCGCGTTTGTCACCGCCCCAGTTCCGATAACGTGGCACGTAAACCCCGTTTGCACGGCGACCGTAATAGTACTGATCTTCCATGCCTTCAAACGTTCCGGAAGCACCCACGGCCAGGTGGTGATCCATGATGTTGCGGCCTAACTGGTCAGAATCGTTACCCATTCCGTTGGGGAACCGGCTTGACTTTGAATTCATCAGGATCGACGTACTGGCAAAAGCGGACGCGTTCAGGAAGATAATTCGGGCGAAATACTCTCGAACTTCTTTCGTGTTCTGATCGATTACCCGAACGCCCGTTGCTTTCCCTTTTTTCTCGTCATACAGCACTTCGGCTACAATCGAATCAGGAAGCAAGGTTAGTTTACCCGTTTTAACGGCAGCTGGCAACGTAGCCGCCTGCGTGCTGAAGTAAGCACCATACGGACAGCCGCGCATACATTGGTTCCGATACTGACAGGCTGCCCGGCCGAGGTCATAGTGTTGCTGCTTAGGCTGGGTCAAGTGGGCCGTGCGTCCGATGGTGACAACCCGTGACGGGAAAGCTTTCTCAATCCGTTTTTTCGCTTCTTTTTCGACGCAGTTCAGCTGCATTGGCGGCAGGAAGTTACCATCGGGCAGTACGTCGATACCGTCTTTGTTACCCGAAACGCCGACAAACCCTTCTACGTATGTGTACCAGGGAGCCAGGTCTTCGTAACGGATCGGCCAGTCGACACCAATGCCTTCTTTGGCATTGGCCATGAAATCTTCTTTATTCCAGCGGTAGCTCTGCCGTCCCCACATTAACGAACGACCGCCAACGTGGTAACCACGAATCCAGTCTACTTTTCGTTTTTCGAGGTAAGGGTTTTCTTTATCGTTTTCAAAGTGGTGGCGCCATTCTTCATTGGCGGTATAGCCGGTCCGCATGTTAGCCCAATACTCTTCGGCGGCTAACGTCGTAATACGCCCCCGGTGCGGAAAATCCCATGGGTTGTTAGTTGCGGTTACGTAACCTTCAATGTGCTTAATGTCACGACCACGTTCCAACATTAAAACTTTTAAGCCTTTTTGGGTTAGCTCTTTGGCTGCCCAACCGCCCGAAATACCTGACCCGACGACGATAGCGTCGTAAGTCATATCTTTTTTTGCGTCTATATTGAGATTCATTCTTATAAGAAGTTATAAAGTTATAGGGTTATAAAGTTGTAGAGTTGACTTGTCACTTTGTGAGCTGCGTTATAACTCTGTAACTTTATAACCAGACAACTTTTGTTAGATGGCCCATGCCTTTTGACCGGGTTTGAGAGGTACACAACCGTCGTAGCGGCCTGGAACGGCTACGTATTCAAGAGCTTGCGTACAGCCAATTTCCGAAGTAAAGTAACCGGTCAGCGTTAAGTCCTTCAGCATAGTAAAGAAAGGAGTCGCATTGCGTTTCTTGGCTTCGGGCATTTGCAGGTCAGCCTGAGAGTTTTCCACTTTTGCAGCAGCCCGTTCAGCAGCCATTTTGGCTCTTTGCTCTTTAGCATCTGCTTCGAGCTTTTTCACAATCTCGATACGCTGGGTAGGATCAAGCTGCACAAACGCCTTTCCGTAGGCATCCTGACTCAGCTTATTCGTCTGGGCTAGTCCCTCCACAAAGCGTTTTTGGTCGTCCTCTTTGTAGCAATCTTTTAAAATAACGTCAATAACCTCATTAACCTTAGCGGCTTTCGCACCCGGCGTACTGGTCGTCGGTATAATGGTATCAGCTAATTCGGCAACAGTTGCATCCTGGTCGGCCGTAAAAAAAACGGGCTTACCGGTGAGGGTACGCCGTGCGGCTGAGGCTTCGAGCGTGTCGGCCAGCGCAGGCAACGACATTGTTGCACCAGCCAGCGCGGCCACCCGCATGAGGGCGTCTCTTCTGTTCATATGCGTAGAGCGAGTTATACTTTCAGTTAGAACGATGTAAGGAACTACAAATGTATAAAAATCAGGGACTGAATAGGAGGATTAGGAGATGAATTATTACTGAATCAGCAACTCTCGTAGCAAACTTACGGGCGGCATACCGTGATCCAGCACCTGATCATGAAATGTCTTGAGATTAAATGACTTACCTTGTTTCTGTTGAAGTTCACTACGCAAGGCTAATAGCTGCAATTTTCCGAGCGAGTAAGACAGATAGCCGGGGTCGAAACTACCCCGCCGGGCCTCCTCGAAAGCGGGCTTCTCTTCGTAATAGCAGTTGTCCATGATGAACCTCGTTGCCTGTGCTACGGTCCAGTTATTGGTGTGCTCCTGAATCGAACAGACTAGCCGACAATAGCGCAGCATTGACTCCGACAACTGAGCCATTTTATATTTTGCTTTAGTGACCGCGTCTCCACCTTGTCCAAATCCCTGTTCCAACATCATCTGTTCGGTATAATGCGCCCAACCTTCAACGAATGCATAGCTCGAAAACATTTTTTTGACTCGGCTGACCTTCGACGCATTAAGGTGAAGAAATTGAACGTAATGGCCGGGATAAGCCTCGTGAATGGAAATAATTTCGGTCACGTATCGGTTAAAGAGCGTTAACCATTCTTGCTGTTGCTTAGGCGTCCATTCCTTTTTGGGGGGTGTAACGTAGTAGTAAGCTTCTGAAGCCGCTGGTTTCTCGAAGGGCCCTGGGGTGTTCATCGCTGCGGTAGCCCCAACCATAAATTCCGGCGTTTTGGTGATGGTAGCCCGCACCTCCGACGGAACGGTGACGATCTGCTTGTCAATCAAAAACTGCCGAATGGCTTCGCACTGGTTCCGTGTTGCCGAAAGCAAGCTGTCAGCGGTTGGGTGCTCGTCCTGAATCATTTTGAAAACCTGGGCGGGCGTCTTGGTGGGATCGATCACTTTAGCAGCGGCAGCGAACTCAGCTTTTTCGCGAGTTAGCTGCATCATGCCTATTTGCAGCAGACTGTCCGGATCAGCCGTTAGCCACTCGTTATAAAGCAGCATTTTGCGGTAGTTATCAGCCCCAATGGCGAACGAACCTTTCGCTTTCGGGAGCAGCGACTTAGCTAAGTAGTCGGCGAAGGCATTCGTGGCATCGGCTCCTTGTTTAAGAGCCGTTTTTAATTCGTCCTGCACCTTTGGGTCGGATAGATTCGCAAAAGCCTTCGGAATGTCATTCTGCATGTAGTCAGCCGATCCACGTAATCCCTCGATGGCCACGTCTACGTACTCGCGGGGTGGGTTCTGGCTAAGGTTCTGCCGGGCCGCGGCATAATAGGCCGGTAACTGACGGGTAATCGCAATTACGGATCGGGCGCGCTCTACGGGTGGGGCAAAATTCCGCTCGATATACGAACTAAGGTTGACCGAGTAGGTCATGGGATTTTCGTATACCTTTCTATCAACGATGGAATGAATGTCTGATTTGATACTCGCGGTTAGCAGTTTATAATCAATCTTATCATCGAGTGACAGTTTCGTTGTATCGAGTTTGGCAAATGTCGAATCATACTGCCGAAGTTGGCTCAGCCGACGGGCAATCGTATCGGCTGTCGGAATGATTAGCTTTCCGTCGTAGTCGTGGATACCCAGATAAACTGCCGTTCCTGGGTTGTTCGCCAGATACACATCAACGTATTCGTCGGCTAGTTTGGGAAAGTTATTTGGTTTGGAGCCAGGTTTTTGGCAATTAGTTAGCCCAACGCTGAGGGCGATCAGGAGTAGAGTTTGTTTTTTCATGCAAAGTCCGAATCAGACAGGTAAACTACATGAAAAAACGATGTAATGGGCAAACTAGAGCAAGTTTCGTTATGACTTACAACAAGTTAGCCGTCGGAGTGCCCATTCGCCAGACGGCTAACCTGCTAATATATTATTTCACGGGCGCTTTCAACGTTACAAAATAAACGCGGTTCTTATCAACGGTATTGGTCGCCGGTAATATCTTTTGAACATACGTGCCGACGCCGGTTACGCCAAAGTCATCGTCGTTGGCAATAGCCAATAGCGTTGGGTTTATAAGCGCCATACCCTCAGCTTTGTCGTGTGGATAAACGGGGGTAATCTCCGTTGCCATATCCAACACCAACGTTTTGCTTACTGGTACAATACCATTAGTCTGAAGCGCAGCCGCTGTTTTAAGCTCTTCAACGGTTTTACCACTGTAAAGCTTGCCAGTAGCTCCGTTAGCCGGGTCAGAGATGTCGGTAGCTCCGGCTAAATCGATCTTGTAAACGCGCTTGAATATTGTGTTCTTGTTGGCGTCGGTGCCGTATTCGCCATCGCGTTCCAGTACCAGAAACGTAGTGTTGGTAATTGCCGTAATCTCGCTATTTGCCTGTAGGTTGGCTCGTTCAATCAGATACACGTACTCTTTGGTGGCCCCGGTTGCAATGTCAAACGTCAGAACCCGTGTCACCAACGATCCCGACACGGCCGCTGCTGAAGGATTGTAGAGCGGGAATTGCATGATGCCTACCAGCGTTTTGCCATCGGGCGTAATGGTTAATCCTTCCATGCCACGATTGGCCCGACGCGTCGCATACACCAATGGAATTTTACGCCCACCCGTGCCCGTGCCGAATGGGTTAATCCGCTCAATGGTCTGTCCATTAGCATCGAAGTGAACAATATGCGGACCGTATTCGTCACTCACCCAAAAGGTACCGTCTGGAGCTACCGCTAACCCTTCTGAGTCTAACCCATCTGTGCTGGTAGCCAACGTATTACCGGCCACATCGAAAGCTGTTTCGCCCGTGCCGCCCTGATTAGCTGGATTTGGTAGCCCGTTCAGCTTTCCTCCTGTACTATTTTTAAGCTCAATGATTTTCTCCAGAATCATCTGGCCATTTTTGACCCGGAACTTACCAATCTGCGGGGCAAAATTAGGGACAGCAAACACCTTGGAATTGGTGACAGTGCCATCAATGTTTGGTCCCCGGTCGGTGAGCAGGAAAAAAGCGCCGGGATCATTTGGGTCAGCAGCAATGGCAGAGCCAAAGCCGCCATTAAAAACCTGCACACCATTGACATTGGCCAATACAGCGGGCTGAAACGTACCGGGATTCGTGGCATCAACTACGGCAGGTAAGCCTACAACAGAGGTTAACCGATGATCCTCGCAGGCAGTAGTAAATAAGGCAACAGCTGTAGTAAGGCTTACAGCACTTAGTAGAGATAAACGATTCATGCGGAGTGTTGGAGAGATAAGAAACCGCAAAATTCGCTGCCCTGTGTTACCTCACTGTGAAGTTGAACAACCTGATTATTAATCAATTGTTAAGATTTCCCGGATAAACCACCTGTTTCCCCAGATTTAGGAATGTACTGATTAGCTCGTTTGTTCTGTTCAGCCAAAGTAACTATCTCCATAATCCGTTTAGCCCGCGTTTGCGCAGTTTTTGCATTGAGTAGCCATTCGAGAATACCTCGCTTGGCAGATCGCGGAAAGGCATCGAAATAACTCTTCGCCGTCGGATTGACGTCTAGCTGGGCTTGCAAATCTGGTGGATTAATCAAATTCTCGACATCATCCAGTGCTGCCCAGGTCCCGGTTCGTTTGGCAAGGTCAATCATGGCCTGTCCTGCTTCGGTCATCAGACCGGCCTGAGTCAATCGCTCAACTTTGTTTTTATTGACCCGGCTCCAGTTACTCTTCGGATTACGTTTAGCAAAGAATTGCAAGCGGTATTCGTCGTCGCCTTTCTTCACCGAACTGTCGATCCAGCCAAAACACAGCGCTTCATCCACAGCCTCGTCGTAAGTCACGCTGGGCGTTGAACTGTTTTTCTTGTAGAGTTTAAGCCAGACGCTTTTCTCAATTGCGTGATGATCCGCGAGCCATTGCCGCCAGGCGGCCCGGCTTTCCGCGTAGATAGCGTTAGGGGTTTGCATAAACTGCTCTTTATGCAAACCTAACAAACGCAATGGGTTATGTAAAGTGGAGGCTAGCCGAAAGCCTAATAGACCTGAGTGCTTCTAACTCACAAGTAGCGAATCAACCGCCCGATGAGCAATTGACATAGAGCAATGCATTTACACCAGCTAGCGACTCAAATCAAGCACGTGCTGTAATATCCCCAACAGTTGAGGCAGATTCTGAATAGAATATCGTTCGCTATCAATCGTTACGATAGAATCAGTCAATTGTAGCGCCACCCATTCGTAACCACTGGTACAAAAACCATACATCATCTCTACTGGCTGCCCGTGATTTTGGTTGAAGATGCGGGCACCGCATAGCTGAGCAGCCGCCTGCGCCAGCGAACGGGGATTCTCAATGTCGCCCCGTTTGGCTTCTGTAATGGTCAGGATCGGGGCTTGTAACTCTACCGCACCTGGTGTTTTTGTAAAAATGAAATCACATTCTCCATTTAATCCCCGCTGGCGATCTGCTTCGAGGTTTTCACCCGAGAAAAGCTCGACCAAGTCGGCATTGCGAATCTTTATCTCTCGTAGTACCGGAAACACCAACGCTTCAGAGACCGCTTTCTCTGTCGTCAACGGAGTTGTCCGAGCCAGGCGGATTGATTCCAACAGAAAAGCAGATGGCTCCACCAATGCCGGTTTAGCCGAAAACAACGGCCCCGTCGTTTGACGAATGCCAAACTGCTGGCTTAGGTCGGCAAAGCGGAAGTTACGGTAAGCCATCGGAGTCCCCCTTTATGGTTTGAAACGTAAAAGTACGACGGACAGCGTGAAACAGCTACACCGCCCTTAACTCCTGCACCGCCAGCCAGCTCATTAAGCCCGCGCCGGTTTCTAAAGCCGACTCGTCGATGTCGAAGGTGGGGGTGTGAACGCCCGAAACGATGCCCCGCGCTTCGTTGCGCGTACCGAGCCGGTAGAAGCAGGAGTCAACAACCTGCGAGTAGAAAGCAAAGTCTTCGCCCGCCATCCAGAGGTCCAGATCAACAACGTTGTCGACGCCCATGTAATCAACGGCCTGAGCGCGTAGTCGCCGGGTTAGCTCAGGATGATTCTGAAGATAAGGGTAGCCGTGCACAATCTCAAACTCGCAGGAACCGCCCATGGCTTCGGCCATACTTTCGGCCATTTTAACCATGCGTCGTTTGCCTTCGGCCCGCCATTCTTCGTTCATACACCGGAACGTGCCCTGAATGGTCACTTCATTGGGAATAACGTTCGTTACGCCATCGGCAATGAACCGGCCAAACGATAACACCGACGGGCTGGCCGGGGGTCGGTTGCGGCTGATGATCTGCTGCAAGGCCACAATGATATGCGATGCAATCAACACCGGATCGACAAGGTTGTCGGGCATAGCCGCGTGTCCACCTTTGCCGCGTACGGTCAAGTACAGTTCGTCGGTGCTGGCCATGTACATGCCTTCCCGGAAGCCAATTTTACCCACCGGAATATTTGGTGCTACATGCTGGCCAATCATGCTCACAGGAGCCGGATTCTGCAGAACGCCCTCCTTGATCATCAGCGACGCACCGCCAGGAGCTTTCTCCTCGCCGGGCTGGAACACCAGCTTTATCGTACCGTCGAACTGGTCGCGCAGCACATGCAGAATGCGCGCCACACCTAACAAGCTAGCCGTGTGCGCGTCGTGCCCGCAGGCATGCATCACGCCATCAATGGTTGATTTATAAGGAACGTCGTTGGCTTCGTGAATGGGCAGCGCGTCCATATCCGCCCGTAAACCAACGATTCTGCTATTGGGACTGCGGCCTTCGATGACAGCTACCAAACCCGTATCGGCCACACCTTCCTGGGGAGTTATCCCAATGGCTTTCAGCTGGCCGGCGACAAACTGAGCCGTGTTTCGCTCGTGAAACGAAAGTTCGGGATGCGCGTGCAGGTGCCGACGGGTTTGAACAATATCAGCCGCGTACTGCCGGGCGAGAGATTTAATGGATTCAAGCATAAAAGTAGCCTGGACGGCCACGTCCGGGTGTTAATTGCTGATGCTCGCTACCCGAACGTGGCCGTCCAGGCTACGGCAAACTACTGTGTTGTTATAAACTGATAATCGCTGACAACCGTTTCCAGAAACGCCCGGCTCGACAAACTACTTTGAATACCAGTCACATCTTTAATCCGATCAGCGGTACGCCTTAATACATCTTCGTCGTTTCGTCGTAGCACTTCACGGACTACATTGATATCACGGTCGTTCAGCAAACGTACGTCAGGAAATTGAACAACGTAGTTTTCAGCTATAGGCCGTGCTATCACATCGTCTAAGGAAACCGCGGGCTTAAGCCGAACGACGGTTGTTCCGGCAGCAATATCGCCTAAGCGTTGTCCTTTCCCATTAACGGCTATGGTAATAATAGGAATGATACCACCCAAAAATAGTCCCGTTTCCACAATTCGTAATAACCAACGAATCAGATACGCGCCTAAGTCGGGCGGTGAGCCATCGAGTTTGACCACGCGGATACCCATTGCGATTTTCCCGAGGCTACGGCCGTTCAACAACGACTCACAAAGCAGGTCATAAAATATGACGGGCAGTATAACAAATGCGCTATAAAATCGCCCACCGGGTATGCCTAGTCCTGCGGGTAGCGCTATCATAAACAGGAACCAACCAAAAAAAACCAGGTAATCAAGCAGTGTAGCCAGAATACGTTCGCCGAGGCTGGCGGGTTCATACTCTACCAATACATTCTGGGAAGTGCGAATAGCAACGGCCATGAAACAGGGGGTCAGTCGATCAATTAATCAGTCAATTTGGGCCCTATGACTGACTGTTTTCAAAATTAGTATGAAGACGCTTTGCCGTTAGCACAATAATCGCCAAATTTTGACTTTTCGTAGTTTGATGCTACGTACTAGCTAGCCAATTTACGCCTTTATCAACTGAATACATGCGTGAAGCCCTTTTTGTTAAGCGCAATACCGACAAATGGAAAGACATCGAACAAAGTCTGAAGCCAGGAACGCCCCGGCCCGACCCCGATGAGTTGACCGACCGCTTTGTTGAATTGACCGACGATCTATCGTATGCCCGAACGTTTTACCCTGACTCAAACGTAACGCGCTACCTCAATGGCTTAACCGCGCAGGTTCACCGTGGCCTCATGCAGAACCGACGCGAAGAACGAGGACGATTCATTACGTTCTGGAAATATGAATTGCCGGCTTTGTTTTTGCAGTCGCACCGGTTACTTGCCGTTTCAGCGGGCATCTTTCTGGTGGCGGGTATCCTGGGCTGGGTATCAGCCGCGCACGACAATACGTTCGTGCGGTTAATTCTGGGCGATCAGTACGTGAACATGACGCTCGAGAATATCAAGAAAGGTGATCCCCTGGGCGTTTACAATAGTAGCGATCAGGCAACGATGTTTGTTCAGATCACGCTTAACAACATCTATGTTGCTTTCCGAACATTTGTGTTTGGGCTGTTTGCGTCTTTTGGTACTATGGCGATGCTGTTCTACAACGGCGTTATGCTCGGCTCCTTTCAATACTTCTTTTACGAACGTGGCCTACTGCTCGACTCTATCCTGAAAATCTGGATTCACGGCACGCTCGAAATATCAGCCATTGTCATTGCGGGCTGCGCGGGCCTGACCGTCGGTAATAGCCTGCTGTTTCCGGGCACCTACTCGCGACTGGAGTCGTTCAAGCGCGGTATCAAGCAAGGGCTAAAAATTGCTATTGGCTTAGTACCTATTTTTATCACAGCCGGCTTTCTGGAGAGCTTCATCACCCGTTTAACCTTGCCTCCGCTGGTCAGTGGCACTATAATTTTACTGTCAGCCGCTTTCATTATCTGGTATTTTATCCTTTACCCAATTCAATTAAACCGTCGTCAAAAGGTATGATTAATCTATATCAGCAACGTGACTTTGGCAATAAAATCAACGTTACGTTTCAGTACGTTACCGAGAACTTCCGCAGTTTCGGTCTGTCGCTTCTTTACATTGTCGGCCCTGTTGCGCTGGTAGCCGGTATTGCGTCGGGCGTTCTTCAGTCGAATCTACTGAACCTGGCGAAAACGTCGGCAGATTCGGGTGGAGCACAAAACCCGATGGCCGTTTTTCAACTCATGCAAAACATGTTTTCTCCCTCATTCTGGCTAACCATATTCTTTGGGATATTAGCCATTTTGGTGGTGAGCTTAACGACCTATACACACATGAAGGTGTATGCCCGTAAGAATGGTGAGTTTGTAACCGTGGCGGAGGTTTGGGAGGAGATGCAGCCGGTTATTGGTAGAGGTCTTGTTATTTCTATACTGGGCTCAATCATTACGGGGGTTGGCTTTCTGTTTTTCGTCATACCGGGTATTTACGTAGCCATCGTACTTGTGCTGGCCTTAGCGGTCACCACGTTTGAAGGAACTGACTTCGGCCGGACCTGGGATCGATGTTTCAAACTGATTCGCGACAAATGGTGGTCAACGTTCGGTTTGGTGCTCGTCATGGGCCTCATCTCCGGTCTGATTGGTTTGATTTTTACGTTACCCGCCGGTATCATCAGTTTTCTGGTCAGCGCTAAGTTGCTACCCGATGTATCAAACGTTTGGGTTGTGCTGGGTAATGTAATCGGCACGGTTGGCGGCACCTTGCTGCGCAGTTTGATTTATGTGGCGATTGGTTTTCAATACACAAACTTAGTAGAGCGGCAGGAAGGACGTGGGCTGATGTCGGCCATTGACTCAATCGGCACCGCGCCCACCCGACCCCGCGCTACGGACGAAGGCGACTATTGATTATCAATTTATGACGTTTGACACACGATTTAATTGGCGGCAGTTACGTTTGTTCGGCTTTTTTTGCCTGCTGATACAGCTGGCGAGCGGCCCCTGCTTAACCTACGCCCAAACTAAACCCGCATCCGTAACCGCCCGCGACGATCGCTCAGCGGTGCGGATACGGTATCCGATGCCTGAGCAACTCAGGGACTTGCAGAACGACCGAGACTATCAGTACGGTCGCGATG
This sequence comes from Spirosoma soli, assembly GCF_042684525.1. Classification (NCBI taxonomy): domain Bacteria; kingdom Pseudomonadati; phylum Bacteroidota; class Cytophagia; order Cytophagales; family Cytophagaceae; genus Spirosoma; species Spirosoma soli. Next base: position 30,179 of record NZ_JBHULN010000006.1, on the reverse strand, counting down.
TGCCGCCACCCGAGAATCCGCTGGCGCGATTTTTCAGCTACCTTTACCGCCGACTCATGGAGTTCCTGGCAAGTGAAGCTTACCAGAATTTTTGGCAGTACGTTATTCTGGCCGCCATTGCCGGATTAGTGATCTACTTATTGGCTAAAGCTGAAGTCCTAGGGTTCATATTTCCTAAAAAAGCCCAGACCACCGGATTGGATTACGAGCATCTGGCCGAAAACATCCACGAAATAGATTTTGATACAGCTATTGATGAGGCTGTGAGCCAGCAAAGCTTCCGGCTGGCGGTCCGACTGTTGTACTTACAAACCCTTAAACGCCTAACTGATGCTGGTCTGATTGGCTATAAACCAGATAAGACAAACCGGCAGTACGTTTACGAACTCGCCAGTCTACCGATTCAGCCGGGGTTTGAAAATCTGACGCGGCAGTTTGAGTTTGTGTGGTATGGCGATTTTCCCGTCGACGATGCCAGCTTCGCTCACGTTCGGCAGCAGTTTCGTGATTTCGCGACCCTCATCGGGCGTCAACCCAAACCCGTAAACTGAATTAGTTTTGGTCAAAGCCAATAAATACCTGCTGATATTGCTCGTCACGGTAACGACCTATGTGCTCTTTGAGTACTATCGGCCGAAGCCCATTGACTGGTCGCCCACCTACGAAAACGACGACAAGATTCCGTTCGGGACCCAGGCGCTGTTTGAGTTGCTACCGGGTGTGATGCAGCAGTCAGCCGTGAAAACGGTTCGGTTACCCGTATACAACTTCTTAACCGAAACCAAACTACCTAACCGAAGCAATTACATTGTTGTATGCCGTGACTTCAATATCGACCGCAACGACCAGCGCCTGTTACTGCGCTACGTTCAGCGAGGCAATAACGCCTTGATTTCAGCGTATGATCTGCCCGACTCTCTTGGCGCGGTACTCGGCTTTAAGGCTGACGTGAAAGAACCGACGCAGGCCGATACGACGCTACGCCAAAACTTTGTGAATCTGCAGTTGCGTACACCCACCGGTTACAATTTCTTTCACGATGATGGGCGCAACTTCTTATCAATTAAAAAGTCCGCGAACATAACGGTGTTAGGTCGGAACGCTCGCCAAGAGCCTGTTTTTATTAGGCTACAATACGGCAAGGGGCAGTTTTTTATTCATAATTTGCCGCTCGCTTTCACAAACTACTACGTTTTAGACGCCAAGACATCCGACTATGCGTTTAAAGCCCTCTCCTACCTGCCAGCGCTGCCCACTTACTGGGATGAGTATCAGAAACAGGGCCGGTTTGACGAAGACCAGCAATCGATTCTGCGGTACGTTCGTTCGCAGCCAGCGCTTAACTGGGCGTATTATTTAGTGGTATTTGGCCTGATTCTCTACGCCATTTTTGCGGGTAAGCGTACTCAGCGCATCATTCCAGTTATTGAGCCTCCCAAAAACACATCGCTCGATTTTGTAAAGACGGTTGGCCAGTTGTACTTTCAACAAGGCGACCACGACAACCTGGCCCGGAAAAAGATTCAATATTTCCTGGCCGAGCTCCGCGAACGGTACGGCTTAAACACAAATAGCTTAGACAAAGAATTTACGGAGACGCTAGCTCGCAAGAGTGGGACGTCGTTGCAGGAGACCGCAGAGTTAGTGCGCTTGTTGCGCGATACTCAGAAAAGCATTTCGCTATCGGAGTATGATTTATTGACATTGAACAAAGCAATTGAAAACTTTAAGTCTGAACTCAGATTGAGCAGATTTTAGGATTTACAGGATTTTGCTTTTCAAAGTAACGATTGGCAAAATCAGTTTAATCCATCAATCTGCTCAATCCCGGCCGCGTCGGCGGTCCGATCGACAACTAATTATGACACCTTTCGAATCTCGTATCGACCTTACTTCACTCACAACAGCCGTAGACGCCATACGTGCCGAAGTTGGCAAAGTAATCGTAGGGCAACACCAGACGGTTGACCTCCTGCTCGCGGCACTGCTCGCCGATGGCCACGTGCTCATCGAGGGCGTGCCGGGCGTTGCCAAAACATTGACGGCTAAGCTGCTCGCTAAAACCATGTCCGTAGGGTTTAGTCGTATTCAGTTTACGCCCGACCTAATGCCATCGGACGTGTTGGGTACGTCGATTTTCGTACCTAAAGAAGGAGACTTTGTCTTCAAGCAAGGGCCAATTTTCTCAAATTTGGTTTTGATTGACGAAATCAACCGCGCTCCGGCTAAAACGCAGGCGGCTCTGTTCGAGGTTATGGAAGAGCGTCAAGTGACCAACGACGGCACAACGTACCATCTCGACGAGCCATTCATGGTATTGGCAACGCAGAATCCCATTGAACAGGAAGGTACGTATCGCCTGCCCGAGGCCCAGTTAGACCGGTTTCTGTTCAAAATTGTGGTCGGTTATCCAGCCCTTACCGAAGAGGTTGACATTCTCCGGGGCCATCATCAACGCCGAAATCTTTCCGACGCCGTTGAGGCTGCTACCGCCGTATTGACAGGCGATCAATTAGCCTCGTTACGCAGCCAGGTACATCAGGTCCATGTGGAGGACAAACTGTTTGACTATATCGCTCAAATTGTGCAGTCTACCCGGGCCAATAAGTCGCTGTACCTGGGAGCTTCTCCTCGGGCGTCGGTCGCGATATTGAACAGTGCGAAGGCCCTTGCTACGTTGCGGGGACGCGACTTCATCACGCCGGAAGACGTGCAGGAGTTAGCCGCGCCTGTGCTGCGCCATCGGGTTCTGCTTACGCCCGAGCGGGAGATGGAAGGCGGCACTGCCGACGAAGTAATAGCCCAACTGGTTCAGAAAATCGAGGTACCCCGTTGAGCCATGAAGACGGTCGGCCTGTTGGTTTCCTTGGTTTTAAGCCTCGTTTACGTCCGTGGTCAATCGCCAACGCGTGAGCAGTTGATAGGCACGTGGATCGGCGTTCACACGGAATGGGATACCGACGTTACCTGCCCGCTACCGATCTACTTAAAACTAGAGACAGATAGTACGTATCACCTGGGAATGGTCGACGGCTCGGCCGCTGAGAAAGTGTCGACCTGGGCCGTTACAAACCGGGTTGTTCGCCTGGATACCATCCATTATGCTCCAAAGCTTGTTCAACGCCAAAACGACCTGTTACGGATTGGCGTCCACTATCCAATGGTATTCCGGCGGTTTCAGGATGTTGCCATTGACTCCGCCACTGCCTACAAACAACTTGCAGGGGGCATATGGCAATCGGATAGTTTGAGTATCCGTCTGTATACGAATGGACGAGTAAGCCTGGAAAATGTAAAGACCAAACAGCGTACGGCCCATTTCTGGCAATTATCGCGGTTTGGCACATCGGTGTTCCTGGTCATTAGCGGCAATTCATATAATCGGGATGGTGGCTATAAACCCCTTTGGCAAATCACTGGCCTATCCGCTGGTCAATTTCGGGCTGTTAGCCACAATGGCCGGGCTGCGGTGCCAGAAACGTTCCGGTTTGCCAGGAAGATACCTCTTGGCGACTCCTGCCAACCCAGCGGTTTTCAACCTTGCCACAACTGTTTTGCCCGTATGTGGCACGGTACGCTATTGAACTCGGATAAGAAGTACACGATAAAACAAATCTTGAATACGCACTTTCAACCTGTTAACAAACCAGGTCAGTCGGGTTTAGTACGCGTACGGTTTGTTATCAACTGCCAGGGCGAACGTGGGTTGTTTGAGGTAGCGGGATTTGATGACGACTATTGCCCAAGAACATTTGACCCGCAGATAGTCGATCAATTAGTACGCATATGCCGGGACTATATTCCAGCTAATTTGTCAAACTATTCATCCGATCAACTCATTGGCGAACCGCTGGATTCAGCTACTTCGCTCACCTTCAAGTTTAAAGATGGACGTTTAACTGATATTCTACCATGAAACGGTTGGTGTTTTTATCCTTATTATGTCCACTATCGGCGCTGGCTCAGACCGGCGAACAGTACTTAAAAGCCTATGAATCTACACTGGCCCTTAACCGCAAAGCTCCAACTATGCATTTTTTTGCCGTTAAACGTGAGCAAATTCGGCAAGATACAATGGCAGCTTCCGGCCCGGCTTATCGATTTAGGGGGTTAGATTATGTTCGGCGACAAGAGTACGAACAGGCGGCTTACTGGTTTGAGAAGACCGCCAATACGTTTCCCAAGGAACACGGTGCTATTGGCGAATTCTATATGTCGTTTCTGCACGACTATTCCCGCGCCTTGCAGCACCTGGATGCTTATGATGCGCTGACACCTAACTTCGATGATCTTATTAACAATAATCGGGTAAGCTACATACGCGGGTTAACGTACCGTTGCCTCGGCGATCATGACAAAGCGATTGAGCAGTTTTCGATTAGCATAGATCCACTCGAAGCAAAACATGGGGCGGAGTGGGTAAACTACCGCCATTTTGTTAGCCGGGCCGTCAGTTATATAGCGCCCCGTCAACCCGAGAAGGCGCTAGTAGACTTAGACAAGGCTATCAAAAATTTCAACCGGAGTGCGCTCGTTCAGTATTACCGTGGGCAGGCGCTACTGCAACTGAACCGCACTGCCGAAGCACGCACCGCCTTCCAGGATGCATCTTTCTTTTATAAAGCGTTACGTTACGAGAGAACAGGTAATTATCAGGAAGACGACTTCAACCCGATTGTCGAGTCGGAAATTGAGGATGCATTGACCAAACTTAAAAATTAAATTCGTTGAAATCGCTTCGTCCTCTCTTTGTCTCCACCCGCTTGTGGCTTGCGCTCATAGCATTCGTACTTCTATTTGTGGCGGCTTACGCGTTGCCCTTCCTCTTTCCATTAGTGCAGGTAGCCTTTGTTGTTCTCGTCATCCTCATTGGCGTAGATGGCTGGCTGTTATTTAGAACAAAGGCTGGGGTTTTCGCTCGTCGGGAGTTACCCGACCGACTATCGAACGGCGACCAGAATCCATTGGCTATTTACCTGGAGAATCGTTACGTTTTTCGGGCCGATGTTGAAGTCATTGATGAGATTCCTTTCCAGTTTCAACGACGCGATGTATTATTTCGAACGCAGCTTAGCCCACGCGAAACGCGAGCTATTGCCTATGAACTGCGGCCAACACGCCGGGGCGAATACAATTTCGGCGCCATCAACGTATTTGTATTAACGCCATTGGGCCTATTAAAACGCCGGTATCAGTTTGAACAGGGCAAGACCGTAGCGGTCTATCCGTCTTTCTTACAGATGCGGCAATACGAACTCCTCGCTGCGACTAATCGGCTCACTGAAGTAGGCGTAAAGCGAATCAGACGTATAGGCCAAAGCACAGAGTTTGAGCAGGTACGGCCTTACACAACCGGAGACGACATCCGGACGATTAACTGGAAAGCAACCGCCCGACGAACCGTGATGACCGACCGTGACCCGCGTGGCGCTTCGCTGATGATTAACGCCTACCAGGACGAGCGTTCCCAGCCGGTGTATTGCCTGATTGACAAAGGTCGGGTGATGCAATCGCCATTTGATGGTTTAACCCTGCTCGACTACGCCATCAATGCAAGTCTGGTACTGAGCAATATTGCTCTAATTAAACAGGATCGTGCAGGCATATTGACATTCTCCGACCACATTGGCCAACTTCTGCCCGCCGACCGACGTACAGGCCACATGCTCAAAATTCTAGAATTGTTATATCGCCAGAAGACGCGTTTCCTGGAAACGGATTATGAGAGTTTATACGCCAGTGTCCGGACGCACATTCGGCAGCGGAGTTTATTGCTGCTTTTTACAAACTTCGAGACAGTCAGCGCCATGCACAGGCAGTTACCTTACCTGCGCCGATTAGCCAAGGATCATTTGCTACTGGTTATTTTCTTCGAGAATACCGAATTGCGGAGCCTGCTCGATCAACCAGCGGCTGATACAGAGCAAATTTATTTAAAGACGATTGGTGAAAAGTTTACCTTCGAGAAAAAGCAGATTGTTAAAGAGTTGAGCCAGTATGGCATTCAAACCATTCTGACAGCTCCCCAAAACTTAACGGCCAATACAATCAATAAATACCTGGAGCTAAAGGCGCGGGGCATGATTTAATTTTCGTTTAACCCGCCTTTCACTGACTCATAATCCGATTTGATACGTCCCATTTCTTTGGCAAGAAAGGCTTGCAGCTGGCGATTGAATTCATCCTTTTCGTTTTCAGGTAAGGATGCATACAAGTCTTTTAACTCCTGATTAATGGCAGCCCGTTCGGCATCGTTAGCCGCATTGATCGAGCGATAATGAAATTTTCTAAAATCGTATTGCATTGCTATTTATTCTTCGGGCAGATTCGCGAAAATGTCGTTTAACCGCACCTGATATTCGTCAATTTTTATGTCTTCGTCGGGCTTTGAATAAGTTATCTCTAACCATGCATTAGCTTGTTCTGTTCGGCGGCATACCACAACCTCACGGTCGAACGGGTTGACAAAAACAATCTCCTGCACCGTATCCATCTTTTCATACTGTTGGCGTTTGGCCCCCAAGTCATAGGTAAGCGTGGACTTGGAAAGGATTTCGACAATCAGATATGGATTAGTGATGATAGATCGAGATTTCCCCTGATAAACCGGCTTTCCTTTGATGACCGATACATCACCATTGTAATGGCCTTTTTTCCCGTTTTTACGAATGCCTGCTACCCAAAACGTAAAAAGGCTTGCCAAGGTAAAAGCCTGTCAAAATATAATTTAGCTGGCTTACAAGTAACTCGTGAATAATGGTGGCCAGCCCCATGATGACGATATGACCGTTGTGGTACTCTGCGCGATGGTTTGTTTCGGCCAAAAACTCCTCGAACTCTTCCCACGTAACCGGAATAAGCAGTAACTAGTCCTCTTCCAGCATAGTCTCCTGGTCATCACTAAGCTTTATTTTATCCACAACCTGCATCGCCACCCTTTTTAGTAAAGATACGACAACCGCCTAAAAACTAAAAGAGCTCTCCTGCGCAGGAGAGCTCTGAATCTAGCTTGATGTTACTCACTGTTTTTCTAATTCCTGCTGGTCCCTGAGTCTGGCTCGTTGGACGCGTCCGGAAACTAGTATACTGACCTCATACAACATCGCCAACGGAAGCGCTACCAGAACCTGGCTGTAAATATCTGGAGAAGGCGTAATAATACCGGCCACTATTAAGATTACAATCCACGCGTGCTTTCGATACTCGCGCATGAACGCAGGCGTCAAAACGCCAACTTTCGAGAGAACAAACGCCACCATGGGCATCTGGAAAATAAGTGCACAACCCAGTGAAAGCGTTACCAGCGTGGAGATATACGATGTTATATCATACTGGTTCTTGATCTCCGGCGAAATCGTAAAATTAGCCAGGAAGTTGATAGCCAGGGGCGACACAATGAAGTAGCCAAACAATAGCCCCAGCATAAACAGGAATGAGACGTAGAATACGGCACCACGAGCCGCCTTTTTTTCTGTCGGCATCAAACCCGGTTTAATGAATCGCCATACTTCCCAGAACGCATACGGAAAGGCAAATGATAGACCAATGATCAGCGACGAAGTCATAGCCATGGTGAAGTTGTCAGCCATGCCGAGCGCCTGCAATTCAAAATTCAGCTTCTTCACGCACAGATCGGCATAACCGGTCATGTCTGCCAGCTTACACATCATGCGATACGTCCAGAAATCGGGACGTTTCGGGGCAAGAATCACTTTATCAAAGATCTCTTCGATGAACACGAAGGCGATGATGGCAAACACGAAAATGGAGCCTACAGCACGAATAATATGCCAACGAAGTTCCTCGAGATGGTCCAAAAAGGACATCTCTTTACCGTCAGCTTCAATCTCCTCGTCGGTCAGTTGGTCGAGTGGCATTGTATTGAGCGAAAGAATGAATGAGCGAAAGAGTGAGTTGATAGCAATGGCGTTCCATTCTTTCGCTCATTCGCTTTTTCACTCTTCCCGCAATTGGATAATTTAACTTTTATAAAGTGGAAACGCTTTCATCCACTCATTAATTTCTTCTTTAACGGTCGCCAGCGTTGCTTCGTCGTCGTGATGCATCAGCACCCGGTCGATATATACGACGATTTGCTCCATGTCCGATTCCTTCAAACCGCGGGTTGTCATCGCTGCCGTACCAACGCGCATGCCCGACGTAACCATTGGCGACTTATCATCAAAAGGCACCATGTTTTTATTAATCGTAATATCAGCTTTGATCAAGGTGTTTTCAGCCAGCTTTCCTGTCAGCCCTTTCGAACGTAGATCAATGAGCATCAGGTGATTATCGGTACCGCCCGAAATGATTGAGTAACCCCGGTCTGTAAATGCCTTAGCCATGGCTTGTGCATTAGCTTTCACCTGAACAGCGTAATCATAAAAATCGTCGGTTAAAGCCTCACCGAACGCTACCGCTTTAGCTGCGATAATGTGCTCCAACGGGCCACCCTGTGTGCCGGGGAAAACGCCGGAATCCAGCAGCGACGACATCAGACGCGTTTCGCCTTTTATGGTTTTGATACCGAATGGATTCTCGAAGTCGTTACGCATCATGATCATACCGCCCCGTGTACCACGTAATGTTTTATGCGTCGTGGTCGTAACGATGTGGGCGTGTGCCAGCGGATCGTTCAACAAGCCCTTGGCGATCAAGCCAGCCGGGTGCGAAACGTCAGCCAACAGCAGGGCGCCAACTTCATCGGCAATGGCCCGCAAACGCGCGTAATCCCAATCGCGGCTGTAGGCAGATGCACCGCAGATTAACATTTTGGGCCGTTCGCGCTTTGCCGTTTCTTCGACTACATCGTAATTGATAACCCCGGTTTCTTTTTCAACACCGTAAAACGTCGGCCGGAAATATTTACCTGAAATATTAACCGGCGACCCGTGCGTCAGGTGGCCACCGTGCGACAGGTCGAAGCCCAGTATGGTATCGCCAGGTTGCAGACAAGCCAGGAACACCGCCGTGTTGGCCTGCGCTCCCGAATGGGGTTGAACGTTGACCCAGGTTGCCCCGAAAAGCTCTTTTGCCCGATCGATGGCAATCTGCTCAATCTGGTCAACCACTTCGCAGCCGCCGTAGTAGCGTTTACCAGGTAGCCCTTCCGCGTATTTATTGGTCAAAACACTGCCAGCCGCTTCCATAACCTGGGGCGACACAAAATTTTCGGAGGCAATCAGTTCAATCCCTGACTCCTGGCGGTGTTGTTCTTTAGCGATTAAATCAAATACCTGCGTATCGCGGGCGGTGGTAGTCGCGGTCGTCATACTACGAGCGGTTTATGCGTTCGGTTGATTAGACGTTTGGCTATAGTATCAAATATACCAAACAATTACTAGACAAAGGTACGGCGGAAAATGATAGAATTGAGTACCGATTACAGAGAGTTAGTCAATTGAAATATGCACTTTTGTTCAGTAAAAAATGCCTTAACTTTTTCTGAATTTCGAGGCACTATATTCATTAAGGATACCACGTCGAAGAAGTAATTATGTTTGGACGAACGGGTTTTATTGAGTAGCACCACCACACTAGATTGCCTGGGTGGCGGGTCATTGGCGACACTTGGGAAGATAGCCAGTCTTACTACGACTGGCTATTCTCTTTTAGCCATCACCTGGTAGTTCAACGGTGTGGTTCCGGTATGCAATTTAAACTGGCGATGAAAGTGGGAACTATTGTTGAAGCCGCATTCGAGTCCTACCTGACCTACGCTCATGTCCTGACTGGCCAGTAATTTACGGGCATGGCTAATCCGAAGCTCATTTAAATAGTCGATAAATGATTTGCGGGTACGTTTCTTAAAGTATCGACAGAAAGCTGCGGGGACCATACCGGCTACCGACGCAATCTGTTCGACACGTATTTCCTCCCGAAAATTTACCAGCACAAACTCCAGCACTCGCTTCATCCGCTCGGTTTCCGCCATGCCCGGCGCCAGCTGGTACCCATCGCTAGCCAGCAAACGAGCCTGCGTATCCGCCGACAATTCGTGTAAAATCGCTAAAAGATTCAGCAGTTGTTTAAATCCTGACTGATTGGGTAGAGCTTCTAGCTGATCAGCCAAAAATTGACTCATTGGAAGGCCCAAACACAAACCATACCGCGATCGGTCGAGGAGCTGACGTATGGCCCCGGCTTCAGAAACGGTAGCTAAACCTTGCTCAACGAACGCTATGGGAAACTGGACAACAATGGATTCGACCCGACTCTTGGCTTCCCCTTTGTAGAAATCTTCGTCGCTACGCCAGAAATGAGGTAAGTTGGGGCCTAGCAGTACTAGATCACCAGCCTGAAATGATTCAACATGATCGCCGACGAATCGACGGCCATACCCTTTAACGATGTAAGTAAGTTCGTACTCTGGATGGTAGTGCCAGGGGGCATCGAAGTAAGGCAGACAGAAACGCCGAACTAATAGCGACTTCTGTGCATCAAATGGTAGTTTTTCGAACAGTGCCTTCATAAGATGCTTTATTTTAACAGGTGAAGGGGTCGACTACTCTAAAAATAGTCATAATAACACACATATTAGTAAAAACTGGTTCATTTTGCTCTAAACGAGTAATCTACATTTGTACAACTTATTCATAAACCTTAAGCCATAGATCAATTTAATTGACGTTCGCCCATGGAAGCTACCATCGAAAAACAAACCTTACTTAACGAATTAGCTCGTCCATATGAGCTCAATTCCGAAACCATCGCCTTCTACCAGAAAAATGGCTATGTGAAACTCAAGCACGTGCTGAGCCAAGAGGTTTTGAGTTATTACGGCGACATCATTACGGAGCTGGTTTTCCGGCTCAATACGCTTGTGAAACCGATGGAAGAGCGCACCACCTACGAGCGGGCGTTTTTGCAAATCATGAATCTTTGGCAGGAAGACGAGCAGGCTAAAGAATTCGTTTTCTCGAAGCGACTGGCTAAGATTGCCGCCGACTTGATGGAGGTTCAGGGTGTTCGTCTATATCACGATCAGGCGTTGTATAAAGAGCCATCGGGTGGCATTACGCCCTGGCACGCCGATCAATTTTATTGGCCGTTGACCTCACCGAATACCGTAACGGTTTGGATTCCCCTTCAGGAAACCCCTATGGAAATGGGTCCGTTGGCGTTTGCTGAAGGCAGTCAATCAGTGGAGATTAGCCGCGATATAGAAATTAGCGACGAAAGCGAGAAGATTCTGGCAGATACGTTGCAAAAGCAAAACTTTCCGCTAAACGACACGCCGTTTGCGCTGGGCGAAGTGAGCTATCATGCAGGCTGGACGTTTCACCGCGCCGGGCCAAACGTTTCGGACCGTCCCCGTAAGGTGATGACCATGATCTATATGGATAAGGACCAAACCGTTATGCAGCCCCGAAACTCGTTTCAGGTTGCCGATCATGCCAAGTGGCTTGGCAGCGTACCGGTTGGTAGTAAACCACAAGATACACTCAATCCCCTTCTTTTTAGTTATTAAATTCATGCAAACGCCGTCATTTGGGCTGACCTAGGGGCGACTGCTAAGGTTTGTTTATTGGCTGACGCTGGAAATGGAAATATTTTTGCAGTATTTCTGTTGTCCTAGCAAACCATCACTTACCCAAAGCGGTATGAAATCAATTTTCGCGCTGGCTGCGTGGCTGTTACTTAGCGTTGCAGCGTATGCTCAACTAGTTAAACCAGCGAGCTGGTCGTACAAACCGGCTAAATCTTCGGTTCAAATTGGCGATGTAGTAGAACTGCGCTTTACGGCGTCGATCAAGGACGGCTATCATATTTATTCGTCGCAGGTTAATCCTAAGATAGATGGCCCTTTACCCACAGTTATAAATTTTACGCCGAATGATACGTATCAACTGGTTGGGAAGCTTCAACCAGTCTCGAAGGTAGAAACCAAGTTTGAGGAAGTATTTGAGGGCGATGTCTATTTGATGCATGGCCCGGCACAGTTCGTTCAAAAAGTTAAGATCTTCAAAGCGGACCCTAGCATAACAGGAACCATTGAATATCAGGTCTGCACCGACAGCGACGGTCAATGTATTCCCGGCAATGACGAATTTTCAATAACAGGTATAGTTGCTAGGGCTCCAGCGGCTACTTCTTCAGTAGCCTCAGCTCCTCAGGCCAATTCTATTTCGGCCAAGCCAACGACCCAAAGTGCGGTTGCCTCGGTACCTACGACATCCTCAGCATCTACTACTGTTACAGAAGGAATTACTGAGCCGACCGTAAAAGAAGCGGTTAAAGCGCCAGAGAATGTACTTGATGCAGCCGCAATGGTGCCAGCAGAAAAGACTGATACGTCCATGATGGGCTTCATTGTCGCAGCGTTTCTCTCCGGCTTGTTAGCCTTGTTGACGCCTTGTGTATTCCCAATCATTCCGATGACGGTAAGTTTCTTCACCAACCAGTCAGGTGGCCGCTGGAAAGCGTTATTGTTTGGAGCTTCTATCATCGGCATTTATGTGCTTGTCGGTACGGTTGTGTCACGTATCAACGGGCCAGCTTTTGCCAATTTTGTCAGCACGCACTGGTTGCCTAACGTGCTATTTTTCGCGATTTTCTTTGTGTTTGGCCTATCATTCCTAGGGCTTTTCGAGATTGTGTTGCCCAGTTCGTTAGTGAACAGTGCTGACGCCCGTGCCGAACGTGGCGGCTTGGGTGGTGTCTTCTTTATGGCTTTTACGCTGGTGCTGGTTTCGTTTTCATGCACTGGCCCCATCGTCGGCAGCTTATTAGTAGCGTCAGCGGGTGGCGAAGTTGTAAAGCCAATTATTGGCATGACGGCTTTCTCCTCGGCATTTGCCGTTCCTTTTACGTTGTTTGCCGCTTTTCCGCAATGGCTCAAAAGTATGCCTAAGTCGGGTGGCTGGCTTAATTCCGTTAAAGTGGTTCTTGGCTTCTTAGAATTGGCGCTGGCGCTTAAATTCTTAAGCATTGCCGACCAGGTTTACCACTGGGGCCTACTCGACCGCGAAGTATTTCTTTCATTCTGGATCGTAATCTTCGCCCTTATTGGTTTTTACTTCTTAGGTAGAATCCGGCTCCCCCACGACAGCGAGACCAAAACTGTGAGCGTTCCCCGGCTACTATTAGCAATTTTTACATTCGCTTTTGTTGTGTATATGATTCCGGGCTTATGGGGTGCGCCACTAAAAGCATTAGCTGGCTATTTACCGCCAGAAACCTCGCAAGATTTCAACTTGACTAGCGCATCGTCGGCCAACAACCAGCCGTCCGTATCTACAGCAGCCATGTCGACAAGACGGCATGCGAACCTGTTTAAATTACCTCGCGGGTTAGAAGGCTTTTTCGACTACAAAGAAGCCCTCGCCTATGCTAAGCAAGTAAATAAACCGGTATTTATAGATTTCACAGGACATGGCTGTGTCAATTGCCGGGAGATGGAGCAACGCGTTTGGGCCGACCCGGCTGTTAAGTCGAGGTTACAAAACGACTTTGTTGTTGTAGCGCTGTACGTAGATGATAAAACGGAGTTACCTGAAAACGATTGGTATACGTCGACGTATGATGGTAAAGTCAAGAAAAGCATTGGTGCCCAGAACGCTGATTTACAGATCACTAAGTACAACAACAACGCTCAGCCGCACTATTGCCTAGTCAATAGCGAAGGAAAGTTACTAGTACCGCCCAAAAACTACGACCGCAGCGTCGAGAACTTTGTAGCCTTTTTGGATTCGGGTAAAGCAAAGTTTTGAGTAGCTCTGACAAGAACAGCCTTAGATAACAAAAACGCCGAAGCAGTCATTGCTTCGGCGTTTTTGTTATCTAATGATGAAAGTACTTTAAGCAGGGTTTTCTACCCGAACAGGTTGCGCCTGCACTAATTCAAGATCGGGTTTCGATTGGTCGGCCACGCTTACACGTCCTCGCTCTTTGCGAACGATACGTGAGAAAAGAGAGATTTCCTGGTCGAACAGGAAGCGGAAGAACAGCCGAACGAACGATGTATGGTATTTCAACGAATCGTAGTATTCAGGAGCTGTTTTCTTAATTTCTGGTAACCTGTTCCAGGGAATGGATGGAAAATCGTGGTGCTCATTATGGAAACCAACGTTCAGGTTGGGCACATTTAGTCGGCCATAGTAGCTATACGTTTCCTGCTCAGGGTCCAGGGTCAGGTAATGTTCCTGTATCCAGCGCGCGCCAAGGGGATGAAAACCTACGGAGAAGAACAGGCACAAGCCCATAAAAATCAAAGCTTTCCAGCCGAATAACACCACAACCAGGACATCAAAGGCCAGTTGAACAATGATGTTTGCCGCTACCCACTTGTCGATAACTGCCAGTTCCTTCATCCGAATGGTCCGTATGGCCTGGAAAATAGGGAAAAGCAGCAACCAGATCGCTTTGCCGATAGCATAGTTTTTTATCAGCTTAGCTTCGTACCAGTCGGGTAGGTCGGCATCTAATTCATGAACGCCCTGAAATGCGTGGTGCTTAATATGGAAGTTCTTAAATGACAGCGCCGTTGGAAAAACGGTGGGCAGGTTGGCCAAAATAGCCGCCCAGGCATTGGCCGCTGGTTTGCGAAAAATCAGATTATGAGCCGCTTCGTGAATGCAGACAAAGAGCGTATGCGCCGGAAATGCACCAATAAACCAGGCAGCGGCCACAACTACCCACCACGACTGATCACGTACCAGGTAGGCCATACCGGTTAGCAGGGCAACGCAGCCTATAATGACCCAGAAGGTAGTGGGGTTTTTCTCGCCAATTAGCTTTTTGATTTCGGGGTGAGCCTTCAGAATTTGCCGGGTACGAATACGGTGCGGCTCAGAAGCGTTTGAACGAACAAAATCAGTCAAAGTTGCCATAAGTGGATGTCGCCGGAACAAATACGGTGAATAATGAATGGTAAAACTAACACATTTTCCGCTTGGCACCGCCATGCCATCAACCAGAAGTCTATAATTTTAACTGGATTCTCATCTAAAAAGAGAAAGGCGAAGTCAACAGACTTCGCCTTTACTGAATGAATGGTAGGCTTACTGATTAAATAGTGAATGATGGGCACGAACTACTAAAGCAAGTTCTTAGTAACCAATCGGGAATGAGTAACCCAATGAAACAGCAACTCCCTGATTACGGGCATTTATGTTAATAACCGGAATTTGAATCTGGCGTGTAAAGCCGTGTGTGTAGCGCCCTTCGATAAACAGTTTACCAACACCGGCATCCATTGACAGCCCCAGGCCGCCGACCGCGCTAACGTCCCAGCGGCTCAACATTCCGCCATAGTTTACGTCAACATCAAACGGTTTTGTCGAGAGAAACCCCGTCCCCCGTGTTCTGACGCGGCCATCAACGGCATAATTTACGGCAGGTCCCAGAATTACGTAAGGTTGTACTGAACCATTAGTCATATTAAATTTAAAGAGCAGGGGCACTTCAACGTTATGCGACTGGTAAGCCACTTTCCCACCCAGCGTAACTGGTATATTAAAAGCGTTGAACGTAAAGCCTTCCCGAACCATGACTCCCTTCTGTACGTAAGCCACTTCAGGCCGGAAAGACACAAATTCACTGAGAGGAACATCTAAAAAGATGGCACCCGTAGGACCTGCCGAAGGACGTAAGGAAGACGTTAAGCCATCTAAGATTTCAGGTTTAGAAGCGAAGCCCCAGTTGGCTCCACCCCGTATACCAACCTGAACCTGAGCAAAAGAGGTTTGGGCAGCCATTAAACCTAAAGTAACGATACCAGCAAGCACAATTCGTTTCATGACACTAAAGGGAAATTGATTGATAAAACTTGATTGTGTAGATCGTCGTAAATAGGCAATAATCTGTTTTTGTGTAACTCTTCGGTTGGACAAGACGTTGCCTGAAAGGATTAATCGATTCGTAAATTATTTTACAACCTACTATGAATGAGCAATTAAATCGGCTATCAGCCCAAATAGAGCCGCTACGTCAACAGCTAACCACTCACCCACTCTATACTTCGGTGCACACACACGCCGATTTGCAACGTTTTATGCAATCGCACGTGTGGGCCGTTTGGGATTTTATGTCGCTGTTAAAAGCACTCCAGCGCGAATTAACCTGTGTAAGCGTTCCCTGGCTTCCGGTTGGCAATCCGGCCACCCGCTATCTGATCAATGAAATTGTGGTTGGGGAAGAGAGCGACGTTGATCCAGAAGGCAACCGCATTAGCCATTTCGAGCTTTATCTCAAAGCTATGCAGCAAGCGGGTGCCGATACGAGCCTTATTGAATCGTTCATCGCTGGTCTTGTCGCTGGCACTTCGGTTCGTGAGGCTCTCGCTACCATATCATTACCTCATGGAAGCCATCAGTTCGTTAACTTTACGTTCGACTTAATCGAGAAGGGGAAACTGCACGAAATTGCGGCCGTCTTTACGTTTGGCCGGGAAGATCTAATACCAGACATGTTCATTGCCCTGGTTAAGCAATTGCGCGACCAGTCGCCCGAGCGGTTGAGTTTATTCACATACTACTTGGAGCGCCACATAGAAGTTGATGGTGATCATCACTCGCACCTGGCTAAAGCCATGACAGCCGAACTATGCGGCTCAGATCCTCAGCTGTGGCAAGAAGCAGCAACTGCCGTGGAAGCAGCTCTGCAAGCTCGAATTTCGCTTTGGGATAGCGTTTACGAGCAGATAGCCCCTCATCAGCCTTTATTTGCTTAATCGGTTAGCTATTAAGCTTTTCAACGCCCGAACTTGCGTACCGCTCGTTCGGGCGTTTTCTTTGTGATTCAGCCGTTGCACTTTTTCTTGAAAACATTGTAACGGCCATGTAACTTTACTGTTTACGTGCGACCTAACCTATGATGAAATACATTAAGCCAACTAAATTCAGCTATCTACCTAAGTTTTTAATGCCTTTAGACGTACTTGGTCTATTCGAGCGCGATCCGTTTGGCAATTCATTACTGGTCAGAAGAATGCTGATAGGAACCGTCGGCTGGTTAACCTATGCCCGTTACACGGTAGTAAACCGGATTCAGATCGAGGGTACCGAAAATCTGGAAAATCTGCCCATTAACAATGTCCTGTTCCTGTCGAACCATCAGACCTACTTTGCCGATGTGATCGCTTTCTTTCACATTTTTTGCGCGGTGAAATGGGGCTTTCAGAATACTATGCTTCCCCCCGTTTACTTACTGGGTCCACGGGCCAGACAATATTACGTGGCCGCATCTGAAACCATGAAAAAAGGAATTGTACCCCGCATTTTTGCCGCTGGCGGAGCCTTAACCATCGAACGCTCGTGGCGGGCCGAAGGGCGCGAAGTACAGCGCTCAGTGGATACGTCGGCCGAAGAGAAAATTGCGAAAGCGTTGGCGCACGGCTGGGTAGTTAGCTTTCCGCAGGGCACAACCAGCCCTTATGCACCGGTTCGGAAGGGCACAGGGCACCTCATCAAAAATCACGATCCGATTGTAATACCCGTCGTAATTAATGGTTTCCGACGCGCCTTCGACAAAAAAGGACTTCGCTTTAAGAAACGAAACACCCTGCTAACGGTTCGTTTTAAAGCACCTTTACAAGTTAGTCCCGACGAAACCGTTGATGATATTGTTGCCAAAGTACGTCGGGCTATTGAGCAGGACTCACCCGAGTGGGTAAAATGATAGAAATCAGTTGACAGTGAGCAGCTAGCAGTGTTTTGCACTACAGATTTAATTGATGGCTGCTCACTGTTACCTGTTACAAGAGCCAGCGGAAAAAGATGTAGAGTGTAAAGGACAGTAGCAGCGATACGGGCAACGTCAGCACCCAGGCCAGCGCGATGTTACGTACGGTACCAGCCTGTAGATTCTTGATACCTTTGTTGGCCACCATACTACCCGCAATACCCGACGATAAAACGTGTGTTGTGCTGACAGGTAGTTTCAAGCCGGAGGCCAGACCAATCATGCCAGCGGCTACTAGCTCAGCCGAAGCTCCCTGAGCATATGTAAGGTGTTGCTTACCAATTTTCTCACCCACCGTAACCACAATCCGGCGCCAGCCAATCATGGTGCCAAGGCCTAGTGAGAGGGCAATCATCAATATAACCCACAGTGGCGCGTAGTCGGTGTATCGACGCAACCCCTTTTCTTCACTTAGACTGCTTTTTAAAGCGGCCAGTTGATTCGGGCTAAGATTAGCGCCTTCATCTTCGGCAATTTTTGTCATGTTGCTGTTAATGAGCAGTAGATCTCTGCGGACGTCTAGTCGCTTTTCCTGCGGAATCCGATTATCGACGAGTGGTCCGTTGATGAGTGATTTCAACTCGCTAAGTTCAGTACGTGTACGAGACAAGCGAGCGCGGTTGACGGTTGATAACTGATTGGAGTCCAGAGCAGCAATAGTTTGTTCAACGCCACCGATGTTTGATTGCATCAGCCGCGGATCGACATCCGACTTAACTGCAAAGTGATAAGGAACGATACCAATCAGGATCAGCATAATTAGACCGACACCCTTCTGTCCATCGTTGCTACCGTGGAAAAAGCTAACCAAGGAGCAGGTAGCAATCAGAATACCGCGAATCCAGGCTGGTGGAGGTACGTTTTTCTTGGGCTCTTTGAACAACTGATCTTTTGTTTCTTCGGGTACCAGCCGACGAATCAGAAACATCAGTAAGATTACTAGACTGAAACCCAGCAAGGGTGAAAGTAAAAGTGCTTCACCCGTTTCAATGGCTTTTTCCCAGTTCACGGCAGAGCCCGTTTTGTTGTCAGGCAAGGTAGCGAAGGCCAGTCCTACCCCCAGAATAGAACCAATCAGGGTGTGCGAGCTGGAGCTGGGCAGGCCAAAATACCACGTACCGAGGTTCCAGATGATAGCACTTAGCAAAAGAGCCAGCACCATGGCAACACTATGATACACGTTTTGGTCAACCAATAACTCAACCGGCAACAGGTTAACAATACCCATCGCTACGCCAATCCCACCGAGTAATACCCCCGTGAAATTGCAGATACCAGACCAAACAACAGCGACGGTAGGCTTCAGCGAATTAGTGTAAATAACGGTAGCGACAGCGTTGGCAGTATCATGGAAACCGTTAACGAATTCAAAGGCACAAGCAGCAAATAAGCTGATAAATAAGAGGATAAAAACATCCGTTTCTAATCCAAACATGGGTGGGCAGTCTTCTGTGAGTAGCGAACGGTTGTTCCGCAAGCCAATAATTTTTCACAAAAGTACGGCAAACAAGCTAGAGCGATATTACTAAATTGTTAAGCAAAAAGTAACGCGGCCTTTTAGCCGCGTTCTGATTACCAATAACACTATCAGTAGAATACGGCTTTCCAGCCGCCTTACTTTTTACCTGCCAGCTGCCCACAGGCCGCGTCGATGTCTTTACCCCGGCTCCGCCGAACATTAACCGTTACCCCTTTGCTATCGAGGTACCCAGCAAATTTGTCGAGGGTTTGAGGGTCCGTATTCTTAAATGTAGCTTCGGCAATCGGGTTGTACTCGATAATATTTACCTTAGCTGGCACACGTTTGGTAAACTTCCACAATTCCTGAGCGTCTTGCAGCGTATCGTTGAAGTTGTAGAAAAGTATGTACTCGAACGTGATGCGTGTTCCTGTTTTCTTGTAAAAGTAGCCCAGCGCATCACCCAAGGCCTGTAGCGTGTTACTTTCGTTAATCGGCATGATCTGATCGCGCTTTTGGTCATTAGCTGCGTGCAACGAGAGCGCCAGATTGAACTTCACCTGATCATCGCCCAGTTGCCGAATCATTTTGGCAATACCCGCCGTTGACACTGTAATTCGCTTAGGCGACATGCCTAACCCATCGGGCGACGTAATACGATCGACCGATTCAAGCACATTCTTATAATTTAATAACGGCTCGCCCATACCCATGTAAACAATGTTGGAGAGCGGTACGTCGTAATTCTCTTTTGCCTGTCGATCAATAGCCACCACCTGATCGTAGATTTCAGCTGCGTCGAGGTTGCGCTTACGATCCATATATCCCGTAGCGCAGAATTTACAGGTCAGTGAGCAACCCACCTGGCTCGACACACAAGCCGTCATTCGATCTACGTCGTCGTTGCGCAGAGCCGGAATGAGTACACCCTCAACCAGATTGCCGTCGAACAGTCGGAACGACGATTTAATCGTTCCATCGTTACTCCGTTGTTGCTGGTCGACCGCTAATGGCCGAATTTCAAAATGAGCGTTCAGCAATTCACGCGTCGGCAGAGACAGATTGGTCATCTGCTCAAACGAAACAGCTGATTTCTTCCAAAGCCACTCGTGAATCTGCTTCGCCCGGAACCCCTGCTCACCATGTTGTGTAAGCCAGTCTTTCAGCTGAACCGCTGTTAGCTTACGGATATCTTGTTTCATTTTTCTAAGAGAGAAGGAGCGAAAGAGAGAATTGGTGAACCCCTTATTCACTCTTTGTATTTTCCGCCCGCCATTTTTTACCAGCTTCAAGTCCTTTGGGTACCCAAACGGCCGCCTTGTCCATTACCTTCGGCGCAATTGGCCGGATATAGGGATATAAGAACGCGCCATCTGTTTGACGGGCAGGCATTTTGACGCCCATATAACTAAACAACCAAAGGATAACACTAATTCCAAATACCCACGTAAAAAGGCCAACAGCGGCACCAGCCACACTGTCGAATGTGCCAAGGAGCGTGTATTTCAGGGATCGCCTGAGGGCAAACCCCATCTGGTTGATCATGAATATGGTCGGAAAAAAGATTACCGAAAAACCCAGCCAGGGTAAGAGCTTGCGGGCCAGTTCGCGGCTTATGTAGGGGCTCAGAAGGTCAATGCCGAATGCCAGAAACTTGAACCCGACGATCATAGCTACCACAAACGCGATAACCGCAATGATCTCCACCAAAAGACCTTTGCGGTATCCGTTAAATGCGCCCCAGGCCAGGGGAATCAGCATGAGTATGTCGAGGGTCGTCATAAAGAGGGAATGAGTGAATGAGGGAATGAGTGATTCAGCCTTTTCGCTCTTTCACTCATTCCCTCTTTCACTCATTGTAAAAGTATTTTCACCATGGCCGAAATCGCCTTGCCATCAGCCTGACCGGCGAGTTCTTTGGTCGCAGCTCCCATTACCTTACCCATATCGGAGGGGGCTGATGCACCGACCCGAGCAATGATAGTCTGTAATTTTTCCTTGAGTTCGTCTTCCGACAGCTGCTTGGGCAGGTATTGCTCAATAATCGCGATTTCAGTTTCTTCAGTAGCCAGTAAGTCAGGCCGGTTTTGTTGACGGTAGATGTCCGCTGAGTCTTTCCGCTGCTTTACTGCCTTAGTTAAAATACGCGTTTCATCTTCGGGTTTAAGCTCGCCCGAACCTCCTTCCTTCGTTTCTTCGAGTAAGATCATTGACTTTACGGCCCGCAGCGCACGAAGTTTATCCTGGTCTTTGGCCAGCATGGCCTGCTTAATATCGGCGTCGATCTGTTGTTTTAAAGCCATTTTATTGAATAATGAATTGTGAATGATAAATGGCGGCCGAACCAACCATCACCCGACAAAGTTAAGAACCTAAACATCATTCATAGTTTATCATTCATAATTCATCATTCCAACTGTGACTCGACTTAGCGTTAACATCAATAAGGTAGCAACCCTGCGTAACGCCCGCGGTGGCAATAACCCGAATCTCGTACGTGTCGCTCTCGATTGCGAACGTTTCGGTGCCCAGGGCATCACCGTTCACCCACGCCCGGACGAACGGCACATCCGCTATCAGGACGTACTGGATCTCAGAGAGGTAGTCACCACGGAATTCAACATTGAAGGCAATCCCGACGAGCGATTCATTGAGTTAGTCAAGCGGGTAAAACCTGATCAGGTAACGCTCGTGCCCGATGCACCAGACGCCATTACGTCGAATGCCGGTTGGGATACCATTCGTCATGCTGACCACCTTCGTCAACTGGTCGATACGTTCAAAGCCGATGGCATTCGGGTATCTATCTTCGTGGATGCCGACGAACGTATGGTAGAAGGTGCTAAAGCCGTCGGTACTGACCGGATTGAGTTATACACAGAACCTTATGCCGCGCAATTTTTCGACAATCAGGAAGCGGCCGTTGCTCCCTTTGTCCGGGCGGCCCAGAAAGCAAGTGAACTAGGTTTAGGGTTAAATGCTGGCCACGACTTAAGTTTAGATAATCTCCGTTTCTTTAACGAGCAGGTTTCTGGCTTACAGGAAGTTTCTATCGGACACGCCCTAATCTGTGATGCGCTGTATTTTGGCCTGGAGAACACGATTCAGATGTATTTGCGTGAATTAATGTAAAAATGAGTACCAATGGCCGTCTACCTTTTTTAGTAATATTTATCAAAGGAAGTAAGGCTTAGTGGCGAAACGGAAAGGTATTCGTTCTTTACAACAATATGGTCAAGCAGTTAAGCGTCGAAGATTTTTTAGAAAAGGCGGCAACATTACCCATCATTGACGTACGATCACCGGGCGAGTATGACCATGCCCATATTCCTGGTGCGGTTAGTATTCCTTTATTCGATAATGAGGAGCGGGCACAGGTAGGAACGAAGTATAAAAACGCCGGGAAAGATGCGGCCGTTATACTCGGTCTGGATCTGGTTGGCCCTAAGCTCGCCGGGTTTGTGAAGCAGTCCAAGAAGCTTAATCCGCAACAAAAAGAAGTACTGGTTCATTGCTGGCGAGGAGGCATGCGGAGCGGCTCCTTTGCCTGGCTACTCGATACAGCTGGATTAACGGCTTCGACGCTTATCGGGGGTTACAAAGCGTACCGCACGGCCGTCATGGCCGCATTTGCCGAACCGCGTACGCTCATCATTCTAGGGGGGAAAACAGGCAGCGGGAAAACGGATATTCTGAAAGAACTGGCTCGGCAAGGCGAACAAATCATTGATCTGGAAAAATTGGCACACCACAAGGGATCATCATACGGGGCTATTGGCCAGCTTCCTCAGCCTGCTACTGAGCACTTCGAGAACTTATTGTTCACCGAATGGCGTAAACTTGACCCTGCCAAACGTATCTGGTTGGAAGATGAGAGCCGTAATGTCGGGTCGTGTTTCATTCCCATGCCCCTTTGGCAACAGATGAGAGCTGCACCCGTTGCGTTCATTGATGTTCCTAAAGAAATCAGAATTCAACGGCTAGTAAAGGAATACACAGGCATTGACCACGCCTTATTGATCGAGGCCACCGAACGAATCCGGAAGCGGCTGGGTGGTAAAGTGACCCTGGACGCTCTCAACGCGTTGAATCATCAGGATTACACTAGAGTTGCCGACCTTACACTGGACTATTACGATAAGGCGTATTTACATGGCCTTTCGCAACGCAACCCCGCCCAGGTTCATCCGTTGGTCGTTCAAGCGGATAACCCTGCGCAAACGGCCCATCAGTTAATCGACTGGGCTGATACGCACATCACTGCGGTCTAAGAACCGCTGGTTTCAGTGTCCCTTCCGACTAAGCAAGTTCATCATGATCTGGCAGACAGGTGCTGTTACCGCGACAGTAAACCGTCGGCCAATTTTTCTTTTCATCCCGATGAATAAGATCAAACAGTTGCTTATTGCAGTAGCCCTGATGGGGCTGCTTAGCTCATTTAGCCATAAACCACTCACTTGGGTAGCCATCGGAGACTCTATTACCTATTTGAATGAGCATCTGAATGAAACTGGCAATCGCGTAACCAAAGGCTACATGACCCGTGTGGTTGACCGACTCCCTTACGTTCAATATACTAATCAAGGGCACAATGGATGGACTGCGGTTCGGATTGCCCAGTCAATTGAAACCCTTGGCATAACCAAAGCCGACGTTTACTCGATCTTTCTGGGAACTAACGATTGGTGGTCAGGCAAGCCTTTAGGCCGATTTATTGACTATCAAGACAATACTGGTACCGGCACGGTGTATGGTTCGTTTCGCATCATTATTGATAAACTCCGTAACCTTAATCCGCAGGCTCATATCTTACTGATTACCCCGATGCAACGAGCCGATTTTGTCTATCTAACTAATTACCAGAATAATGCTTATGGGTCTTACAAAGCTAAAAATGGGCAGCAGCTGGAATCTTTTGCCAATGCTATTGACTCCATTGGCCGCTTTGAGCACTTGCCGGTTGTCGATCTTTATCATACCCGAAGTTTGCGCATAAAAACACTCGTTAAGTATAAACGACTGAAAGATCCACAAACCGGCGCGTACAGAAATTACTCGTATCCAGCCTTCATCGGTGTTCCTTTCGATCCCAAAACCGATGCATACCCCTACCCGACCGAAGCCATTGCTATTACGTATGACGGCCTGCATCCTTCCGACAAAGGATACGCTATAATCAGCAAGAAGTTAGTCAAGGTTATAAGGAAATACTAGAGTGCTCACAGTTAGGCAATTACGCTGTCGCCAACCGCATCCTGTAGTGTTGTCTTTATTGTTTTTCTGTAGCAGCAACACCGTCGGCCGAATCTGCGTAATCGATATAGAACTAACTACTTATGGGTTAAGAGCTATATCATGAGAAACATCTCCCTTGTTTTTTGGCTGATAAGCGCGTCAGTTGCTGTGCAGGCTCAGGAAGTTGTGATTGATACAAATTACTACGCCCCTCTGCCAGTGGTACGTAAGCGGGTAATTATGGATGATCCAGACAATAATAGTAGTAATCGCCAGTCTAAAAGCGAAAAGCGAAACGACACTCGGCAAGATCTGCTCAACCAATTCCATGAGATCCAAACCTGGTACATCAGCGCCGAAGGCGGCTTTCGTAATGATGGCAGTACGTTAAACAATACATTAGATGGATTAGTGAGCACATCCAACCTGATAAAGGCGACTTGGGGTGTGTTATTCGGTTACACGTACCGAAATGTCTGGACTGTTGAGTCTGGCTACACTCGCTCTCCTATTCACCTCAGCATCAGAATTGCTAATGGGAACAATCCACTTACTTATACTTACCTCAACAACGGCTATGGAATTCCCTTCCGAATAAAACGTCGCCTTGGCTCCGCCCAACACGCAAAAAATGGAACTGGCTTCTGGATCACAGCAGGAGGTTGGCTAGTACCTAATGGTAGTGGTCAAACGGGCGATTTCAAATTAATTGGCTATAGCTCTCGGGGTAGAAATCGTATCGATACGTTGCGACTCAATAACACAGCTGCTATTTCTAACCAGGTGTCGGGCCTTGCCGAATTAGGTCTTGATTACACAACCCGACTCTCTTCTTATCTGGAACTAGGATTCTACGCGCGCAAATATTGGGGCTTGGGTAATGCACTCCAATCTGAACTGACGTACACAGTTAATAACCGTTCGCAGCAGCAGGCTATCATGACAGCAGATGGCACGGGTTGGGGGTTTGGCCTTGCCCTACGCTACATATACGGGCGGCAACACGAAATGAAAGACAACAGACGGGTACCTTAACGAGATCCACGAAGCTTTCGCTCTGTTCATACAATTGCACAGCAATCTTAGCTAAACACTGAACCAACGCTACAAAGAAATGGCCTAGTGCGCCAGTAGCACTAGGCTCAGATGCAATTGCTTTAACAGCTTATCGCTTTTTCTTACCAGAGTAATTTCCCGTAAATTTACTCTTGCCCGCGTTCTCTTTCTTTGGGCTACCCAGCAGCCGCTCGACCAAATCCGGCCGGTTTAATTTGTGCAGGCGGTTACGTATCCAGTCTTTATACTCGGGCTTGTACCAGAAGAAATAGCGATTCTGCGCCTGCTTCTCGTCCCGCGTTTTGGCCGTCTTAACGGGCTTCAACGTATACGGGTGAACGCCTGAATAATAGATCACTTCAGCAACCGTCATGGGTGTGGGTGTAAAGTCCTGCACCTGCTCGAGCTGGAAGCCCAGATCTTTGGTTTCGGCAGCCAGATTGGCCATATCCTGCTCTTCGCAACCAGGGTGCGACGAAATGAAGTACGGAATCAGCGGTTGCTTTAGGTTATGCTTCTCCTGAATCTGGTCGTACTTTTTCTTAAATAACTTAAAATATTTAAACGACGGCTTACGCATAATCCGCAATGTATCGTCCGAGGTGTGTTCAGGCGCGACTTTCAACCGACCCGATACGTGACGCGTCGTGAGCTGCTCCATGTACTCGTCATGGTTGCCGTCTTCATTGTTCTTATTAAAATCGTCGACCAGCAAATCATAACGGACACCCGAGCCGACAAAGGCTTTTTTGATGTTCGGGTTGGCGTCTACCTTGCGATACAACTCCGTCAGCGGCTTGTGCGACGTATCAAGGTTTGAGCAAATAACCGGGTGAATACAGCTTGGGCTTTGGCAACGGGCGCAGATCGACTCATCCTTACCCTTCATTTTATACATATTCGCCGACGGGCCGCCCAAATCAGAAATATAGCCCTTGAATTCAGGGTGCTTTGTGATTTCGTCTACCTCCTTCAGCACCGACTTCTCGCTTCGCGATGCAATGAATTTACCCTGGTGGGCCGATATGGTACAAAAGCTACAGCCACCGAAACAACCCCGGTGCATGTTGACCGAGAACTTGATCATTTCGTAGGCTGGAATCGTCCCTCGTTTTTTGTACTTGGGGTGAGGCAGACGCGTATATGGCAAATCGAACGACTTATCAATCTCAGCTTCGTCCATTGTCTTAAACGGCGGATTGATTACCAAAATCTGATCGCCAACTTGCTGCGTAATCCGATTAGCCTGCCACTTATTCGATTCTACTTCGACGATTTTAAAGTTTGCCGCGTACTTGATTTTATCGCGCAGACATTCCTCATGGCTTGCCAGCTCGACGGTACTCCAGTTGTTATAATCCCGCAGTTCGGCGTTACCGTCATGCAGAAACGCAACCTGGTTAATATTCCGCATCGACGAAAACGGTACTCCCTTCCGAGCCAGTTTCAAGATCTCGCGAAGCGGTTGTTCGCCCATACCATACACCAGCATATCGGCCCGCGCATCAACCAAAATGGAGGGCATTAATTGATCCTGCCAGTAATCATAGTGTGTGACCCGACGTAACGAAGCTTCGATACCGCCAAGCAACACGGGCACATCTGGGTACAGTTCTTTCAGGATGTTCGTATAAACAATGGTAGCGTAATCCGGTCGGAAACCCGCTTCGCCACCAGGTGTGTACGAGTCGTTGGAGCGTAGACGTTTGTTAGCCGTGTAATGGTTAACCATCGAGTCCATACAACCCGCCGTAACGCCAAAGAAATATTTCGGCTTACCAAACTTTTTAAAGTCACGAAGGTCGTCTTTCCAGTTCGGTTGGGCGATGATTGCCACACGAAAGCCTTCGCTCTCCATGATACGACCAATCACAGCGGTTCCAAAGGCCGGGTGGTCTACGTATGCATCCCCCGACACCAGCACAATATCAACCTCGTCCCAGCCTCTTTTCTCGACTTCTTTCATCGTCAGAGGCAACCAATCGGTAATGGGTCTTTCAATCATGAGTAAGCGGCATTATGTATTTCAAAAACACTGAATCTGCGAAATAATTCAATCTGAACAGTAAGGAATTAGCCGTTTTTGGTTTGTTTGCGGTTGGGACTTTTACTTACTAACCGCCATACCCTGGCTCCTGTCGTTAATTATTTCTTTTTCTTGGTTGCGCTCATTCGCTTAATTACTTCACGCTTACTGAAGGCCAATCGCCAGATGGCAAACGGCGTATTCTGATTAGCAAAACAAGTTTTACAAATCAGATTTTCGGCCGGCACGGCTGCATTGTAAATAAATAACGTATCGTTGATCTTCTGAATATTGGAGATTTGCGGTAGCTTCTGCTCGGCGTTATATAAATACGCGTCAAGCACTTCACGCTCTTTAGCACTCAGCGCTTTGTTTTGTACATCAGCGCTTCCTAGCAGGTGAATATCTATGGCGTAGCGTTGGGCGATAGCCTTTGTCTTGGGTAAGTTCTGCAATTGACAAAGCTTTACTCGTTCGGCCGGATCGGTTGTTTTCTCAAGTTGAGTCGCCAGCTCCTTTTGAATAATCTCAGTTATTTTGGTGCCCAGATTATCTACCGTCTCTACCAGATCGACGTTCGTGACCCGTTTAATTTTCATATTAGCCATTTCCTGTTTGAGTTCGTTGGTATACTGAACTCGTTCTGGATTACAGGCGATTAGAGTAATGACAAATAAGCCAATAAGAGATACAGAGGGCTTCATAAAGAGGAACTTAATAGGATTACGTTTCGTCATTTGTTTAGAAAACGCACTGCTCGTCGGCTTGGTTGCAAATAAGAACAACAAAGCCTAACTGCCAGTAATTTCGTATTTTTGTGTTTTCAGTACTTGTCATTATTACCGAGACGCTTAGTCGTCGGTACCAATATTAGAAGCGATATATATGCTTGACCAGTTAGAAGCCATTCGCGAACGCTTCGACGAAGTATCTCAGCAGATTGTGCAGCCTGAGGCCGTTTCGGACCAGAAGCGTTTCATGAAGCTGAGCAAAGAATATAAAGATCTGGAAAAAATTGTTGTCCAGTATCGAGCCTATATCCAGCTCCTCGAAGAAATCGACAACGCTAAGCAGATCATTGCCACTGAAAAGGATGAAGACTTTCGGGAGATGGCAAAGGGCGAGTTAGATGAGTTGCTGCCGCGCCGGGAAACGCTGGAAGAAACACTAAAAGAGATGTTGATTCCGAAAGATCCCAACGACAGCAAAAACGTCATTTTGGAAATTCGGGGCGGTACAGGTGGTGACGAAGCAGCCATTTTTGCGGGCGATATTTTCCGTATGTACCAACGTTTCTGTGAGAAGATGGGCTGGCGTATGACGTTAGTCGATTATACCGAAGGCACGTCGGGTGGTTACAAAGAAATTATAACCGAGATTGAAGGAGAAGACGTATACGGCAAATTGAAATTTGAGTCGGGCGTTCACCGGGTGCAACGCGTGCCAGCTACAGAAACCCAGGGGCGCATTCATACGTCGGCTGCTAGTGTGGCGGTGCTCCCAGAAGCCGAAGAAGTAGACGTTGAGCTGAACATGAACGACATCCGTAAGGACACGTTCTGTTCGTCAGGAGCCGGTGGTCAGTCGGTTAACACCACGTATTCAGCCGTCCGTTTGACGCACATTCCAACCGGATTAGTGGTGCAGTGCCAGGATGAGCGCTCTCAGTTGAAAAATATGGAGAAAGCAATGACGGTGTTACGTTCTCGACTCTACGAAATCGAGTTACAGAAACACAACGACGCCATTGCTTCACAACGTAAAACGATGGTAGGTAGTGGCGACCGTTCTGATAAAATCAGAACGTATAATTATCCGCAAAGCCGCGTGACCGACCACCGCATTGGCCTGACGGTTTACAACCTGCCTGCCGTGATGGATGGCGACATTGGTGAGTTCATCGAGCAACTTCGCATCGCCGAAAACGCTGAGCGGTTGAAAGAAGGGGCAACAGCGTAGAGATTTTGCTCCGAAAAGTACAAAGCCTGACTACTTTAATTCGTAGTCAGGCTTTGTACTTTTCAAGGGATGTTTTATAACTAACAATATGTTAATAAACACAGTTTAGAAAATTGGATAATTGCTGCTAAGTGCCTACATAGAAATAGTTCTACTCTACTGTCTTTCAGTTTTTGTCTTCCCATCGTATTCGCTTTAAAACCAGATACAAAGGTGTGTCTCCGGCGCCAGACTTGGGAATGTATTTGTAAGCATGATGATAGTTACCACTAAACTTAACTTTTCGTCCTACTCGTTTAAACGTCTCAGGCATATTGCAAACAAAGCCACTATATTGAACATCACTCATTTCACCGGGCTTTAGTGGAAGACTGTAAGCGATGTACCAGAGATCTGCCCGGTAGCCAACATACCCTATTTGCTCTTTTAGTTGCATGACAACTGGTCCTTCGATGTGACACTTTGAGTCAATGTCTTCCGGGAGCGAATCGGTAGGTGGCATCATAGAGACAACTGTTGATGATGGAGAAGTATTAGCTATTGTTGTTGCTTTTTTGGCACATGCTACAGCCAATAACCATGTCAACAACAAGCTAACTATTATATAAAGAGCCTTTAAACGCATTCTCCAATGTCGTATGCTACTGATATAGGTTTACAAAGGGGAACAAAGCTGACTTTCAACCTTATATTGCACATTTCCGTACCGCACTCTTTTATAAGGATACCATCTTAACTTGTGAAAACCTTGTTGTCGATGAG
>NZ_JBHULN010000005.1:0-402559 GCF_042684525.1 Spirosoma soli | reverse complement strand
ATCTAAGTGCGAAACTGGCCCCAAGATGAGTCATCTACGAAAGGGTTGTGCGAGACGAGCACGTGGATAGGCGGCAGGTGTAGGGGCAGAGATGTCTAGAGCTGAGCCGTACTAATGAGCCCGGGAGTGTACTAGTTGATTATAATCTACCTTCTTTTCTCAAACGGGAAGAGAGCAATATTATAAAAACGCCAAAAGCCATCCTAACCAGGGTGGCTTTTGGCGTTTTTGCCTATGGATAAGGTAAGTTTTTTGTCAATATTTGTCAGACATGGTTAGTTGTAGTCAGTTCTATACTTGACCATGCCTGACAAATATTGCTCCTTATTTACTGGCAATCTCCTGTGCTTTTCCTTTTTCTGCCGCTTTCATAACCCGGAAAAAGTTGCCGCTCCAGATTTTTTCAATGTCCTTTTTAGAATAGCCGCGACGGACCAGTTCGATGGTAAAGTTCTCATACTGACTTACGTCGAAGCAGTCGGCCAGGGCTCCTCCACCATCAAAGTCCGCGCCCATACCCACGTGATCAATGCCAATAACTTTCACAATGTGGTCGATGTGGTCAACGGCGTCTTTCACCGTAGCTAGCTGCACCGGAAACTTCTTATTTACGTCCATGAACTCGGCTCGGGCTTTCTGTTGGTCTTGTTCCGGTAACTTGCTCAGGATACCCATAAGTGCCCGTCGATCAGTAACGCCCCACTTCTCAAATACTGCTTTCATGGCCGCTTCACGTTCCGGGCTAGGCGGAATGGCTTTTACGTAGTCACTCAAAAGATTGAGTTGAATGACACCTCCGTTTTTAGCCAATGCCCGCAGCATGTCGTCGGTGATGTTGCGCGGATGATCGCAAATAGCTTTAGCTCCTGAATGCGACGCAATGATAGGGACTTTCGACAAGCGGATGACATCATAAAACGTTGAGTCTGACACGTGCGATACGTCGATCATCATGCCCAGGCGATTCATTTCGGCAACTACCTGTTCGCCCAGCGGACTCAAGCCCTGATACTCGGCTCCTTTGGGGTCAGTTGATGAA
This sequence comes from Spirosoma soli, assembly GCF_042684525.1. Lineage (NCBI taxonomy): Bacteria > Pseudomonadati > Bacteroidota > Cytophagia > Cytophagales > Cytophagaceae > Spirosoma > Spirosoma soli. The sequence continues at coordinate 401,520 of NZ_JBHULN010000005.1, read as the reverse complement.
TCACAGATGTCATTGTTGCTCGAATGGCAAAGCGTCATGTAGCGGGCGCCCAGGTCATAAAATTTCTTTAGCATGGAAATGTCATGCCCCATGGGGTAGCCGTTTTCGACGCCGATAAAAATAACTCGTTTGCCTGTTTTGCCAATTCGGTACGCGTCTTCGGGCGTTGTGGCCAGTTCCGCCTGAGAAGCGGTAGTTGCAAGCGTTTTGTTAACAGCCTCAAAAATACCCAGCGCCTTCTGTTTGGCCGTTTCGTGGCCTTCGGGCGTGCGTGGGCCTTGTCCCAGGTAAACCGCCCAGAAGATAGCATCTAAACCTCCGCGTTTCATGCGTGGGTAATCGACTTTACTGTTAGTAGCTCGGGCGTCGTTATCTTTTGTTACGTCGAAGCCACCCCTCGACAGCAACATGGGTGTGTCGGCGTGTGTATCGACTGTAAATGCTTTGTCGTGAATTTTATGGGCTTTTTTCAGTAATGCTTTGTCGTCCTGCCCCAGGGCTGGCAGAAAACCCATGGCCAAACAGGTTAGCAGAGTGGAGTAAAGAGCGTTTTTCATGAGCGATTAGTTGAAAGGAATTACAAAGGGGCACGTTAATATGCATCTCTACACATTGTACTTAATTACTTGGCGAACCAAAGCTTCATCTTTTTGTCATTTGCTCCCCCCTGCCGTTTCAGTGCTTCGGAGAAGTTGTTGTAGTTGAGCGACTCTTCCGAACCTGGGTAGGGCAAACGAGTTGGAATAACTCCACCATTTGTATTTAAGGCCGGTGGTGTCAGCGCCGGAATGCCTGTCCGTCGGTACTCCGTCCAGGCTTCGAGGCCTTGTCCGTACAGAGCTATCCACTTTTGCTCCATAATCTGCGTGTAGGCATCAGCTCCTGTTTTCAATGCATTGGCTGTCAGGTAAGCTGGTGATACCGTCAGGCCATACTGGCTATGGGAAGCTGTAATGGCGTTGGTGTAATTCGTGGCTACATCCCCCGCCGATGTAATGCCTTTGTAAGCAAACTCGGCTTTAATCAGCAGCAGCTCAGCATAGGTCATAATAACTCCTGGTGCCGTGGCGGCTACGAAGTAATTCCCTACTTTAGACGTTTTCGACAAACCCAGCGCATTCGCATCCGAAGCCGATAATCCGTTCGGAACACCTTTATAGTCGCCACCATCGGCGGGGGCATTCGCGTAAATGGTCAGACGGGTGTCGCCCAGCGCTTTTAGCTTGTTAACTAACGTAGCGCTCACCCGGTGATCGTCGCGGGTTTTCCGGTTTTCGTTGATAGGGTTGTTGTTCGGAGCCGCTGCTAAGTAGTTCAGCTGTACGTTGTCGCTGTTCGACGTAAACACCGGATATTTAGTCGGATCGGACAGGATTCGGTTGATTTCAGCTTTCACGTCGATGGGGGCATCGGCTTTGCCCAGCATCCGGTTCAGCATACGCAGGCTGAGTGAGTTGGCGAACTTCTTCCACTTCGTCAGGTCGCCACTGAGCAGAATGTCGCCACTAATAACTTTCGTTTTGTCGGCAACGTCGATCATTTCACCGGCCGTCTTCAGCTCGGCAACGATACCGGCATACACATCTTTCTGCGCGTCGTATTTAGGCTGCAACGTTCCTTCCAGACCCAGAATGGCATCTTTGTAAGGAATGTCGCCGTATACATCGGTCAGTATTGAAAACACCCACGAGCGCAAAATCATGGACACGGCCTGGTAGTTCGTGTTGCCCGTTTCTTGCCCGATCTTGTAAATACGCTGGTAATCGGCCAGCGCTTCAATGTACAAGTCTCGCCAGCTGTTACTGACAATGTCGTTGGAGGTTGTATATTGATCGACGTCCGTGTACTGAATACGCGCCCAATGCTGCGGAATCAAGTTGCCGATATCTTGCCCCAGCGAGCCACCCCAATAGACATCAACGGCACTTTGAATGCCATGCGGCATAAACAAATCAGCTGACGCTACGGTCGGATTATTCGGGTTGGTGTTAATCTCGTTAAACTCATTTGTACAGGCAGATAGGCCTAACAGCACAGAGGCTAGTAGAGCTTTATGTCGGAACGAGTTAAGAATATGTTTCATAGAAGCGAAAGCGTTTGGCCTGTTTTGTAGAGACATTAGTTGGCAACTCTAAGATTTACAGGTTGAAATTGATATTGAAGCCAATGGTCCGGGTAGTTGGAATCTGACCGTTTTCGATACCTTGCAGATTGCCATCGTTATAATAGCTGGTCTCTGGGTCAATGTGAGGGACATTGCTGTGGAGCAACGCCAGGTTTCGGCCAACCGCTGATATGGTAATGTCGCGGAACGGCAGGCGGTTAAACACCTTGCCCGGCAGGGTGTACGTTAAGCGTACCTCGCGAAGTTTCACAAAGCTGCCGTCGAAAATGGTGGCTTCATTGTTCGTTAGTAGATAATATTTGTGGTGCCACTCTTCCGATGAAATCCGCTTGGTGTTGGGCACGTAATTAGGCTCGGCTGCGGTGCCGATGTTGACCACGCCCTGTCCAACGATACCGTCTTCCCGCCCAACTGTCGTTTCTTTCAATACACCAGTGTAACGACCGATGTTAATACTTTGCGAGAAGATGTCACCCCCTTGCTTCACGTCGATCAGGGTGCTCAATGAAAGGCGTTTGTAGGTAAAGGTATTCTGCAGGCCCCCAATCCATTTCGGCGTAAAATTGCCCAGAATTCGACGTACCGGATCAATCTGCGGATAACCGCTATTATCGTAGACGATGTTGCCCGACGGGTCGCGCAGGAAGCCTTGTCCGAAAAAGGTTCCGTATGGCTGACCAACCCGTGCTTCGACCGCCATGCCCCGAATGTTGGTTGTGGGGTTAAGCGTATAGGTAACCAGGCCCTGAGCTAATTCAAGCACCTTGTTCTGGTTGCGAGCCCAGTTAAGCGTTACATCCCATTGAAAACTGGCCGTCTTGACCGGTGAAGCTGTTAACTGCACTTCAACGCCCCGGTTTTGCAGCCGCCCGGCATTGAGCAGCTTTGAGGCAAAACCCGTTGCGTTCGACACATTTACGTTCAGAATCTGGTTGAACGACTGCTTGTCGTAATATGTAACGTCGAGGCCAACGCGGTTGCGCCACAGTTTCACTTCTGCCCCAATCTCGTAGGAGTTGGTCAACTCAGGCTTCAGATCGGCGTTGAGCATGGCATTGCTTTCGGCTAGCGACGGCGTACTACCCCAGGCGTTGGCATAGGCGTAGGTCTGGAGTAAGTTGTAGGGGTCGGTGTCGTTACCAACACGGGCAATACCGCCCCGAATTTTTGCGAACGACAGAATTGGTGAACTGATGTTGAACATGTCGGTCAGTACCGCACTCACGGCCGCTGATGGGTAGAAGTACGAACGATTGTCTGCGGGTAACGTACTCGACCAGTCGTTTCGGGCCGTCAGATCCAGGAACAGGTAGTTTCGGAAACCGATGTTGGCCGAGGCATAGGCACTGTTAATGACCCGTTCGTTATAGCTGTTCTCGGCCACGGGGCGCAACCGTGAGTTACCCATGTTCCAGACGCGGGGAATGGCCAGTTCGGCGGCTGACATGTAATTGCGCTGGTAGTAGTTCCGGCGGTGGTTGCCGCCTACGTTGGCTGTGATGTCAAACTCGCCAAATTTATGGGTGGCGTTTAGCAGAAAGTCAGAGTTTGACTCCTGCACGTAGATTTGCTCTTCGTTGTAGCTGTCATAAAGGTTCGCTGTCCGGGCTGCATTTTTAGTTTTGCGCCGATCTTCGTAGAAATCCGTACCCGAACGTGCCGTCAGCGTTAGCCAATCCGTGAACTTATACGTAGCAGACAAGTTGCCAAACAACCGGTCACGCTCGTTGGCGCGCGTACTGAGGTTAAGCTGGTAATACGGATTCGTCCAGTAGTTGTCATTCCAGTTGTTCTGGTAAATACTACCCGGCTTCTGGTACGTTTTCAAACTCTCCATATCGACCTGCCTACCGAACCAGATGAAATACAGACCCCAGTTAGTGCGGTTGTGGCTGCCGTCTTTTACGTAGTTACCCGTTGCCCGAATACTCAGCTTCTTACTTAAGTTCCAGCCCGCGTTCAGCGCCACCGTCCGTCGTTTGTAGTCTGTATTGGGTAAGATACCCGTTTGGTTCAGGTCGGTAAACGAGAGCCGGAAATCGCCTTTGTCGCTGGCGCCCGTCACCGAAACGTTATTCGTTAAGGTCCGGCCGGTCTGGAAAAATTCGTTGACATTATCAGGATGAGCTATCCAGGGCGTTGCCGTTCGCTTGCCGTCGGGGCCAATGGGCGAATTGAACTGTGGAATCAGACGGCCATCAAGTTTAGGCCCCCAGCTTTCGTCGACGCCATCGTTCACGCCACCACCCCGGCCGTCGACGTACGAAAACAATCCTTTGGCTCCCTGGCCGTATTCGTTCTGCCACTCGGGCTGTCGAAAGGGGCTGTCGAAGGCGGTGTTTGAGTTAACCGACACCCCAATGCCCCGTGTGCCTTTGCCGCTTTTTAACGTGATAAGCACAACGCCATTAGCGCCCCGCGAGCCGTATAAAGCGGCTGCGCTCGGTCCTTTCAGTACGCTCATCGACTCAATATCATCTGGGTTTAGCGAAGCGGCTCCGTTGCCGTAGTCCACGCCCGTTCCCGAGCCGTAGTTGCCGTTATCAATGGGTACGCCATCTACTACGAACAAAGGTTGGTTATTGCTGCCAATGGAACTGGCTCCGCGAATCAGCATCCGGGATGAGGCCCCTGGTGCGCCGTTTGAATTGGTGACCTGCACCCCGGCAATGCGGCCCGACAAGGCATTCACTAAATTGGTCTCACGGGCCTGGGTCAACTGCTTACCCGCTACTTCCTGTACCGCATATCCTAAGGCTTTCTTCTCGCGGGTGATGCCTAAGGCCGTAACGACCACTTCATTGAGGTTAGACGCATCTTCTTCGAGCGAAATATCAATCGATGACTTTGCACCGACCGGTATTTCTAGCGGCTTATAACCAATGAAAGAAATAATCAACGTAGCGTTGGGCGGACTAATTAACGAAAACTCACCGTTGGCATTAGTGGTGCTTCCCTTGTCGGTGCCTTTAATGAGAACGTTTGCCCCTGGTAGCCCAGTACCGTCTGACTTTGACGTCACGCGCCCTTTCAATGTTAGGTCTTGTGCATAGCCAGCCACGCTAATCAGCATAGCCATGACCAGCACACATGTCGTAGAGAAATCTTTCACGGTTAGCCAGTTTTGAAGTAAGAATGTGAATTGTACTTTTAAATGATGTTTGAGATGCACGTGGATTAAATGAATGAAAACAGAGCTGTCAGCAAATTCTGCAAAAACATGACTTGCCCAAACGAAGTAGCTTCTGATGAGAGATCACTATTCTAATTTATAATCTTCTTTCTCTATATTAAAAATTATATTCTGATATTATTAATAATACAAAAATAATTATTTGGAAAATGATGTTAATTCGGAATGATGTTACGTGTGTGATCGTTAGATGCTATTCGCTTGTAAGTCCTTAGTTGGGGAAGGCTCCGGCTTAATGATAATGTGATTTAATCATGTACAGCGGATTAGTACGTATAGGTCTTGTGTCGGTTCAGCATAGGGAATAAGTTAACGTTTTAAGGCCGTGATTTACCTGCTTAATGGTGAAATAGAAGTGGCGATGAACCCCAAAAAAGCGTTACTTTGTAGTTATATGCCCCTCTTTATTACCTCTCTGAATTCTGGCAGTAATGGCAACTGCTACTACGTTGGCAATGAGACCGAAGCCGTTTTGATTGATGCCGGTATCTCCTGCCGACAAACAGAAGCGCGCATGCAGCGACTCGGGTTGTCGCTCGATACCGTGAAAGCCATCTTCATTTCGCACGAACATTCTGACCACATTCGGGGGATTGTCCGACTGGCTAGTAAATATCAGTTGCCGGTTTTCATTACGCGTCATACGCTACGGCATGCCCGGCTACCCGAACAGGCGTTTCCAATTCGGCACTTGCGGGGCTATGAACCCGTTTGGATTGGCGATCTCTGTATCACGGCTTTCCCAAAATTACATGATGCGTCCGACCCGCATAGCTTTATCGTTTCTTGCCATGACACGAACGTCGGCGTGTTTACCGATATAGGGGCGCCCTGTGAACACGTGATACGTCACTTCAGCCAGTGCCATGCTGCTTTCCTGGAAGCGAACTATGACGAGGATCTGCTGGAGCACGGAAAGTATCCGTTTTACCTGAAGCAGCGAATTCGTGGTGGAAAAGGGCACTTATCGAACCAGCAGGCGCTGGAGCTGTTCAGGACGCACAGACCGGCGTTTATGAGCCACGTTCTGCTGTCGCACTTGTCGAAAGAGAATAACTGCCCTCAGGTGGCCCAGACCTTGTTCGCTCCGCACATCGAGGGCACAAAACTCATTGTTGCTTCTCGCTCTGCCGAAACGCCCATCTATCGAATAGAAGCCTCAGCCAACTCTCAACCGATCCGTACAATAGGAAATACGACCCTTGATGAGCTTCTTATGCGTTAACCCTCACAATATACCTACTGGGTGTAAACGTTGACTTAACGAGTCGTTTATTTCACTACTACGGATCGCCTATGAACGTACTGAAGGTATTTGACTATGTAACGCCACTTGTGCTGCTTGCAGTAGCGGGGGTGTATATGATCGGTGATGGGCTTGTGCATATGGGGCGGCAGAATAACGAGCTGCAATTCATTTTCGGTATTCCGCTTACTGTCTTTGCTGGCGGACTCGATTTTGTTATCCGGCGGGTCGTAAACCGTAATACATTGTATGTCTGGCTAATCGAAGCCGTTTTTGTGGGCATCGTTTGGAGCGGGGCCCGGCACTTCTGATGTATTGTTTTCCCAGATCGACAAACTCATTCATTCACGAATCGATATGTATAAGCTGTTATCTTCCATTGCTGTTTTGGGTCTAATCGCATCTTTGTTTTTTGGTTTCCAGCAAACAGATAGCTGGATGGGAAAATGGTCGGGAGGGACCCGCGATGGCGTTGATTACACGATTACCATTAAAGACAAATACCGGGGCATGAACCTATGCAGCATTCATGCGCAGGGCATTCAAACCTTTTATACGCTCGAGTGCCAGGCAACGGGTACGCCCAACCTGTTGAAAGTCTACTACCGATCTACCACCGACGGCGCTTTTTACGCAGGCGACCGAGTTAAGGTTAACGACCCCTTGCTAATCCTGAAGCGCGAAAAGGGCAAAGTTATTTGGCAGTGGCAGCAAATATTCGACGACAAAATGACAATGCGGAAGGCGCGTTGAATGTTGATACTGTGTTTGCCGTAGTCTAAGACTACGGCACAGCGTTATCCGGTCTGTAACCGGACAAAGGCCTTTCATATCAATCAATAAAGCCTGGGTCTATTTGGCCCAGGCTTTATTGATTGAAGCATTCTAAAATGTAGTTCGGGCAAGCCCAGGGCGTTCTTATTGTTTTACCACCGAGAACTGAACCGTGTAATCTTCTAATTCGATTGGTTTACCGGCTTCTGGATAAGGCAGCACTTCCTGTAATGTTAGCTGGTACGATTGACCACCCAGCGAAAACGTCTTTCGAACCGATTTGTCAGGATAAGCGGGAAGGTCAAGCTCAACGGCTTGAACATTACCATCCTGATTAGCTTCAAAATTAACCTTAACCGAGCCAGCAGTCACGCAACGGGCATTGATAGGGCAACGGCTATCCGTAACAGCCGCCACTTTCATGTCCAGCGACGTACCGGCCAAACGGACGCTTTTCTGGTAAGCTACCTTCACCCCAGCATCAGCCTGAGGAGTTACATTTTCTTTGTTGTCACAGGCAATCATCAGCCCAAGCAGGGCAACACTAAAAAATACCTTCTTCATAGTCACTGAATGGAATTGTTGACCCTTGTAGGATTCTGCAATTCGGTAAACAGTTGGAAAAGGAATTTATTTTTTGATACGTCCGGCCTCCGCATTCCAATCATCGATGCCGGAGATCCACGCGCTAATAAAAAATTTTCGAGACCTTAGTACAAAGCCCGGGAAGTGAACGTTGTCCCTAACTCTAATTTAATCGAAGAGGAAACTATAAACAGAGGTGAGACTGCACTGCAATAAAAGCTAAAAAACTACTCGATCCAATCCGGGATCAATTCTTTAAGCAGAACTGGAACCGATGGAAGCTTGATGCCGAAATGGCTTACATGGTTAGCGCGAAAAGCGCGTCGGTACGCACGGCTAGCCTTTGTCGCAATCGGTGGGGCATATGGCTAGCCTGGGTGTTCTGTTTGGAGCTTCAGTCAGCCCACTATTAGCGGCAAGCTATTACGATCTCTCCAAAATGCCGAAGCAGAAACTTGACGGGAGGTATTACATGAGCCCCCAAGTGGAACTTAGGCGTTCGTGAGCTATGGAACCTTTTAATGATGGCACAAAACCGTAGGCGTTCCACGAATAAAACAGATGTTTCACAGGAGTAATTCTGACTGGGCTTTTCACCTCAACGATGTAGCCGTCAATCTGTCAGTTATTTAACCTATCTCCCGAATGAGATAAATACTGGCTGCCAAAGGGCTACTTAAGGAGTGCGGAATCATTTCGGCGGGTGTCACGACCGGTAATTGGCTTTGGTCAGCTAAGCGAAAGTCTTTGATGTTACCCGTCACAAAATACTGAATAGCTCGGTTTTCCAGTGCGGTCTGATACTGAAAGCCATCTTCCAAATCTGTGATGGTCAGCAGTTGATTGGCTGCCATGAACGTATTTTTACTGGCACCGGCTACCTCTACCAGATTCAGAAAACTCTGCAACGCATCGCGTAGTTTTTGCCCACGTTTTCCGGCACGGTGCAGCACATAGGCCACCGTATACACTGAGCCGGCTGAGATATAAATGGTCAGCCGTTGTTCTTCGGCGGCCAAAAACAGGCTGGTCGCTTCCTCGGCAAACGTATCTTCCCGGTCTGGCAACCAATCGAGCACCACATTCGTATCCAAAAAAATGATCATAGGCCGTAGCGGCCTTTGTACATCATGTCCCGAATCTGCTTGTCGGTTTTTCGACTCAGCGTTCCTTTCGCAATGCCCCGTAAGCGTAGAGCACTGGGGGTGGTTGGAACGGATTCAGGCAGGCTGGTGTCTGCCGGTGCCAGGAGTTGCTCAATCATTTCGGACAACGATTTTCGTTGCTGTTTGGCCAGCAACTTAGCGTTTGCTACAACCCGTTCATCAACCGTCAGGGTCAGCTTTACTTTGCCCATGTACGTATATTTCTTTAATTACTACAAAGATACGTATTGTTGGTAGGATTGTATTGTGAATAATAGCATACAACGAAGTGAATTGCGGTTATTTATCGGTCAACTGCATGACTTAGGCTGGACCGTCACCAGCCATCAGGTATACCCACCGACCCCGCCAGGAGCGACCGCAGTAGTTTCCGTAAGGTTACGTTAAAAGGCATTTTCAAGCGCATGGTTCGTAAGGTCAACACCACCGACGATAGTGATACTTGGCTGACGGACGCTCAATTGAAAGCGGTCCATGACGAAGTAACTACACATACCTGTAAGCCCTTGATCGAAGTGAATAAAGCGGTCTGGGAAATGTTGTTAGCAAGCGTAAAGTTGACCTCCTCCAATAGTTAGGGGTATCTCAGAGAAATGATAATAACTAGCTGATGAAAAGAAAAATAGACTGGTCAATTAATCCAAAATAACCACTACAGCGAGTAATATCTTTCAATAAGGTGTTTAGTCTTTGTTTAAATTACAGTTTAAACAAAAAAGCCAGTCAACATTACTGCTAACTGGCTGATTATTAGTTGTGGGAGTTGAGGGATTCGAACCCCCGACCCTCTGCTTGTAAGGCAGATGCTCTGAACCAGCTGAGCTAAACTCCCTTTTTGCTTTCCTGCCCGACCCCGTTGTTGTCGTTTGGGAGTGCAAATATACTAGGCTGAATCGCCGTTTTGCAAGCATTTATTCAAAAAAAGCTAAAGTTTTTTGCAAGCACCTGATAACCAAAGTAGCTTGGCTTACTCGAAGTTCAGATACAGCGTTACCGTATGAGTCGTCAGCTTGTTAATGCCAACGCTGGCTGCATTCGTGCCTGGGTTGTATAGATTGACCAGGCCGTGTGAAAAGCGCAGTTCAGGGGCAAACTTGAAAAACTCGAAGAACTGCTCAAAGCCTACACCGTACTCCACGGCGAAATCCATAGTGCCGGTACTCAGATTACTTGCCCCCCGATTCTCTTTTCGACGTACGTTTGTCTCCACGCTGAATGCGCCACCCGCCAGTAAATACATGCGGGTGTTGTTACGTCGCTCCGATTTGTATTTCAATAGCAATGGAAAATCTAGCCAGGTCGATTCGCGCACTTGAGTTTGGGTCATGCCCCCAGGATAATCGTATTTTACTTCGCGGCTAAACAGCGATACCGACGGAGTTAACCGAAGGTCGAAGCGGTCGTTTAAATACCCGTTGATTACGAATCCGACCCGGAAGCTGGGTTTATTGGGCGAGTAGATTCGGTACGCTGAGTCGGCCTGCAAAAACGCCGGGCTATAGCCCACGCTGAAACGCGTGATGGGCGCGGCAAAAAAGAAACCGTAATGAATGGTTTTATCGTCGTAGCGTTCGAGGTGTTTGCGAACGTACTTATAGCTGGTCTGCGCCTGTGCACGGCCGTAAATGAATATTACCAGTACTAAAGCTATGCCGAACCGAATCCCGGAGGACAACGCAGGCTGACGAACGATTCGACCCGTAACGGGTTGGTCTAACGTGGGCCTACTGATTTCTGGCCGATGTAAATTGAAGCTACGCCGAAGGTGAGCGGTATCCATTTGGTGTTGGTGAATCCAGCCGTCTCATAAATTCGCAGGAAGTCAGGACCGTCGGGAAAGGCCTGCACCGATTCGGGCAGGTATGTATACGCCGACGCGTCTTTGCTCACTACGCGCCCGATGAGCGGCAGGATGGTCCGGGAGTAAAAACCGTATAGTTGTTTAAACGGAAACTGACGCGGATTCGAGAATTCCAGCACAACGCACACACCACCGGGGCGCGTAACGCGGTACATGTCGGTTAAGCCTTTCAGCAAATTCTCGAAGTTGCGCACACCAAACGAAACGATGACGGCATCGAATTCATTGTCTGCGAACGGTAAACCTTCTGAATCGCCCGAGCGCATGTCAATAATATGGTCGACGCCACGCTTCTTCATTTTCTCCCGACCAACGGCCAGCATCCCCTCCGATATGTCGACACCGACAACTTTTTCAGGCTTCAACGCCAGGGCTTCCAGGGCGAAGTCACCCGTACCGGTAGCAATGTCGAGGATGGTTTTGGGCGCAAACGACCGCAGTTCGCGAATGGCTCGCTTTCGCCAGAGAATATCAATGCCACCACTCAGCACGTGGTTGAGCAGGTCATATTTAGGCGAAATGTTGTCGAACATCTCGGCAACCTGCTCGCGCTTGGAGGTATCTTTATCTTTGTAAGGTACGACGGCCATTTTCGAAAGAGTGAAAGAGCGAAAGAATAAAAGAGCGGAATAATAAAAGAATGACTGGCCTTCCCATTCTTTCGCTCTTTCACTCTTTTATTCTTTCGTTATTTGACAAACCGGGTGTTCGGCTGGAAAGTTTCGCGCTGCTTGCAGACTTGCGTTTCGGGCAAGCTTTCCGTAGTTTTCAACCTAATATACATACAACCCGGATTACTCTCCCAATTAGCATGATCCTACTCCTTCCGCTGCTGCTTGCTCTGGCAGGGCCTGTGCCACCCAAAAAAGTACATAAACTACACCAGCGTATTCTGACGCTCGACACCCATGCCGATGCACCCATCATGATGCAGAAAGAAGGCTTCGATGTAGGTAAAACGCACGATACGCAGCGGGATCAATCCCAGATCGATTTTCCGAGGATGAAAGAGGGTGGCATGGACGCCATGTTTTTTGCGGTCTACACCTCGCAGGGGCCTCGTACGCCGGAAGGACATGCCGAAGCCAAACGGAATGCGCTGAACCAATTCCGGCTGATTCACGAAGCGTTGAAGAAATATCCCGATCAGGCGGAGTTAGCAACGACACCCGACGATGCCTATCGCATACAAAAAGCCGGTAAGCGGGCGGTTTTCATCGGCATGGAGAATGGCTATCCTGTTGGGGATGATCTTTCGCTGCTGAAAACGTACTATGATCTAGGGTGTCGGTACATTACGCTCACGCACTTTGCAAATAACTTGATCGGCGACTCATCCACTGATCCCGACGGACCGATCTACGGAGGTTTGAGTGATTTTGGTAAAAAAGTCGTGCCCGAAATGAACCGGCTCGGTATCCTGATCGACGTATCGCACGTGGCCGACAGTACGTTTTACGATGCGCTGGCGCTTTCCAAAGCACCCGTTATTGCCTCTCACTCCAACTGTCGTGCCTTGTGCGATTTCCCGCGTAACATGACCGACGACATGATTAAAGCCATTGCGGCTAAAGGGGGCGTTGTGCAGGTGAACTTCGTGAGCGATTACCTTAAAAAGCCGTCCGATGCGCATCGGACGGCTAAAACCAAGATTCGCATGGCTCGGGTGGGTAAGGTGATGACGCCTGAACTGGAAACGCGCATTGCCGCTCAGAGTGATTCTGTGTCGAAAGTGTATGCGTCGGAGCGAGCCAGCCTGTCGGACATTGTTGCCCATATTGACCACATCGTTAAACTGGTGGGTATCGATCATGTCGGCATCGGCAGCGACTTTGATGGGGGTGGTGGCGTGATTGGCCTAGAAGACGTAAGTCAGATTGAGAACCTGACCGCTGCGCTCGTCGAACGAGGTTACTCGGAAGCTGATATTGCTAAGATCTGGGGCGGCAATTTACTGCGCGTGTTAGGCAAAGCAAAGGTAGAGTAGGGTGTTATACACTTGTTAAAACGTTGGTAATAAATTACTTTCTGCTCTATGCTCATGAGCGAGCCATTGACGAGATGAACGTTATCCTGCATACGCTAAAAAGCCGAAACGCGATTCTTTACAACTTCGGCTGGATTTGCTTTGTGAGCTTTTTTGTTTGTACCCTACTGTCGCTTACAACTACTGTGCAAGTTTTGGGGATTAATGCGTTCATCAAGCCGATGAAATTTTTCTTGTCGACAGGTATCTTTTGCTGGACGATGGGCTGGTTCACGCACTTACTCGACCGCAAGCGAGCGGTAGTTGTGTACTCCTGGATGGTAGTTATCGCAATGATGTATGAACTACCGGTCGTAACGTATCAAGCGGCATTAGGAAAACTCTCCCATTTCAACATCTCATCCCTCGTTGATGCTATCCTGTTTCAAACTATGGGAATAGTAATCTTCATTTTTACAATGTGGACAGCTTACATCGGCTACCTCTTTTTTAGCCAAAAACGCTTTGATGCGCCTATGGCGTATGTATGGGGCATTCGGCTGGGTATAGTGCTGTTTGTCATTTTTGCGTTTGAAGGGTTCCTGATGGGTGGGCGGTTGAGCCATACCGTTGGTGCACCCGATGGAGGAGCTGGTTTACCCGTAACCAATTGGAGCGTTCGACATGGCGACTTGCGGGTTGCTCATTTTTTAGGCATGCATGCCTTGCAACTGCTGCCTTTGTTCAGCTATTACGTTGCCCGAAAGCCAAGTCAGGTTATCATAGCCGCAGCACTGTATTGGGTCATTGTGTCGACTGTGCTGGTGCAGGCACTCATGGGTAAACCACTATTGTTTGGCTTCGGGGGATAATGCCTCACAAGGTAAATTCTAAGCATAAAATCGGTAAAACGAAGCCATATTTACGCTTTAGCCGTTGACTGACGTTACCTATCTCCATGAACCGTACCGATTTTCTGAAAACCTCTGCTTTAGCCGGAGCCACACTCATTACCGACCCTCTTCAAGTTCGGGCAATCGTGCCCCGGGCCTTTATTACTCGTAAACCTGCTCAAAAATACCGCACGGCCCTGGTCGGTTCGGGCTGGTGGGGCACCAACATCTTGCGTTGCGCCGTGCAGGCGGGCGAATCGAAGGTCGTCGCGCTATGCGATGTTGATAGTCGTCAACTCAAAACCGCCAGCGATGAAGTAAGCAAGCTGACGTCCGACAAACCCAAGCTCTATAAAGATTACCGCGAGATGCTGGCGGCCGAGAAGCCCGAAATCGTGATTGTGGCTACCCCCGACCACTGGCATCCGCTCATCGCTATAGCCGCTATGCAGGCCGGGGCTCATGTCTACGTAGAGAAACCCATCAGCCACACCATCAATGAAGGAAAAGCGATGGTGAAGACGGCCCGACAAACGGGTAAGATATGTCAGGTTGGTACGCACCGACGCATATCTCCTCATAACGTATCAGGCATGGAGTTTCTTAAGTCGGGAAAGGCCGGAAAGATTGGTATGGCCCGAGCCTTTGTTAGCTATGGCGGTGGCCCTGGCAAAGCTGTTCCCGATGCCGAAGCGCCTAAAGAACTGGATTGGAATATGTGGTGCGGTCCGGCTCCACTCCAGCCGTACAATCCAATGATTCATCCCAAAGGATTTCGCGGGTTTCTTAACTACGCCAACGGCACGCTTGGCGATTGGGGCATTCACTGGCTCGACCAGATCTTGTGGTGGACCGACGAGAAGTATCCTCGTAAAGTGTACTCGACCGGCGGACGGGCCATCAAGCAAGACAATACGGATGCCCCGGATCATCAGGTAGCGACCTATGAGTTTGAAGATTTCACGGTGGTTTGGGAGCACCGCCAATTTGCCGGAAACAACGCCGAGAAGACCATGCCTAACCAGGCGGTTGGTGTGTACTTCTACGGTACGGAAGGGACGTTCCACATGGGTTGGCTCGACGGCTGGACCTTTTATCCTGCCGATTCTAAAAAGCCCGTCATTCATCAGGATGCCCAGCTTAACAAACCCGATGATCAGAACATTGCTCAACTTTGGGCTAATTTTCTCGATTGCATCAAGACCAATAAAACACCCGTCAGCGACATCGAAATCGGCTACCGGTCGACTAACATGGCGTTGTTGGGCATGCTATCGATGAAGCTGGGGCGGAGCGTTGACTGGGACGGGGATAAAATTCTGAACGACCCTGAAGCCAACAAACTGCTGAGCCGAGCCTACCGGGGCGAATGGCAATATCCTGTGTAATATAATGTCGTAAGTTTTGGAAGCTAGTCAGCCTTATTCTGTTACTACGTTCATTACTAAATAGCAGTCTACCTTTTGCTATGCGCTCAATATAATATAGTTTTGTTATATGTATTGTACCTGTATAGTAAAGGCGCTCCTGTGTGGACACTAAACAACCCAGAAAAATCATTCACGTTGACATGGACGCCTTTTATGCCTCCGTTGAGCAACGTGACAATCCAGAGCTACGAGGCAAGCCGGTAGCGGTCGGTGGATCTCGTCAGCGAGGTGTGGTGGCTGCTGCCAGCTACGAAGCCCGTACGTTTGGGGTACGCTCAGCCATGGCCTCGTCGGTGGCCATTCGGAAATGCCCCGACCTGATCTTTGTTAAACCACGCTTTGAGGTCTACAAAACGGTCTCCCAGCAGATACGTAGCATCTTCGCCGAGTACACCGACCTGATAGAGCCACTTTCACTGGACGAAGCGTATCTGGACGTAACAGCTATAACTACTCAGGGGGTAACCGCTACTGAAATCGCGCAGGCGATTAAAGAACGTATTAAACTCGAGACCCAATTAACCGCTTCGGCGGGGGTTTCGTATAACAAATTTCTGGCCAAGCTCGCTTCAGACTACCGCAAACCCGATGGCCTGTATGTAATCAAGCCAAACCAGGGGCTGGCCTTTGTTGAGCAACTGGATGTAGGCCAGTTCCACGGCGTTGGTCGGGTAACGGCCCATAAGATGAACGAGTTGGGTATATTCACCGGGTTAGACCTCCGCCAGCAGAGTGAAGCGTTTCTGACCCAACACTTTGGTAAAGTAGGTCACCATTACTACTCCATCGCCAGGGCTATTGACGAGCGGCCCGTAACGGCCAATCGAGTACGAAAATCGGTGGGTTCAGAAAACACATTTGAACAAGATTTAATGGACGAGTCAGCGTTGGTGGCGGGCCTGCAACCCCTTATTGATGACGTCTGGTCCTATTGCGAACGGACCAGCATTATGGGGCGCACTGTTACCCTAAAAGTGAAGTACGCAGACTTTCAGCAAATTACTCGCAGTAAAACTTTGCTGGGTGTCATCGGTAATAAAGCTGCATTGGAACGTATCACCATCGAGCTTCTGACGTCGCTGCTACCCTTACAGAAAGAGGTTCGGTTGCTGGGTGTTTCGTTATCAACCCTACAAGCGCCAGATCAGGCCGAACGTGGTCAGCTCATGCTTAATTTATGAGGTGTTGGAAAACCGCCCAAGCCACGGGTTTGTACTTTAAAGTGAATTTGGAAGCTACATTATAGGTTTTGTGTATTGAAGGATTCCCGCAATTGTTGGTCAATGTCGTCAAGAATTTAGCCATGTAAAGTAAGTGTCGGCACGAGAATTGCCTAGTGTGAAAGCATAGCACCCATTAGGGAGCTTCTTCGTATGAAAACACTTTGGCTTACCCAGTACCAGTTTGACAAGGCCCAGGCGGCTGCCCACCGATTAGCCCCCCACATGTATTTAGACGTTATGGCCATTCTGGTTGATCCACCTATTGATCCGCGAACCGCCCAGGGTATATCTACCATTGGCTACCAGGCGCTTCAGCTACGCTTTAGCCGGAAGTCCAGAGGTTCACAGGAGTGGGTTCTGACTACGCCCGTGCAGATTGTACCAGCCTGGTTGGCGCATCAGATGCAAACCGTTGACGATGTCGACGAAGCCGCCTGGTAAAGTGGTTAGTTACCCATGCTAGGATGAGTTGATGAAGCTAGCTGTTCTGTAGGCGGGCCATTTCGATCGCCCACCTACAGAAAGGTAAAGAGTAGCGAGAAACAGTAAAAACAAAAACCTCGTCTACAGCGCTGTAGACGAGGTTTTTATATGATCTGGTGGGCCAGCCAGGACTCGAACCTGGGACTTACTGATTATGAGTCAGGCACTCTAACCAACTGAGTTACAAGCCCATCGCTACTAGATTTCTCTGATTAGCTGTGCAAATTTACAAATTTTTAGACAGGATTGCAGGCCGATACATGATTTTTTGGTTATACAAGCTGTTTCGTTCTGCATCTAGTCCGGTAACTTTGCTCAATGCCAGCCCCCAACAAGAAAAAAATTCTTAATGATCCGGTCTACGGGTTCATTACGATTCCCTCCGATCTGGTATTTGATCTGGTCGAACATCCGTATTTTCAACGACTTCGGCGGATCAAACAACTAGGTTTGTCAGAGTACGTGTATCCGGGTGCGTTGCACACCCGCTTTCACCACGCGCTGGGCGCTATGCACTTAATGGGGCAAGCCACCCATACGCTACGTAGCAAAGGCCACCACCTGTCCGACGATGAGTGCGAGGCTGCGCAGGTCGCCATCTTACTGCACGACATTGGGCACGGCCCGTTTTCGCACGTGTTGGAGTGCTGTTTGCTGGACGATGTGCCGCACGAAGAAATATCGCTATTGTTGATGCACGACCTGAACCAGCAGTTCGGTGGCCGATTGACAACGGCCATCCAAATGTTTGAGGGAACCTACGAGCGCCCGTTCTTTCATCAGCTTATTTCCAGCCAGCTCGATATGGACCGGATGGACTACCTTAACCGCGATGGCTACTACACCGGTGTTGCCGAGGGAGCCATCGGGGCCGAACGGATCATCAAAATGCTCGATCTGGTCGACGATCAGCTGGTGGTCGAAGCCAAAGGCGTACTCAGTGTCGAAAACTTCTTAAACGCCCGACGGCTCATGTATTGGCAAGTGTACCTGCACAAAACGTCGATCTGCTGCGAGTCGATGCTCATTCAAATTCTACGTCGGGCGCGGTTCCTGGTCCGGCAGGGTGATACGGCACACCGGGAGCCGGTGTTTGCACCAGAGACGTTTATGTTGTTTTTACAGGAAAGCGTTCGACTGGCCGATTTTCGGGCTAATCAGATGTATCTGAACGCCTTTACCCAACTAGACGATTACGACGTCTGGTCATGCATCAAGCAGTGGGCATGGCACGATGATGCCGTACTGTCGACCCTCTGCCAAAAGTTGCTCGACCGGAAGTTATTCAAAATCATGTTGTCTACCGAGCCCTTCGCGGGGCAACTGCTGAACGAACTCGAAGATCAGTTACGCCGGACCGGACTCTCCGACGAGGTGTTGTCTTATTTTCTGGTAGAGGGGCAGGCCACCAATGCCGCTTATTTGCCTTCGGAAGAGCGGATTAACATCAAGCTTAAATCCGGCAAAGTCATTGATATAGCCGACGCGTCGGACTTGTCGAACATTCAGGTACTCACTAACATTGTGCGTCGGTATTACGTCTGCTGGGCCAAAGAATTAAATATACAGAGCAAGTCGATCAGTTAAAACGAAGAGTCAACGGAGCGGTTATTCATCTACTGTAGTCTATCTACTTGCCTCCTTACACATCAACTTACTGACTATTTCCGGCGGTTTTATCCGAAAAGTGCAATTTGTTAGCTACCTTAGCGGCCCAATCGCTCGTCAATCCCGAGCGTTTTGCGACGGCCGTCATACGTATATGGAGTTTACAGTCAAGCAGATTGCCACACTGCTGGGGGGTGAAGTAGCCGGGAACGATTCACTGGCAATCACTAAATTAGCCAAAATAGAAGAAGGGCAACCAGGCGATATTTCATTCCTGTCGAACCTTAAATATGAACCGCATCTGTACACGACTCAGGCGTCGGCGGTGATTGTTGATCGTTCATTTCAGCCTAAAAAGCCAGTATCGTCTGCCTTAATATTTGTGGAAAATTCCTACTCAGCTTTTACCCGCTTATTAGAGGAATACCACAAGCAGTTAAGTTATGCCCGCGTCGGCGTAGAGCAGCCTTCCTTTGTGGGAGAAGGAAGCCAGTTTGGTGAACAGATATATCGAGGGGCGTTTTCTTACGTCGGCCGGAACTGCAAGGTGGGCCGGAATGTGAAAATCTATGGCCATGCCTATATCGGTAATAATGTTTCGATCGGTGATAATACAATTGTTCATGCCGGGGTACGGATTCTGGACAACTGTATTATTGGTCAGCATTGCGTTATCCATCCGAACGCGGTGATCGGTAGCGAAGGCTTTGGCTTTGCTCCGCAGCCCGATGGCACCTACAAAACAATTCCGCAGCTTGGCAACGTAATCCTGGAAGATTACGTAAATGTAGGAGCCAGTACTACGATCGACTGTGCCACAATGGGGTCAACCATCATCCGGCAGGGCGTAAAACTGGACAACCTCATTCAAATTGCCCATAACGTCGAAATCGGAAGAAATACAGTTATCGCTGCGCAGACCGGTATTTCGGGCTCAACCAAAATTGGTGAAAACTGCGTGATTGCCGGTCAGGTAGGCTTTTCTGGTCACCTGTCAATTGCCAATGGTACTAAAGTCGGCGCGCAGTCGGGAGTTGGAAAGAATGTCACTGAAGAGGGGACAGCCATTAACAGCTCGCCCGCTTTTGGCTTGAAAGAAAGTATGCGTTCGTTGGCCATTTTCAGGCGGCTACCCGATTTGGAACGTCGCGTTTTTGACCTGGAGAAGAAAACAGAAAAATAGGTTACAGCCTTCGGTTTACAGTTTTTGGCTGACCAGCAGAGAAATTGTGAATCGTACACTGTAAATCGCGCCGGCGACCCGGTGAAATCGAATGAATACGAAACAACAGACGATTCAAAAAGCCGTCTCAGTATCGGGAGTAGGTTTGCATACGGGCGTCTCGGCAACGATGACGTTCTTGCCTGCACCAACGAACCACGGCTATAAATTTCAGCGTATTGACCTGCCTGGCCAACCCGTTGTCGACGCTGACGTCGACAACGTAGTAGACTTATCGCGTGGAACGACCATTGAGCAAAGTGGCGCGCGGATTCACACCGTTGAGCACACGTTGGCTGCGCTGGTTGGTTTGCAATTAGATAATATTCTGATTCAGTTGGATGGACCAGAACCTCCGATTATGGATGGTTCGTCGATTCAGTTTATCGACGCTTTGCGCGACGCAGGAATTGAGGAACAGAATGCCACCCGCAACTATTTCGAGGTTAGTGAATACGTTCACTATCGCAATGCGGAGAAAGACATTGAGTTAGCAGCCCTGCCGCTGAATGATTATCGCCTGACGGTGATGGTCGACTATAATTCGCGGGTAATCAGCAGCCAGCACGCCTACCTGAACGACATCAGTCAATTTCCTGAACAGATTGCCAATTGCCGTACGTTCGTGTTTCTGCACGAGCTCGAAGCATTGTTCAAACAGAACCTGATTAAAGGGGGCGATCTGACAAATGCAATCGTTATTGTGGACCGGGAGGTCAACGATGGCGAACTCGATTATTTAGCGGACCTGTTGCACAAGCCAAAAGTAAGCGTTAACAAGCAGGAGGGCATCTTAAATAACATTCAGCTACATTACCCTAACGAAATGGCGCGCCATAAGCTGCTGGACGTAGTGGGTGATCTGGCGCTGATTGGCCGACCCATTAAGGCGCAAATCTTAGCCGCCCGGCCGGGCCATGCCGCTAACGTAGCGTTTGCCAAAAAAATCAAGAAACTAATCCAGAAAAACGCGGCTAACCAGGTGCCACAGTACGATCCGAAGCAGCCGCCCGTACTCGACGTTAATCAGATTGCGAATTTATTACCGCACCGTTATCCATTCCAGATGATTGACAAAATCATTGCGCTGGATGAAAATAGCGTGGTCGGTATTAAAAACGTGACTATGAACGAGCCTTTCTTTCCGGGGCACTTTCCGGGCAATCCGGTTATGCCAGGCGTTATGCAGCTGGAAGCGATGGCCCAAACGGGTGGTATTCTGGTGCTTAGTACGGTGCCTGATCCAGAAAATTACTGGCCGTTTCTGGTCGGTATCGAGAATTGCCGATTTCGGCGCAACGTACTACCCGGCGATACCGTAATCTTTAAATGTGAATTTACATCACCCATGAAACGGGGCATCGTTAAGATGCAGGGCCGGGGTTATGTCGGTAATCAGTTGGTGTGCGAGGCCGATATGATTGCCAGTCTGGTTAAGAAAAAATAGTCATTTAGTGTCATTTCTTGTCATTCGGTTGTCATTCATTCGTGCAACACGTGACCATTAATGACGGCAAATGACCATCAATGACAAGAAAGTAATGATTCAACCATTAGCCTATATTCACCCCGAAGCAAAAATTGCGCAGAACGTGGTGATTGAGCCGTTTGCCATCATCCACAAAGACGTTGAAGTCGCTGAGGGGACATGGATAGGTTCCCATGCCGTCATCAATGAAGGTGCCCGGATCGGACGTAACGTCAAAATATACCCCGGTGCTGTTATTTCATCGACGCCCCAGGATTTGAAGTTCAAGAATGAGTATACACGGACGTTTATCGGCGACAATACGACCATTCGGGAATACGCAACCATCAGCCGGGGCACCGAAGAGCATTGGAAAACCGAGATAGGTAGCGACTGTCTTGTTATGGCCTATGCGCACATTGCACACGACTGCCGCATCGGTAATCATTGCATTATTATCAACAACGTACAAATGGCTGGGCACGTCCATATGGGCGACTGGGCCATTATTGGTGGTTCGAGCTCAGTACACCAGTGGGTGAAAATTGGCGCGCATGCCATGATTTCAGGTGGATCGCTGGTGCGCAAAGACGTACCACCTTTTACAAAAGCCGCTCGTGAGCCGCTGTCCTACACGGGTATCAACTCCATTGGACTTCGTCGGCGCGGGTATGATAGTGACAAGATTAACCAGATTCAGGAAATCTACCGCTACGTGTACATGCGGGGCCTGAACAACGCCGATGCGCTGACGCAGATCGAGCTCGAATTACCACCCTCCGACGAACGCGACGAGATTGTGAACTTCATTCGTGCTTCTGAGCGCGGCATTATGAAGGGACCATCATCCAACGGCGATAGAGAGTAAGCTTATTTTGAGTACAATGCTGACCATCACCGCCGAGCAATTAGGCAAAAAGTACCGAAAGGAATGGATTTTTCGGCGGGTGGACCTGACCCTCAATGCTGGAACGAGTTATACCTTCGTGGGACCTAATGGCAGTGGAAAATCAACTCTGCTGCAACTACTGGCGGGTAGTTTGCTAACGACCGAAGGAAAACTTAGTTACGTATTTAATGGTAGCCTACTAGAGCCAGACGATTGGTTTCGACACATTAGTATTGCCGCGCCCTATCTTGAGTTAGTTGAAGAACTCACCCTGGATGAGTTGCTTACCTTTCACCAGACGTTTAAGCCATTTAAGGCAGGATTGACGACTGCCGATGTTGCCGACCGATTGCTGTTAACCCACGCCCGGCATAAGGAAATCAAATACTTTTCGTCGGGTATGAAGCAGCGGGTTAAGCTCGGGCTGGCCTTCTTTGCCAACGCGCCGATCGTTATTCTCGACGAGCCCACCTCCAACCTCGACCGGCAAGGCGCGGCCTGGTACCATGAGCAGGTCCGGCAATTGGACGAGAATCAACTTTTACTCATCGGCTCAAACGTTCCCGAAGAATATGATTTCTGCCCAAACGTGATCGACGTTACCCAGTGGAAGTAAGTATTTTCTAAACACAGAGGAAACAGAGTTGGGCACAGAGACTATACACTCTATAATTTCTGTGCCCAACTCTGTTTCCTCTGTGTTTGAATATGACCTGAGTAGGTCGGCAATTAGAATGCCTGTACCAGCTCTTCCGCATCAACGTGCATTGGTGAGTCGTACAACTTTCGCATAATGAAGCCGTGCTCAATCAGAAACTCCAGGTTGAATTTCCGCACCATGCCATGATTAGGTAACGACGGGCTTTCTATATGGTCGATCACGTAGTTCGGAAAGTAGTTGCTTACTTCGTCGGGTGTGATGCTAAACGGGGGCGTCGGCATCGTTGGCGCGTATTCCAGCGTGTTCAGGAATGTAAGCGCACCTACAGGCGTTAGCCGCTCCAACGTTTGCAGGTAACGCATACGCATGGGATAAGGCAACGCCACTAATGAGGCCCGGTCGTAAACAATGTCTATCGAGCCGATATCTTCAGGTGTCAACGTAAAGAAGTCGCAGCACAAAATGGTGATGTTACCCGACTCAAAACGCCTGCCCCGTTGGGTATAGGTTAATTTATTTTCTTCAAAGAATTGAATGACGGCCTTCTCCACAAACTCAACGCCTACTACCCGCTGCGCGAAGTGGCTGAAATAGAGCATATCAAGCGTTTTACCGCAGAGAGGAACGAACACCGACTTTCCTTCCAGCTCGAAAGGAGGCAAGTGCTTGAGAATGTACGGGTGGATGTCTTTACGGTGAAAACTGGTGTAGTGTCCTTCTAACTCCCAAGAGTTGAACCAGAATGCTTTTTCCATGACAAATACGTAGAGGGTTTGAGTTGTTTTTGGTGGCACAAATTTCCTTCACAGTTTGTCAGGCTTTTAGCGCGAATTCCCGGCTTTTGCAAAACGCGTAGTAATCCGTGATGGATGCCGGAAAATCACGGATGGCTAAACTGGGATGACTCTCGTCTAAGCTGAATTGGAGTCCTGACCATAGTTTTCCGCGTCCCGCTGCAATCGGCGGGTGTTAAACACTAGAAGGATACCCATCGCAACGATAGCTAAACCGGCATAACGATACGAGCTCGCATCCAGAGGTTGTCCAATCACAAGATAGGCTATGGCACCGCCTAGTAATAGCGTTAAAAAGCTAAGAACGCCAAGCGTTAAATCGTTGGCCGCTCGGCTGGACGATTGAAATCCCAGAAACAAAAACATCGTCTCGACAAGGCTGAGAGTACCAACTAAAACGCCCCAGGCTCCTAAAAAAAGGGAAATGTCATCGAAGGGGGTGGTGTGATATACCAGGAAAGCTAAACCAATTAAGGTGTCCAGAATTCCGTTCACTAAAAACCAGGTGTTGGTTCGACTGATCTGCCAAAAACGAATTGCTGACAAGCCCGATAAAACCAGACACAGGCCAAGTATTAGAACTAATGCGAGTGAGGATTTACTCCATAGAAAAAGTATTACTCCAGCGAGAATAAACAACCCCGCTCTCAGGTAGGATAGCCACCAAGGTTGAGGGGTTTGATGCGTATTTGCAGGGTTCATAAATGTGCTGATTGAAGTTTCCTACTGATTAGAAGCTGAGTGAATCGTTATTGTCGATTACCAACGCTCAACGCCAACAGCCTGTTAAATCTGTTAATAGTAGCTTGTGTGGGCGTTGAGTACATTCAGGATGTACAATACCTATCCCTATAACGACTCAAACACAAACAACTCATAAATACCTCATCAGCAACTTTGTTTTGTACGTAGGGCGACTTTTTATTAAGTCGGTAGTATAACTAGGGCGCGTGGACAATTACAAGAGCAAAATCATGGCCGATGCTAAATAGACGAATCCCACAAAGCTAGTGGCCGTCTTTTCGTAACGGGTGGCTACCCGCCGGTACTGCTTAAGTTTGTTAAAATAACGCTCTACTTTGTTACGATCCTTATACAAATCCTCATCGATTCGTCGGGGATCAAGCCGACTCTTTTTCGCAGGTATGACCACTTCGACGTTTGCCTGCTGCAAGGCATCAACCAACGAATTGGCGTCATAGCCCCGGTCGGCTAACACCGCATCGGTTTGATAGTCCATTAACAAAGCCTCGGCCTGAGTGACATCAGCCCGCTCACCTACCGTCACAATGATGCGCAACGGATTACCCAAGGCATCAACGGTAGCGTGAATCTTCGTGCTCCAGCCACCCACCGATTGGCCTAAACACTCACTGGCGGGATCGCTTTTTTTTGCCCGGCTGCGTGTTGATGCGCCCGCACGACTGTCGAATCGATCATCAGCCAGTCCAAGTCAGGCTCCTGTAAGGCCTCGAAAACGGTTTGCCAGACGCCTGTCTTGGCCCACCGCCGGAATCGGCGGTAGACTGAGTTCCAAGGGCCGAAGCGTTCAGGCAAATCACGCCAGGGAGCGCCACTGCGAGCGATCCACAGGACAGCATTGATAAACAAGCGGTTATCCGTCGCCGATCGTCCTACATCACCGACTTTGCCGGGTAGTAAGTGAGCCACTCGTTGCCATTGTTGGTCAGTAATCTCATAGCGTCGCATTCAGCAAAGTTGCAAAACCACCTCACTTTTACCTAATTGTCCACGCGCCCTAGTTTAGTGCGTCAAGCCCTACATTTACCGTAGCTTTTGCCGTAATTCGGCAATGATTCGGCGCGTTTCAGCAATGCGGCTTTTCAAACCTTCCTGATACTTCCAGGCTTGCTCTTCAATGTTTGGGTGAGCGCCTTCAAAAGTTCCTTCTATTTCACGTAAGTATTGTTCGCTTAGATCCAGGTATCGGCTGGCTGTAGCAGGATTGTAAAAGCCTCCGCCTTCTACTGTTACGTAAACAGGTGTAGTATGTGCTGCCTGACCCGGCCCGGCCGAGCATCGGGCCGCAATCCACTGCCCTTTTTTTACCGATGGAAGGGATAAGCTAAGTGACAGATGATTGGCAGACTGACCTGCCTCGTGCGCCGTTACCCGACCGATTACTTGACCGTGGCTAACCAGCTCAAGCGTATCGAGCGGAACCTGTTGGGTATTGCCGTACGCATGGACTGTAATGCTGACCGCGCTACCCCGTTTAACGTCAACGACATCGCCGGGTAGGGCATCGTTCACCCGTAAATAGAGTGTCGGGCCGCTCGACACAAAAGTATGCCCCGCCTGAATAGCCGAACGCCAGGCCGAATAACTAAATGGTTTGCGGGAGGTTGCGTTACCGACGTAGGCATAAAACCGGGCGTTGCCAATTTGAGCGGTCCGTTCTGGTGGTCCGTGGCCGTGGTCCTGACCGCACCATGGAAAGTCGGAGCCGGCCGTGGCCGTAAGTGGAAAGCCCAAATCTAAAAAGTGGTAATAATGTTCGGTATGTAAGGGATTGCCGTCGACGCAGAACTGAAGCAGCTCAAAGGCATCCACTTTGCCCCGAAGGCCATCAAGGGTTAAGCCACGGTAGCCATGAAAGGTTTCGGCCTGATGCGCATAACCGGTTAAACCGCCTAACTCATGCACCTTGTCGAAAATCTCATCGAAAAAGTAATACCGATCCCGCCTGCGGACACGATCGGCGGCTCCCAGCGCGAAAACATGACCTAGCTCCGATGTCCGGGGATCTTCCTGGCCGCTCGTGAGCAGATAGTTTCCTTCCTGATAGACGCCTTTCTGACCGTAGGCATACTGCGGAAAATACGTTTCCCAGAAATCGCCCATGCGTAACAAAACGCCCGCGTGGACGTCTTCAGCCTTTAACCACGTCATGATGTAGGGATTCTCGCGCGGGGAGCGCCGAAGGTGAATGTGCCCATCAGTCGAATACCAGCCTTTGGCAGCCATGTCGATCCAGCGTTTCAAGCGATACGTTCGCTGCACCGGTTTCCCGGCCGTGACCACCAGCGTGTGTTGCTGTTTAAGATACTCATTGCCTTTAGAAAGTGACAGCTGATACATACCCGGCGGTAAGGACATATGAAAGCGACCTGCAACGTAGAACGAGCTGTCGGGTTGAAAAGCGTAGCCGTCTTCGTGGTCCCATAGGCCATACATAACGGCGGCTGCTTCAAGAGGAATCTGTTTAACGGGGCGGCCGTTTTGCGTGAGTCGCACACGTACGGGCGTGGGTTTGCCGCTAGATTCATCAAGAATGTTTATGGTAATTTTACTCGTTG
Source organism: Spirosoma soli (assembly GCF_042684525.1). Lineage (NCBI taxonomy): Bacteria > Pseudomonadati > Bacteroidota > Cytophagia > Cytophagales > Cytophagaceae > Spirosoma > Spirosoma soli. The sequence continues at coordinate 374,613 of NZ_JBHULN010000005.1, read as the reverse complement.
GCCGGCCATTGACTGTCTCAATCGCGGAGATACCTATAAGGCCAACCATCAGCAATAAAGCGGGTTGGAGTAACGGTAGGTAACCAGTAACTACTGCCCATTTTCGTACATTATTACACACCAGATCCGACGTTGTTAGGGATTAATAAGTTAATAAAAAACCTTTTACGATTAAAACATAACCATTCCAGACCTGCCAGGTTTTGTTACAAACGTACAACCTTATGGAACATTCACTGGCTGGTAAAACGGCTCTTGTTACCGGCGCTGCTTCTGGAATTGGTAAGGCTATCGCTCTTCTCTATGCCCAACATGGTGCCAACGTACTTGTGTCGGATATCGACGCCGAAAAGGGGCAGGTAGTGGTTGAACAGATTAAAGGAATGGATGTTCAATCGCATTTTGTGCTGGCCGATGTTGGTGACCCGGCCGAATGCCAACGCCTGGTTCATGATGTTGTCAACCGCTATGGCCGGCTCGACATTGCCTGCAACAATGCGGGCATTGGTGGCGAACTAAACACCGTTGCCGACTATAGCCTGGAAGGCTGGCAAAAGATTATCAACATCAACCTGAACAGCGTTTTCTACTGCCTGAAGTACCAGCTTGCCCAGATGGTAAAGCAGGGGCATGGGGCTATTGTGAACATGGCTTCGATTTTGGGACAGGTAGGAACGCCGAACTCGCCGGGTTACGTAGCGGCTAAACATGCGGTGGTCGGCTTGACACAAACAGCCGCGCTTGAGAATGCATCGAAAGGCATTCGCATTAACGCGGTTGGCCCTGCTTATATTGATACGCCCCTGTTAACGGCACTTCCCTACGAAGCCCGTCAGCAGCTAATCAACTTACACCCAATCGGGCGGCTCGGTAAGGCCGAAGAAGTGGCCGAACTGGTACTCTGGTTATCGTCGGATAAGGCGTCGTTCGTGACCGGTTCTTATTATCCCATTGACGGAGGCTATCTGGCGCAGTAAAAGCTATGCAGGAAGCAGTAATCGGTAACAATCTTAGCCTTTGAGTTACCAGGTGGCTTGGTAGATCAAACTAGTTCATTCTTTGTCTGGACGTCTCTCAGCTATTTTGGGCACTCTTAGCATATAGCCGACTCATACAACATATATTAACCATGAAAAAGTTAATTGCAGCTGTGATCATCACTTGTTTAATAAGCGCAGGAGGTAAGGCTCAGGTAGTGGCTCCAGCGAAGATTAATTTGTTGAATATGATATCAGGAACGTTTTACGAGATCAGAACGAGCACGGACGAGAAAAAGCCTATACAAGTTAAATCACGTACTTGGGTAGTGATACAAACCATTGGTGATAGCTTAAGCTTCATCATTGATAATAAGCCTTACTTTCTTCATTTCGACTCCGGTAAACAGTACTATTTTGTAATTGAGGGTGGCTACAATTCTCGCCCTGTAATCACGGAAAAATCAAAACGAGAGTTTATTATGACTGCCAATATAAATTCAGTAAAAGGACCAGAGGAGGCTATTGTCTCTAAGGTTAACAATTGACTTATTTCTTGAAGCGCTGTATTACATTAGAATAATTTCATGAAAATTACATAATTAATAAACTTAACCTGAGGAGTTTGTACAGACAAAAACCGTCCTGGTGGATGGCTAACAAAGCAAGGAATCTACAAGGTCCTGTAGTTCTGACCGCTTTACAACAGCTGATTGTAGGCTACTCCGTAGCTTCTGTTCCCTGCAACATACCTCTCATGTGTACCGTCCTATCGTCCTATGGAAATTAGTAATGAAATTACACTAGCCGTGTGCTTTTTTATAAGCAGGTCATTCGGCAAGGAGTAAGTAGTGGTTTTAAGCAACGGATTTAGATCATGTCTATATGTAAACGATAAATGTTCAGCAATAGCGTGAAAAAATATATACCAACGTTTTACTTTAGCTTTAATGAAAGCAATACTATACTGCCTTTGGTTGATTGTTGTAGTCAATGCGGCTCAAGCCCAAACTGGTTTGGATTCAGTAGCTGTCCGTAGAAACATTGTCAAGATTAACCCATTAAGTTTACTGGGAGCCGATGCATCGGTCTTTTACGAACGCGGCCTGACCAAGCGACTCGCCATCGTCGTCGGGTTAGGTTTCGGCCAGGAAACGTACACTTACAAGTACGAAGCTAACGTGCCGTCACCGGGCCAGTTTCAGTATGAACGGCTTACGATTGAGTCACGCTACTATCTCACGCGACGCCATCATGCACCACTTGGAGTTTATGTAGGCCTTTACAGTCGCTTAGCCCGGTTAACGATTGATGATTATCAATTAGACAGCGAAGGCGAGTTGGTCCGCGACCCGAATAACTTGCCCATCCAGGAGAAACGACAATTATACGTATTGATGCCCGGTGCATTAGCGGGCATCCAGACTCCCATCGGTCGGCGCTTTACGTTAGAGACCTTCCTTGGATTTCATTACCAGGTACCGACCCAACGCCCAGCTTTAGAACACATCGTACCCGAAGCGATGAGTGGCGAACGGCTGTTGCCTCGTTTTGGCCTCACGTTTGGATACCTATTCTGATGAGAACTATTATCCAATGCGTCTAGGAAAAGTAACTTTGACGAAGATTAGATAATATCATTCTTTCTCGTAGCTACTTCTTTCAACTTGTTGTGTTCAGTCAAATGTCTCTATCAAAATATATCAATCTTGCAAAGATTGTAAAACTATTAATCTCAAACTGATAAATTATACAAGCAAGAAAACCATCTAGTACTTGAGCAATTTAAACCTATAAGGTTTTAAAACCTTATAGGTTTGATAGTCAGGAGATTATTATTTGATCAGCTATAAAATTTAAATTGGTAAAGCACTAGTTTAATGTAAACGTCTAGTGAGATGGTTGATTAAATCGTCTTCATAAAAATGGCGGTATTCACAGCGATAACCCGCACGTTGAGCCACCAACTGACGAATCTTGGCAGAAAGCGCTTTCCTCACGAAGCCAGCAGTATTCGTGCGCGTGCTTCAGTTAGGCTAATAAATAAGTCGAGCGCCAAAATTGTTCCAGCTCTGTTATTTCTTCGGGTGTAATTAGCTCATTTTTCTTACGGGAGATGAGCTGTTCGACCCGTGCCGACATGGCTTGTGGAGCTTTCAATGTAATGATTTTATCAGGAACTAACTGAGCAAGACTGCTGGCCACATCTTCAAATGCTTCTGCAACACGCATAGTTTACCGATTTATATACCTCAAAGAAAGTCATTAATCAGGTGAGACGCACCCCTTTTTATACTTCGCTACGCAACACGTCCAGCGGTGGCCTGACGAGTACCTCGCGGCTGTTGAAAACGCCAATTACTACGGTTAGCACCGTAACAACGGCTGAAATGACAACTAACGGCAAGAAATCGGGGCGGTAAGGGACTTCAAAAACGAACTGGGCCAGGGCCCACGTTCCGGCTAGCGACAGTAGAATGCCGGACAGGGCCGCCAACAGCCCCAACAAACCGTATTCAAGCGCGGTGATGCGTAGAATCTGGTTGCGGCTGGCACCAAGGGTGCGTAAGAGAACACTCTCGCGCAGACGCTGGTATTTGCTGATAACGACCGAACTGGCCAGTACCAATAAACCGGTTAAGATGCTGAACAGCGCCATAAAGCGAATGACAAACGAAATCTGGCCAAGTATCTCATCCACCGTTTTCAGAATCAGGCCGAGATCAATGGCCGATACGTTCGGGAAGCGGCTCACAAGACCACGCTGAAGCACCGCCGACGTTTGGTTGTCGGGCACCCGGGTCATCAAAACGTGAAATTGAGGAGCCTGTTCCAGTACGCCACTTGGAAACACAAGCAGAAAATTGGTTTGAACGCGGTTCCAGTCGACCTCGCGAGTGCCACCAACAATTACTGGAATGGGAGCGCCCTGCACGTTGAAGTTAAGCGTATCACCAAGTTTGAGATGTAATCGGTCGAGGAAGCCCTGTTCAATGGACACATACACATTGCCGTTGGCCTGATAGGGGCCTTTGCCTGAAGCCAGCTTCTCCGACGAAATCAACGAATCGCGATACGTAACGCGGTACTCACGAGTGAAAGCCCAGTTTGGAATCTTCGCCGACGTATCTTTTCGGATGGCGTCTCCCGTGCGCCCGTTGATGTCATTCAAGCGCATGGTCACAACGGGGACTTCCTGCAAAATCGGTAGCTTCTGCTGATTGACTAATGAACGAACTCCGGCAAGCTGCTCGTTCTGAATGTCGAACAAGACCATATTTGGCTGCTTGCCGCTGGCTGACAGCTCCACCCGGCCGAGGAGTAACCCTTGGGTCAGGTATAACGTAGCAATCAGGAAAGCGCCCAAACCAATGGCGGTTACCAGAATGAGGGTTTGGTTATTGGGTCGGTATAAGTTGGCCAGGCTTTGCCGCCAGACGTAACTCCAGGACGCCGGAAAGAAACGGCGTACCAGCCAGATCAGGCCCAGACCCAAGGCGGTCAGAATGCCGAATGCCAAGGCTAATCCGCCCGTAAACCCAAAGGCGAGCGTCAGGTTTCGGGTTTGTAAGTAGGCAAAGCCAATAATGAACCCAACAACGAGCAGATAAACCAACCACCGAAATGGATCACGACCGCTCAGATCAGCTTCGTAGGAGGTGCGGAGGGTTCGCAAAGGCGATACGTTCCGAATGGCCAGTAGGGGGAGTAAGGCGAATAAAACCGAAATAAGCAGGCCCGTCCCGATGCCGCTTAAAATGGCTGGTGCCGACAAGGTCGTTTGTACCGTAACGGGTAAGAAATTGCCAAACACCTGTGGCAAGACAAGCTGAACTACTGACCCGACCAAAGCACCAATGGTGGCACCAATCAGACCCATAAGCGCGGTTTGAAGCAGATAAATAAGTAACGCCTGGCGTCCGCTAGCCCCCAGTGTACGCAAAATAGCTACCGAAGCTACTTTCTCTTTGACGTATAACTGAACCGCGCTGGCCACCCCTACGCAGCCGAGTAGTAAAGCGACAAACGCCACCAGGCTTAAGTACTTGGTCAGGTCGCCAAACGAGCGGCCCGTCTGGCGTTTGCGTTCGGCGATGGTATCGGAGTTTACGCCATCTTTATCCAGTCTGGCTGCAATGGTTTTAAGGTACTTGTCAACGTCCGTGCCGGGGGCGAATTGATAGTAGTATTTGTAGTTAACCCGGCTGCCTCGCTGCAGTAGTCCCGTGTTCGCTAAAAATTGGTTAGGAATGAATACTGTCGGGGCAACCGTGGCGGCAATGGCGGCTTGACCGGGAGTTTTAGTCACCCGACCGGCAATCAGGAACGAGAGATTACCCACCTTAACGGAGTCGCCGGGTTGCGCATTCAGCTGAACAAGCAGGGCATCGTCAACCAAGGCTACGCGGCTGCTGGCCTGCCGAAAGGTTTGAATAGCCGACGCTGGCTGGACTTCCCAGGTGCCGTAATAGGGAAAACGGCCTTCCAATCCTTTTACCTGCGCTAAGCGAACGCCCCCGGTTTTCGGAATTGAGACTAACGACGCAAACGATACTTCATAAGCACGATCGCGCCCGATTGTCTTGAGGAGTTGCTGCGTTTTGCGCGAAGGAGCGCGATTCCAGGAGAGCGTCAAATCGGCGCCGAGTAGTTCGCGGGCCTGATCGTCGATGCTACGGGCGAGGTTGTCGCCGAAGGAGTTAATCGCCACCAGAGCTGCTATGCCCAGCACAATAGCCGACATAAACAGCAGTAGGCGCTGTCGGCTCCGGCGGCTGTCGCGCCAGGCCATTTTGAAAAGCCAGGAGAAGTTCATAGAGAGTGAGATAGTGAAAGAGTGAATGAGCGAATGAGTGGAGTTGATCACTCTTTCACTATCTCACTCTTTCGCTCTTTGGAATCCGATACAACCGTACCGCCTTTGATACGAATAATGCGTTGAGTTCGGGAGGCCAATTCCAGATCGTGCGTGACCAGAACAAGGGTCGTACCAGCCTCGCGGTTCAGTTCGAATAGTAAGTCAACTACAGTCGCGCTGGTGTCGGCGTCAAGGTTTCCGGTGGGCTCATCGGCGAAAAGCAGCCTGGGCCGGTTCGCGAATGCCCGAGCGAGCGAAACACGCTGTTGTTCACCACCCGATAGTTGAGTAGGGTAGTGGTGCCCCCGCTGGCCTAAGCCAACCCGATCGAGTAGTTCCTGCGCCGTTTTCTGAGCGCCTTTCTCACCACGTAGCTCCAGCGGAACCATTACGTTTTCGAGGGCGGTAAGTGTAGGCAGTAGCTGGAAGTTTTGAAAGATAAAGCCAACGTACTGGTTTCGGATGGCAGCCCGTTGGTCTTCGTTGAGCGTATCCAAACGAATGTCATTTAGATAAACGCTACCCGACGACGCCCGGTCTAAGCCAGCACATAAGCCCAGGAGTGTCGTTTTACCACTACCCGATGGGCCCACAATGGAAAACGTATCGCCGGGTTCGAGCGTGAAGTTAACGCTATGTAGAACGGTCAGGTCACGGCCACCGCTGGCGTATGTTTTGGTCAGATTCTCGACGCGTAAGATGCTCATGAAACGTTTGTTTTAAACACAGAACGGACAGAGTTTTTCACAAAGAGCACCAAGTTTTGGCTTTTCTTTGTGTTCTCGGTGGAAAACTTTGTTTACTCTGCGTTTATATCACAAACTGACACAAAAACAATGAAGTTCTCAAGAATAAGGCAAACGTCGTATTCCGTGATAAGCGGCCTCCTGTTGCTCTTAACGGTCTGCAGCTGCGGCTCCTCCGACTCAAAGACTAACTCTACATCGACAGCTACGGATAATCAGGCAACGTCGGCCGAGTCTCGTTCGGCTGCGACGGCCAAGAAGCCGGTCATCCTATTTTACGGAAATAGCCTCACCGCTGGTTATGGTGTCGAACCGTCTCAAGCGTTTCCGGCCTTAGTTGGACAGAAGATCGATTCCGCTGGGTTGAATTACCAGGTTATTAATGCTGGCCTCAGTGGAGAAACCACCGCCGGGGGCAGAAGTCGGATCAGCTGGGTAATGCGCCAGCCGGTTGCTGTGTTCGTGCTGGAACTAGGTGGTAACGATGGGTTACGGGGTCTTCCGCTCAAGGCTACCCGCGAAAACCTGCAAGCCATCATGGATACGGTTCGTCGGAAGAGTCCCGAAGCGACCATTGTGCTGGCGGGTATGCAGATTCCGCCAAACCTGGGTACTACGTACACGCGGGAGTTTCGGGAGTTGTTCAAAGAGCTTGCCGATAAAAATAAGGCGGTGCTGATTCCATTCCTGCTCGAGGGTGTCGGTGGTATCCCGAGGCTGAACCAGCCGGATGGTATTCACCCGACGCCTGCTGGCCATAAAATTGTGGCGAACACGGTCTGGGGAGTTTTGCAGCCTGTGCTGAAAAAAGGAGTTTAAACACAGAGGGAACGGAGGTTTCACAGAGAACACGGAGAAGTAAAAAACTCTGTACTCTCCGTGCCTTCCTCCGTTTACTCTGTGTTTAAACCTTTCCCTTAAAATGGATAACCGACCCCGATGTTGAATACCAGATTCTGCTTACGCCAATCGCGGTTCTCGAAGTCAATTTGGTCAATGACCCACTCGCTACCGTTCGTTTTGTACGGTTTCCGGAGGGGCGTTGCCAAATCAAGACGTATTAAGAAATACGATAGGTCAATGCGGATACCAATCCCGGTGCCAATAGCGATTTGTTTATAGAATTCGGGAGTGAATTTAGATGCACTGGCATCTTCAGAGAACTGGGCTGCATTGTAGTACGTCCATACATTACCTGCATCGACGAAGACAGCTCCTTCTATATACTTGTTGAATTTTGCTCGTAATTCTGTATTGGCCTCAAGTCGAATGTCTCCTCCGCCCTCTTGAAAAGGAGCTATGTTACGAAGAGTGTCACGCGTGAACAAACCAGGTCCAATAGCCCTTGGCCGAAAAGCACGAATACTGTTACTCCCCCCAACGAAATACTGCTTAGTAAATGGTAGTTGGAACCCATTTGAATTACCGTACGGAATACCTAAACCTCCAAACACGCGGTTGGCCCATGTCAAATTTGCCCCTAAACGACGATATAAGCGCCCATCTACGTCAAAGCGAAGGTACTGCGCGTAGGGAACGTTGAATACACCGTTTCGATCATCATTAGGAATGGGCTTACGAAAAACCAAGCTAGCCAAATTTCCAGCCGCTTCAGCATTGAATGTTAAACGATACGTCGTTGGAGATTGAGAACGGGTTGGTGAATTATAAGCAAACGTATATAATGTACTGAGGATAAGTTGACCAGATGATAGAATGGCATTGTATTGATCCTTTATAATCTTCGGCACGGTATCACTCTCTAAAATCTCATAAAGCCGGTCCCCGGCGGGCAACGGCACATACACATAGTTTGCGTTGAACGGCTGAAACGTATGTTCAACCTGCTGGTTCTGCCGCCACGAATAGCCAAACGTTGTGTAGAATGAGTTGATGCGGTATAGCCCGCCACGGATAATGGTTTGATACCCGGCCGTTATGTTAGTTTTTGGTAAAGCCTGGCGCTGGTCGTACTTAAAGCTGACCGGGCTTACCAGCCGTGGAAAGCTCAGTGTTGCATCTAGGCCAAATCGGTAGTTCGTGGCTCGATCCTCAATTCCACCACCAATTTGAAATTCGATACCGGCGGTTGCATTTATGGTAAGCAGCTCGGCACGTCGGAGGGCATTACGGTCTCGCCAGCTGGCAATCAGCTGCGTACCGCTAAAGTTGTTAGAACGCGAGGTGCCATCTAACTCCAGGCGCATCGACTTGGCGGGGGCAGGCGTCAGAAAGTAGCTTACGTCCAGCACAGCTGAATCACCCTGCTCCGCCGGATCAAATCGGTTCCGGACAAATTTGAACGCCCCTACATTAGTGAGCCGCGACAGGGTTAAATCCTGCTGTCGACTATTGTAGCGGGCACCGGGCCGCACCGTTACCACATCGCGGAACAGCCTGGGATCGAAGCGTCGGGTTGAATCGACAATCCTGAACCGTTCGTCAGACTGATAAGCCAAACGCCGATTGGTATCAATCTGGGCGGTCGAGAGGTTATAGTTGGGATAGATAAATACGTTGCGAATGGAATAAGGAACGCCAGCCGCAGTAGGCATTGTCGGCTCAATCGCGAAATACAGGGTCGTTCGGTGGGTGGCCGTATCATTATCCGCCAACGTAATCAGGTAACTCGGTATAAAATAAAAGAATCCCCGCTGTTTAATGGCTTGCCCAATCCGTTCCTGCTCCAGCTTGATATTATCGAGGCTGTAAGGACTTCCTTTCTTGATGATCGTTCGGCGGGCCGATGCGTTCAGTGCTTTGACCAACTCCTGAAGCTCAGGAATTGTATCTTTTTGGAAAGCTACCGAATCAATATAGAACCGAGTTTTCAGATCGACTTGATAAACCCCTCGTGCTTTATAGCCTTCTTCTTTTAACGACCCAGTAACCTGAGAGCCAAAGTACCCCTGGTTCTGCAACGTCGCTTCCCAGATCGGAATGTTCGACGAAATGGCTTTAGCGCTGGCCAACACGGGTTCCTGACCAAACTTACGTCGGAACCAGGCGCGGAAACCCTTTGGCTTTTTGGGTTCACCAAAGAGGTAGTAGAGACCGACCTTAAACGGATAACCGAATAACTGAGAGTTAGGCTTGGGCCGGGCCAGCTCTAACAGTTGGGTCTGAACGGCCGACTGATCGCTTTTAGAGACCGTTGAATCCGCGTTGATAACGACATCGATTCCTGTGTAAAGTCGCTCATTGGCGGGCAGGTGCTTGGCAATGTTGCAGGCATTGAGCGATAGCAGCGACAGGAAACAAAGCCACCGGATCTCTCGCTGTACATGAGAGATAGTTAAAGAACCGATGAGAGGTTTAAATACACGATCAATCATAATCAGTTTACCGTGGGCGTAGGCGTGGGGCTGGGTGATCGTTGGAATATGTCTGAGAACGTATTGTAATCCACTGTTATGACGAAGCCAACACCCGTTTCAATAATATAGCCGTCCAGAATGGCCTGGTAATCGTTACGGCGGTACGCCCGTAAGACGTAGCGGCCATCTCGGGTGACATTGTAGTTTGCCGATAAATTGTCGAATACCTGGTTGTTCGACGTAGCGGCACCAGCTGCGTTTTCGAGCACGAAGTTTTTACCCACCGACACGGTTACCCGTCCGGCCAGAAAACTACGTGATAAACCAACGTTCAAATCAGTTCTGGCTCCGTTGGTTGTGCCACCCGTGTTGGCGCTACCGGTTTGAGAAAGCAAGTTAAAGTCAACATCAAAGCCTTTGAGCACGCCCGAAGCTAGTCGCCCGAGCTGGTCAGAGATCAGTTTACTAACGCTGTTACGCGCCAGGTTTTCAGCCTGGTTGTTTAAACCGCCACTGTTGTTATTACCCGAGAAGAAATCAGACGTATTTTCGGGCAGGAACCGGTTCAGAATTAGCAATGCAAAGACCTGCTTGTTGATCTGTGACTGATCCTGACGAAGCGTTTTTAGCTTATTTTCGATTGTCGTGGCAAAAGCGTTTGAGGCAATACCACCCGAACTACCGTCTTCAGCTTCGGGGAGCCGAATGTCGAAGTCCAGCTTGGGTGCGGCCAGATTATTGCTAATAGTTAACGCTACCTCAAACGGTAATTTACGCTGAGCTGCCGAACCTGAAGCATCCGCGCTTGTCGTTTCATTGCCAATTAAGTCGGCGGGAGGAACCGATACCTTATAGATAGCGGTCATGTTAATGTCCGCCTTGAGCGGATCGCCGGTAAACTGGATGTAGCCACCCTTCTGAAGTTGAAACTGACGCTTCAAGACCTGATACGTCAGCGAGTACTCACCTTCCGTTACGTCGTAGCGGCCCAGCACCGTAATTTGCCCTGCCGCATTTACGCCTACGTTAAGTTGAGCGTTGCCCCGGGCCCGCAGGTAGTCGCCGTTTAGTTCGTCGACGACAATAGTAAGCTCCGACTTCTCATCCGCTTCGAGGTCGAGCGAAATGGTCGAGTTACTGAGTTCTTCAAAGGCCAGGCGTGGGGCCAGGCTGTCGCGTTTTGGACGGTATAAGTACTTCGCCAGTGCTAACGAGTCGCTGTGATTGACAAAAACCACCACGCCTTCTCCGGTATCGGCTCCTAACGATTCATCAGGCAGTACGATGGATATTTTACTTCCATCTTCGAGCTTGACTTTTCCATTAATGGACGCGTTAGAACCGGCTCCTTTAATGCGCAGATCAGCACTAATGGCGGCTTGGCCGTAGGCGTAATCGTTATCTTTTCGGGCGGCATTTAATACCTGGAACTCCTCGGCCCGAACGCGTAGATTATACGTGGCGTTAGGAAGATTTTTCAGGACAACTGTGCCATCAGTCGTGAGGGTTCGGCCGAGTGTATCGCGCACGTTGAAGTCATTCAGCGTTATCGTCTGACCCGCAAACGCCAGCTTTTCGTTATCGATGCGGTATGTGGCGTTTAATTGCTTAATGTTAAACGCCACGGAATCGAAGGCGACATTACCGTTTAATTTTGGATTGTCAATGGCACCAGCCACGCTGAATTCGCCAGTAAGTTTACCCCGGGCCTGCCGCAGTTCGCCGAAGCTAAAGGCTTCAATCGTGCGCGCATCTAATCTTTTGAGGCTGATGGCTAAGTCGAGCGCTTCTTTGGCATTTTCGGGGTTGTAGAAACCCGTTATTGTGGCATCGTTATAAGGACCGGCGAGGGACGTATTGACGTTGATACGCCCATCGGTATTATTTCGGAAACGGGCGGTCAGGTTACCAATCGGCTTACTCATTGCCTGAAGACTATCGACGTAAATGGACCCGATAAACGCCAGCTGACTATCTTCGGCCAGATAATCGCGTACGACAATGGTACCGTTGAGCTGCCCACTGGCCAGGGTTGTGTCCTGATTAGCCAGCCGGGCCAGATTCGCTAATTCAATGGCGCGGGTAGTAACCCGGATTGGAGCATTGCCATACGGTTCAGTACTCGTAATTTCCAGTGACTGCTGGTCCTGCTCAATCCGTATGTTATTTACCAGTACACCGTCTTTACCGTATTGCGCGAAGCCGGTCGTGTCGGTTTCCCACCGCTGATAGTTGGTAAGCAACCCATTTTTGGCAAACTGAAACCGGTAGCTGGAGTCGACAATGCTGAGTGTACCGGCTATGCCGTGCAGGTCCTGATTAACCGAGTCCTTGTTGATAACCGCAAACCGAAACTGATTATTAGCCGCCGTTCCGGTCAGATTCGTTTGCCGAACGGTGATACCGTCGTACAGAACACCATCAATGCGCCCATTGACATTCAGTTGATTGCCAACCCCACGTAATGTCACGCGGCTTCCCTGCAAAGTGGTGGTATCGTACACAACTACACCAGTACGGAGCGTCGCCGATAGGGTTGTATCCCTTGTATTGTCTAAGTACGCGTTCAAGCGAACCGTGTCCAAACTAGTCAGCGATGGTACGAAGGCCTGCAACAACGGATTCTGATACGCTTTCATGCCAACGGTGAAGGCGTAGGGGGGCGGAATTCGTTTGTAGGTTAAGGCCGGTATAGCAATGTACTTGCTGATTTCTCCGGCAATAATGTCGTACAACTGAGTGTATTCAAACTGACCATCGAGATTAACCCGAGCCCCCGGCACCTGCGCCACCACGGTCTTGTTGGTGCCGTTGGCCGCCAGTCGGGCATACAGCGAATCAATCGGATAGCTTTTACCGGATAACGTAACGACGGCGTCGCCCACAGAAACGGTTCCTACGGGTTTGGCCGGATCGGTCGACGCCATGTCCAGTAGGATACGTCCTTTGAGCGATAAGGGGTCATTGTAGAGTTTTAACGGCTGTAGATTCAGCTCGTTAATCACTGTCTGACCTTCTACACTCGGAAATTCTCCTTTCAGATTCGATCGAATGTCCAGCGATAGGTTCGCATTCGGATCTTTAAGGCCACCCGTCAAGGTCAGGTTACCATTGGTCAGGTTCCCTTCGGCATCGAGATTCTGGTATCGGTAGCCACTCAACTCGGCCGATTGCACGTTGAGATCAAAGCGCGTAGTGAGTGTGTTGACGTCAATGCCCCGACCATCGACGGTAGCCCGGCCGGTTAGTTTGCCAACGGTGCCCGTTTGCTTGAGCCATTTGCCGGCATCGAAGTTATCCAGGTCGAGCGTTCCTTTGTAGGTCTGGTTCTTCCCCGAAACAAAGCCAGCCAACCGACCATCAAAACTAGCGGTTCCCCAGTCGGTGTTCAGGTTGGCATCCAGAATAAGATCGTTCAGCTGACCCTTCAACTGCCCGGTTAGCCGCAGCGCTGGCGGCAGGGCAATTGATGGGGGAATAGACCCTTTCGGTGCTAGTTTGTTGATGTCGGCCAGCCGGGTTGTGCCTTCCTGAATGTCAATATCTACCCCCAGGCGCTCGGGGTCCGTTACGTTGGTCAGACGACCCTTCGCCCGAATTCGTGTGCCCGAAAGCATCGCAAATTCAAGTCGGGGCAGGTTCAGGGCGGCCAGCGTACCGGTTGCCTGCGCGTTGGCCGTGAAGACACCTCCACGGTTGCCCGCAAAGGGAGGGGTGTCGGCCAGGAAAGGGGCCAGTTGTAGCACATCGTCAACGGACAACCGGCTTTGGCGCAGATTGACATTAACGCTCACGCGCTTAGCAAATCGTGGATCACTCAGCTGGGCCAGGGAATCGTAACGCAGCACCAGCTGATCACGCAGGAGCGAGGTCGGGGTTTGCACGAATAGCCGAGTCACGCTGGTCGTTTTGTCGGTATATAGTACGTCGCCGTTCAGGCTCTGAAGCACAAACCCGCTCGTTGACCGGAACCGCCCATTGCGCAATTGACCGCTTATGAGCTGGCCCCGTGAACCCAGATCAGCATACGTTAAAAACCGGCCGTCAATGCCTAGGTTCTGCAAGTCAAGATGACCGTAGTCTAAGCCGCGCTTTTGCCGGGGAGCGGTTTCATCGTCAAAACGCAGCCGGTTGTCGGCGAAGCGGACATTGCTCAGTTTGGCCTGCCAGCCTGGGGTGGTCGTTGCGGTTGTTGCCGTGGGCTGGGTTGTTGTCGCTTTTCGGGTTGGTTTAGTCAGAACGGCGGCAATATCGGCATTGGCCAGATTAAGCGATCGAATGCCAATCTTTGAGCCGTTGAGGTAGAAATAATCCGTTTCCATCGCTAGTCGTCCGATGCTACCCTGCGTTTTAAAATCAGCAGTTTCAACCCGGACGTCCCACTTGGCGCGGTTTACCTGCCACTTCCCTAAACCAATATCGAGCGAATCGTTTGGGTCGCTGGGGGGGCTAGGGGGTGTAGGTAAACCTTCGTACAAACGGGTAAAGGCATTGAGGCCATCTATAGTAACGTCCGACAAATGATACCGTGACTTATCAACGTCAGTCTCTTTGAAGTTGGCTCGTAGGCTATCGAGAGAGGCATTAACATCCGCGCCGACCACATCATCGCGGTATTTAATACGCACATCTTTGAGGGTAATCCCTGTCAGATTAATCGCTAATGGAGTCGAGGCTGTGTCTGAGGGTTCAGGGGCGGTGCCTGTGTCAAATGCGTTTAAAATGTATTGGAAGTTAAAGGACGTATCAGGCAACGTACGGCTGATATTCAAACGAATGCGTTCCAGTTCGACCTGGTTAATAGCTACCCGGTTATTAAGTAATCCCCACATATCAAGGTCTACACGCATGCGGCCACCGTCGATGAGTGTATCGCCTTTGGGGGTTTTAAAGAACACGTCTTCGAGTTCAATCCAGTCTGGAATGGAATAACTGATGCGTCCAATCCGAAAGGGCGACTGAATTTTTTTTGCCAAATAACTATTGACCTGCTTTGTCACAAAGCCCTGCCCCCAGGGCGTAGTGGCCACAAGCACCACAAACCCCACCAGCAACAGCACGAGCGCAAGCAGACCAAACAGAACCCGAATTATCGACTTCGACACGGACATTCGTCGAGATAGTTGAACAAATTTTAAGACTGACTACGTCAGTTTAGTGCCACTTCGGAGCGACAAGCTTCCTGTTGATAACGAGTACAGGGGGAAATATGTTACTAGACGGCTCCAAAGCTAACGAATGGTCTCAAAGACATTGTCCCGTTTACTGAGAGAACAATCGCCAGACGATAAACTTGTCGGTATCCAGTAGCTCGTCTAGCCAAAAACATACCACAACCTGAAGTACACTTGTTGCCCTCGGCAATGCTGACTGCGACTAACTTAAATGAAGTGGTTAACGAGAGCCGATGAATGAATATATTTTTCATAATATGATCATAATGAGGTATTTACTCGGGAGCGTAGAATAACCGGTTACTCAAAGACGTTTACCGCTTGCTCAATATAATGCCGCTTTGATCGTATGCTGACGTCATTTTTACGCTATATTTTCTATGGAATAACAGGCTATATATGAACATGTTATCGTCAGTTGAAAGTGCTCTTGTTTGCTGAGGAAAGTACCTGAATCTTTAGTCCATTTACCAGTATGCGTACCACACTCTATACGTTTCTTACACTCATTCTGTTGCTGGCGGGCTGCTCTAAATGGGATGTAGCCGATAAAACAATTCGTGAGATAGTAACCCCTCCGCCCCCACCTCCTGTCACTCAGCTCCCCGACATAACCAATGCACCCCTGGTAGATTTGATAACTGTGCAGGGCGGTAAGTTCAAAATGGGGGGCGATGGCGACGTTGATGAGATGCCTATTCACGACGTTGAACTGAGCGGCTTTTACATTGGTAAATTCGAAATCACGGTTAAGCAATACAACGACTTCGTTACCGATACGAAGCGTGCCGCACCTGCCACTCCGCCCTGGGGGCTGATCAATGAGTACCCCGTAGTCAATGTCAGCTGGGACGATGCCAATGCTTACTGCCAGTGGCTAACTACCAAAGTGAATAATGGCAAGCGGTATCGCCTGCCAACTGAAGCCGAGTGGGAGTTTGCCGCTCGTGGGGGTACCAAAAGCCAGGGGTTTCTGTACGCGGGTAGCAATAACCTGGCCGCCGTGGCCCAGACAAACGTTTCGCAGCCGGGTAGCGGCATGGCAAAAGCCCCCAACGAACTGGGTATCTACAACATGAGTGGTAACGTCCATGAGCATTGTGCTGACCTATACGCCGTGAACTATTACAGTACACTGACGGGAACGGCTATTAACCCGACTGGGCCCACCAGAGGTACCGCCCGGGTGGCCAGAGGTGGTTCTTATAAATCGAACTTTTGCCGCGTGGCCGACCGAAGTTTTGCCACCCCGCCCAACGAAACTGGCTTTCGAGTTGTGCGTGAACCCTGATCTGTCCTTTCTTATTACTTATGAAAAAGCACCATCACATAATCCTTAGCTGCGTTACTGTCCTGCTGCATCTATCGGGTCGGGTAGAAGCACAGACATCGGCCACTAACGTCCGGCTACGTACTGATCCAACCGTGCGCAAGGTCATTATTGAGTATGAACTGCCGCAGGTATCACCCGGCGATTCGATTTACATCGAGCTTGAAACCGCTTCAGGGCGTATCGTCCGGCCCACGAGCGTGAACGGCGACGTAGGATCAGGGCTCAAACCGGGTAAGAGCAAATTAATTGCCTGGGATGTTGTGCGTGATAACGTCCGGCTCAACGAAGATGTAAAGGTATTACTGCGGGTAGCTCGTATGGTGACAACTACGGACCCAGCCACCGTAGCGGCTGCGGACAAAAGCACGTCGGCAGTTTCGCCGGCCGTAAAATCCAGCGTCGACCGCGTTGCCGAGCCGGGGACGGTTGTACGTAAAAAATCGATAATCCCGATCATCGGCTGGGTAGCCACGGCCGGATTAGCGGGTTATGCCACTACGATCGCCTTAGGCTTGAACAAAGACGTAGACGAGTATAATAGCAAAGAATTTGCCGACAACGAAGCCGATCTGCAACGTTTTAATGACCTAAAAGCTAAGATTGATAAGAACAAAAGCACCTTTACCGTGGTGGCAGGTGCGGCCGCCCTGGTGGCCGTAGCTAATGTGGTTTATATGGTTGTCCGAAAGCCAAAGCCCGCCCGAACGTCCTTGCTGATTCAGTCAGGCCGTCAGATTACCAGCATTGGACTAAGCCGCACCTTCTAACCCGCTCCGTGGATCATGAAAACGCCTATACTCTTTACTGCTGCCTGCTTGCTGGTCGGAGCCGTATTTGCCCAGCCTGCCCCAAAGCAAGTGACTACCTTCCAAAGCCCGATGACGCGGCTCAATACAACCCCCTTCTTCCCCAATGTACCTGCGACAACGGTAGCCTCGCGTATTGACTGGACAAGCGATATGGAAGCCGACCAGACTGTGTCGGCCCCTACATTTATTGCTAAAGCCTGCATCACGTCGGCCAAACCTGTTGCTCGTTACACGCTCTTCCTGAATGATAAATTACAATCAGGTACTCGTGACCTGAAAGTAGATCAGGACAAAGAGTGTCCGCAGACATTCAGCCAGACGGTGCAACTAATCGAGGGTGGAAACAAGCTGAAGTTGGTAGCCTATCTGACGGGAGGAGGGGAGATAACTTCATCACTAGAAGTAAACTACAAGAAGCCGCCCGTGCTGGTGCTCGAAAAGCGGTTAGCGTTGGTAATTGGGAACGCCGATTACCCAAGCGCAAACAAGTTGAGTAACCCTGTCAATGATGCTAATGATATGGCGGCTGCGTTAAAAAAATTAGGCTTCGAGGTCATGCAGTACACCAATCTGGATAACCGGGCTATGCGTGTAGCCATTAACAATTTTGGCGACAAACTACGTGACTATCAGGTGGGGTTGTTTTATTACGCCGGACACGGTGTCCAAAGTAAAGGGCGTAATTACCTCGTGCCGCTGGACGCTAAGCCGGAGAGTGACAACGAGATAGAATATGATTGCTTACCTGCCGATCGTATTCTGACTAAGATGGAAGACGCCCGTACGCGTACTAACATTGTGGTGCTTGATGCCTGTCGCGATGCTCCTTTTGAGCGCAAGTGGAGCCGGGGCGGGGGCGATAACGGCTTAGCCACGATGGATGCCCCCATTGGCTCGGTCATTGCCTATGCCACTTCGCCCGGAAAAACGGCCGCCGACGGCAACGGCCGCAATGGTCTTTACACGGCTGCTTTATTGAAAGCTTTACAGACGCCCAATCAGACAATCATTCAACTTTTTCAGCAGGTGCGGGCGGAAGTATTGAAGCAATCGAACAACAAGCAGGTACCCTGGGAATCGACCTCACTGACAGGAGACTTTTATTTCCAACGCAAATAGATACGCAGTACAAGTGACCACAGCTAACCTCGTCCTGGTGATTACGCTTGCTGGTCTATCCATGGGATGTTCTACATGGAATATTGACCCTAAAGAGGTCGAAGCCTCCAATGTATTTTCAAAAGGCCAAGTCACGATTGCAGAGAACGGGTTTTACGATCTCGATGGCGGAAAGACCATTAGTGCTGCGGGTGATTTTAAATGGAACGTAACTGAAAGCAACAATCTCCTCTTTGTGCCAGCCAGTGGAACTAGATATAGCCTGACCACGGTGCTCAGTCTATCAGCAATCTCTTTTGAAGAGTTGACTGTCCTGACGTTTTCGGCAAGACAGTTCGAGATTGGCTTACCGGCTTGTGATCCGAATGCCAACGGGAGTTTGCTTATGTGACAAACGAAGGCCGGTACGGCGTGTTTCATGTCGGTAGTTACAACTTTACTGGCCGGACGGTAACGCTGAGCTGGATTACGTATAGTAAGTAAGAAGATAATAAAAACACAGTTTTCTTAATCTATTTATAGGACATAAAAACGGCAGGTAACCCATATTACAAGATTCAATATAGCAACGGGTAAATCACCCTTTTTGGTGGTAAAATAAGGGGCATATTCTCGTCAAAATACCGTATTCACGGTATTGCCTACACCCAGTGCTACGCTGTACATTTGCTAAGTAAACTGTTGATAAATAACATATTAACACTTGTTTTTATGGCGTTATCTTTACGTAGCTTGCTTATCATGCTAGGCTTAGGATTACTGTTGGCTAACTGTTCCAAATGGAAAGTGAATCCCTATGATCTTATTCCCCAGGTTAAGACTGGAACGGCTACTAATCCAGCTACGACTTCGGTGCAAGTTGATTGCCGGATTGAAACTTTAGGCCCAAATAGCCTAAAGGAATTTGGTGTCGTCTTTTCTTCCTCGAATCAGCAACCGACTACTAGTGATACCAAAATACCAGCTAATGGTACAACTGGTAATGCCCAAGTCATGCTGAATGGTCTACAGCCTAATACTACGTATTACTACCGTACCTACGCCATTAACGATAAAGGCATCGTTGGCTATGGTGAAATAATGTCTTTTAAAACAGCAACTGTTATTGCTGATGTAAGAACCCTCGATTTGACTGGCTCGCCTGGATCAAATTCTTTCCAGATACAGGTGCAGGTCATGAATAGCAGCACTGTAACGCTTAAAGAATATGGCGTTGTTTATTCGCCTACTAGCCAAACCCCGACTGTTAGTGATAATAAAATTCCGGCGGTCAACGCTACGGGAGCAACTGTTCCTGTGTCCGTCACGAACCTGCTGCCCAACACAACGTACTACTATAGGGCTTATGCGATTACCAGCACGGGTGATGTAAGCTATGGTGATGTGAGGCAGGCTAAAACAGGTGAACCGGTCCCGTCGGTTGAAACTCTCGATGTAGTGGGGACGCCATCATCAAGTTCCGCTGTGGTGCAAAGCCAGGTTACAAATGCCAGTCAGGTCACTTTGAAGGAGTACGGAGTTGTGTATTCGCCCAGCAATCAGACGCCATCAGTCGGTGACAGCAAAGCGGCTGCCTCGGGAGTTACAGGGGCATCGGCCACTATAGTGCTTACTAACTTGGAACCAAACAAAAAATACTATTACCGGTCCTATGCGATCAATAAAGTTGACACTGTTAGGTATGGTTCAGTAAAAACGTTCCAAACGGGCGCTGCACCCGTAGCTCAAAAACCGGATGTTGAAACCGTTGATGCGGTAGCTATTACGGCGACAAAAGCCAATTTGGTGTTGAAGGTAAAATCAGCACCGACGACAATAGATAAATACGGTATCTGCTTCTCAAAAACGAATAGTGACCCCAAACCTGACAATGGGAGCGTGGTGATGTCCAATCGTGAACCGGGCAGCGAATTAAAATTAAATAGTCTATACGGTCTTGCCACAGACATTTACAATCTGCCGCTGGAACCAAATACCGAATACTATTACAGAGCTTACGCAATTACTATACCTGTTAATGGTAAAGCGGAACCTGGTTATGGAGAAGTAAAGAAGTTTAAAACATTACCAGTTTCATTTGTATGGCGTCGTTTAAACAATTTTCCCGGTGCAGCTAGAGCCAATTCAGATGTGTTCGTTATTGACAATAAAGCTTACATCGCTGGTGGCGATTTAGCACCAGAGAGCCTGACAGACGAAGTATGGCAATTTGATCCGAGTAATGAAACTTGGACGAGGAAAGCCAACCTGCCTTTAAGAGGATTTAATGGCGCGGCCTTTGCCGTTGATGGAGTGGGCTATTTGACCGGTTTATTTAATAACAATAGCATCAAATCAGAAATCCTAATTTATAATCCAAAAGAAGATAAATGGACTAGCCGTACTGACGCTCGCTTAAATAGGGCATTCTGTAACGTGTGTGTCCTTGGAAAGAAAGCCTATATAGGAATTGGTCTTATTATAGATGCTGCAGGTAAAACAGTAGATCAGTCTAGCATACTTGAGTATAATACAGAAACCAGTACATCAGCGATTATTCCATTGACAGGTATGGGAACTCGTCTGGCGGGAGTTCGCGACCCAGCGATGGTCTCTTATGATGGTAAATGTGTTATTGGCGGTGGAACACTAGTTATTAATAACACCTACAGCCATCCTACTGCTACAGTCGAATTTAGCCCCAATGCAACAACTAAATTTGACGCTAAAGCCGATATGCCTCAACCTCGCATCAATACGGGTGTTACAATTGGTAATAGAGCCTTCGCGGTATCGGTTGATGATAACAAATTATTTGAATACAAAAACGGACAGTGGCTACAAGTATCACTTTCCTCTCAAGGCCCTCAGCCGCCTAGTTTATCGGGTCGAACCTTGTTTAGTATTGGTAATACAATCTATCTGTGCTTTGGGTCTTCAATGGATGGCAATGGTGTGAGGTCTCAGGATGTTTGGGCATTAATAGTTGAGTAATAAGGTATAATCGTCTGACTATGAAATTGATATTTAATCATAAACTGTTAACTCTTCTAATCGTATTACTTGCAGTCTTACATGCTCGGGCTCAACAAAGCCCGTCGCAGGCAACGAACATCCGGATATCGACCGACGAGAAGACCAAACGGCTGGTTATTCAGTACGACCTGCCGTCGGTTCAGCCCAGTGACTCGCTGTACGTTGAAATTGAAACGGCCTCGGGTCGGCGGTTTCGTCCGAACACCGTCAGCGGTAATGTGGGTAAATCATTAACACCTGGCCGTAACAAGACCATTTATTGGGACGTCGTGCGGGATAATGTACAGTTGGATGAAGAAGTTGAAGTGATCATCCGGTTGGTGCGGCCAGTGTCGGGGAGCCGCCCCCCAGTAGCAGCCAAACCACCAACACCAGCTCCTGTCCCGGTCGTGACAGCTCCGAAGAAATCAATATTACCAATTATTGGCTGGGTCGCTACAGGCGGACTAGCTGCTTACACGTTTTCATTGTCGTCAAGCCTGAACAAAGACGTAGAAGCGTATAACAAAAATACCGTAGCGGCAACACTTCCCGAGTGGAACACTGCCGAAACGAAGCGTAAGGATATTGAGAGTCGCCAGGGGACATTTACTATTGTGGCCGGAGCAACCGCAGCCCTCGCCGTTGCCAATGTCGTTTGGTTAGTTGTTCGTAAGTCAAAGCAGCCGCGCACGGCTAACCGTGGGTCCGCCTGGCTAATCCAGCCTGATAGCCAGGCTATTCGTGTTGGATTTGTTCGCAAGTTTTAAATTCGTATTGGCATGAGAACATCGTTACTACTTGTTGTCAGCGTGTTAGTTCTGAATCTGGCTCGGGCACAGGAACCCGGTTCAGGAGTATCAACCTCTCGAAGTGGGCGTGTGAAGATCAGTACAAAACCCATATTCGAGGCTAGTTTAACTGGTTCGGGGTCTAACGGGGGCGCTTCTAATCCGTTGCAGTCAATTCAGTTTGTACAGAGTAAGGCCGAATTTCTACCTGGCGCTGAGCCAGCGCTGGATCAGTTGGTTGCTTTCATGCGCGATAAACCGACGGTTGAGATTGAGCTAACGGGCCACACCGATAATCAGGGTGATTTCGACGAAAACGTGAGGCTTTCAAAAAAGCGAGTGGATTTAGTGAAGGACTATCTCGTAAAAAATGGAATTGCTGCTAAGCGTATCAGCACGCGTGGTTACGGTCCTATCAGGCCTATTGCCAGTAATAAATCAGAAGCAACGCGGCAGTTAAACCGACGTGTCGAGATGACTGTAACGAAGCAGTAATAAATTAATATCAGAATAAACAGACTTGCTAAATACATTGTCTTTTAACCTGTCCAGACATATGAAACCAGGTATACTTTTGTTGAGTGGCTTGCTGTTTGCCATAACAGCCCTGGCGCAGGAGCCGGAATCCGCTATTTCGACCTCCCGGAGTGTACGCCAGAAAATTGATACAAAAGGTCTTTACGGTATTGAGACCGTCGAAGCTCCCCAAATCATTTTCCTGACAGGCGATGGGTCGATGGCAACTGTACAAACCGATCAACTGCTTATCAAGGCCTGCGTCAAAACCAGCAAGCCGCTGACTCGTCTGAGCTTGTTTGTCAACGATGCTCTCCAACAGGCTGATCGTGATCTGAAAGTGCAGGCCGATACCGAACCTGCCTGCGACCATCCACTCTCGCAAACTGTACAGCTTCGCGAAGGAGATAACCGGCTCAAACTAGTGGCCCAAAATCCAGGCGGTACTACCTCCGAAACATTCTTGGTTCGCTACGAGAAAAAAGCACCGGTTGTTGCCGAAAAACGGCTGGCATTGGTCATTGGGAATGCAAGCTATCCGGGGGCTTCCCGTTTAGTCAACCCGGTCAATGATGCCAACGATATGGCAGCTGCACTGGAAAAAGTTGGCTTTGAGGTGATGTTGCATACCAACGTTACCAAGCAGCAGATGGCTGCGGCCATCAATGATTTTGGTGAGAAACTACAGGATAATTGTCAGGTTGGTATGTTTTACTACGCTGGTCATGGTATGCAGCACGCTGGAACCAACTTCTTAGTTCCTATTGACGCTGAGCCGCGCAGTGCAGGCGATATTGAATATACCTGTGAGTTTGCCGACCGAGTGTTGGCCAAGATGCGGGAAGCGCACGTGCGGACCAACATTGTGGTGTTGGATGCCTGCCGGAATAATCCCTTCGATCGTAGCTGGGCCAGGGGTGATGATGGAAACAAAGGCTTATCGCCAATGAACGGACCAAGTGGGTCTTATTTAGCCTTTGCTACTGCACCTGGCCAGACAGCCGCCGACGGTACTGCCCGCAATGGTCTTTACACGTCGGCCTTGCTGAAATACCTAAATGTGCCAGATCTATCCATTGAAAGCGTGTTCAAGCAGGTACGACTGGAGGTCATGAAACAAAGTAATAGCAAACAAACACCTTGGGACTCATCGTCACTGACTGGTGATTTTTATTTCCTGCGGAAGTAAACGACTTATAGCGTTTTACGTCTGTCTACCACTATCTACACTATGAAAACCCTTCTGCCTTTACTAATAATTGGCTCGTTGATGGGAGCTGTCTTTGCCCAGTCACCACCTGCCGAAAAGCGCCTGGCTTTGATAATTGGTAATGGTACGTATACCCAACATACTCCATTGCCGAAAGCCCTCAACGACGCCGATGACATGGTGGCTATCCTTACCCGATTAGGATTTGAGGTGTTGCTACACAAGAATCTGAATAAAGAGGCTATGCAAAAGGCTGTCAGCGAATTCACGTCTAAACTGGCAGGCTATCCAGTAGGGCTGGTTTACTATGCCGGGCATGGAATTGAGGTGAATGGCCTGCACTTCATGGCACCTATCGATGCTGGACCGACCAACGCGGCCGATGTAGAACAGATGTGCCTGATGACTAACCAGCTCATAAATGGCTTGAAAAGCGCCAAAGCAAAAACCAATATTATTATTCTGGATACGGACCGAACCAACCCGTTTGAGAGGTCTTTCACACGGACTGCGACTAATCCGCTGAATGATCTGGATACACCTATCGGCTTTGTAGTGGCCTACGCTACCTCGCCAGGCCGGGCAGCACTTGAAGGCACTGGTCGGAATGGCCTCTATACAGGGGCTTTATTAAAAGCTATGACCGTTCCCAACCAGACTTTAATTCAGATGTTTCGGGCTGTTAGAGCAGATGTTATCCAGCAATCGAACAATAGACAGATACCTTGGGAATTAACATCGCTGACGGGTGATTTCTATTTTTCCCGGAAGTAGACGGCGTATCGCTTTTTACCGCTACCACTCTGCATATTCGTTGCTGGCAGGGCACTATCACTTCATCCGAAAATGACAGGCCATCCACAATCATTAAATCTATCCACTCATGAGCGATGATCAGAAGGCTGCTTTCGAAAAATTGGTTAAAGAGGCTTCGAAAGCGGCCGTAAAACAAGGGCTCCTTAAGGCCGAGTTACCAAAAGAGTACGTCGATTTTTTGGCGGGTCAACTCACTTTAACTTACGATTTAGTAAAGAAGGGGCGTAAGATCAGCAGTAAAGATCTCGGCTTCTTCCTGGCCCAACAAACGCTGTCAACAACAAAACTGGCTCTCAATGGTCAGCATGAATGCGCTATTGCGGTGGTTTTCATGAGTATGTCATTTGTCAAAACCGGCTTATCATCCGTCTCCGGACCGCTGGGGCTTTTGACCACCTCTGTCTTTCTGCTCAAAGATGTATACGACACCACGAATGCTTGTGCTACCCCTGTTCAGAAAAAGATAAACGAGGTGGTTGCTCCCACATACATGTGGATGGAAAGCGAGATTATAAAAGCGTTGTTCAGGGGTTATTTGTAACTAAATGTGCTATGCAGGTCGGCAACATCATTGAGCAGAAGGGCTTCGTCACTAAAGTCAAATGCGTCAGAGGTTGGACATTGTCTGAAGTTGAACGAGCGCTGGGATTCCATCAGGGGCGATTAAGCCAGGGAATATACGTGGCTTTGCTGGCACCTGGCCAATCGCTGCCCGGTCCAGCTGATTTTGAATTACGGGGCTACAGCCAGGTCGCTGACCATCGCTGGGCTGGCACCGGTACAATGAATGTTACCAAACTTAAAGAGATAGCTGTGGCTGGATGGGAACCAAATGGCAGCGATGCTCTGGTGAAAGTACTGCCGGTTATCCGTCACAGTGCTGACATGGACGACGACCGTCAATATCCACCCGGTGGCGGTGTGCCGCAATGGAAACTTGTTCGTCCACTCTTATTTCAGATCGTTGCTTTTGTGGGCAATTATCCACAAGGCAAGTGGTATTAAAAATAAAGCCATTGTTTCCTAAGCCAATCATTTTAACGACAAACACAAAGGATTTGAATCTGCGAAACGAATACATACAGAAGCTGGAATTTTTAAAGTAAGGTATGAAGGTTATTTCATTAAAGATGAGCGGTTTAGTGCCGTTTACTCAATCATTTTGCCTTTTACTCAAAGAGTCTTTGGCTCCGGTCAATAAACCGCTACGTTCAGCGCTTGATCGGTGCGGATAAACCCCTTCTCACCATGCTAACCCTTGCTTATACGGAAGAACTTCGCCGGGCTGTCAGTATTGCCCAGGCCATTGCGCGGGAGCATCAGCACCTGACGTTTTCGCCGGGGCATCTGCTCATGGGCCTGCTTCACAACGATGTTGGCCTGGCCTCCCAACTAGCCGTCTGGGACATTGACGTGCCCTACCTCCGCGATTGGGCCGACATCCGCGTTGAAGCCTATCCCAAGTCGGCACGCCCGGTTGAGGAACCCACCGGCGACAAGCAGGTACGCGCCCTGATGGAGGTTTCGGACGTAGTCCGGATGAAGCTTGGTGAGACTGAACTAGCGCCAATAGCGGTGTTAACGGCGATGTGTAAACCCGACGTAGCCTTTAGCCGTGACCAGCTCAAATCCTTTCCGCTAACGGAAAACCAGTTGCTCGAAAAAGCGTTGTTAGACGTTGGGTTGCAGCAGGCCATCAGCGGTGGGGCGATGGGCGGCAACGGAAAAACCAGTAATGGGCAGGCCGCTACCAATACCAACGGCGTCGCTGCGACCGGCAAAACGCTCTTTAAGTTCTGCACCGACCGAACTGCATCAGCCCGCGAAGGCAAACTTGATCCCATTGTTGGACGAGACCGCGAGACCCGACAGATGATCGAAATTCTGGGTCGTCGTCTCAAACCAAACGTAATCATTACCGGTGAGCCGGGCGTTGGCAAAACTGCATTAGTTGAAGGACTGGCGCAACAGATTGTGGCCGGTAATGTGCCCCCTCACCTTAAAAATGCGCAGTTGTTCCAGTTAGATATGGGTTCGCTGATTGCCGGAGCGTCGTACAAGGGTGAAATCGAAGATCGGTTGAAGGGCATTCTGGCCGATCTGAAACAGTTCGACCGGGCGCTGCTCTTCATTGATGAGATCCATATCCTGATGGACCCCAACGGTGGAGCAGTTGGCACTGTAAACCTGTTGAAGCCCGAACTGGCGCGGGGCGAATTAACGCTGATTGGAGCCACCACCAACGACGAGTACCGGAAATACCTCGAAAAAGATGAAGCCTTTGCCCGTCGGTTTGAGGTGCTGGCTGTCGAAGAGCCCGACGAGCCAACAGCTACCCGAATGGTGTGTACCATACTCCCCTTATTCGAAAAACATCATCAGATAGGAGTCGCTGACACGACCGTTGCTGAGACGGTCCGGCTGGCAAAACGCTACCTTAAAGACCGGCGGCTACCCGATGCGGCCATTGACCTGATCGACCGGACTATGGCCGCTATGAAAATGGCCGCTGAGACAACCCAACCAGAAATAGAACGGTTACGCACCGAATTGGGTGGCATTCGGGAGAAATCATCTGCCGACGATCCTTTAACGTATATGGGTAACGTTCGATGGTTCGAGCGGCAATTAAAGAACCGGCTAAGCCCGGTTTTACTAGGACAAATTGAAGAAGATTTGCAGACGGATCAGTTTGAGCTAGCCGACGCCCTGGCCGATCATTTAACAACCGTACTTAATAAACTTGAAGCCCTCGGTGAGCAGGTTCGCGATAAGGTCGAACCGGCCGAAGTGGCTGCCGTTGTTGCCAACCGAACGGGTATTCCACTCGGCAAGATTCAGTCGAAGGAACGGGACAAACTACTGGCGTTAGACGATCACCTGAAACAGCGGGTGGTGGGGCAGGATCATGCCGTAAAAATCATTGCCGATGCGATTCTGGAAAACCGCTCGGGCCTCAGCCGACCCGGTCAGCCAATAGGTTCGTTCTTCTTCTCCGGACCAACGGGTACGGGTAAGACTGAACTGGCAAAATCGATGGCTGATTTTCTCTTCAACGATGAGCGGGCGCTGATCCGTTTTGATATGTCGGAGTTTAAAGAAGAGCATTCGGCCGCCCTGCTTTACGGTGCTCCTCCGGGTTACGTTGGTTATGAAGAGGGGGGCTTGCTGGTCACTAAAATCCGGCAGCAACCCTTTGCCGTGGTGCTGTTCGACGAGATCGAAAAAGCGCACCCCTCGGTGTTCGATATATTTCTGCAAATCCTGGACGAAGGCCTGCTCCATGACCGACTCGGTCGCGAAGGTGATTTCTCCAATGCCATTATTCTCTTCACCTCCAACATCGGCAGCGACTACGTGGTGGAGAAGGCGGCAAAAGGCGAGATAGCCGCATCAAACGAGTTGCTGGAAATCATGGGTCGTTATTTCCGGCCGGAATTTCTGGGTCGACTTACTGAGATTATTCCGTTCCAGCCCATCTCTGAGGAGGCTATCGTCAGCATTTTCAACATACAACTGAAGTCGCTACTCAAGACGCTTGATAAGCAGGGTATTACGTTAACCATTAATGATGCTGCCCGTCGGCAACTGGCACTGGAAGGCTATACGCCTAAATACGGCGCAAGGCCGTTACGGGGTGTTATCCGCAATCGGCTACGGAGACCACTCTCGCGTATGATTGTGGCGGGCGAGATTAGCAAGGGAAGTCATCTGACGCTAACGACGAATGAATCCGGAGAAATTAGCTTCGACGGAATTCAGACAAGCTTGAATAAGGAGAGTCTCTTAGATGGGGAAGCGGGTTAGAAAATTCTGACAGAGAAGCGATATGTTTATTTCACACAATGGTACGATGCAGGAGGTTACGTTGTCGCCATCACCGTATTTCCCTCGTGATCGGACAAGGCCGATGGATGGGCTCAATAATATGGTGTTGACCATCCGGCAATTTTACTTCTTCGATCCAGTTAACCCCGATGCGAGTGGTAATGCCCGTGATACGGACAAAAATCTGATTCCGGTTAATGCCTGGACACCGGGGCGCTGGGATCAAGTCTGTAATGAGCTGTTGAATGTTGCTAAACGCTATTGGGATAATCAATTTTGTTTACGGACACCAGCCAGTTATCAGGCCTACAACTACTCATTCGACCGTAATGAATACCGGCCTAATATTCAGTGTCGGTTCGACGCTGTTCGAGTAAATACCAGGCAGGCTAATTCAATTAATGTCCAATTGGTAGACGTACCAGCCGGGTCACGTTTCAGAGCCCATAGCCGGCTATGGACGTCACAGGATACGGTTTTGAAAACAAACTTTACGGGTAATCAACAGATTACGGTGGTCCATGAAGTAGGCCATAATCTTGGGTCTGACCATGTCAACGGACCTGGTAACGACCCGGCTAATTACGGTGGCGTAGGAACGTATAACTCAAGGAATATTATGGGGGGCGGGATGGTCTTTGAAGGATGGAATGCCTACTCCTGGCAACACGCCATGCAGCAGATTACGAGAGTTCCGTTTGCGCAGTGGGAAGGAGTTTTAGGAACCTCAGTAACCCCAACCTGGGTCAGACGGCTCTCGTTCGTAGACAGTATACTGTATCAATACGGAGAAATGGCACCGTACCCAATGCCTTTCTAAAGAGGTTTGACAGAATTAACAGAGGCCTGGTTACGGAAACGAATAAAAGTAATCGAAAATGATAAAGCAATTCTGTTTCCCTAACCTGCATAACTGCGACTAATCAGCGAAACAACTAAACGCCTTACAACAATGGGATGGCTTACAAGAACAACTGATTGGCAGGTATGCTGCGCCGGACAGATTGCCGGAGGTGCTGGAGTCGCTGGGGGATCGTTTGCATTCATTTTTTATAGTCGTACCGCCGGTGTAAGCGGGCTATACTCGTTCTCTGGCATCGGCATTGGCATCGGCGGTAATGCGTCGGGCGTTGTCAATCCGGCGGACTATGGCACGGTGTCATCGCCCTGGACACAATTGTATCGAACAACTCCGTACATATGCGGACTGCGGGCGTTCAACTCGTATGATCTGAATGGAGCACTTGGCCGGATCACCTACACAGGAGCCGGAGCTTTTGGGATTACCTACGGCGGTATGTACATCAGTGCCTCGCCTTGGGAAACGAACACCAATGCGTATTTCTATTCCCAACCGCTCTACGGTGCAGGGTATGGTGCTCCCGGCGTGGGGGCCGGTAGCCTGTCAGGCAGATGGGGGTTTGTTGCTGAGACCAGCATTCATCCCTGATTGGCAGAGAGAGTTGTCCAAAGCAGTAAATGACTCAGGATCTGATAACCCAATAACCAACATTTAAATCGCTATCTGTTACCTAAAGCAAGTAAAATCTCGACAAAGTAACTAACCAAACAATAACCTTTAAATGCGCATAACTCTATGATGGACTATGGTATTGGTGGCCAGGAGAAGAAAGGCAACGACGCCAACGAAGCGATCTCCGACATCCAGAAAAACCGCACTATGTTGGTGCAGAAACTTACGGCCGACGCGCCTTTTAAACCAAAAATCGAAGAAAAGCTAGAGACTGTCGACGCCGTGTTTGCCCGCTACAAACCCCAGGTAGAACTGGAGTTTGAGGATGCCGAAGGGACAGCAGTAGAAGAGACGTTGCGGTTCAACAATTTGGGTGATTTTGGTAAAAAAGGAATCACGGCGCAAAGCCCCTTCTTACAGGGATTGAGTGGGCAGCAGGACGACTACCAGAAATTTATTAAGCAATTGAAGTCGAATAAAGTACTTCAGAAAATTCTGGCCGACCCTGCCGCGAAAGAAACGTACCTGACTGCCCTACGAGCTATGGTGCAGGAACTTGAGGAAGCTAACGCATAACCCCACTCTCTACTCAATACCAGCATGGAATCATCCGAACAACTAGAAAACGGCAAAGCCGTCAAAGAACGCGTAAAAATAGCGAACCCTGCTCAGGCACTGGTTGATAGTAGCCAGCAGCTAGCCAAATTTGGCGGGTTTGAATTCGTTGAAACTACGGTTGATGGGGCGCAGAACCTGAACCCCGGCAAGAAGGCCCGTAAGAACATTTTTCTGACCGAAAAGGGCTCCGAAAAAGACCGAAAAGCCCTCAAGAAACGACTAAAAGAATGGACCGAACTGCTGGAGTCGCACGAGAATGTAGCCGACATGATCGGTGAAGCCGAGCAGAAAGCCGAAACAGCCGCTGAAACGCTCCGCCGGAACCTCAAAAAAGCCGTCGACGAGACGAAAGATCTTGAAACGGCGTACCGCTCGGTGGCCTTGTTTTACAAAAATGCGGATACCGAAAAGATAAAGAACCTCTCCATCGTCAACGCTGATCCCGAGCAGATTCAGGATCTGGATAATACGATTTTCTTCGACGAAATCGCCAACGAACTGCGTCAGAACTACGACAAGCTTGATCTGCGTAATAACTATTCGCTAATGGTGTTGCCGGGATATCTTGGTTCCAAGAAAGTGGTCGATAAGTGGGCGCGGCTGGCGCACGAGAATAAAGTAATGATGCTTACCGACTATCGTCATTTGGATTCACCCGACGACGTGCTGGAACTTTGGCAGGATGAAGATATGCCCAGCGCCGATGCCTATAAAGCCAACGTCATGATGACCTGCAATTACCTCGTCGGTCGGGAAGCATTCAGTGAACTGGGTGAAGAAGAGCCTCTTTACGTGCCGCCTTCCTCAGCTCTGGCGGGTAAAATTTATAAAACCATGCTTCAGCAGCCCGTAGCCGGCAGTAAGCACGGAACGCTAAATGAAGTGGATGGCGTGCGATTCGAGATGAAGAAAAGCGAAATCGCCAATCTCGAAAAGTTAGGCTTAGTACCCATGGTAAACGAATACAACAAGGTGATGGCGTATTCGGCCAAGACGCTCTTCAACGGTGACAATCAGGGGCTGCAAACGTACTCCGTTGTGCGGGTGTTCGACTGGATCATGAAAGTTTTAATCGACTTCCTGAACCGGCGCGCTTTTGAGAACTGGACCTACGATGCTGAAAAAGACCTACGAGCGCAAATCGTAAAGTTTCTGAATGGCATTACTGGAGCTGACAAGATTATTGAAGACTTTAAGATTCTGCGATTCGAGCGGGACAAGGATGTCAAAGATCGTATTCACCTCGACATTCATATCAAGCCATATTTCCCCGCCAAAAACTTTCTCGTGAAGCTCGACGGCACTAAAGGCGACGATGCCAACGACTGGAAAGCAGATGTTTCACAACAGTAGACCAGAGTAACCTTCAACCAATTCGTATCACAACCAATAACCAATTACAACCATGGCTTTCAAAGCAACTATTACCCTCGATGGTACCGAGTATCGTCTGCTGCACTGCAGTTTTTCACTGGGGCAGAACACCGATTATACAACTGGTAAGCCTACCTCTGACGTTATGGGTGGTCAGGTTAACGCCGAGTTTGAGTCGACTAAAGACACGACCGCGTTTAAGATGATGATTGACCCCAATAAAAAATTCGGTGGCAGCATCAAGTTCTATAAACAGGACGAAGATTCTCCGATGAAGGAACTGAAGTTTGAAGACGCGTTCCTGACGGGCTACTCCGAGAGCATGGATGCCCGTAACAACGCCCCCATGAGCACCAGCGTGGTCATCTCAGCCCGCAAGCTGTCCATCGACGGCGCCACCCACGAGAACAAGTGGGCGGCTTATTAATAAACACTTCTTCTGTGCAGGTTCTTAGGAGTTTCATTCGCCAGAGAACCTGCACAAGCATGGATGTTTAAACTGACAACGCAATGGCTGTAATCAAACTGAACGAATGGCCACTTGGCTTCGATGAAGGACTCGAAGTAGGCTATGCTCGCTTAGACGGGTATTGGGTACCCCTGCCTGCTCGTAAGATGTGGTATGAAGATGCAGAAGGTACTGCTGTTCTGTATGAAGAAAATGGTCGGAAACGATTTCTCATTACGCTGGAGAGAAGCGGTACTGGCATTGTTGATTCGGTAACTCAGTGGATTGAACGAAATGGTTTTGGTAAAGTAGCATCAGGACAGTTACGTTCATTTGCTACTAAACTGCTGGGGCCGACTTTAGGAGGAGTAATTGGTGGTATTGCGGGAGTGCTGGTACCCTCCAATAAACCATACAAAGAATGGACTTCCAAAACTACTATTGATGGTAAGGATGTACCGGTCATGGTACTTCTTCTGGGTTTTTAAAAGCCCTTCAATCTAAGTAACCACCTGTAAAAGCGACTTAGTGCTCTCATGAACAACCTGTCCAGCGTCCAGATCGAAATTGGCGGCAAACGTGTTGAGATTTTCTCCCGGGTTAATATTCAGCAATGGATTGACCGGCACCACACGTTTGAGCTAAGCGTACCCATTGAGCAGGTCGAAGGAGCGGGCGCGATGAAGATTAATCAGTCGAAAGAATTTATCAGCAAGGAAGTGCTGATCACCATCAAATACCAGCAGGGTGGCGGAACATCGTTCGTATTTCGGGGCTTTATTACGCAACTGTTTCTGTCGAAACAGGCCGCCAGCGGTAGCTCAATTGTAATTCGCGGGTTCAGCGCGTCGATCCTGCTCGAACAGGGCACACGCTATGCGGCTTTTTACCAGAAAGACCATGCCACCGTTGTTAACAAAGTACTGGGCGAATACAACCAGAGCTTACTGAAGCCAAGCGTTAGCCCACGCAACAGCCAACAGGAAGACTACGTAGTGAAGTTTAACGAAAGCAGCTATAACTTCCTGCATCGGTTTGCGGCCATTACTGGCAACTGGTTTTACTTCGACGGTGAGAAAACCGTTTTTGGTGATGTTCCCGGCGGTTCGCCCATCGAACTCCAATACGGAAACGACATCAGCGCCTTCGACATGCGGATGGACTTGCCGGGCGGTGAGTTTTTCATCGAAGACTACAACTACATCAAGAGCCAGACGGTCAAAAGCCATTCCAAAGACGTACGCGTGTCGGGCTTAGGCGAATACGGTCAGTTCCTGATTGACAAAGCCGAGAATCTGTATCCCGAACGTACATTCAGCCTGCCGCCCCTGCCAAACTGGACCGATGGCGAAGTTAAACAGCAAGTGGGTTACGAGAAAAAAGCGTCGGTAGCCAACTCCGTCATCTTCAGTGGATCGAGCAGCAAAATTGGTTTGAAAATAGGTTCCGTCATCGATATCAAGGAAAGTTCCAGCCTAAACGCCCGCGCCCGGCGCACAGAAAGTTTAGGCCAGTACCGCATCATCTCAATCAGCCACGAGGCCGATTTGAGTGGCGGGTATTCCAACCGGTTCGAGGCCATTCCGGCCGGGGTCGAATTTCGTACGAATCCAACGTTCCACATGCCTCACGCGAATGCGCAGCAGGCTAAAGTTACGCACGTTGATGACCCTGAACACCTGGGGCGTATCCGGGTATTGTTTCTTTGGCAGACGGCGCAGGGCGACACCGAGAGTTCACCCTGGCTACGGGTCATTACGCCCTATAATGGCGTGGCGAACCAGGGTTTCTATTTCATTCCCGAAATAAACTCAGTGGTGATGACCATGTTCGAGAACGACGATCCGGCCCGCCCCCTCGTGACGGGTGTCGTGCCGAACAAGTTTACTAAAATGGACACGTACTTCTCGACCGATAACTATTACAAAGCAATTATCACGCAGGGGGGAAATCACATCGTCATTAACGATGAAGGCGGGAAAGAATGCATTAGCCTGCACGATAAAGACCGGAAAAATCATATCCTTCTTTCGCTCGACGGCGGTACCCACATCAACATTAAGAGTCAGGGTACCATTAATCTGGACGCGGATACCATTAACATGAGTGCCAACAAGATTAATATGAAGGCCAAAAACGAATGGAACGTGAAGGCGGGTAAGTCGTCAATTGAAAACGATCAAAATATGAAGATGAAGGCCAATACAGACATTGAAATCATGGCTAGCACCGATGTTAAAATTGAAGGAATGACTAGTGTCTCGGTAAAAGGGATGGGCGTAAAAATTGAAGGCGACGTACAAACATCCGTCAAAGCCGGAGCCGGTCTCGAACTCGACGGCGGGGCGCAGGCCATGCTAAAGGGAGCGATTGTGATGATTAACTAACGAACTCTATGGCAACGAAAGCCGACATCCATAAAGCACGTATGAACGGAATTAGTAAGCGGCAGTATGTGCCGAACGATGAAAAACCGGTTAGTACGGATGAAGTTGTAAAGTTGTTGCAGGAAGCCGTAGAGTCGTCCGGCCCGGGGGTGCCCCATGCGGCTGGTTATCTCTTAAAAAAGATGGCTTCGGGTAATTGGCGAATATTGGCTGCCCGTCACGAAGGAGGCTTTGGGAGCACTGGTCGGGGAGCTGATCAGAATCGACATGTTACCTTATCGGTGGATGGTAAAGGCTACCACCTTCAAATTGACAATAATGATTATGTATGGCGAATCACTGGTGATGAGACCACGGAGCAGATTGCACCGTGGATGTCTCCAGGCACACCGCATCAGCAATAATAGTTAACATAAAACGTGTACATCTTTCAAAAAATGGCACAACTCTACTATCCACTCTTACGCAATCGAATTCGACAGATTATCAGCGGAAATTATGGACCTCAGAAATGTCGGTTTGGCCAGGGAATTCGAGTTCAAATCAACCAAAAGACTAAATTGCCTGAACCCCGGAATCATAACGGTATCGACCTTGAAGCGAACGAAGGTACAGCGGTTTTTTCTATTACCGATGGGTATCTCTACTGGCGAAACAGCCGTCAGTCAGGCTTCGGCTTAGAGTTGGTGCTCGAATTTGAGTATGGTGGTACAACGCTGTATGCCCAGTATGCCCATTTACAATCCATTTCCGTGGCCATCCAGAGTGAGCAAGGGCTGGTATTTTATGCAGGAAGAGATACTGATTTCTGCACAGGCTACCGGCCATTAGGTTCTGTTATGGGTCGCGATATGATTGGATTTACAGGCAGTAGTGGTAACGCACGGGGCCTTCCAAAAATTGAAGAACATTTGCATTTCGGTATCGCAAAGGGTATGTCGGAAGTATTAACGGGCTGGATTGATCCGGAACAGGTACTCAGACGGATACCAGGTTAATGTTTTGACAATAAGATTGAACGCCATGCCCAACGCTTACTCGCTCAACGCCCCGATACCAAACCTGCTTCGTAAGCGGGCGCAACCTCGTATTGCGCCCGTTGAGGCCATTCGGGAGCACATTAACCTGCTGTTGTCGACCCGCCTGAACGAATACCGCTACGACCCAGCCATGGGATGTGGCATCTGGGCCGAAGATTATGCCAATATCACTAATCCTACACAATGGAAAAGCGATGCCGAACAGACCATCACAAACCTGATTGTGCAGTATGAGAAACGGTTACAGTACGCGCGAGTCTACGTAGATATTGACGAACCCGCCGATCAGGATGCCGATGGGCGGATCATCCGGGTGCGTCGGCGGATTACGATTCGGGTCACGGGCAACCTGCCCGAAACGGGCGAGACCATGCCTGAGCAGACGTTTGTCATGTATTTCAGCCCCGTAGCCAGCGAATGAACCTCCGATTAGTAAGATCTTGTCACGCTTCGGCTCGGTGAGATCCGCCCGACATAAAGCTGTACGTATTTCATAACCTGACAAAACCAATGGCAGCCATAGCATCAACCATATAATACGTTTATTCCATGCTCGAAACCCGTGATCAGATTAAAAGCCGCATGCTACAACAAGCATCGCGGCTTTGGGGGTATCAGGAGTCGGCTATCGACACCAACGCTTTCGATCCATTAGTTGATTTACTGGTAGGCGCTCTAGCCACAGAGTCGGAGCGGGTGTACGGCGAAATACAAGCGTCGCGGGGTCGTATTCTGGAGCGATTGGTCGAGCTCTTGTTGCCCGAAGTGGTCACGGCACCCCGCCCGGCGCATAGCGTATTGATGGCCCGCCCCGTCGAGCTAACGGGCGAGGTTACCCGCACCGATACGTTCACGACCCGCCATCCGCAAACCGGCGAAGAAATTGCCCTCTCGCCTGCGGGTCGGTTTCCGATTGTCAACGGACGAGTGGCCTGCCTAGCAACGGGACACCAACTTTGGCGCGTCGACGAAATGGGCAATACCATTCCCGTAGCCCAAGCTTCATTGCACCGTCGGTTACCCGACTACACGCTCTGGCTTGGCCTGGAACTCATGCCTGGCCTGACACCAGAATTGACCCTGCGGTTCTTTTTCGATTGGAAAAACCTACCCTTACCCATTTATGATTACGCCCAGCATCTGCCACAAACGCGCTGGTGGCTAAACGATCAGGCGCTTTCACTCGAACCTGGCACCGATTTTCAACCCGAAAATAGTTTGTCTACCGCCCTGCGAATGATAGAAATCCACGCAGACCATTACTACCGGGCTAACTTCGTAACTGTGCGGGGTAAGTTTCCACCACCTACTCCAGCCGCTAATGGCACATTCTACCCGACAGCCCTGACAGAGGCCTTCGACCCGGCCTTGCTGCAAACCCTGCCCATGCTCACCTGGATTCGGGTGGAGTTTCCGACCGTATTCGGAGCCGATGTGATGGGCAAGACAGAATGTGTACTAAATGCCTTTCCAGTATTGAACCGGCAATTGGTGAAGATGACCCCTTTCCGGTTGGGCGATGGCCTGAACGTATTTCCGATCCAGGCGGATCTGCCGTTGATTGAACTGGCCGACGTGACCGACAGCGATGGCAATGAGTATCCGGCCTATACCGACGCGAACGCCAGCGACCCCAGCACCCGCAGCTATGCTCTCCGACGGCAGGGTGTAGGTCGTTTTGATAGCCGCAATGCCGACGATGCCGTGCGGCAATTGATCGATCTGCTACGTGACGAAAGCGCGTCTTTTGCGGCTCTCGGCTACGATGCACTTCGCAGCAACATCGACGACATTCAGAAAAGCTTGTTGCGAATCCGACAAAGCATTCCGGCCTTACCATCAGGCGAGCCGGTGCCTTTTCTAATCGTTAATAATGGGCCGGAGCGGGGTAATCTGTTTGTCAATTACTGGGCTACGGCTGCTGAACGGGGCAACCGCGTTCCGATTGGCGCCCGGGTTGAAACAACGCTGCCCACGTTCCGGCGCGAAGGCATGACGTTGCTCCGGCCCATGCTGGGTGGTGTGGCCCGTCTGAGTCCGTCGGGTAGTTTACCCGTTTTTCGGCAGGCCCTACTGACGCGGGGGCGCGCTCTAACCGTCGAAGATATCCGGGCGGTCTGCCGAGCGGCCGCTCCCGAAGCCATCGAGCGGGTGGACGTAGAGAAAGGCTGTACGGTGAGCCCAAACCCCCGTCAGGGATTAATCCGAACGCTCGATGTTCGGATCACCCTGCGTAGTACAACGCGTTTAACTGCCGAAGAGCAACGTCAACTAACGCATGAACTGACGGTTCGATTGCAGGATCAATGGACGGGAATATTACCGTTACGAGTCGTACTAACTAACCCAACGCTTGGCTGAAACACCCGAATCGATGCGATTTCTATACGACATACGCGCTGAGGTCTGGATTGCCGACCATTACCGAACTACCACCTTACCAACAGAGGTGTTCGTTCGGCCAAAAGGTACGTTTAGCCGGTCGTACAGTGCCGATGTTCTAAAGGCAGAAACCTACGAAGCCGATACGCAGCACCCCCTCACGCACGTACTGCACCTGAGTCGGGAGGGGCTGTACGATTCGTTACCCGAGACGCTGCACCATCCGCCTGCTCCGCCATTACGAGCCGGGCGTGATGAGGCACGCGCCATGCTTGAGCAGAGCAAACGACTACGGCATGAAGAAAATGAAGCCCGTACATTCTGGTTGCCATTTGAACAGGAGTCGTTCCGGCAGCGGGTGCAAATTGAGGACCAGGAAGCACAAGCGCTGACCCGCGCCTACGGACCGATCTGGGACGAACTGCATGGCTATTTGTGGGGTGAGCTGCCTATGCCGCTGTCACCCCGGCAACGGGCCTGCTTGCTGGCTATCTGGACAAACGCTCACCGCGTGGCGGGCGATTGGGAGCGGACGGCCTTCTATTTTGAGGAATTCCTTCAGGTAGCGGTCTGGATTCGGTACGGAACTTTTACCGACGCCACTGCTACTAAAGGAACCACCGTTGCGCAGTCCGTTACACTCGGTAATGGCCGACTGGGTCAGGATTGGGTTGTGGATCCAGGCAATTTAGTAGACGATGGGGGAACGGTGCGGCTCAGTATCGAGCCACTCACCGACGAAGAATTAACGCATTATCTGCCGAATGGATTGGGGCTGGCATACATCAAACTACTGGCCGACTATCTGTTGCCCGCCGATGCCGACTGGCAGTTGGAGGTAAGGACGAATAAGGTTGAGGGAAGTTTTCAACTGGTACCGGCCGGTACAGCAGGTCGGCTGGGGCTAACTACAACTCTAAGCTGAATGCCCAAAACGTACCGTTTAGTCAAAGGTGGTTTGCGGGAACGCTACCAACCTCGACTAAGTAGCAAAGCAGTGGTGAATTTTTATAAAATTGCGGTTGAAAATCAATAACTTATCATCGGAGACGACGTGGCGGCTAACACAGACTTTCTGAAAGCAGAAACACCAAACAGACTCTATGAAAACCGACGTTATTCTTACCGTTTCACTCTATGTCGTAATGGCCGTTCTCTGCCTGATTGGCTTAGTCATGCGGCACTCGGTAAAAGATGTATTTACCAAAAAGCTGCTGATGTACGCTCTGGGCGCTCTGGCGCTGGCGGCTGGATTGGGAGCCGCTTTCTCGCGTTCTGAATCACTCGTCACAGTATTCTATTGGATCGAAGGGTTGGCCATTGTGTTAGGCGTTATCCACATAATTGCCTCGCGTCGGTTGTTTCCGTACGTAGTGGAGGGGGGCTTCTGGTCGGAGTTACTTTTGACGGGATTCATGTTGTTCCTAATCGCTGGGGCCTTCACGGGCTTGTTTCAACTTATGCAGCGGTCCGACCGATTTCTACCCGCGTTGGCATCGGGGCTGATTCCATTCCTGTTGCCGATGCTTTGTTCATATGCGTACGAGGCTTGGGTAGCGATACCACCCAAAATTTACCGTAAATGGTTTTATCCGGTCGACCGGGCCGTACCGCTTATTGAGCTGAACGATACCGTTCGACTCAATTTTCGGGTGGCAAAGGCGCCGGATGCTGCGGAATTAGCTGAGTATACGGTTAAAGCACCCATCGACCGTACCCTGCACGACCTGTTTCACTACATGATTTATTCGCACAATGCCGAAGAAAATCCCGAACAACCGATTCTATACCATGAACATAATCACGAAGGCAGTTTGCTGGGTTGGATTTTCTACAAACAATCGTTGGGTGGACTACACAAGCAGTTTCTGGACCCTGCCCTGACCCTGACGAGGAACGGTATCAAACCCAACGATATCATCTTTGCCCGGAGTTTTACGAATGATTGAAAGTTACGTAGTTACATTTTTTAGTGTATTTATTTTTAGCTAGCCTCCTGACTATCAACAGAAAATGAATACTCTAAAAACTTAAAACCCCTCTACAAGATGCTACCAGAATTAACCCACTGGCCAATTAACTG
Organism: Spirosoma soli; assembly: GCF_042684525.1. Lineage (NCBI taxonomy): Bacteria > Pseudomonadati > Bacteroidota > Cytophagia > Cytophagales > Cytophagaceae > Spirosoma > Spirosoma soli. Next base: position 334,319 of record NZ_JBHULN010000005.1, on the reverse strand, counting down.
GGCCGACGGTATGAAAATAACCCGATCACACCTGCTTGGCAACGACAACGCCTTCCGCGACGCCGTGCGCGATGCGAGTGGATTGGTGCTCAGCCCGTTAAACTACGGGCTTTTACCTCCTTTACCGGGTAAAAGCAGCCCATTAGCCTTGTCTTGTGACAGCCAGGAGTTAGTACTAAGCGCCTGCCGGGCTATTACGCCGGGTGGAGCACGTATCGAAATCGACGCTGCCCAGCCTCCGTTGCGGCTGGCCTTGAGTGCCGCCCGCGACGAGTGGATGCGGCTGGGGCAAACTACGGGTTATGCCGTAGTGGAGGTCAATCCCTTCGAGCCACAACCCTGGGGCCAACCCGATCCGGAAGAGGTGCCCCTACGATATCCTTTTACAATACCGGGCTACCGGCTCGGAGCGGTACCGCAGTCTGCCCTGGCGAGCGCCCTGTCGGCTGCCTTTCACCTGCCCGTTGGTCGATTGACCCTGGCTAATGGGGTTTTTGCACTATCGCCGGATTATTTGCCGCCCTGCCGGATGGTGAACGTGTTTCCCGCGCTGCAACAGCATTACCTGACTATTGGCAGCAAGATGGGCGAGATTGCGGGGTATGCTACGTCCATCGTCGTACGTGTTCGAACCAATGCCCGCTCTGGCCAGGCAAACCTGCTAGCCACTACAATTGGCTACTTAGCTGAGACGACCGTGCGGACTATCGCTGATAACCTCGATGCGTTTCAGTTACGTGGTGCCTATGAATCGCCAGTGTTCGTAGCCGAATTTGGAATGCGGTTCGCCAGGGCCATGACGCTGATGATTCGCTGCACCCCTGATCGGGAGAAGGAAGCCATGTTTAATTATTTCAAAAACTGGTGTGGCATTAGTCCGGTGCAGTTTGAGTCGGCTATGCAAGAGGTCCTAGATATCGAGTATAACCATGCCGACTGCCAGCCGGTATTGGCGGCCATTGTGCGGCTCTGCGACGTGGTCATTGCTTTGTACGGAAAATTGAGTCAATTGAACTACGTCGAGAAAGATAAGGATGAGTTTTTTGTAGATCGCCAGGACGCCCCAACGCCTAAAAACGGGAATAAGACCAGTTTCTGGGGGAGATAAACAAATGAGTTTTCCGTTGGCTGACGCCAGAAAAAACGAGCGTGCATCAGCCAACAAACAGTAATATCCAGACTAAAAGCGCCAAACTGTAACTAAAATGGGAAAGCCCGCAGCCCGCATAGGCGATATGCACGTTTGCCCGATGGTAACACCGGGTCTTCCTCCGATTCCGCACGTTGGCGGACCAATTTTGCCACCTGGTCTACCAACCGTACTAATTGGTGGGCAGCCAGCCGCCCGCATGGGCGATATGTGTATGTGCGTTGGTCCGCCCGACAGTATTGTTCTTGGATCAGCTACCGTATTAATTGGCGGGAAACCAGCCGCTCGCATGGGCGACATGACGGCTCATGGTGGCTCCATCACGCTCGGTATGCCAACGGTGTTGATTGGCGGCTAATCTAAATGTGATCTGTTAAAGGTGCATCAACAGCTATCGCTTTTTAACGTACCACGTACAATCATAACTCATACCTAAAGATGAATGAGTCATTTATTAAATTTTTGCTCGTTACCCTTCTGTTTGGAGGAGGGATCGGGGCCTGTGTGTACGGGCTCAATGGGCAAGGGGAGTCAACCCGCAAAGGCACGTCTGTGCAGCAGGAAGAAGAGTTTTTGAGCGATGTACGCCAGGCGGATAGTTTGCACATACAACTCAAGAAAACGGATCCTGCCGAACAGGCCAGCGAGTTCTCGGCGCTCCGGTTTAAACAGGAAGAAGCCATTGGCCGTATGGAAAAAGGGTATCAGGCCGATACGGTGTTTCGGTCACTTGCCCAGGTAACGGGTCGAAACTACAGTAAACTGCTCGGAACAGTAGCCTTGCAAGCCACCGACCGCCAAACAAAAGCAGACACTAAACAGCAGCTCACTGATCAGATAACGAATCTGAAAGGCGAGATACAAAGTCTGGAAACGCAGCTCACACTTAAACAAACCAGTCTGGAAAGTATGCGAGCCATGAAGGCTGCCCAGCCGTAATCTTTAATGATGAGTGATGAATTATAAATGATGACTTTCATGTGCCAGTAACTCATCCTTAACCTTCATCATTCATGATTTTTCACTCATCATGCCCGCTAATGCTCTATGAAACCACTTAATCAAGAAGAACGAACGCGACGCTGGGGCCAGTTTATTGGCCTTTATGTTACGTTGTTGCTGCTCACGGCCATGTGCTGGTGGCTGTCTTTAGCGATAATTCCACAACTGACAAACGTTCAGCAACATCAGACCGTGCAGGAGATGATTGCCTACCAGAAGCAGCTCGCCGGTACCGATAAAATGCTGACGACGTTGGAACAGGGCGCCCCCTTGACCGACAACTGGTTGCGTAACTTTTATGCCAATACCAGCGCGCTTGACCAACAGTTTCCGAAGCCGCTGTTTATGGCTACCACCAATAGCTATCGGCAACTAGCCGGAGCGTACGAAAACGCTCGTAAAGAAGGGGATGAAGGACTTCAGTTGCTGAACTCACAGAAGATTCAGCTCGATGTTAAAAAAGCGGCCCTGTTGGCGGCCCTGGCGTCGGTAACCGCTGAGTTGAAAGCCATTGCCGGAGCACCTCGTCCACCGGCCGGTGGAGCTCCAAAGCCGCCTTCAAAACCACCTGCCGAAACGGGTCCGGTGATCAGTGCGGGGCAGTATGGGCCCTTTAGACCTCTGCTGATTAAAGGAAACGGAGAATTCGGTAAAAACAATCCGGAGATTAATGCATCCGCACAATTCATGATTGTGCGAGAACACCAGGTGGTGCTGGGCGTGTACTTCGAAACCGAAGAGCCCAACGGAACCCTGGCCAAAGTGACTGAGCGCAAGGAGTTGTATACGGCTCCGCCCGGCTACAGAATCGTTGGTTTATCAGCTCCTGAGCGAACTCCGTGGCGAATTAATTACGTAGACAATACCCAACAGGAAGATAAGTTCCCTGTCGCTGAAGGGTTAATGACGTTTCTGGTGCAGGGGAATACACCGGGCCTCGACATTGGCCCAACTGGTGGCAGTGCACTAATGATTCAACTGAAAAAGCCAATTAAGGTGGAGTTGGAAAAAGAATGACCGCTACAAACAGTAACGTAACACGTGAGCAACCGAGCCCGAACAAGGTTTGGCGTAAGATCCGATGAAAAAAAGAATGTACTATGCTACCAATTCGTAGTTACTGTGCGACTAAAGAATGTAAGTAATCCTAAAATCTTTATCCGAATGAAACCAAAGGCACTATTAGTTCGGCTCGGCATCGCGTTTTTGCTCGGTGCTGGACTGACAACGATGTCACTTCAGGCCCAGGACAAGCAGACTACCGTTCGTAAATACGCTGGTGGGCTTAAGTTCAATCGGACGCGTTCGCTGACGGTTATGACCAAGGCCCCGTTGGCAACGCGTAGTTTCGCTAATTTGCCTGCGCAGGTATCTTACGAGCAATACTGCCCCAGCGTTGGGGACCAGGGCCGACAGGAAACATCGGTAGCCTTTGCCACCGCTTACTACCTCCGTACCATCATGGAAGGGAAAGAGCAGAATGTAACGCAAAAGCCTCAAATTGACCAATCCCGGTTTTCGCCCACGTTTGTGTACGATAAAATACGCGATCCTAAAGACGTAAACTGTCAGGGGGGCGGCACCATTGAAGAAGCGCTGGACGTACTGAAATCCGACGGAGTGCCCAGGCTACGAAGTCTTGGCTATCCACTTTGTAATGAGGCCATTCCTCCGGCTGTCGCGAAAGAAGCAACACAGTTTCGTATAGGCGATTACCAGCAGTTGTTTACGCCCGAGACGGCCGCTGATCAGAAAGTATTGGCCGTTAAGAAAGCCCTTGCCGACGGGAACCCCGTGGTGGTAGGCATTGGCGCCCCGCTCTCTTTTGAAGAAGCCCGCGCCGTATGGGAGCCCGCTCCCAACGAGAAAGCTGACGACGTGCTGTATAATCAGGCACTTTGTGTCATTGGCTACGACGATAAAAAAGCGGGTGGGGCCTTTCGCATTGTGAACAGCTGGAATACGGGCTGGGGCGAAAAGGGATTCTGCTGGATTCCATACGCTTACTTCGGTAAGTTTAGCATCAACGCGTTTCAGGTGTATGGTGCGGAAGCCGAAGCGGGTAACCGGCCTGGAACTGTTATCCTGGACAGTAAAACCGGTTCTGGAGGAAACAAGCCCGCGGATGAAAGTCGCCGGGGATCGGCTGAACTGAAGCTTAACAATGGCGCGGCTATGGAAGTCACCCGGCAGGCCACTCGTGAGCTGAAGGTAGTTTCAGACGAGACTGCCCCTACGGAAATGCGGCCCTATCGAACAACGCAGCCCTATGAATCGGGGACTCGGTTTAAGTTTTTCCTGAACAATTCGGAGAATGCTTACGTCTATGCGCTGACGACCAATAAGAACGGCGACTTTGATAAACTCTTTCCGGCGGATGAACTCACGAGCCCGCTGCTTGGTCCAAACACCACCATTGCCTACCCATCGGAGACCAGTTCCATTGTCATGGAGAAGCACAAAGGCAAAGACTATCTTTTGATTTTGTTTGCCAAACGTCCGCTGAATATGGACGGCCTCATTAAAGCCCTTGATCGAAAGAAGGGCAGTATTGACAAGCGTATCAGCGAAGTGCTGAATGACCAACTCGTGCGGCAAGACCAGATTAAATACCGCGATGATCAGCTTGCATTCGATGTCAAGCCCGGTACTACCGGAAACGTAGTACCGTTGCTGATTGAATTTAATTACAAGTAAGAACGCAGATCGTTGATGAGCATAGTCTCCAGACTATGCTCGGGCGTTATCCGGTCTCCGACCGGAAGCTAGCTGAAGAATACCGGTCGGAGACCGGGTAACGCTCTTTACTCTCTGCCCACTACCATTCAGGCCACCGGCTAACCTTTCGTCCGGTTGGGAGTTCTTTCTTGGACAAGATGTTGCAGACCCGGCACATAGCCGGTAGTTTTGTGCAACTTTTGTCCTAGTCATGAGCGACCTATTTACTGCTGAATCTATCATTAGCTTGCTTACCCTGACCTTTCTGGAGATCGTTCTGGGTATCGACAACATCATTTTTATCTCTATTGCCGCCAACAAACTAGCCCGACAAGATCAGGCGAAAGCCCGAAACATAGGCTTGATCCTGGCAATGTCGTTTCGGTTACTATTGTTATTAGGCATCTCCTTTGTTATTTCCCTCAGTAAACCGTTTACGCACATCGACGCGGGTTGGTTTAAGGCCGCATTCACAGGGCAGAGCCTGATTCTGTTTGCTGGTGGATTGTTTCTGCTCTATAAAGCCACCTCCGAAATCCACCACAAGCTAGAGGGCGGGGGCGACGAACACGAAGAAGGCAGCACAAAAGGAAAAGCGACGATTGGCAGCGTAGTCGCTCAAATTGCGATAACAAACATCGTTTTCTCGATTGACTCCATCCTGACGGCCATTGGTCTGACCCAGAACGTAGCGATTATGATGATTGCCGTTATCCTGTCAATCCTGATTATGATGTTCTTCGCTGGTCCGGTCGGTCGGTTTGTGAACGAACACCCAACCATTCAGATGCTTGGTCTAGCCTTTCTGATCATGATTGGTTTCATGCTGGTCGCCGAAGGAGCGCACCTGTCTGAAGTGGTTATCTTCAATCAGGAAGTAGGCACCGTACCGAAGGGGTATCTGTACTTTGCTATTGCGTTCTCGTTGCTGGTGGAATTTCTTAATATTCGGCTACGTAAAAAGCAGCAGCCTGTGCAACTCCGTGGTTACGAAGGACAACCTCAGCAGGATAAAATGATTTAATCGTTCGTGAGTCAATGCAAGCCGGTGCGTTAGTCGGAGGCTAACGTTACCTTTACTAGCGGCTCACCTAACCGAACCGACTTACCAATTCCTTTGTCACTCGCCGAACAAGTAAACAACATCCTGAATAGCCTAAGCGGTTTTGGACCAGAAGCCTGGTTGTCGGCGGCTTTTTGTGCGCTGCTATTGGCTGAATTGCTCTTGCTACGTAGTAATTACAGACAGGCTCGCCGGTTGCTGGCAGGATTAAGTGTTGCTGTTGTGCTGGTGGCTGGCGGTTGGGCCCTGTTGCTACCGACGCGGGGATTCCTGTTCATGAATCTGCTGTTTATTGACAATCAAGCCATCTTCTTCCAGGTAGTTATAGCGCTCGGCGCTGCGCTTGTGTTACTGTACGAGATGGCTGTCATGCCTTCGTTTTACTCAGGAATCGAAAGGGTAAGCAAGCCCGAAGGAACAGTAAGGGGAACGCTACCGATGGAGTGGTACTCATTGTTGATTGCCATGACGCTGGGCTTGTTCCTGATGACGATATCAGTCAATCTGCTCAGTATTTATTTAAGTATTGAGCTGGTCTCCATCTGCTCATATCTCCTGACAGCGCTAACAGCTGATCGTAAGGCATCGGAAGGTGGTATAAAATACTTGCTGTTTGGTGCTATCAGTTCGGCCATCATGCTTTATGGCATGTCGTTACTCTACGGCATGACCGGTACGCTCGATCTTACTGCCGATGAATTTGGCGTCGAACTTGTCCGGCAGGATGGCGCTGTGGCGGCTGTCGCGATTCTGTTAACCCTGGCCGGATTGCTGTTTAAACTCTCTGGGGTACCGTTTCACGTCTGGACACCTGACGCCTACGAAGCGGCTCCGGTGCCGGTTGCGGCTTTCTTTTCGGTTGGGCCGAAGGCGGCTGCGGTGCTCGTTTTCATGCGAATCATAACGGCTCTACCCGCCGAATCGCCAGGAAGTGGCGGGGCAACGGTAACGATTCTGCAAGTTCCGCTGGCTGTGTTGGCGCTGGCTGGTATTCTGATTGGGAACTTGTCGGCCCTTCGTCAAACCGATGCCAAACGACTACTGGCTTACTCGACGATTGCTCATGCCGGGTTTCTGCTGGTAGGCGTGGTGGCGCTGAGCCAGGCTGGTTTTGAAGCCGTTCTGTTTTACGCCGGAACGTATCTGTTTATCTCACTCGCGGCTTTCTTTCTAATTGATCTGTTAGCGAAGGCCAACGGCCACGACGGTGATTTAACAATCAGCTACTTTGCCGGTTTGGGTCCCAGACAGCCTTTACTATCCGTGGCGCTGACCATTGTAATGCTGGCTTTGACGGGTTTGCCACCAACCGTTGGGTTTACCGCCAAGCTCTTGTCTTTCTCTGCCCTTTACGACGCTTACCAACGTACCGGAGAGCCGTGGTTGTTGGTTTTGTTTGCCTTAGGGTTACTCAATGCCCTGATTTCGTTGGTGTATTACCTTAAGATACCGTTTCTATTATTTTTCCGGCCGGCGTCTGCTCCCGCTAACCAGCCAGTGCACTATTCTCGGTCTGCTACCTGGCTGGCTCTTGGGTTAGTGCTGCCCGTGCTCATCCTGTTTTTCAAACCTGACTTGTTGTTGGGGTTGATAACCGGATGGTAATCCACAGCCCGTTCCCTAGAACTCCGCATTCCGCTTCGGAAGTAGCCCCCCGTTGTTGTTTCTTTGCACAAATCAACAAAGAGTGAAAGAGCAAAAGGCTTAGTCACTCTTTCGTTTTTTCATTCTTTCGCTCTTTGTAATGACCCTCGATGAATTATTTGAGCAATTCGATACATTACGTGTTTTGATCATTGGCGACGTAATGCTCGACTCCTATGTCTGGGGCCGCGTCGAGCGTATCTCGCCCGAAGCCCCGGTACCCGTTGTCAGCGTTGACCGGCGTGAATTACGCCTGGGAGGTGCTGGTAACGTATTACTCAATGTGCAGGCATTAGGGGCCGAAGCTATTATTTGCTCAGTAATTGGCACCGATACCCCAGGCGATCAGCTTGTTAGCCAGTTGTGCGAACGCGGCTTGAATTGTGACGGATTAATACGTAGTAACACGCGAATCACGACCATCAAAGAGCGGATTATTGCTGGTTCGCAACAGGTCGTTCGGGTTGATACAGAAACGGATAAGTACATTTCTGCCGACGAACGGACCAAACTTATCGCCAAAGCCAAAGAACTCATTCCAACCTGCCATGTTATAATTTTTGAAGACTACGACAAGGGTGTTTTGAATAAAGAAGCTATCGCGGAGATCACCGATTTTGCGAATGAAAAAGGTATTCCAACCGTGGTTGATCCGAAGAAGCGTAATTTTCTTTGCTATCAGAACGCCACGCTTTTCAAGCCTAACTTGAAAGAACTCCGTGAAGGGCTGAAGCTCGATTTCGATGTAGACAACACCCGCGAATTTCAGGTGGCCGTTGATCAGCTGAAAGATACATTGAACCTAAAAGGAGCGTTGATTACGCTGTCGGAACGAGGGGTGTATATCGATTTCAACGGCGAAAAACGGCGATTGCCCGCCCACATCCGTCAAATTGCCGACGTATCGGGAGCGGGCGACACTGTGATCAGTATTGCTGCCTGCTGCGTTGCCCTGAAACAGTCGCCCAGCGTCGTTGCTGGCTTATCTAATCTTGGGGGCGGTTTAGTCTGCGAATCGGTTGGCGTTGTGCCAATCAATAAAGCACAGCTGAAAGAAGAAGCTCAAGAGAAACTCCTGTAACGCGGTTGGAAAGCCGCAGTTTAGAATCTTATCTACCTACGGCTTTCCAGCCGCGTTACATCTGCGATATTTCTTTCACTGCATCCACAAAACAACGCGCTTTGTCGGGATCGGTATCGGGGTAGATGCCGTGACCCAGGTTGGCTATATAATGCTGGTGACCAAATGCATCAAACATCTGCTTTACCTCCGCCCGAATCTGCGCAAAATCAGCGTAAAGCACGCACGGATCAAGATTGCCTTGCAAAACTTTATTCGGAATCAGCTCACGCGATTCGGCAGGGTCCATGTTCCAGTCCAGCCCGACGACCGAGCAGCTCAAGTCGCCAATTTCATGCCGGGCAAAGAAAGCGCCTTTGGCGAAGACCGTAACGGGCACGGGCGCATGACTCACGACGCCATCGTGGACTTCGCTACCCAGCGCGTCGCAAATCTGCTTGATGTAAGGTAGGGAGAACGTCCGATATTGCTCTGGCGATAAAATGCCCGCCCAGGAATCAAAAATCTGTACCAAATCAGCACCAGCTTTCACCTGTGCTTTCAGATAGGCGATGGTGCTATCCGTGATTTGGCGAAGTAGCGTATGCGCGAAATGCGGGTCTGTGTACAGTAGTTTCTTGGCAACCGAAAACGTTTTCGATCCTTTGCCTTCGGTCATGTAACAGAAAATAGTAAACGGAGCCCCGGCAAAGCCAATGAGCGGTACACGCCCGTTCAACTCTTTCTTGGTCAGTCTGATAGCGTCCAGTACGTAGCCCAGATCGCTTTCGGCGTCGGCGACGCGCAAGCGGCTTAAGTCAGCCGATGATCTAACTGTTTGCGGAAAAACGGGCCCACGACTTTCAATCATTTCGTAGGGCAGGCCCATCGCTTCGGGAACCACCAGGATATCGGAGAAAATAATGGCTGCATCGACGTCAAAGGCGTCCACGGGCTGGATGGTCACTTCGGCCGCTAATTCAGGCGTTTTGGCTAACGTAATAAAACTACCCGCCCGCTCCCGAACGGCTCTGTATTCGGCTAAGACCCGGCCGGCCTGACGCATCATCCAGACAGGTACGCGTTCGGTCAATTCACCCCGCGCAGTGCGGAGCAGCAAATCGTTTTGTAAAGTCATGCTGCAAATATACGTCCAATCGGACCGCACAGGCGATCCTGCGCCGACGCGATCGGGATTTGTTGAAATCAAAGGCTAAACAGGCCTTTGTAGAAAGCATTGTTGCTATCAAGCAGCAGGGTCGTTTGTTCTAATATTTTCTAATTTTGTTAAAATTAGAAAATATTATGAAAAGCGTTGAGCTACCACCAACTTATCTGTCTTACAATAAGTACTTTAAAAGTTTTGTTGAGAGAGGGCTGCTAGACGCTCATGCGGCTCTATATAAAAAGGGCGTAATTCGTGAGATAAATGCTGACTACCTTTACTGGGACAAAGTAAAATATAAAGTACCCGTCGAATTCAAGCATCAATTAACACCTGTCGACTTGTGGTCAGTTGTTAAAGAAGACCGGCTCCATGATAGACGCTACCTAGAAATAGCTGGTGAAGGTTTTTACGTTACGAGCACTGATTCGCTTCAGCAATATTTTCATGAGTTTGATCTTCATTTAGGAGGCTCTTTAGGGAACACCAATAGTCTTTCGGATGCTGATAAACACCGTTACCTGATTGGCTCTATTATGGAAGAGTCGATTGCGTCAAGCCAGATCGAAGGAGCTGTTACGTCTCGGGTGGTGGCAAAAGATATGCTACGGAAAAATCGACCACCACGTAACTCCTCCGAGCGTATGATCGTCAATAACTATGTAACAATTCAGCATATTATTAAGATAAAAGACGAGCCTTTGACGCTGGACGCACTGCTTTCGATTCATCGGTTGATGACGGATGAGACGCTCAATAAACCCGATGACGCTGGGCAGTTTCGTAAGCACGACGATATACATGTAATAGATATCGTTAATGGTGAAATCATCCATACACCACCATCGTTTACAGTGCTGCCCAGTTTTGCGGACGATTTATGCCAGTTCTTTAACGACAAGGCCCCTGACTTTTTCTTGCATCCGGTCGTTAAAGCTAGTATCATTCATTTTTTAATCGGCTATTTTCACCCATTTACTGATGGAAATGGACGCACAGCAAGGGCGTTATTCTATTGGTATCTTTTGCGTAAAGGATATTGGCTAACGGAATATTTATCAATCTCACGGGTAATTAAGGAATCGCGAACGCAGTACTACCGTGCATTTCAGTATACAGAGGTTGATGAAAATGACCTGACCTACTTTGTGTTGTACCAAGTTAAAACGCTGAGTAAAGCGTATGACGAGTTAAAAAAATACATTGAGCGCAAGAACCTGGAAAAGCGCCAATTATTTGCTCTACAGCGTGATGAGGGGCTGTCGCCCCGGCAGGCGCAGATTGTCGAGTGGCTTCAGCGCGACCCGGATACCGGGTTGTCTGCTAAGGAAATACAGGTGCGTCTGGGCGTCTCTAATCAGACCGCTCGCTTCGACATACAGGCTTTGTTAGAAGCTGGATACTTAGTTGAACTAGCAATTAATCGGAAAGAACGTAGCTATATTCGAGGGCCTCGGTTTGACAAACAGGCGTAATTTTGCTTCTTCGATAATTTCTATATGCCTTCTCTCTTCATCGACGCTGAACGTCTTCGTGACCTAAATAGTGGTTTAGGACAGGTTTGTCTGCATCTGGGCCGGGAACTCGTTCGGCAATGTCCGTCTGATTGGAAACTGACTTCCCTGGTCCCCAAAGGACAAATGGGTATTTTCGGAAAGGCGCCTTCCGGTGCTCTAGTTAGTTACGTTGAAGCTTCATTGTGGCGTAAGCTGTATATTCCGGATCGATACGATGTCTGGCATTGCCTGCATCAGGACTCGTCCTATCTACCCAGCCGGGCAAAATTAGTGCTCACTATTCATGACCTCAATTTTTTGGCACGGACGGATTATTCAGAAGTCAAGAAAGGGCGTAAGCTGTTGGATCTGCAACGTAAAGTGGATAAAGCCGATGCACTGACAACCATTTCTGAATATACGCTCTCCATTGTGCGGCAATATCTGAAATTGCCTGCCGACCAGGTGGTGCACGTTATCTCGAACGGCGTAGCGGTAGATACGAAAAACGAGCAGACCCAGCCTGCTTTTATGGATGATAGCAACATGCCGTATTTTCTGTTCTTAGGCGTTATCCATCCTAAAAAAAACGTGCATACGCTGCTCCCGTTGCTCGAAGCCTTTCCGGATTATCGTTTGGTGTTGGCTGGGCCGGACGGTCATCCGTATGCGCAGCACATTGGCGAACAGGCGCAAAAACTAGGCATTGCTGATCGACTAATCATGCCCGGCGCTGTCGATGAGGCAGCGAAGTTCTGGCTATACGCTCACTGCGAAGCTTTTTTGTTTCCCTCATTGTCCGAAGGCTTCGGATTGCCGGTTGCCGAAGCGATGACCTTTGGCAAGCCCGTATTTATCGCCAATCTGACGAGCTTACCCGAAGTGGGCGGCAAAGAAGCGTATTACTTCGAGAACTTCGAACCTGAACAGATGGCGCAGACGCTACACGATGGCTTGAATGACTTTGGCCAAAATCCGCTGCGGCAACAGCGCCTACGGAAACGAGCCGCTGGCTTTAACTGGCCAAACGTAGCGGAGGAATATTGGAAGTTATATCAGGAGGTGATTCAGCGGTAATGAGAAAGTAAGTCTACGCGTTGACAGAACTTATTCCCGCACAACTGCCAATCGATTTAGTCAATCAGATTGAATACAAAATCCTGCGAATCCATCCAATCCCATAAATCCGGTTCAAGACGGTATCTTTGCGGGACCAATGAAAACTTACATTCGATTACTTTCTTTTGCCAAGCCACTGGGCCGCTTTCTGACGCCGTTCGTCCTGACGTCGCTGCTGTCCAGCGTGTTTGGCGTGCTTAACTTCACGCTACTGATTCCACTGCTCAGCATCTTGTTCGACAAGATGGATGCCAGCAAAATGCAGGCGTTTCTGAATCAGCCGACTCCCTCAATTACTGACGGGCTGGGTAATTTCTTTCAATATTATTTCGCGCAGGTCTTTCAGGAATATGGTAAAGTAGGGGCACTTCAGTTTGTGTGCCTCGTAATCGTAGCCTCCGTACTGTCAAATAATCTGTTCAAATACCTGTCTGTTCGTCAATTAGAGTCTTTCAAGGCTAAAATGGTATCCCGGCTGCGTGAGGCTGTGTTCAGCCGGACGCTTAACCTACACCTCGGCTTTTTTTCGAATGAGCGCAAAGGAAACCTCATGTCGCGAATCACTACGGACGTGCAGGAGGTGGAGAACTCCATTGCCAATACGTTATCGGCTGCCTCGAAAGAAGTATTTCTCCTGATCGGTTACATCGTCGCTTTGTTGAGTATTTCGGTACAATTGACCCTGTTTGCTATTGTCGTCATTCCTATTTCGGGAATTTTTATTGCCAGTCTCGTTCGGCGGATGAAACGTGACGCGCAGGAAGGGCAACAACGACTGAGTAGCCTGGTGAGTTTGCTGGACGAAACCTTTGGCGGTATGCGGGTTGTGAAAGGTTTTGTGGCCGAAGGGTTCATTCTTGATAAGTTCAGGGCTGAAAATGAAGGCTACCGGCGGGCCGTACGGTCGCTGGCGAACCGGCGCGAACTGGCTTCGCCATTCTCCGAAGTCATGGGTGTGGCCGTAGTAGCGGGTATCCTGCTGTACGGTGGCTCCCTGGTGCTGAATGGCCAATCGGGGCTCACCGCTGCCGAATTCATTTCGTACATCGCCATCTTCTCGCAGGTAACCCGTCCTGCCAAAGACATCTCCAATGCGTTCAGCGGATCACAGCGTGGACTCGCTTCGGGTGAACGCGTCTTGGAGCTAATCGACACCCAGCCCGCCGTGCAGGATAAACCCGGTGCCAGAGCCATCACTGACTTTAAAGATCGTATTTCGGTGCAGAACGTATCATTTGCCTATAACGCCGACGTACCTGTGCTGCGTGACGTAACGTTCGATTTACCCAAGGGGAAAACTATCGCCCTGGTTGGGTCGTCCGGTGGTGGAAAGTCGACCATTGCGGATTTGATCCCACGCTTCTACGATCCTACTGGTGGGAAGATCCTGATTGATGGCGTTGATCTGCGTGATTGTACCATGTACTCGCTACGGCATCAAATGGGTATCGTGACGCAGGAAAGCATCCTGTTCAACGATACTATTTTCAACAACATTGCTTTTGGTAGCGGTGCCACCGAAGCTCAGGTAGTGGAGGCCGCTCAGATCGCCAACGCGCACGATTTTATTGTGGCTCAGGCCAATGGTTACCAAACTGTAATTGGCGACCGGGGTGGTAAACTTTCGGGTGGACAGCGGCAGCGTATCAGCATTGCCCGCGCTATTCTGAAGAATCCGCCCATTTTGATTCTCGACGAAGCCACGTCAGCCTTGGATACCGAGTCGGAAAAGCTCGTGCAAGAGGCTTTGACACGCCTGATGGCCAACCGCACCACGCTGGTTATTGCCCACCGACTCAGTACTATCCAACATGCCGACGAGATTCTGGTCGTTAATCAGGGACGCATTGTTGAGCGAGGTCGGCATACGGAGCTATTGTCAGTTGACGAAGGGTTTTACCGAAAGCTCAGCACCATGCAGAGTGTGTAAGCCAAACAGTAAGTGAAGTAATCCTCTACCGGTCTAAGGTATACTAACGCCAAAACGTATATAGGATATTGTTTGAGTGAACATACGTATGATGTTGACGTATGTAGGGGCTACAGAACGGTAGGTTGACTACTAAAAGCATGTTAAGAAGAAGGAATAATAATGAGCAAACGGCCCGCCGTCACGTTCAGAATAAGAGGTTTGAATATACTTCAGTGCGCCTTTGCTTGTTTGTCTATTGATTAAGTGGTATTTACTGGGCCATTGCCTCAATAAGTCTCCTTTTGGGCACATTTCCCTTATTTAAAGTAAAACGTTTTTGAGCTTGTGTAGTACTTAATGTTGCTCTCCGGACGATCGGGAGCAGTACTCAACTAAACGTTTATTACATAATGGAAAAACTACCTCAAGGCCAAGCTCCGACCAAGCAGCCGCTGTCGGTGTTACCAATCTCACCAATTATTGCCGGGCGCCGAATGTTCATGCGTTACGTAGGCGTAGCTACCACTACGGGATTGATTATGAGCGCTTGTACGGATAAGATGCCCGAACCTCTTGCCGGCCCAGGGGGCGGCTCAACAGCTGGCGCTCGCGAGGGTGATATCATTGACTTAGGCTCGGGTGACATTGGCGTACTGAATTATGCGTTTGCTCTAGAGCAGGCCGAACTCCGCTTTCTTGAGTTGGTAACGGATCAGTTCTACGAAGGTGCTTCGGAGAAAGAACGTCAGATATTCATTGACTTCCGTAACCAGGAAATCACCCACAAAAAATTCTTCAAAGAGGTACTTGGCAGCTTTGCCATTCCTCAGTTGACACTCGATTACAGCAGTGTAAATTTCCGGAGTCGCGACAGCGTTTTGCAAACAGCCAGAAGCTTCGCCGATCTGGCAACCGCAGCTTATAACGGAGCTGGTCAGTTGCTTACCAATGCAACCAACCTAGCCATTTCGGGTAAGATTGTATCGGTTGAAGCGCGCCATGCGGCAATTGTTCGCGAGTTAATCAGTCCGGGTAGTACGGCTTTTGCAGGCGATGACGTCATTGACCCAACTACGGGTTTAGAGCGCGCTCTGCTACCCTCTCAGGTATTGCCAGAAGCAAAGCGATTCATTAAAGAAGACCTCCGGATTAATAATTTACCAACTGCTTAAACGATCTCAACGCAATGAACTTACAAAATATAATCTCTGAACTGGAGAAGGTGGACGGGGAAGTCTACGACCGTCTGAAACACGTTTCGCGCCGTCACATGTTCAACATGATTGGTCGGAAAGCCGCTGCCGTTGCAGCACCGACCGTATTAGCGTCGGCTTTGAATAAAGCGTACGGACAGGCGCTTGACCCAACCGTTGTTGACGTGTTAAACTTCGCCCTAACGCTCGAATACCTCGAAGCTGAGTTCTATAATGTCGCCATGGACACGCCAAACTTACTGACTGGTACGTCGCGCGTGGTTTTCGGACAAATTCAGAAGCACGAAAACGCTCACGTTAAACTGTTGCAATCAGTATTAGGTGGGCAGGCCGTTCGGAAGCCAGGATTTGATTTCACGGCGAAAGGGGCATTTCCTAATCCGTTTACCAACTATCAGGTGTTTCTGACGCTTGCGCAAGCGTTTGAAGATACGGGCGTTCGGGCGTATAAAGGACAGGCGCCCCGGCTCATTAACAACGATCCTATCTTGACGGCGGCTTTGCAGATTCACTCCGTTGAGGCTCGCCATGCGGCCCGCGTACGCGATTTACGTGGCCAAAAGGGCTGGATCACCGGTTATAGAAGCCCTGGCGTTCCTGACGCTATTTACTCAGGCGAAGACAATACGAATCAGGCAGGAATAGATATAAGGGTCAATGGTGTTCCGTTCGAGAATGCAACGGAAGCCTGGGATGAGCCGCTGTCGAAAGAAGACGTGCTACGAATTGTGGCCCCATTCCTGGCCTAATAGCCAATAGAAATTCACAAATGAGCCCTCCCGACTATAAACCGGGAGGGTTTGCTTTATTATTATTTGCAGTTTAGCCGAGTTGATGAGCAGTGGCTACAGCATCTTCGGGCACTCGTCTTTCTACTGCTGTTTTACTGGCTAAATAGGCTACTACGCCGACACCAACTTTATTGATAACATCGGCGATGGTAAAGGCAATGTGAATATAATTCAGATCTATATTGAACACGGTTAGGATGTAGCCAATTGGATAAACACCCCAGAACGTAACGGTTGTCAGAGCCATTAACCGGTAGGCTTGTTGCTCTTCCGGCAGCGCTCTATGGGCAAACTGTTTCCACAGTTGGTACAGAACAAAGGGGATGACGGCGTACCCAAGTGTCGAAACGGCTCCCCAGATAAGTTTAGGACCAACCAGAATTTCGTTGTCAAACGACATTTGTTGCTCGCCTATATATCCCGTCAGAATCATAAAAAAATCAGCAGCCAGAAGCGATGCCAACGGTCGTTTGATTTCGTGCAACGGTATCCGTAGCATCAGCAAGATTTTAATAAGCAGTAAAGGCGTAGTAACGGCCCAATCCATGTAACGGTACTGCCCGATAGCTGTGTACGACTCGCGGATGAGGGTTTGGCGGTCGTTAGGATCAGTTACTCTGGCTAACTCCGTCAGCAAATCGTGGTAATAATATTGAATCAGGTAGTAGGAGAGCCCTGCTACGGCGGCTATCATAGCCGTTAAAATTTGGGAGGTACGATGTTCTGGTCCGACGCTGGTACGCGACGCCAGGGCAAAAATGAAATGGCCAAGAAAGGCGTACGTGGTCACGACCAGGAAGAAGTACGTGATCATAGGTAAAATCCCGACGACACCAGCCGTCGGGATAAATTTGTCAGCTAATTCCATGCTAGAGTAACGTTAGGCGTAAAGCTACTACTGTTACTCGTACGGCAATGTTCTCTTTATTTAGGAAGCGCCTTGATTTGGTCCATTTCCTGCTTTGCCTTGGCTATCATTTGCTCAGCATAGGTCCGTAACGTGCTATTCTTGCCATATTGCAGATAGGTATTGGCCATATCGATGGCATCCTGCCGCTGATCGAGCAGAAGAGCGGCAAAGTTTTTGTCAATATCACCGGTTAGCTTGTCGCTCGAACCCGTTTGCTGCAATTTTAGGTTGATCGCTTCGATATTACGGCTTTGCTGCTGGGTAAAC
Organism: Spirosoma soli; assembly: GCF_042684525.1. Taxonomy (NCBI): domain Bacteria; kingdom Pseudomonadati; phylum Bacteroidota; class Cytophagia; order Cytophagales; family Cytophagaceae; genus Spirosoma; species Spirosoma soli. The sequence continues at coordinate 316,808 of NZ_JBHULN010000005.1, read as the reverse complement.
GCCTGATTGGGCCGTGTGGGTTTAATCTGCTTCATGGTGCCGTCGAGCATGGTAACGTCGTTCTGAGCTGCTGCCATTAAGGTCTGCGCCATTTTTTTCAACGAGGTATCTTTGCCCGCCTGCACTTCCTGCTTCATCAAATCCAGCCCGCCCTGGGTGTGAACCTTTGCCTGCAAAGCATAGTCAAAGTCAGGGTCACCTGTAGCCTGCAGTTTCTTTAGTTTAGTCACCATCTGTTGCATGGGCTGGAGCAACGTACTTTTGGCCGGATCAGCAGGGGCGGCCGCTGCCGTCGTGCCTGTTGTCGCCTGAGCGCAGGCTGCTAGTGAAGTGCCGGATAAGGTCGCAGCTAAGAGCCAGATTGTTAGGTTGGAATGGAGCGTTTTCATCGTGTATTTGATTTGCTAAAAAGTTATTTCTGCCGCCAAGTTAACGGGGCAACATACTAAAGACAAGAAAAAAGGAAGATGGTTTAATGCGGTAGTTATCAGCTTTTATTTTGCTGAGTACTGAGAAGCTCTATCAGCTATTTGTAGGTTATTGGACCTCGATGTAATCAAGACAATATATGGGCTTATTACCAAGAAAAAAGCGACTCGGATGAACCCAAGTCGCTTTTTGTAGAGAGGATTATGATTACAACCGGATAATCTCGGCGCCGATGGCGTTGAGTCGGGTATCGATGTGCTGGTAGCCCCGGTCAATCTGTTCGATGTTGTCTATTCAGCAAGGCTTTGAGAGAGAAGAGAAGAGATTACTTGAATTGTACTAGGGTCCTTAAATATCTTACGCAACAATTCGATGAATTCTTCCTGATTTTCAGCTGTGAAATCAACATTATACTTATCCCAGAATACGGTTAGCGGGTAATATATTGCTTCATGTACTATTGTTAGTACTCTAAAGCGATAGTTATTTAAGGCTGGAGCAACTATATAAAAATCATGTACTATGCTATCTTGGTTGTTTTGGCCAGTTTGAACATCTGCCGACAGTAGATTGTTAGTCTTTGCCATCAAGTAGCCTGCCTGCTCTTTTAAAATAGCTTTTGGGCTTTTAGTGGTTTCAATAGCAAAATCGGGCCACAGGTTTTGTGTCTCCATGATTTCAAAATTTCAGCGTAAAGAATAACGGCAAATGGTCTGAGTACATATCTTCATTAGGTACGTTTCGGTTCGTCAGCAATGAAGTTACACTATCGCTATGAATAATTTCTAAACTTCCTTTCACAAAATTATTAATCGTACTTGGTCGCACCAATATCTGATCGAACACATTCCATTCGTAGCAGACATGCTCGGCACGTTGATAATAATACGTTCCTGACACGTCTTTGTTCAAATCGCCAAACAAGCCCCACGTCGGGTTGTAAAAGTACGTATACTCCCGCTTTTGTACTGTTCGGGACCCGCGTTCGGCAATCTCGCTCGACATAGTACCGTGGAAGCCATTGGCTTTAATCATACCGGGCTCGAAAGGATTCATATTAAAATCTCCGAGCACAACGTGACGATCTACGCCAAGTCGAGCTTCGGCTCGTATGAGTTGTTCTGCGACTAATGATGCTGCTTCGCTTTGGCTCTCTGGCGTGAAATTACCTTTGCCTCCTAGGTGAAGTGCTGTGAGTAAGAAATCTGTGCCTGTTGGTAAACGAATCCGTCGAATCGTAAGGCGATGATCTTCCTCTTGCGGCATAATTAAGTCGTAGTGAAACTTAGTGACAATAGTAATCTTTTTACATTGAGACAGCGGGTGATTTTGAAAGTAGTAGGGCCCACTTATGTTTAGCGCTTGAATGAGCTGCACTGAACTCACTGGGTTTTCTGCCAGTACCAAAATATCAATGTCTTTGCTTAAGGCAAGATTGACAATTTGAGGAGTCAGGTTTTTCTTATGGACATTCCAGAATAACACATTCAGCGATGACATAGCATAAATGTAAAAAGTGCGGGGAAATCCCCGCGCCTAATCATTAAATCTTCCTGTTACAACCGGGTAATCTCGGCGCCGATGGCGTTCAGTCGGGTGTCGATGTGCTGGTAGCCCCGGTCAATCTGTTCGATGTTGTCGATAATGCTGGTGCCCTGGGCCGACATGGCAGCAATCAGCAAGGCAACGCCCGCCCGAATATCCGGCGACGACATGCGGATGCCCTTCAAAGGCAATTGCCGGTTTAGGCCAACGACCGTAGCGCGGTGTGGATCGCAGAGAATGATCTGAGCCCCCATATCGATCAGCTTGTCAACGAAGAACAATCGGCTCTCGAACATTTTTTGGTGGATAAGCAACGTACCTTGGGCCTGAACCGCCGTTACGAGCACAATGCTTAACAAATCAGGCGTAAAGCCAGGCCAGGGGGCATCGGCCACGGTCATCATGCCACCGTCCAGAAAACTCTCGATCTGGTAACGTTCCTGAGCCGGAATAAAGATGTCATCGCCCCGGAACTCCATCTGGATTCCCAGCCGTTTGAACTGATCTGGAATAATACCCAGTTGTGGAATCTGGCAATTTTTGATGGTAATCTCCGACTGTGTCATGGCTGCCATGCCAATGAACGAGCCAATCTCAATCATATCGGGCAGCATCGTATGCTCCGTTCCATGCAGCTCAGAAACACCTTCGATGGTGAGCAGATTCGAACCAACGCCCGTAATCTTGGCACCCATTGAGTTGAGCATTTTGCTCAGCTGCTGCAAGTAGGGCTCACAGGCTGCGTTGTAAATGGTAGTAGTACCTTCGGCCATAACGGCTGCCATCAGTACGTTGGCTGTGCCGGTTACCGATGCTTCGTCCAGAAGCATGTAAGTGCCGCGTAGGTTGCTGGCGTCTACCTGGTAGTACCCACCATCGTTGGCGTCATAATTAAACTGAGCGCCTAATTTTTCAAAACCCAGAAAGTGCGTATCCAGTCGCCGACGACCGATTTTGTCGCCACCTGGGCGCGGAATGCGACCCTTCTTGAAGCGCGCCAGCATGGGGCCCAATAGCATTACTGACCCACGCAGGGCGGCTGCTTTACGCTTATAAGTATCTGTTTCAATATAGTCCAGATTAACGTCGGAGGCTACGAAACGGTAAGAACTTTCGCCTATTTTAGTAACCCAAACGCCCAAGTCGCCGAGCAGATCGATCAACTGATTGACATCCCGAATGCCTGGTATATTATGAATGGTTACGGGTTCTTTGGTGAGTAAAACCGCGCAAAGAATTTGTAGGGCTTCGTTTTTTGCCCCTTGCGGAATCAGTTCGCCTTTGAGCTTGCGACCGCCTGTAATTTGAAATGAAGCCAAAATGAAATACGATTTACGATGTACGAATTACGATTGGTTAGTTACGTTGTACGACCTCGGCGTTGTTCCAATTCAAACCTGTTTGGGGAAATAGTATTAAAACCGCTCGGTCGGCAACCTCCTGTAAATCACTAACCGGTTTACCGTCTCCGACGGTCGTTGTTACGATTTGGACCGCCCTGTCCGTCATTCCGGTCGCGGTTGTTGGGGCGGCCTTGTCCGCCGTCTCGGTCATTCCGATTACCAAAGTTGCGTGGACCCGAGCCGTTGTTCGGGCGCCCCTGATTATCGTTCCGGTTTCGATTGTTGTTACCGAAGTTTCGCTGAGGGCCCGAGCCATTATTCCGATTCCGTCCAGAATTATCATTTCGGTCGCGGTCGTTCCGGTAGTTATTGCTGCTGATGCGTTGGGGCTGCGTTTGGTCGCCGGTTCGTTCGCGGGGCGTAGCTTCAACAAGGCCCTGCTCGCGAATCAGTTTAATGTCGTCGTAGAGTTTACCGTTCGACAATTCGATCAGGCTCTGGTAGATTGTCTCGTCTTCAACCGACTCCTTGTTCCAGGCTTGGTAAAAGGTGCGCATCAGCCGCGTCAGATACGACACAAACGCTCGCCGTTCGTCGAGGTCTTCCATGGCCGACGCTTTGGCGATCAGCAAATCAACGTTGCGGCCGAAGTGCTTAAACTTCAGATTGTGAGTATTGTAGGGAACCCGTTGCGGCTTCTTCCCTAAGGCCTCTTCTGACGGTGGCGGATAAGGGCTATCCACATCCAGCGTAAAACCGGACATAATGTACAGGTCATCCCACAACTTATTGTAGTAGTCCTGACCATCCTTCATATTCGGGTGAATCTGCCGCATCAACTCGATCAGGATGTGTGCGTATCGGGTACGCTTCTCCCGATCTTCGATGTTGACCATGTTGTCAACCAGCTTTTGGATACTGCTGCCGTATTCTTTCAAGGGCATTGCCGGGTTCGTGATAAAGAGAACAAAAGTACAAAGGAATAGAGCAAGGGACAAGGAATTACCCTTGAAGGGGACTCTATAGCCTTAATAGATAGAAGGCGGTAAGCCAGTACGTCGCTTTTTGCAGAAATTAACTTGTGAGCGTCGGCACTTAATAGTCTAAAATAGTGCTAAACGCTCAATTATGGGTGTCGATATGTACTAGTTAATTGTCTGACTACCAGTAGATTTATATTAATACGTTAATTTTTTGCAAAAAATTTTGTGAGATCATGACGGTCGGAAGCACTAAGACTTGAACGCTCCTCTGCAACGGTCAGATACCAGACCCCAGTTGGAGTGAATTTACTTCTTCAACTCAAAACCAGTTACCGATTGTTATGAAACAGATGTTTTTGCTCCCACAACGTGTGTTCGTGCTGCTGATAGCGCTTCTGATAGGAGCTGCCTGCGACCGGGCGATTCAACCGCAGGAATCTGCTCAGCCCTCCCAATCTCGAGTACGAGTTAACCAAAGTATTACGGATGTCGTTGTGGGTTCACCTAATTTCACACTGCTGGAGGCTGCGGTTATCAAAGCTGGATTGGCCGAAGCTTTAAGTACGGGTAACCTGACGGTTTTTGCGCCGACCGACGCAGCGTTCCAGGCGGCTGGTTTCGCCGATGCGAACGCAATCAATAATGCTGACGTAAATACGCTCCGCAAAATTCTGCTTTATCACGTAATTGGTGGAAACCGCTTTTTTGAAGAAAGTATTCCGCTGCAACTGGCGGGTTTCACTACGCTTCATGGCGAACCCGTGTACGCAACCCGCCAGGGAGGACTGTCGGTCAACGGTATTTCTGTTTCACAAGCCGACCTGGAAACCAATAACGGTGTCATTCACGTCATCGGCCGAGTGCTGTTACCTCCCGCCGGGAATACGGTTGAAGTGGCTGTATCAAATCCAAACCTGACGTATCTGGTAGCGGCTGTTCAGCGGGCTAGCCAGGGCGAAATCAACCTGGTACAGGCGCTGGCTTCAGGAACACTTACTGTTTTTGCGCCCACCAACGCGGCTTTTCAGGCGGCTGGCTTTCCGACGATTGAGTCGATTCGGGCGGCTGATCCAAACGTGCTGAGCCGTATTCTGCGCTACCATGTCGTCAGTGGGCGCCGGTTTTCGTCTCAACTAAGCGAAGGAAGCTTAACGACGCTTGAAGGAAACCCCCTGGCCACCACACGGGTACCCGGCCGGGCAACGGTGCAAGGGCTTGGGAATGCAACGCCAGCTACCCTTGTCAATCCTGATGTGGTTACCATCAACGGAGCTGTTCATGTCATTGACCAGGTATTACTGCCCACCGGTGGCGCCGTGTCCAAGTCAATTACGGATATTGTTGTTGAAAACCCCAGCTTCTCCTTACTCAAAGCGGCTGTCGTAAGAGCTGGTCTGGCAACGGCCCTAAGCACCGGTAGTCTGACGGTATTTGCCCCAACGGATGCCGCTTTCCAGGCGGCTGGTTTCGCCGATGTGAATGCAATCAACAACGCTGACGTGAACACGCTCCGCAAAATCTTGCTTTATCACGTACTTGGAAATCGGTTTCCAACGGAGACATTTACTGAGCGTATTACGGGCTTCACCACGCTCGACGGTGGGCAGGTGCAGGTGGCTCGTCGGCAAGGGGTATCAGTGAACGGTATCTTCGTTCAGCAGGCCAACATACGGGCGACCAACGGCCTGATTCACGTTATCAATCGGGTACTCTTACCACCTGCCGGTAATGTTGTAGAGGTAGCGGCTACCAATCCGAATCTGTCCTATTTAGTAGCGGCCGTTCAGCGGGCCGGTTTGGTTCAGGCCTTGGCAACCGGTAATTTCACCGTGTTTGCCCCCACTAACGCGGCTTTCCAGGCGGCTGGTTTTGCGTCCATTGATGCCATCCGGGCGGCTGATCCAGCTGTGTTAGCCCGTATTTTAACGTACCACGTTGTGAGTGGCCGGGAGTTCTCGTCCACCCTGCGCACCGACGAAGTGAGTACGTTACAGGGTGGTAAAGTGCTGGTAACAGTCGGCATGAACCAGTCTGTGACGGTCAAAGGAAACGGCAACGCCAGTCCAAGCAACGTAACGGCTGCTGACATTGTGACCATCAACAGTGTTGTCCACGTCATTGATCAGGTGCTGTTACCATAATCATTGTGTATCGGAAGTAAGATGAGGGCGAGCGCTAAGCTTGCCCTTTTTCTTTTTGTATGCCAGCGACTGAAACGGAAGCTAGGAGAAAAACGCTACGGCTGTTTAAGAAGCCTTAATTTCTCTCTTATCGAACGACAACATACGTGGCGTTGTAAGCGGCAAAGACACCATAGCCTCCGTCGATGTTAGAGAATAAACCAGTCGTTTCGGCTAGTGAGTTATTGGGCGTACTGAGCTGTTCACGCAGCGTGGTATGGTAGCGGTAATAATTTACATCCGTGTTGAAAAGACCGATGTGTGCGGCTTTTGTCCGAATTTGAGCCGGAGCCGGAGCAAGTAGTGTGTGCGTACCCGTTACCGATCGGAGGCTAGGCCCAACGTTGTCTTCGCGATCGACGAAAAAAGACGGCTGGCTAATGCGCGTTTCGTCCGGTTGCCCAGGCTTATTATCGCGTATGGTTTGGGTGAATTGGCCCCAGCCCCGGTAGTAATTCAGGCCACCCGGCGAATTCCAATAAATAGTAGTCGTGTACAGTACAAACTGGTTACTGCCGGTAATTGCCACAGTTGAGTCAACTTGTACCCGCTGAATTTGAACCGGCACCGGTACCGTAGCCTGAGCGGTCACCCGACGGTTTTCGTCCATCAAAACGGTAAGACGATACGTCCGGCCTGCCCGAATGGCCAATTTACCAGCCGGATTAGCCCGGTAATAACCCACCGCACTATCGTAGGGTAGCGTAACGCTCTGCTCTTCGTCGCTGATCGTAACAGTCGCTGTTTTAATGAGGAGAGCAGGGCTGGCCGCTGCAATAACTTTGGGTTCGGACATGGCCACTTTAGCGGACAGGATGGTGTCTTGCGGTGATATAAAGCAAACAACGTATAGCTTCGAGTCACGGTCGGAGGACAGCCGGGCCCGGTCAATTTCATCCGTTGTTTTTAAGCAGCCGACCATACTTACGGTCAGTATGACGAGTATCCACCACCGCATTGGTTAAAATCGTAAGGTATAACTAATGGATGGGATAAAAGTAAACAGAGACACCCGTTTAAGCACTAACTGATTGCTGGCATCCAGATGCAGATCGTAGTAAAAAGGATTACGTCGGCCATAAGCGTTGACCACTGTTGCTTCAAGCGTGTGTGAGAGTCGCCGGGCCACGAACGTTTTTTGGAGGCTAAGATCAAGCCGGTGAGTCGGCTCCGCCCGAAATTTATTGTACGAATCCCGCACTTGTACCAGAGGGCCTTCCGACCCAAAGAGCGACTCGCCCGACGTTGCTGGCGGCCCGGTTTTACCTAAACCCAGATGCCCAAAGCTGGGTACGCCCGACACGGGTAACGACTGCGGATTTCCGGAGCTGTATGACCACGATGCCGACAGTTTTAGGGTTGGGGTGAACTCGTAAGCTCCTACCCACGACAACGTATGTCTACGGTCAAAAGACGGGTAAAACGGTTGTCCATTGTTGAGCTCCTCAAAAACTTGCCGCGTTATAGCCCAGGTATACGCTATCCAACCGGAGAGCCGACCGGTTTTACGCTGGATCATCACCTCCACGCCCGATGCGTGGCCGTGACCACTCGTCACATTTTGTTCCCACCGGATACCTTCGGCTCCCTTTGCGTTCGTTACGTCAATAAAATCGGCGTAGGGGTGATAGCCGACAATGTGCCGCATCCATTTTTGGTAGGCTTCTATGGTCAGTTGCCACTTCGGCGTCAGGTCGTGAACGAGGCCCAGCACCGCCTGGCGCGACTGCTGGGGTTTCACCTGAGGGGTAGCCGGGACCCAAAGGTCAGTGGGTAAGCCTTCGCCGGTGTTCGTTAGCTGATGAACAAACTGGTTCATGTGGGCGTAGGACGCACGTAACGCCGTGGTTTCGTTGAGCTTCGCAGCCATTGACACCCGCGGCTCTACTCGTGTATATGACTGGTCCTGAATACGGTACAGCGTAGCCCGGCCGCCGATGGTAGCTTTGATCCGTTTGCTTATGTCCCAACTGTCTTCGGCGTAGACTGAGGTTTCAACGGATTGAGTCGTTTCGTGATGAGCCCGGTGGATCAAGGCTTCAGAATTAATCACTTCATAGCCGTTGAGCCGAAACGAACGTTGGGTTACGGCCAGGCCTGCGTGTACCTGATGCGCCAGGTTCGGAAAATAATCGAGATCGTACTTGACGGTGTAATCCGTTAGGTTGTTAAAATACCGCCAGGTGTTTTGGGCCACTGTCGGGTCCGACGAATCATACGGAATATATTTCGTGTGCGTCGTGAAGTTGTACCGGCTGTAAATGAGTGATAGATTGGAAAATAGTCGCTCGCTGAAGAGGTGATTCCACCGGAGGGTGCTGGTTGCGTTTCCCCACTGTATAACATTCTCCCACCGGCGGTTACGATCCAGGCTATCGCCACCCCCAAAAAAATCACGACCGAAATAGCCACTCAGGTACAATTGATCACGACGGCCTAACTCGATATTTACTTTGGCGTTTAGATCGTAGAAATTGGCCTTCCAGTTCGTGCCGGTGTAATTAGTCGCTAAACCAGCTACGAAGCCACCGAGTAATGAACTGAAGTTTGTGTGCCGGGCCGTAATCAGAAACGACGCTTTATTACGAATAATAGGGCCTTCGAGCAGCAAACGCGATGCGATTAAACCCGTGCCGACTTCGCCGTGAACGCTTTCTTTATTTCCCTCGCGCATGTTCATGTCAACTACCGATGACAATCTTCCTCCATACCGCGCCGAGAAGCCTCCTTTTTGCAGCCGTACACTTTTAAGCGCATCAACGTTGAAGGCCGAAACAAACCCGAATAAGTGATTGGCATTGTACACGGGTGCTTCATCCAGAATGAGCAGATTCTGATCGGTGCCTCCCCCGCGTACGTGCAACCCCACTTGACCGTCAGTCTCTTTCTGAACACCCGGAATAAATTGGAGTGTCTTAAGTACGTCTTTCTCGCCTGCTATCATGGGGGCACTCTCGACCAGGGGCATGGGTAACGTATGCTGGCTCGTTTGCGGGCTCGATCCGGCACGTTCGGTGGCGTCGGAGGTGAGCACAACCTCGTCGAGAAGGTCATTGTTGATCAGTTCTACGTTTAAGGTCAGGTCGCGATCCAGCCGGATGCGCCGGTAAACGCGCTGGTAGCCCACCAGAGAAATGATCAGCTCCACATTGTCGCTTTCTGGCAGTGAGAGCGCGTAGAAGCCGTAATTATTGGTCATCGTTCCTGACTTTCCGGCTACAAATACGGTGGCTCCAACGAGCCGTTCGCCACTGTTATGCTCTTTGACAAACCCGTTAATGGTGAAGCGTCGGCTGGGGGGAGGGGTTGGTGAGCCAGGCCTTATTCGCTCGTTTTCTGGCTCAATCAGGTAACAATCGCTGACCTTGCGGAATGACAAGTTAGTACCCGCCAGGAGTTGGGTCAGCAGTGGTTCCGTATCGGCTTTCCAGTTGAGGGGTGCCCGTATCGTCTGCCCGTCAATCACCTGCGGATCATACAGGAAATACACACCCCTCATTTGATTAAGCTTCTTTAACCCGTCGCGTAATGACATGGGTGTTTGCCCGAAAGCGACAACGCCAACTGTAAGCAGATAACTTATCAAATACGTACTGAACGACGCCCGCTTGGTCAGGGCGGACCCTATAAACTGCATGCTCGACTACCAGTTATTGACGACTTAGAACAAAGACATTATCCTTTTGGCGAATGTTAAGTTGCGCTAGTTCTGCCAGCGCATTCAGAACCGTTTCTGGTTCATTAATTGGTAAAATGCCTGTTACCGTACGATTTTTCAGATCGACGCCCTCAACCTGCACCTTAACTCCAAACTGTTCTTCTACCGTGCGAATGGCTTCGCTCAGGCTCGTATTCTCGAACACCAACTGATTCCGGAGCCAGGCATTATATTGATCAGCGCGGACGGTACGTGGTTTTGTTGGCTGAACTGTGTCGCTTGTTTCAATCAGTTGCCCTGGTTGCAGTATGACATCCGCCCGTTTATCGTGAAAATCTACCTGAACCCGCCCCGTGTTTAGTACGACACGATGCAGGGCTGGGCGGTCATATACACTAAACTCAGTGCCCAGCACCTGAACGTCGAAAGCCCCATTGGTCCTGACCCGAAAAGGGGCGTGGGTGGTTAGATGCCGAACGGAGAAATAGCCCTCGCCTTCTAACTCAACCGACCGACCATCCTCCGAAAAGGCGTTACGTCGATGCCTGAGTACAGAATGGCTGTTCAGGGTCACCGTAGAGCCATCGGGCAATTGAATGCTTTGCCGCTGGTTGTAGGCAGTTTTATAGGTCACATACTGGTTGTTCCAGTACTGATAGCCTAACCAGCTCAGCGTACTCACTACCAGAACAGAAGCCGCCACGGCCCACCACTGGAAGGTAACCCGCGACCGTCTGGGAACGGGCATGGGTATGACCTGAGCCGGTTGATTCTGATTATGAATCAGCGTTTCCAGTTCCTGCAAGGATTCATCCAGGCGCGGTTTTTGGCCACTTAGTACGTTGTGAAGCCGTTTGGCTTTCTCAAAAGCCACCAGGTTAGGTGGTTTTCCTGACTGCCACGTTTCCCAAAAGGCTACGGCTGCCGGATCGCTTCCCCGACAATACGCGAGGAATTGGTCGTCCATCAGGAAGTCGTCAACCGTGTAGTTTTCGTGATTCATTCGTTACGGTCATCATAAGTTGCACATGTGTTGAGGTTGTTGATGAAGTGCTACTCCATAGTGCAGCAGCTGGGCAAAACCTCACAAGGAAAAATAGTATTTATAAATCGGATAGTGATTCCACCTGAAGTACAAAGGGAAACAGCAGTGGCCACCACGTCAGGAGATTGAAATAATCTTCCTGACCAAGTGTTTGCCGTAAGGTTTTCAGGGCCGACGAAATTGTGTTGTACACGGTGTTGACGTTCATGCCCGTTGCCTGACAGATGGCCTCGTTTGAGAGACCGCGAAAAAAGCGCATCTCAATTAGTTCTTTCTGACGGGGCGTTAGCTGGGCCAATGCTGCCTGCAGCCGTTGCCGAATGTGGTCTTCCTGCTGCGCTTGAATCACTACCTCTTCGTACGACCGCTGGCTCACTAATTCGTTGTCGTTTAATTCACTGAATCGGCTGCTATGTTCATACTCGCGGAGGAGTTTCCGGCGCAGGTATGTGATCAGGTACGAGCGTACATTGTCGACGGCAGGCAAAGCCTCCCCACGCTCCCAAATTTCCAGGAAAATCTGATTGATAGCATCTTTAGTGGTTGCCCCATCGTGCCCGAACAACATACCAAAATTGAGCAGATCAGCATAGATGTGCCGGTATAACTCGGTTAGGCTAGTATACTCTTTCCGTCGGACTCCCGCCCACAGTGTCTGTAATCGCTCCGGTGAATGGGTAGGCGGTATAGTTGGTGATACCATAGGACGGTTGAAAACGGGTCGTTGACGAATAATATAGTCTTACCGACAGGCTTCTGGTAGATACTAAGGCGCTCAATTTCAGTGCTTTTCTGTAGGCCGCACAAAGCTAAACGTATAGACGGTTTTATCGCAAAAAAAATTAATTCATCCGGTCTATAGTAGTACCAATAAGCTATTTTGATTTAGACTGAAGTCCCGTAAAACCACTCGAAGCCTTACTTGATAGAAACCGTACCTTTGTGACCTAATTATCTGGTGTATGTTGTTTGCTTACCGCCCGCTGCTACGCGTTTACCGCTCCGAGTTCGTTGATACGCTTCGGCTGAGTATTCCGATTGTGATTGCTCAATTAGGCGTGGTGCTGATGGGCGTGACTGATAATCTTTTCGTCGGACGGCTTTTAGGAGCGGTACCCTTAGGAGCGGCCGGGCTGGCTAACTCCCTGTCATTTCTAATGTCGAGCATTGGTGTGGGTGGCTTGTCGGTTGTAGCGGCTTTGGTATCCAAAGCGCATAGTCAGAACGATGCTGCGGCTGTAAACCGACTATTTCGGGCGGGTTTACGCGTTGGTGTGTTGCTAAGCCTGCTGCTGGGTGGGTTGTCGGTACTACTGGCGTATAACTTCGACTTGTTTGGGCAGACTCCTGAGGTGACTCGGTTGTCCCGCGATTTTATGCTCATACTGAGTGCTTCGTTGCTACCACTCTTGGTATTCGTGGCGGCCCGGCAACTCTGCGACGGACTGCGCTACCCACGGGTGGCTATGGTCATTACGTTGTCGGCGCTCGCCATAAACGCCTTATTTAACTATGTACTTATTACCGGGATTGGTCCATTTCCTGAACTAGGGTTGATGGGATCAGCCATGGCTACGCTCCTATCGAGGCTGTTCATGGCCGGAGCCATGTTGTTGTATATTTATCGAGCAAACCGTTTTGCCCCTTTTCTGACATCAGCTTTTGCCTCGTTGCCTTGCGCTGACGAAGCCTGGACCATTCTTCGGCTGGGTATACCAGGAGGCTTGACGTTCTTTTTTGAAGTCGCTACGTTCTCGCTGGCCGTGGTTATTGTGGGTTGGTTGGGCGAAGACCGTTTGGCTGCTCACCAGATTGCGATCAATATGGCGTCGGTCACCTACATGATGGCAACAGGTATATCGTCGGCGGCTGCCATTCGGGTTGGAAGCGCTGTTGGTCGAGCCAGCCGGGAAGGAATTCTTCGGGCAGGTATAGCGGCCTTTGGATTATCCGTTGGGTTTATGAGCGTAACGGCTCTACTATTCTTAACCGCTAACGATTGGCTGGTCACGCTGTACATCCGCGACAACCCTGAGGTAATGCGCATTGCAGCCGCCCTGGTTATTATGGCCGGTTTTTTCCAACTCTCCGATGGTATTCAGGTTGTGGCTTTGGGTGGGTTGCGTGGCCTGTCGGATGTGAATGTGCCAACGCTGATCACTTTGTTTTCGTACTGGGGAGTAGCCTTGCCATTGAGTTACGTGTTGGCATTTCCGTTTAAGATGGATGCTGTAGGCGTTTGGATTGGTTTACTGGCAGGACTTACGCTGGCGGCTATTTTACTCACGTGGCGATTCTTTCGGCGGGTACGTCGCGTAGATTTAGCCATGACTGTGCCGTCTGATAATACCGTTCCAATCGTTCATTAATATTACCGCATTCTGGCTAGCATCTCATCCCGTGTCGGCCGCTCCGTAGCCAGATCGTAGCCGATGCCTGCGCGGTCGAGGTGATCCATGAAGGTATGGTAATCATCTTTGTTGACCGAAAACACGTACCAGTTTTCGTACGGCTCATTGAATAATTCTACTTCGGTTAGTAAAGCTCGTTTCTGGAGAGCCTGGTATTGTCCCGTGTCGAGTGTGTTTTGCTTGATTAGAAAATACCACATGCCGGAAATCGGTAATTAGGTTACGCTTGTTGGATAGTATATAAAACGAAAACCCCGCGCAACAGTTTGCAGCGCGGGGTTTTCTATGAGCACAGTCAAAAGCCATTGGCGGCTTAGCCTGTATCTATGTTATTTATTGACTGCTAAAATGTAGTCAGCCAGCACCATACCTGCTTCATTCAGATACAGGTCTTTCTTCTTTTTCGGTGCATTCGGCGACGGCGTTCCGGTTTCGTCAACTGGCGACGTTATCTGCGATACCTTGTTGGCGGCCGCTCGTTTCCGCTCAGCTTCTTCCCGCTCTTTCCGGCGCTTCGACTCCTGCAACGACACCACCTTATTCTCTTTCGCCTTTTTAAAATCAGCCAGATCCTGCGCCAGTTGCTTCAGTTCCGGATCAGACTTGAGCCGCTGATCGAAACGGTCACGTAGGCGGCTTAGAACCTTATCGTCGATACCGTGCGATACGTCATACCGAGTCGAGTTGATTTGGTCCCAGGGTAGCGCGCTAGCTTGTGAGCTTTCGCCATATTCCTCCGCTGAGAAAGCCTCAGGTAGCTGAATGTCGGGCGTTACGCCTTTGTGCTGAGTGCTGCTACCGTTAATGCGGTAGAATTTCTGGATCGTCATCTTAACCTGACCAACCTTCTCAGGTTCTTTCGGTAGCCACTGGTTAAGGTCAATCAGCGTCTGTACGGTACCTTTACCAAAGGTTTGCCCGCCAATGATGATACCACGCTTGTAGTCCTGAATGGCAGCCGCGAAAATTTCTGATGCTGATGCGCTGAATCGGTTGACCAGCACAGCCATTGGGCCATCGTAGGTTACCGACGGGTCGGGGTCAGTGTAAACTTCCGTTTCACCCGTCGACTCACGAACCTGCACGACTGGTCCTTTGGGAATGAACAGGCCCGTTAAGTTGATGGCTTCTGTCAATGAACCACCGCCGTTGTCGCGCAGGTCAATCACAATACCATCTACTTTTTCGCCTTTTAGCTCTTCCACAAACTTTTTCACATCGCTGGTGGTGCTGCTGAAACCTTCTTCCCGTTTGCGAGCACCTTCAAAATCGCGATAGAACATTGGCACGTTGATCACGCCAATTTTGAATGGCTTGCCATTGTCAGTGATTTCAATCACTTCTTTCTTGGCCCGCTGCTCTTCAAGCTTAATCTTTTCACGAACCAAACGAATCTCTTTCGGCGGAGCCCCAGCAATGGCGTCAGGTGAAACAACTTGCAAGCGCACAACCGTACCTTTGGGCCCTTTGATGAGTTTAACAACCTCATCTACCTGCCAATTCATGGTGTTCACCATCTGGCCATTGTCACCCTGGGCTACGCCCGCAATCTTGTCGTTTACTTTAAGCAGATTACTCTTAAAGGCCGGACCACCCGGTAGTACGTTTGTGATTTTAATGTAGTCACCATCTTCCTGCAACATGGCGCCAATACCCTCCAGCGACTGGCTCATTTCCTGATTGAAACGATCAGCGTTTGTAGGAGAAAGGTAGTTTGTATGCGGGTCAAGGGCCTCGGCAAACGAGTTCATGTAGAACTGGAATACATCGGCACTTTTGATCCGGTTATACGCCTTATCTAAGTTGTTGTAACGCTGGGTCATTAAGGCCGCTACGGCGCTGTCGCTCCGGCTGCTGAGCTTCAACTCAAGCGCCTGATTTTTCAGGATCTTGCGCCACAGGTCATTCTGTTCCTCTACCGATTTAGGCCAGGCCGCTTTCTCACGGTCCATATTCAGGCTTTCATCAGTGGTGAAGACGAAAGGTTTCTTAAGTTGATCTTTAATAAACTGGCTCCGTTCCTGTTGGCGTTTACGGAACACGTTATACAGATCATAAGCTGCTGTTAGGTCGCCATTGACCAGGGCATCATCAATCTGGTAGCGGTATTTCTCAAAAGCGGCAACATCTGAGGCCAGTAAGTAGGTCTTATTGTTGTCAACTTCTTTCAAATAATTGTCCCAAACAACTGACGATAGTGAGTCGTTAAGGCGCACCTTCCGATAATGGTAAGTCGTCAACAGTTTGGCTACTAAGGTTTCCACTTTCTCCTGCGAAACAGACGGCTTCAGGTCGTCAATCGTAGAGGACGGTGGTAGGGCGCTAAGGGCCGCTTTATCTAAAGCAGACGCCCCAGAAGGCGAGTCCGGCTGAAAGCTTAACATCAGCACGGGCACAAGGGTCACCAGATACTTCTTCATCTATATTACCCAGGTTTATGGCGAAAGAACGGTCCGCCGTAGCGGTGAATGAAAGAGCGAATTATTACTAACCAACAGGTACTTCACTCTTTCATTCATTCGCTCTTTCACTCTTTATTGTTTAACAATATCAAGCAACTCAACGTCAAACACCAGCGTTGAGCCGGGTTTGATTTCTTGTCCAGCTCCACGATCGCCATAAGCGAGTTCGGCCGGTATGTATAATTTCCATTTAGAACCGACTGGCATTAGTTGAAGCGCTTCTGTCCAGCCTTTAATCACTTCAGTAACCCCGAACTCGGCTGGTTGCCCGCGTTCTACAGAGCTGTCGAACACTTTACCATCCAGGAGTTTGCCGGTGTAATGTACCTTAACTCGATCTGTGGCCGTTGGTTTAGCGCCAGTGCCTTCTTTTTCAACCGAATATTGTAAGCCACTGGCCGTTGTCGTTACGCCCGGCTTCGTTTTATTCTCTGCCAGGAACGCATCGCCCACTTTTTTGTTTTCTGCAGATAGCTTCTGATTCTCAGCACTGCGGGCTGCCGTTCGCTTCTGCATAAAACTAGACATAACCTGGCTGGCCTGCTCTAATGACAACGGACCCTGTTGGCCTTTCATCGCGTCCTCTAATCCTTTAGCAAGCAATGCACTGTTGACACTCGTTATGCCTTGTTGCTGCATATTCTGAGCCATGAACAAGCCGATGCTATAACTAATAGAGTCTTGAGAAGAGGCTAAGGTTGCACCAGTGGCGGGTTTAACTTTAGTCGTAGCCTTGGCACCCGAAGCTGGTTTAGTAACAGCCGGTTTTTTAACTTGGGCGGTAGCCGAACCAGCGATAAAAAAAGCCGACATCATACTAGCCAGCATCCATTGATTAAACTTCATGCGAACGAAACAAGGTGATTGTAAAAGGTAACTGATCTAGTAGTAAAACGTGAACTAGTAGCAGAAAAGTTTGGTAAATACTGCTTTTAATGAAATTTCAACTTCCTGTGATCAGAAGAGATGAATGATAAAAGTAGTTGTTTCTTCTGGGTTTTACCAATGCGCCTGCTGGAAAATAACCCGAATCTTGACAAACGGTCTGACTAAGCTGTCAACGGTTTAAATGAGCCGTGGCACTGTATCGGAAAAGTCTAACATTCAGCCCATAATTCTAGCCATAAACAAGTTTTTATCGAATTTTAATCGTACCTTTGCGGCCTAAAATCAATCGTTCATTTTCATTATACACATATGGAATCCGTAAGACCCGACGAGATATCAGCCATTCTGCGCCAGCAACTGGCGGGAACTCAAACCGAGGCTGAACTCGAAGAAGTCGGTACGGTGCTGCAAATCGGCGACGGCGTAGCGCGTATCTACGGCCTCTCGAAAGTGCAGGCCGGCGAGTTGCTGTCGTTCGACAATGGGCTTCAGGCGATGGCTCTGAACCTGGAAGAAGATAACGTCGGAGCAGTATTGCTCGGCGACTATTCGGACGTCAAAGAAGGAGACACGGTTAAGCGTACCGATCAGATTGCTTACGTAAATGTAGGTGATGGTATCTTAGGTCGCGTTGTAAACACCCTTGGCCAGCCGATCGACGGCATGGGGCCCATCCAGGGTGAATTATTTCAGATGCCACTGGAGCGTAAAGCACCGGGCGTAATTTTCCGTCAGCCAGTAAACGAACCACTCCAAACGGGTATCAAAGCGATCGACGCCATGATTCCTATTGGACGGGGGCAACGGGAGTTGATCATTGGTGACCGTCAGACGGGTAAAACCGCCGTGGCGATAGACACCATTATCAACCAGAAAGAATTTTTCGACAAAGGTCAGCCCGTGTTCTGTATCTACGTAGCCTGCGGTCAGAAAGCATCGACCGTGAAACAGGTAGAAGCTACGTTGCGCAAGGCGGGTGCCATGGACTACACCGTAATCGTATCGGCTAACGCGTCGGACCCATCGCCGATGCAGTTCTTTGCGCCATTTACGGGGGCTGCCATCGGTGAATACTTCCGCGATACAGGTCGTCCTGCGCTGGTCGTATATGACGATTTGTCGAAGCAGGCGGTGGCTTACCGCGAGGTGTCGCTGCTGCTGCGTCGCCCACCAGGACGCGAAGCATATCCTGGTGACGTGTTCTACCTGCACAGCCGCTTGCTGGAGCGGGCCGCGAAGATCAACGCCAACGACGACATCGCTAAAAATATGAATGACCTGCCACCATCGCTGCAAGGCAAGGTGAAAGGTGGTGGTTCGCTGACGGCGCTGCCAATCATCGAAACACAGGCTGGTGACGTATCGGCTTACATCCCAACGAACGTAATCTCGATTACAGACGGACAGATCTTCCTGGAGTCGAACCTGTTTAACTCGGGTATCCGGCCAGCCATCAACGTAGGTATCTCGGTATCGCGCGTGGGTGGTAACGCGCAGATCAAATCGATGAAGAAAGTGGCTGGTACGCTGAAACTGGACCAGGCCCAGTTCCGCGAGCTGGAAGCCTTCGCCAAATTCGGTTCGGATCTTGACGCATCGACTAAATTGACGATCGAACGGGGCCGCCGGAACCAGGAGATGCTGAAACAGCCGCAGTATGCGCCGGTACCTGTAGAGCAGCAAGTCGCTATCATCTACGCTTCGACCAATGGTTTGCTGGACAAAGTGCCAGTTAACAAAGTGAAGGCGTTTGAGAGTGAGTTCGCCATGGTGCTTAATGCGCAATATCCAAACGTACTGAGTGATCTCCGCGCTGGTAAGCTCTCGGATGAAGCTACGGCGACTCTTAAGAAAGTAGCAGCTGATTTATCGGCTAATTATTAGTAATGGTTGTAAGTGAGCAAGTTGTAAGTTATTAAGTGAATTCACTCAGCACTTATTACTTGCTCACTTAGTAGCTTACTCACTGAAACATGGCATCTCTAAAAGAAGTACGCGCCCGCATTGCATCGATTAATTCAACCCAGCAGATCACCAAAGCCATGAAAATGGTGGCGGCTGCTAAGTTGCGCCGGGCTCAGGACAACATTACGCAACTACGGCCCTATGCCAAGAAGTTGAGCCAAATGCTTGGCACAGTCTCGGCGGGTGCTGAAACTGCGTCAGAAAGTCCTTACAAGCAGGCGCGGCCTGTGGAGCGGGTACTGTTAATCGTCGTTACGTCGGATCGTGGACTGTGCGGTGCATTCAACACGAATGCCGTGAAAGGAGCTCTGGCATTAATGGATGAGAAATACGCAGCCCAGGCCCGTTCGGGTAATGTTGAAATTATGGCCATCGGTAAGAAGGGCGCAGAAGCGTTTCAACGCCGTGGCTTTAAAGTGAACACCACACACGTTGACATCTTTAGCTCGCTGAATTTTGCAACTGTACGGCAAGCGGCCGAAGAGGTTATGAATGGTTTTGCGACGGGGCGTTACGATGTAGTTGAAGTAATCTACAACGAGTTCCGTAATGCAGCGGTGCAAATTGTTCGGACTGAGCAGATGCTACCGATTGTTGCCACGGAAGCTCCGGCTGGTGCTTCGGTTGCTTCAGCGATCAACTATACGTTCGAACCATCCGAAGAAGAAATCATTACGGAGCTGATTCCGAAAACGTTGAAGATACAGCTTTACAAAGCAGTGTTGGATTCAAATGCGTCGGAGCACGGAGCACGAATGACAGCAATGGATAAAGCCACTGAAAACGCGGGTGAGCTTTTGAAAGAGTTACGGTTGGTATATAACCGAACCCGTCAGGCGGCTATTACGACCGAAATTCTTGAAATTGTGGGTGGTGCCGAAGCACTGGCCAGCGCCTAAGATTTTGTTTTATTCTACTGGTCGAAAACCACCCTTGTTTGCAGGGGTGGTTTCTTGTTTATGTAGGAGTGAACACGCGAGTTGAAGACGCTGGAGAATGAAGTCTGTTCGACGGACAAATGATTAAGTATTAATCTCTGAGGGCCGTCTGATTAATAAACCTTTTAGTATATTTGGTAGGTTATAATCTATACTTATGAATGATTCGATTATCGGTATACTTCGCCAGAGGAAGAAACAAATCCTAACCTTGTGGATGAAGAACCAGTTAGCCGACGAGGGACTGCGGGATGACCTCATGAATAATGATGACTTACGAGCGCAGTCGGAAGAGCTTTTGAGTACACTGGTAGAAGAGATCGCTACTAAAAACCTCTCCCGCCTGGACTCTTCAAGCTCAAGTCCACTTTATGAATTATTGTCAAGTATTTCAATCTCCCGGGCCCGTCAGGGGTTTACACCGCGCGAAACAGGTACTTACATATTTAGCTTGAAAGATGCTCTGATCGAAATTCTTCAGCACGAGCGTGCTGATAATCCACAACAATTACTCGACGAAATCCTTAAAATTAGTAAGCTTATTGATAGTCTGGGCGTTGTTACGTTCGAGACATTTATTCAGGGACGAGAGGAAGTGATAAGGCGGCAAACGAACGAAATGACCGAGATTTCGACGCCAGTTGTGCAGGTCTGGGATGGAGTTTTGACCATGCCTTTGATCGGAACACTGGACAGCTCGCGGGCACTGATTGTCATGGAGAATCTGCTTCAGGAGATCGTTCGTACCGGCAGCGGTATCGCCATTCTAGACATTTCGGGTGTTCCCACGGTAGATTCCATGGTAGCGCAGCACCTGATTAAGACCGTAAATGCTACCCGTTTGATGGGAGCGGAGTGCATTATCAGTGGTATCCGCCCTGAGATTGCGCAGACCATCGTGCATTTAGGAATAGATCTGTCTCATGTAGTTACGAAAGCCACAATGGCTAGCGCCCTCCGTCATGCCTTCGCCACGATGCGCCTGGAAATTCGCAGACCATCATCAACTTCTCTGACTTTATAACGCCGTTACTATGGAGCGTATACCCATTTTGCGGATAGGTCAGTACTTGTTAGTGACAATACAGGTGGATCTCTACGACCGTCTGGCCCTCGACCTGGAGGCCGACCTCATTAGTCAGATAGCTAAGGTCAACGCCAGAGGTGTATTGATCGACATATCAGCTGTTACGATAGTTGATTCGTTTATGGGGCGCGTTCTGAGCAACATTGCCAGCATGGCTCGGATTTTAGATGCAGAAACGGTGGTAGTTGGTATGCAGCCCGCTGTCGCCATTACGTTAGTTGAGCTGGGTTTACCCCTAACCGGAATACAGACAGCACTCAATGTTGAAAAAGGCATAGAACTACTGCGCACCAAAACGGAACCCGCCAGCGGGGCCAGTGATCATGTCGAATTCGACGACGATTGAGGTGCTCGCGACGGAAACGTACATCATTCGGCAGGAGTCCGAAGTCATATCATTTATCAGACAGATTCGTCAGTTAGCCACTCAGGCAGGCCTGAATAGCCTATACCAAACGAAGCTAATCACGGCCGCCAGCGAACTCGCCCGAAATATGTTGAACTATGCAGCGGGGGGAGATTCGCAAATAGAGTATATCCGCCAAGGGGGACGAAAGGGCATACGACTTACCTTTTCCGACAAAGGACCCGGGATCGAAAACATTGATAAAGCAATGATGGATGGCTACTCGACAGGAACCGGAATGGGATTGGGGCTACCTGGGGCCAAGCGATTGGTTAATGAGTTCACGTTAACCAGCGTGGTCGGTGAGGGCACTACGGTAACGATCATTATGTGGACGCATGGATAACACACCCCATCGCTCGTATCCTGTCACAGACGGTAGTTACGTAGGCGTTATCAAACGCACAGTCCAGTTATTAAGCACTCAGTTAGGATTTTCGGCAAAAAAAGTTGGTGAAGTTGATATTATTATAGCCGAACTGACATCTAATTTAGTTAAGTATGCTAGCGATGGTGAGCTACTCGTGCGTCCTATACGTAACGGAACCAATTCTGGGCTTGAACTCATCAGTGTAGACAGTGGTCCGGGTATAAATGACCTTGCTCGTATGATGATGGATGGCGTTTCGACAGGCAGTTCGTTAGGACACGGGCTGGGCGCTATCAAACGATTAGCCGACTTATTTCAAATGTACTCGTTGCCAGGCTGGGGAACAGTTGCCCTTGTACGTGTCTACCAAAAGCCAACAATAGCTCCCATTACGCTTGCGTTGGCCGATGTTCAGTCGGTAGTCGTGCCAAAGTTGGGCGAAACCGCCTGTGGTGATCAGGTGTATTCTCGGCTGACGACTACAGCATTGAAACTGTTTCTGGGGGACGGATTAGGGCACGGTGAACCGGCGCAGTCAGCCGTTCTGCAGGCAATCCGGGTGTTAGAGCAACAGCGTAGTTCTAATCCCGCCGGGTGGTTAGATGCCGTTCACCAATCAGCAATCGGAACACGAGGTTTGGTGGGAACAGCGGCTATTTTTGAGTTTGAAAATCGAAAGTGGAAGCTTTGCGGAGTTGGTAATATCAAAACACAGCTGAGTGGTACCTATCAGCAGAAAAGCTTTATACCTCAGAATGGTATTCTTGGCTACAACCTGCCTCGAACCCTGACCGAGCATGAATTGCCGTACGAACCTGGCCAGTGTATGGTAATGGCATCTGATGGTATTCAGACCCGTTGGAACCCGGCCCGTTACCCAAATATCAGTCGCTACAGCGCTACGGTGCTGGCGGCCGCTATATATAAAGAATTCGCGCGCCGTACTGATGACATGTCAGTAGTAGTCGCTCGAATTTACTGATGTTATGCATGAACTGACAAGGTTGAACCTGGACAATGAAATGGACCTTATTTTGGTCCATAAACGTAGCATGAAGCTAGCCGAACTCGGCGGGTTTTCGCTGGCAGCACAGACAACCTTTGCTACGGCTGTTTCAGAAGTGGCTCGCTTGGCGCTAGCGGGTGGCGGATATAGTTCGTTGAAGCTGGGCATCATTGCGGATAAGGAGAAAGGCTGGCGCATAGCGGCCCGATTGCAGGACCGCCGTCGCTATCAGACCGAAGCAGCCGCCGACGCCCTCAACAACGCCCGCCGGTTAATTGATGAATTGTCGGTTGACATAACCGACCAGGGCACTGATATCTGGCTGAAGTGCGACGTGTCTGATCACCAACCTGTCAATACGGCTCGTATTGAAACCTGGAAACGTCAGTTTACGCACGAGCCACCAGCATCACCCTATGACGACATAAAACGAAAAAACAGTCAATTGCAGGAATTAGCCGACCGGCTCCGGCTGAGCGAGCAACAGTACCGGCAAATGACCAACTCGCTGCCTCTGCTGATTTTTTCGGTAACCCCCGACAATGTTCTGATATACGCTAATCACGGCTTTACTAATTTTTTGGGAAGATCGCTTCCTGAGCTGAACCAGACTGATTGGCTCTCCATTTTCCATGAGGATGATCAGAAACTGGTCAGAACGTCGTGGGCGGACAGTGTAGCCAGCGGTATGCCTTTTCAGGGTGAATGGCGTATTCAGCATGGCGTTACCGGAGAGTATATATGGCATTTGGTATCAGCGACCCCGTTACGAGACGCAAATCAACACATTCAACATTGGAATGGCTTCATGGCCAATGTGCATGCCCAGCGGGTAATGGAGCAAACCCTACGCGATAACGAAGAGTTACGGAGTAGCCAGAGTCAGTTAGAAAATAGCCAGCAGCAGTTAGAAGGAAATATCAGTGAGCTAAATCGGAGTAATACAGAACTCGCCCAGTTTGCTTACGTAGCGAGCCATGATTTGCAGGAGCCGTTACGCAAGATTCAGGCTTTTAGCTCTATGCTCACCGAGCAGTATGCGCCGGCACTAGACCCCAACGCTCAGGATATTATTCGGCGGATGCAGGCGGCTACCAGTCGTATGCAGGAGTTGATAAGGGGACTACTGGCTTACTCTCGTTTAAACACGGAGAAACCTGCTTTTCGGTCTGTATTGCTGGAGCACTTGGTGCGGGAAGTACTGGGCGACCTGGAGACGACCATCCAAGATCGAAAAGCAATTATCGATGTTGGGCCTTTACCAACTATTCACGGAAACGGGTTGCAACTGCGGCAATTATTTCAAAATTTATTGAGTAATGCCCTCAAGTTTGCCCCATCTGACCGTGTACCGTCCGTGCGCATTAGCGCATTGCTGTTAAACACGGCTCAAATCCAGACAATATATCCGGCAGCTTTAGGTAATTACGTGGAGATCAGCGTTAAGGACAACGGAATCGGCTTTGACCAGAAGCATACTGACCGAATTTTCAATTTGTTTCAGCGGTTACATGGTCGTAATGAGTACACCGGTACTGGCATCGGGTTAGCCGTTTGTAAAAAGGTAGTAGACAATCATCGGGGCTATCTAACTGCCCGTAGCCAGCCTGGCCAGGGGGCTACGTTTTTGGTTTATTTACCTGTTAGCAAATCACATTAATCAGCCAGCTAGTATCTATGACAATAGACGGTTACGTCTACTGATTGATTGTACTGATAGGGAGGCTGATTTTGAGGGGCTTCCGCTGTTTCTAAAGCTTATCAACAGCCAGCTGTTCACCGAAGCGGATTGGAAGTTAAATGTTAATATTTGTTAATTTAATGCGCTGATTAATAATGAATTAAATGTTATTAGCGTTGCGACAATCTTACTCGAAATCGGAACCAACCACCCGCACTTTTAGTTATTTAATTGTCATATACGAACGACTATTCCTTCAACGTTTAGTAGTTGGTTTGACACCACTTAACGATTCAAAACACATGACACTTAAAGGCATAATTAGCAGTCTATTCGTCGTCGGTACGCTGGCGTCCTGCGCCCCGGCCATAACGGTCAAGTACGATTACGATCCTAAAGTGAACGTTCGGCAGTTCACCACTTACCGCATTGAAGCTGACCGGCAGCGGAACGCTGACCCCATTGTGGGCAGTAACCTGAACCAGCGCCGGATTGCTGATGCGCTCGATCAGTCGCTGAAGGCTCGTGGCTACAAGCCAGTGACCCAGGGGGAAGCTGATCTGGTTGTTCGGTTCTTTACCGATTCACGCGATCGTCAGCAGATCCAGTCAAATAACATGTACTCGCCTTATTCGTGGTGGTACGGTGGCATGGGCAATAACGTATACTCACGGCAGTATGAAGAAAACCGTGTAGTGGTCAACGTTTCAGATGCCCGTACCAACGACATCATCTGGCAGGGTTGGGCAACTGGCCAGTTGAACAACCGGAACAAAGAGCGCGATCGCGATCAGACCTTCCGAGAAACGGTGGCTAACATTATGAAAAACTTCCCGGAAAGTGCCGGACAAGACTACGGCGCAGCCCGCTAATTGAACTTAACTTACTCAAGTAAAAAACCTACTGCTCCAACGGGCGGTAGGTTTTTTTATGGACCCAGCTTTTTGTTTATTTGTGTCTTTATCTTCTGTCCATGTCTGTCGGTAGCCGAGGAGTTGTGTATTCCCTGCTGACCGTAGTAGTTGTGCTGCTACTGGGAATCACAGCTTTGCTTTGGGTAGCGTACCACCGGCACCAGAGACTCGAAGACGCTACAATCGACTTACAACGTAATGTAAGTCAGCAGAAAAGCCAGATCCGCGAATTGCAGGAGCGACTTGAAGATTGTGATACAATTGATACGACACCTCCAGCCGACACCTCCTGGAATTCCATTCCCGCCGTTGACTCGGCCAGTGTCATATCCCGCTATACGCCTGCTAAGCGTTAACGTCCCGCTTTTTAAGCAAACCACTACTTTAGGTATTTCTCGATCGTTTGCCGAATAAGCTGACGGCTGGTAGCCGAGTTATACGAACCTTTTTGAGCAGCTGTTGACAGCTCGTCTAATTCACGCCCTAACACGTTTCCTTTTACCTGACCACGTAATGCTACAACAGGGCGACTCGCCAGTACTTCGTCCCAAACGGCCCGCACGTCAGCCCAATAGGTCCGGTTCTTCTGCCACCAGTCTTTGGCAATTTTGCATTTTGCTTCATCAGTACGTTTGTAGGTATTCAATCCCTTTTCAGAAGCCAGGAGCTGATCGCCGGCTTCGGAGCGGACGATTTTATCGTTATCCTGATCATGGATGTATCCTTCGGCCGTAATCTCATGGTGATTGGTTCGGCGTAGAACATTGTAATCGCTACGTTTGGTGTATTCACGACGCGGGAGGGGAGCGTCAACGGTGCTTTCCCAGAAGTGCCGTCCGTCAGCATGAATCCACGTGGCTGAACCTTCGTACCGTGGGCTGTCGTCTACTTCAAATACTTTCTGTGTCCACTGGCCTTTCACCTGCGCTGGGGAGAGCGTAATGCGTTTCCAGGTAGCGTTCTGGTCAAATTTCAACAAACTCGGATTCTGAAAGAGCCAGTCTTCGCGCCAATGCTTAATAACCATCGAGTCGCCTACCACCAATAGGTGCTGAATGACAATTTTACCAGGCTGATCTTCATCAACAAATACCCACTCGGTGCCCTTGGCCCGGTAACGATCTTTGAACGAATAGCTCTTGTCGGGTGCAAAGGTTTCGGCGTAGACAAAATCGACATCGTGGCAGCCGCATTGCTTTTTAATGGCCTCAACGTCGTCGGATTTAGGAGTGCTTTGGGTAAAGCCCTGAATGCTTATCAAAACGAGGGAGCTGAATAATAGGGATAAACGCATGATGGTAAGATAGATGTGTGCAGCTTAGTTAATGGTACAAATGTATATTTATTTAGACTGATTACAAATTACTTTCTTGTTTGTTTGGAAAGGTTCTAAATAGCTTCTACGTTTGTGGCGGCCTTCTAGTAGCAAAATCGCTCCCGTTATACATGACCTTTGCTTTCGCTATCTTGTTTGCAGCTTACCAACTGCCTGATTCTACGGCTCCTGATTCTGTTAAAGGGCGAGCGCTGGAAGAGGTAGTTGTGACAGCAACGCGCTCTGAGCGACCGATGGGTGCATTGCCCTTACCGGTCGCCGTAGTTAGTCAGAAACAAATTCGGCAGATGGGCAGCTTGCGACTCAACGATGTGTTGCGAGAACAAACCGGATTGGCAATCGTAACCGATCACGGGCAGGGACTTCAAGTGCAAGGTTTCGGCCCGGACTACACCCTTATTCTTATCGACGGTGAGCCTATTGTTGGCCGCACTGCCGGAACGCTCGACCTGACCCGCTTAGCGGTTGGTAACATTAAACAGGTCGAGATTGTAAAAGGGCCTTCATCAAGTCTCTACGGTTCGGAGGCTCTGGCTGGTGTTGTTAACATCATCACCGAAACGCCGGGCCAGGCCAAGGGAAGCTTGTCGGCTCGGTACGGGGCAAATCAGACGAGCGATTTATCGGCTGATGTCAGCTATAAATGGCCAGTTGGTAAAGCAGGGAAGCTAGGTCTTTATGCTTTTGGTGACCGCTACCAGTCGGCCGGTTATTCGCTAACTCCGGAAGCCGGTAGCCAAACCGTTGCTCCCTTTGTGAATTACACGGCCAATGGACGCATAAGCTGGGAGTTTTCGCCCGCGTTGAAGCTGTCAATATCTGGCCGCTATTTCACCGAGAGACAAGCCAATGCTTTTGCCGTTAATACAGCCGAACACGTATCGGGACCCGGTACGGTGCGGAACTACACTCTTAATCCTGTAGTTACACATCAGCTCTCAACAGCCTGGAAGCTAACGTATCGGTATTACCGCACCGGTTACCAGACCAGCACCGACTTACATTATAACGATACCCAGGCCGCTTACGATGCCAGCTTTTTCCGTCAGACCTTCAACCGGCCGGAAATCATGGTCGAGCACGTTATCAACAATAAGCACATCCTAACCTTAGGGGCTGGTTTAATCGCTGAAAGCGTTGAGGCTACTCGTTACACAAGTCGAAAGCAGTTCCAGACGCGCTACGGCTTTTTGCAATACGAATGGATGCCGACCGCTCGCCTGACGATTATTGCGGGTGGCCGCTACGACGTCCATAGCCAATACGCCAGTCAGTTTAGCCCTAAAGCTTCGGCACGGTATGACCTTAATTCACTAATAGCCTTACGTGGGAGTGTCGGAGCGGGCTTTAAAGCACCTGATTTTCGGCAACTATACCTCAACTTCGACAATGCGGTGGCTGGGTATAGTGTCTTTGGTACGCAGGAACTGGCCGATGGCATCGACCGGCTTCAGCGCCAGGGGCAAATCGCTGAAGTGTTACTCAATCCGGCTCAGTTTAGAGCTATCCGTGCCGAAAGTTCGGTAGCCTATAATCTGGGCGTTCAGCTAAAGGCGCCGAAGCAGCCCTTCACCGCCAATATAAATCTGTTCCGTAATGACATCCGTGATTTAATAGAAACACAGGTGGTGGCCCGCAAAACGAACGGGCAGAACGTCTTCAGCTATACAAACTTAAATCAGGTGTTCACCCAGGGAGCAGAAGTGGACGGTAGCTACCAATGGTCGCTTGGAAGTGGTCAACTAATGCTGAGTGGCGGATACCAGTACCTGGTGGCCAAAGACAAAGCGGTGCTCGCTGGTGTCAAGGCTGGGACGGTGTACCGCCGAAACCCCGAAACCTTAGTCAGCGAGCGGGTCAGCTCCAGCGAATATGGCGGGTTATTGAATCGGTCGAGGCATATGGCTAATGTCAAGCTATTTTATGAGCATGCTAAAAACGGCGTTTCAGCTTCATTACGGTCTATTTATCGAGGGCGTTATGGCTTTGCCGACCGGGATGGTAATTTGATTCTGGACAATGACAGCGAGTACGTTCGGGGTTATGTAACGCATAACGTCTCGGCGGCCAAAACCTGGGCCATTCGTGACGTTGGATCGCTTGCCCTGCAAGTTGGCGTAGACAACTTAGCCGGATATACCGATCCACAATACATTCCGAATCTGGCGGGGCGGCTTTGGTACGCATCGCTCCGGTGGAATTGGATGCCTCGTTTGAAACGGGCTAGTTAATGATTTTCCTCAACGCTAAACACCTGATTTTTATGAAGTGTACATGCCATATTCTGTCCAACTCAGTCAGCGGTCGTATTGTGCTTTACGGCGACGCAGCCCCTGATGATACGCACAACATTATCCTGCATTTCAACAACATCACGCAGTGGTTATGTTACGACGACTTCTTAGCGCTGGAGTGGAACGTTCGAGCCATTGACATAGCTGCCTATTTTGACAACAATCCGTATGAAGAGCGTATTCATCTCAGTACACCCTCGCGCTATCTGAATTTTAGTTTTCGGCCCGACGAACTGATCGAGTTACGCAAGATGCTGAGTGGGGCAGCGGCCCGGCTGCACTGGTTAGAGATGTTGAAAAAAGCGCAGAACTAACCAAGTATGCTGTATGACAAACGTGCTCGTTTTCAGAACTAATATCAATTCGGACAAACGCATTCATCAGGCGGCCTGTCGACTATGCAAGTTACGCGGGATCTGTCGCTGGAGCATTGATCTCGAAGACAGCGACTGCGTATTACGTGTTGAAACCGACCAACTCACCGAAGCAGATATTATCCGGCTGCTGACTCGGGCGGGCTTCCAGTGCGATAGCCTGAACTGACTTTACCAATCACTCAATTAGTGTACCCATGCGAATCTCTCAATTAACGTTGGCTCTGTTGCTAACTACCACGTTTTTTGCCTGCAACAGTACTGATGATAACCCCACTTTGCCCCAACCCTTAACGGCTACCACCGTGAAAGACCTGGCAGCTGATCCGCCAACTTCCGTTGATCCACAAACGGGCCAAGCAATTGGCAGTACAAACAAATTTACTTTGTTTAGTTTCAGGGAGAACAAACAAGTGCCCAATACTGATTCTGCCACTAATAAATGGGACATCGGCTTTCGGGGAACGACGGTTATCGTAAACGGCGGTCCGATTCGGAGCGGTCAGGGTGGGGCTTACCTGCACACGGGAACGTTCGAAGAGTTGACGACCATACCCACCAGCGCTACGTTTGCGCAGGATCAGAGCCCGACGCAATTGGCGATTACCACCGGCTCTGGAAAGGGGTGGTATAACTACAATCAGACAACGAATGTTGTCTCTCCAATTCCGGGAAAGGTGTTAGTTGTACGCACAGGCGAGGGTAGATATGCCAAGATGGAAGTGCTGAGCTACTATTTGAATGCACCGGCAACACCTGATCCAACCAGTAAGCAACGGTACTATACCTTCCGGTACGTGTACCAGCCCGACGGAAGCCAAAAGCTAAACTAAATAAACACTATAGCAGTAGATAACAAAAAAACGGCACTCAGAATGAGGTGCCGTTTTTTCTTAGAAAGAGTGCGATTGTTACTCAAATACGTTGCCGTCGTAGGTCACTTTCGATAATTGCTTGTCGAGCTCAAAAATCTGGTCAGCCGGAATCTGGTCGAAGAGGTCAATGCAGCGACGAGCGATGTATTCTTCTTCCATTTGCTCTTTCACGTACCACTTCATCAGTTCTTCGGTGGCGAAATCGCTTTCCCGACGGCAAACGGCAATGATACGGTTAATAGAATCCGTAACGGCAATTTCCTGTTCCAGGGCGCCTTCAAACACCGAACGTAGCGTATCGAACTCCTGCGGAACGGACGGTACTTCGGGCGATAGGGCCGTAGCGCCTTGATCGCAGAGGTAATGGAATATCTTCATCGCGTGGCCGCGTTCTTCTTCAGACTGTTTATAGAAAAAGCCCGCACTGTAGTCGAAGCCATTCCGGTCGCACCAGCCGGCCATGGCGAGGTATTTCGATGAAGAAACCATCTCCATCTGAATCTGTTGGTTCAGAATCAGTTCAACGGGTTCTTTGATCGATGTACGGAGCCTTGCTAAATCTTTCATAATTACTTACTGCTTTCGGTGGAACATCTTGATTAACAAATTAACAACAAAAAACCGGCCGATGTTATAGGGCCGGTTAATTCCAGTAAAATTTAGAAACAGTCTGTGTTAGCTTAAGGGGCGATAGAGCAGCCGCACTCGCGAAGCATACTATTTAGCTCAAGCATCAGGGTAGCGCCGTTGAGTAATTCACGTAAATGAATGACCTCACAAAGAGTCAATACGTAACAACGCTCGGAACGTGGAAGGGCTAAAATCTCAACATCGTAGGCATTGTCGGTGCTGAGTGCCATCTGGCGAATGTCGATGGTTTGCACCATGCGCCGGAACTGAGCAAAATCCCGCGCCGACATGGGGGTGTGCGTATCCCAAAATTCCAAGACCAGCCGATTGGTTGCATCGCACTGATAGACTACGCCTTTATCGGTTTTGAATACTTCCTGATAGGAGGTTGGTACGTTGTTCATTACGGTGTCAAAGTCCACAGGACAAAGATAAGGGCTTGTGATCAATTTAGACTAGGTCTAAACAGAATTATTTCTAATTGCTCAGGGAGCGGATGCTTGCAGAAGCCAGCCGGTCTGCTGATCAGGGCCGCGCACCAGTTGAAACTGATTGTATACGCCCAAAACCTCTACGGTAGCTCCCTGGGTTAAGGTGTCAATGGTTGCTGCTGCGGGATTCGCTTCATCCACTAAACTGCCCGGCGTAGGAAGCGTCAGACGTCGCAGTGGGCGCTTGGCGGTTTCGGTCGTATTGCTGGCCATATAGCCAGTCTGTCCGTCGGGTAACTCAACGCGTAGCCAGGTTTCGGTACCACCTACGATCGTTACAACGGCTGATTTCGGGAGCTGACGTATAATAGGGGCGTCGCTACCAGGCGCTGAACGGACGAACGAACGAGCCGCTGAAACACGTACTGAATCGCCCAGGCGTGATTCCGACAAAAGCGATTGCCGGGCCGGACCTCGCCCAAGCCGGATAAACGGCAGCGGATCGGTAGCCCCTTCGTTATAGCCGTAAATACCAAAATGGAGATGAGGCCCAGTGGTGCGAGCATTACCTGTATTACCCACAAACCCAACCGTATCGCCGACCGATACACGTTGGCCATTCGTGACGATCCAACGGTCGAGGTGGGCGTAATAGAGCCGAATGCTACGTTCGTTATCCGATATAAATACCACATTGCCACCTAAGCTATTGGTGCCAATTCCTGTCACGATGCCGTCAACTGAAGCCACCGCGGGCGTGCCTCTCGGGGCGAAAATGTCAACCCCTTCGTGCCGTCGGCGCCCGGCATCGCGCGATGCGCCAAAGAAACTGCTGATTTGTCGGCTGTCGCGGCCTTTCACCGGAAAGCTCAGCGCTGGCTCCCGAGTGATTGAAATGGTGTAGCGGCCACTCCGCAGTAACTCAGGCTGAACCCGAATCAGATACGTTTGGGTACGTCGAGGCTCCCAGGCTAGTACGTTCGTGTCAGCTTTCGACGAAGCAATCAGGTTGGTTCGGCCGCGGCCTTCCAACCCAAATACGTCAATAAACACCTGCACATCTTTTTGCCCTTGCGTTTCGACTTGCACCAGAAAACGGTCTCCCCGTTGCGCATCCAGCCGATAGCCTACCGCAAAGGCTTTATTCGACGCGAAGTAGCCACTCTCGCGGTAAGGTACTGTAATCTTGAGGGAGTCGCGAAGGGCGCGTTCGCCAGCCTGAAGCCAATCGGTACCCAGGGCCGTTCGGTCAAGTTTGGCCTCTTTGAGCGATTGGCCATATTGCTCGTGCGGAGACGATGACCGGAATAAATTTGTGGTTGGACCAACCCCAGTACAGGCTGCAAAACAACCTGCTAATGAGCCTACCAGAAGATAACGGAATAAGCTTATGAATGCCATAGTAATACTATACTAATAAACGACTTAGGCCGCTGTGATATTTCAGCCTGTAATGGGCCGTCGGACAAGTTTTATAAGGCAATGAGATAAAGGTTGATGTTAGAAAAGTTGCAATGAGTCAACAAAGGGCGTCACAACGTTGAGTTAGTATTTTTAACAAAAGTCAGGCCCGACGGTTCAAGGTTGGCAGCCACAAAAGGCGTACAGCGTATGATTCCAGAGTGGATACAGGCAGGGTTATGGGGTTTGTTGTCGGGTGGTGCCTTGCTCATTGGAGCAGCTATTGGCTATTTCGTTGAGGTACCTCAACGGCTGATTGCCAGCATAATGGCTTTTGGTAGTGGGGTATTGTTCTCCGCGCTATCGTTTGAGTTGATGGACGAAGCTTACAAAACGGGTGGGTTTGACGCTACGGCCGTTGGGTTTCTCGGCGGGGCCATTGTTTATACGACGGTCAACTATTATCTGTCGAAGCGGGGCGCTCAGCACCGGAAGCGCTCGGGTAAACAGCAGTTTTCGGAGGAGGATAACAAAGGCAGTGGACTAGCTATTGCTGTCGGGGCACTTTTGGACGGTATTCCCGAATCGATTGTGATCGGGTTGAGCTTGCTGGGTGGTAAAGGCGTGAGTGTGGTGGCGGTGGTCGCCGTGTTTCTGTCTAACATTCCGGAAGGGTTATCCAGTGCGGCTGGTATGAAAAACGCGGGCCGCTCAGTTGGTTATGTTATAGGTATCTGGGCAGGTATTGCTTTGATTTCTGGCCTGGCTGCCTTGTTAGGCTATACCTTGTTTCAAGATTACTCCAACGATGTTATTGCGGCTACAACGGCCGTAGCTGCGGGAGCCATTCTGGCCATGCTAGTCGATACAATGATTCCCGAAGCCTTCGACGAGACCCATGAATTTGCAGGGCTTATTACGGTTGTGGGCTTTCTGCTGGCATTTGTCTTATCGAAGATGCAAGGGTGACATACCGCTACCTCATAAACCCGAACATTGCTATTTATCAGTCGTTGTAAGCGCAATTACTATACTCAACGACTATGGAAAGTAGAGCAAAATTGGCGGGCCACGCAGCTCACCCGATCATGATTGTATTTCCGCTCGGACTGCTGTCTACAGCGGTAATTTTTGATGTTGTCTACCTGCTAACCGACAATTCAACCTTCGCATTGGTGTCTTACTGGATGATTGTGGCCGGTTTGCTAGGCGGATTGGTTGCGGCCGTACCAGGTTGGATCGACTGGTTTGCGATTCCGTCGGGGACGCGGGCCAAGCGAGTTGGTTTGGTGCATGGCTTAGGCAATGTTATTGTTCTGATCTTGTTTGCCGTAAGCTGGTTATTCCGGCGCGATGAAGCTGGCTACGTGCCATCGAGTGTGGCAATCGGTTTGTCGTTCATTGCTTTCCTGATTGCTGGCCTTACCGGCTGGCTAGGCAGCGAACTGGTCGAACGACTCAGCGTAGGGGTCTACAACGGAGCCCATCTGAATTCGCCCAATACGTTGTCTGGTCGACCTGCCACCGATGTTGACGGCCAGGGGGGCCGAATTGTTGACACGCACGGCCGCGAGCGTTTTGCGTAGATTACTTAATTGGGTCTGTGGCTTGATTGTCGTTATTGTACCGACCCAGCCATAGGCCCGATTAGGTTACAGTTCCGCTTCGTTAAGGAGTTGTTTGAGCGCTTTTTCGGAGATGTCTGCTTGCTCTGACTTATCATAAATCGATAACAACAGCACTCGTTCATCAAGAATGACAACGCAGGTAATAACCCGGGCACCGCCCGACTTTCACTTCCCCTTGCTTTTTATAGATAACCGAATTTTGTAGCAGTCTTTACCTATTGAAACTCCCCGCTCGGGGTTTTCAGCCAATGATTCACCCAACTGAGCAACTTCTTGCTTTAACGAAGGGTATTTTTTCGCTAATCGTTTTAATTCTTTGTCAAAGTTAGCGATGGTCTCTACGCTAAAGCTCATCTAACAAATCTTTTAGTGGACGGGCCTTAGCCTTTCCTTCGCGAATTTGTTTTAATTCTTCGAAACCTTGCCGAATGTTCTTCCTGGTTTTACGCTGAGCCGGTGTCAGCTGCGATTCAGCCGATACGTTATCGGTAGTGTGGGATTCCTCCTGATTGGCTTCCTGCTCCAGTTTTTTGGCTAAACGTCGTTTTTCCGCTGGAGGAAGCTGACTGGCTAATTTAGCTAACTGATTGAAGGTGATGACGACTGACATACACGTATGTGTTTACTCGTACTCGTAGATTTACAAAAAAGCCTGCTGCTACCGTGTATAGTAAGCTCTATTTAGCATTCGCCAGCTCAGCAGTAAGATAACACCGCCGACAATGAGTTGATAGCTGAATACCAGGGGCAGTAAGTTGTTAAGCCAGCCTTGGTCGCTCTTAGATTGGCCCGTCAGATTTGGCGTGAGTGTGGAAACAATGCTTGTGGCCATGTTGACCCATTGAGAAAGGCTTACTAACAAACCAACGGCTGCACAAAGCGATACAAAGAATAGTTTGCGTAAACCTAGCCGAGTCATGGCTACTAATAACCCGATCAGGACGAACGTGAGCACAATGGGCAGACAGGTGTACCAGGGTAGCACGAAATACGTATCATAAAGCTGAATATCCATCTCTATTTATCGGTCTTCCTTATGACTTCGCGTTGTTATGAAATAAACGGGTATCCCCAATCCTGCGATGAGTAAGCCCATGCCCGTGTTAAATGTTTTGGTATACAGCAAAATACCACAAATTGTTAATCCGGCCAGGATGTAAAGGGCGGGCACCAGCGGATAGCCAAAAGCTCGGTACGGCCGTTCGGCATCAGGTTCTTTACGACGAAGCAGGAATAACCCCCCAATGGTGACGATGTAAAAACACAGCGATGTAAACGTACAGTAGTCCAGCAAATCGCCGTAGGTGCCTGACAAGCACAGTAGCGACGCCCAGATGCATTGCAGCCACAACGCCCGACCCGGCACGGCATTCCGATTTAAGTGCGATGCTTGTTTCAGAAATAGTCCATCTTTGGCCATCGCGTAGTACAGTCGTGCTCCGGCCAGAATCAGGCCGTTGTTACAGCCAAATGTGGAAATCATAATCAGCACGGCCATGAAGGCGACGGCAATATTGCCAAAAATGGTTGAGACTGCGGCTGTAGCGACCCGGTCGGCTTCGGCAAACTGAATACCCCGACCCACAATGTCAGTGGCGATGGGTGATCCCTTCAGTGGAAGAAGAGAGAGGTACGAAACGTTAGCCAGGAAGTAGATGGTTGTTACAATGAGCGTACCAAAGAACAACGCTAGGGGAATATTGCGACGTGGATTCTTGATCTCTCCGGCAATGAACGTTACGTTGTTCCAGGCATCTGCCGAAAACAAAGAGCCTACCATAGACGTACCAAACGCCAATACGAGGGCGATACCAGCCAGCGGAATTACTTCGCCCGCAGCTGACGTTGTGCTGGCGTCCCAGGCATTCGCGAAGTTGGCCGACAACAGGCCGCTGTTCAAACCCAGGGCAATGCCAACCACAATCAGCCCCAACAGCGCGATTAGTTTAGCCGACGTAAAAACGTTCTGAATCAGCTTGCCACTTTGAACGCCCCGGCTATTGAGCCAGGTAAGAAGCACTAAACTGGCGATGGCAAAGAGTGAGCCCAACGAAATTTTAACGGGCCCCAGAGTCATCAGTACGTTGTCTGGCCCTAACGCCGGAATGAATACCGCGGTGTATTTGGTAAAAGCTACCGCCACGGCCGCTATAGTGCCGGTCTGAATAACGGTGAACACCGTCCACCCGTACACAAAACCGGTGAGGTGACCGTACGCGCGTTGAATGTAAATGTATTGACCACCGGCTTTCGGCATCATGCCCGCTAATTCGCCGTAGCTCAGTGCCGCTGCTACGGTCAATACGCCAGTTAAGACCCATAGCATGAGTAACCAACCCGATGAACCGAGATTACGGGCCATGTCGGCCGTGACAATAAAGACTCCGGAGCCAATCATAGACCCCGAAACAATCAGTGTAGAGTCGAGTAGGCTTAAAGAGCGCTTAAAATCAGTTTTTTCTTCAACTACAGGTTGCACAGAGGTTTCCGGTTTATGTGATTTATATTACAAGAAGCACGGGAATTATCAGAAATAAAACTTTTTAGGCCAGGATTGCCCGATTAACAAGATTGATCGCGCGCGGTTAATTCTGTAAGACCATCAGAGGTAATGATAAAAGTAGCTACGAACAACACCGTTTACGACGCTGATCACGACATCTGGTGGAACCCGGATGCGTTGTTTTACATGCTGAAAACATCCGTGAATCCGGCGCGCATGGGCTATTTTAAACGTATTCTGCGACAACAGCAAACGGAGGTAAACAACAAGACCCTGCTCGATGTCGGTTGCGGAGGGGGCATACTTGCCGAGGAATTTTCCGAGCAGGGCTTGCTGGTTACGGGCATCGACCCATCGACATCGGCTATTGATACAGCCCAACGACACGCGGACCGACAGCAACTTCATATTACCTATCAGCTTGGTTCGGGCGAACAACTTCCTTTTGCCGACGCTACGTTCGACTATGTGAGTTGCTGCGATGTG
Organism: Spirosoma soli; assembly: GCF_042684525.1. NCBI lineage: Bacteria > Pseudomonadati > Bacteroidota > Cytophagia > Cytophagales > Cytophagaceae > Spirosoma > Spirosoma soli. Next base: position 279,539 of record NZ_JBHULN010000005.1, on the reverse strand, counting down.
CTGGAGCATGTTCGGGATGTAGATGCGGTGCTGTCGGAGATTAGTCGGGTGCTAAAGCCGAAAGGCATCTTTTTCTATGACACCGTTAACCGAACGTGGCTGAGCTGGTTGTTTCTGATAAAAATTGCACAGGACTGGCCACGCTGGGCGTTTATGCAGCCTGACCAGCATCTTTACGAACGGTTTATTACGCCCTCCGAACTACATCATAAGCTCCAGCAAAATGGCTTATCGAATCATGATACGCGTGGTATGGTTGGGGACTACAACGTATTGAAAACACTGTATTACCTACGCAAACGCACGTCCGGTAAGTGGACCTTTCGCGAACTGGGCCAGCGTATGAAGATGCGCGAAGGCCAGGATACCAGCTTGTGCTATATGGGGTGGGCCAAAAAGAACACCTAATCAAGTGAAGATCTCAACGATACTTAGTTTCAGCTGCCGTATGGCGTCATGGCTACTTTTTGTTGAGCTTGTTCCGAAAAAGGATAAATAGTACAACAAGCGTTACTTCGCCCACCAGCTTCACCGCTTCAGACTGAGATCTATCCCAATGGAATATCATCCAATCTCCACTGAAATAAGCGATCAATACGTAACTTACTACCAGGCTTATTATGATGAGCCAGAATATTCTCATAGACCTATGCTCTCCGATTTGACCGTTCTTTTTATAGCAAGCCACTTTGTATCCTATTTCACCTCAATCTCATCAACGGCCATCTGTGCGGGTTTACCCGGATTACGTAACCCAGCTGGAACTTGCCCAACGTTCAGCGCAATAACCTGAACGTAGCGGGCCGTTGTTTGGGCAAAATCAAATGGCAAGCGAACAATACCCCGCTTGCCACCCTCAGCAGCATTCGTTTTTATCGACAGTACCGGCCGGAAGGTTTGACCGTCGTCGGAAACTAATATCTCAACTTGCTTTGGTAAGCAAAGGTTACGGGCCGTGTATTTCACAAAACCGACCCGAACGCTTGAAACGGGCTGCGGCTTGCCTAAGTCAATTATAACATTGATATCGTTGGCAAACGAAACAACATTGGCTAGCTCATAGCCGCCCATGCTACCGGTTGTACCATCGGTAAGACTGTAATTTCTGTCGGGTCGGCCTGTCGTTGGGGCACTGAGTAATTTGTAAGCTTTACCCGTAGCGCTCGAAACAATAAACTCCCTCTGGATTTTCGCCAGCTGGCTTAGTGGTTGTCCGTTGCTGAACGTAGCCGCCCGAACGGTCGTGGATTGATCGAGCATGAACGGCCTTTCATAACGGGGCGATTCGCTGGATGGCACGGAGCCATCCACGGTATAACGGATGTCGGGCGCGAGAGCGTCGGCGCTAAGCGTTACGGTTAGCTTTCCGTTGGGTATGGGCTTTGCCGACGGCGTTACGTCGTAAAACGTTCGGGCAAAATTGACGTTCAAGGCGGTTAATCGGGCAAAATGCGCAGGTAAACGACGCGAGAAATCCGTATAGTTCTTTTGAGCCAGGGGTGTCCACAGCACTTCGGCTAAGGCGGCTGCGCGTGGCCAGGCCATATATTCTACTTCGGCTGGCTCAGCTAGATACTCGGTCCAAATGTTACCCTGGGCACCCAAAATGTGCGTTGCTTCCGTGGGTGACAGCTCCGTTGGGGTTGGATTGTAGGAGTAGACCATCGCGATTGGTAGTTGCCCGCCAAACGCCATTGGCTCCTGCGCAGGATCGCCCTGATATTGGTCGAAATAACAGTATTGGCCGGGTGTCATGATCACGTCGTGGCGTTGGCGGGCGGCTTCGATACCGCCTTTTATACCCCGCCAACTCATGACCGTAGCGTCTGGCGACAACCGGATCGTCGAACTGTTTCCTTCTAAAATTTCGTCCCAACCGATAATTCGGCGACCTTTTGCATTGACAAATTTGTCGATACGGTTGATAAAGTAGCTCTGCAACGCGTTTTCATCTTTCAGGTTTTGTTGCCTCATAAGCTGCTGCGCGAAGTCGCTCTTACGCCAGGTTGATTTAGGGCACTCGTCGCCACCTATGTGAATGTACTTGCTGGGGAACAAGGCCATGACTTCGGTCAGGACGTCTTCCAGAAATTGAAACGTCTTGTCATATGGACAAAATACATCGTCGAAAACACCCCACTTGGTAGCAACCTGGTAGGGAGATGCACCATCGCTACGTCCATTACAGCCCAATTCAGGATAGGCCGCCAGAGCCGCCAGCGCATGTCCTGGCATTTCGATTTCGGGCACTACGTTAATATATTTGGCAGCTGCATACCGAACCACTTCCCTAATATCGTCCTGCGTATAAAAGCCACTGTATGGCTTTCCATCAAACACCTGTGGATCGTATTCGTCGTAATGGCCAACAAGGGTTTCGCGTCGTTGGGCACCTACTTGGGTTAGCTTTGGGTATTTTTTGATCTCAATTCGCCAGCCCTGGTCATCCGTCAGGTGCCAGTGGAAGTTGTTAAACTTGTGCAGGGCCATCAGATCAATATATTTTTTGATGAAAGCCACCGGAAAGAAATGGCGACTCACGTCGAGGTGCATACCCCGATACACATAACGCGGCCGATCCTGAATCCGGCAGGCAGGAATGGTAAGCGCTAAGGGCAGGGGGCTGAGGGCTTGGGGGGAAGGTGTATTCGACGTTGTTCCCCTGCCTTTAGCCCCTTGCCCTACGCCCAAAACAGTCGGCGGCAGAAGTTGATAAAGCGTCTGGACGGCGTAGAAAAAGCCTTTTGGATGCCTGGCCTCAATGCTGATGAGTTGGTTGGTGACGTCTAGCTGGTAACCTTCTTCGCCCAATGATGTATCCTGAGAAGGACTGAATTGAATTACGTTGCCGGTTTGGGGCGTTGTACCACCAGGCGTTGGGTTGCTATTTCGAACCTGAATGTTCAGATTAGTGGCCCGGTTCAGTTGATGGGCAAAGGTGTCAGCAATAGCCCTCAACTCTGCCTGCTCGACGGGTATTACCAGGCGGGTCGTGTTGTTAATGATGAACTCGCCAGCACGGGGTTCCAACTGGGCAGGACGCGGAATAACGGTGTATCGGTCAACAGACTGGCCGAAACCAAAACAGGTAGTGACTAAGAGAGTAAAAGCTAAAAGAGCAGAGCGAACAGTCATAGAAAACACAGCAGGATAGAGTCGGCTGTACAGCGGCTTAGTAGTGCGGAAATCGGGTTTATCATCCAAAATTACTTTTTATATAAACGTTAATGAGTATCAGTTTTACGAAGGCTTGTCGGTTAACTTTTCTATTAATTTTCTATGCGTCGTTTCTTTTCGCTCAACCAACCGCCGAGACGCATCAGTATGCCATTGAAGTAGCGGGTATTCGGGTGGGTACCATGACGGCCGTACGCCAACCCCAGGTCGACAATCGCACTACCTATACGCTCATCAGCGACGTAAAAGTGTCTTTGCTGGTGTATACCGTAAAAATTTATTACAAAGTCGTTAACCAGTTTGTTGGCCAGAAACTCATGTTATCAACCGTCGATGCCCACACTAATCGGGGTAATTATGCATCCCGAACCGAGTGGAAAGGCGATCATTATGATATCGTCGCGAACCAGTATAAATACAAACATCAGGCGGTTGAACGTAATAATATTGATTTTCCAATCTCGTCTTTGTACTTTTACGAGCCTGTCGGGCGAAAAAGAATATTTGCGGAGTATTTTGGGGACTATTTCAACGTCAGCCAAACCGCACAAGGCACCTATCGAGCCCAACTGGGCGACCGGCAAGACGACTATATGTATGAGAACGGTAGGCTGGTAAAAGTAATAAAACACAACTCGTTAAAGAATTTTGTATTGCGGCTGCTAGAGTAGTGTAGCAGGGACAAAACAGGGGAGAGGAAGCCGCCAAGTTTAGTACCGAAGGCTGTTCGAGGGAACGCCTGAAGAATTGCGTACCCACCGTAACCCACTGTCGTCCATGACGAAATACCTACTGCTAGTAGCGGCTGGAATCGGCTGCTCATTTACCAGACTCTCTGCCGTTGCTCAGCCCGCCACAAACTTCATTGCGCTACATACGGAGACCTCCGCAGCTATAAAGCCCACCAAGGGTATTGCTGCTGAACCTATTGATTTCTGCGGAGAGAATATTCCAACCACCCATCCCGACATTACCGCTCGCTGGACTCGTACCCTGAATCACCAGGCTGCCCTGGCCGGAAGTTTAACGCTGTTGAAGCGACGGGCCGCTGTCGTCTTTCCATTTATTGAGCCGATTCTCAAACAATACCGAATTCCGTCCGATTTTAAGTTTCTTCCCCTACTCGAAAGCGCAGTCACGAATCGGGCTGTTTCGCGCAGAGGGGCCGCTGGTTTCTGGCAGCTGATGCCCCAAACGGCGCAGTCGCTTGGCTTAAGTATATCGCACCGGCGCGACGAGCGGTTTAACCTCAAAAAGGCTACGCACGCGGCCTGTCGATACCTTAATGAACTCTACGACCAGTTGGGGTCATGGATGCTTGTGGCCACTGCCTATAACGCCGGACCTAACTACATTCAGCAGTTAAGCCGTCAGTATCCCAATCGGCATCCGATGGCGTTGCCGTATCGAGCGCCTGAAACAAAAGCTTATTTATTTCAGGCCGTGGCCGTTAAAGAGCTACTTACGCATCCACAGGCCTACCGGGATCGGCTGAGTACTCGTCATCTGGCCGCGCTCAGCGAAGATCAGCTACCCATGGCAGCCGCGGAGCGAGCTGATATTCTCGCTTCGTTTGATATGAATGAATCGGCGATGTCTCCATTAACGGGTCAAGCTGATGCGGCTCCTGCCTTTATCGCTGATTCGACAACGAACGTAGTCTTGCTCATTGACGATGGGCTGGAGCCTGGTAACGAACGTGAGAGTGAGCCAGCGGATTCTGTTCATCATGCATCTGAGCCTGTGGTTGCTGCACCTATTAACCGGCTCATAACCCGAAGTATGAGCGAAGGCACCTTAACCGAGGGACAATTGTGTATATTTCAGGTTGTACAGCCCATAAAAATTGATGAGCGCAGCTTCAACGTTGGCGACCTTATTCACGCCCATATTGATGTAATTGATGCAGCCTCTGGCCGGGTCTTTCTGCATACTGACCGATTGACGACGGCTCTGACTCAGGAGACGGTTCCTTTAAAGCTCGTCGCTACCGAACACCCTCATCAGCCAGGCGTTGCTTTGCCAACCCGTTTGGAGAACTGGAAGCTGGAGTGGGAGCAATTGTAGGTTGATTGGGTAAGACTACCTTGTATCCTGCCTGCCCCTGCTTACCCCTCCCGAAACATCAGCTACTACTCAACTCAATACACTGCTTTCCAATACCTTAGGTCCCTGTTTGTTGATGTCTGACACGTAGGCGTCGCTGGTAATGCCTACCGACAGAAAGGCCTGCTGCATCGCCTGACCGATACGTTCGGCAGTTTGGATGTCCCGGCTTAGCGCAAACATGGATGGCCCCGACCCCGATAGGCTACATCCCAGTGCCCCGTTATCCAGAGCCGCCTGCTTGACTTCGTGAAACTCCGGAATCAGGATGGCGCGCACGGGCTCAATGATCACATCGACCAGCGAACGGCTAATTAGGTCATAGTCGGGCGTCATTAAACCGGCAATCAAACCCGCTACGTTACCCATCTGAATGATGGTGTTCTTCAGCGAAACTTCATTCTTAAGGATAAACCGGGCGTCTTTGGTGTTTACCTCAATGTCGGGATGAACAAGCGTACAGAACAGAGACGCCGGCGTTTCAATCCGGATAACATCGAGTGGATTGTAGCTCCGAATCACGACAAACCCGCCGAGCAACGAAGGCGCTACGTTATCGGCGTGAGCTGAGCCGCAGGCTAGGCGCTCGCCTTCCATAGCAAAAGGTAACAGTTTAACCGTAGGTAACGGTCGGCCCAGTAACTCATTAATTGCATAAACACCGGCAACGGCGCTGGCCGCGCTGGAGCCTAATCCGCTACCAAGTGGCATCTGCTTGTGCAGCACTACGTCGATCCCTACGTCGGTGCGGCCAATGTGTTGCAAATACGTCTGAATAGCAATGCCCGCTGTGTTCCGCTCTGCTTCCCGGGGTAATCGGCCCTCATCGCCAAAGATGTCGGTGATGCTAACGCCGGGTTCTTCGCGGGTGGTTAACGTGATCTGATCGCCGGGGTTAGCGACGGCAAAGCCGAAAATATCGAATCCACAGGCAACATTGGCGACGGTGGCAGGGGCAAAGACTCGGATAGAATTCACAGCAGAGGAGAAAGCGACTAAAGCACAAGTTTAAGGCTTTCGGGCTGGAAAATCAATTTTGTTCCCAGCTGGTGGGCAGCTATTTTCCGAAGACCATGCGCTGCTCTTCGGCCGTCAGGCCATACAGGTCAAACACTAATGCATCGAGCGTTGACTCCAGCTCAGACGTGTCGGCTCCGGAATCTCCTTGCTTGGCCGATAGAATTGCATCCACTACTGATATAAATGGTGCCTGAGCTTCGGGTGACAACTCAGGAATGGGGGCGGCTCGAATGTCGTTTATAGTAAGTTGTGTAAGCGATTGTTTGTCTCCGCCCAACAATCCGGCTGTCTTCAAGTAAGTGGCGAACGACGAATTTAAGATCGCCAGAATATATTTTACCGAGTAAGCCGAGTCTGTGATAACTAAGGTGTAGAGGTCAGGTTTGGTCGCGAATTTATCCTTAGTCCATGTGGCAATTATGCGAAACGGACGCCCCGGCTTTTGCCTGACCAGTAGGCGTTGTTTGTCAATAAGGGCGTATGCTTCGGACGAATTCTCCCCATAACGTATAAATGAATCAGGTACGGGAGCTGTGTATCTGTTTATAATTCCAGAGAAAAACGGTACGTAGGTTTCGTCGATCTGATGATCGGAAGCGTCTTTCTTATTGACTACAATGCCCCGGACTACTGTCGAGATAGCAGCAAGCGTTTTTGGAAATGCCGTTAAGCGTTGTTTTACAGAGAGAATCTTATTGTCGAAAATCAACTCTAAACCTGCTGTGTTTGTCCATACCGAAGAGGCTACTGACGCAAACCGTACGTGAGAGGCCAGGTCTTCAGTAATTTCGGCTTCTGGATTGAATGCGAACACCGCAGCATTATACGTTTTTTGGTATCCCTTCCTGATCTGATAAAGACCCATTTCCAGATTAGCGTCCTCAAACACATGGTGGGGAAGCGTAATGCCGTTTTCGAGGGTACCATGTTCTGCCAGCAATTTTCTGGCTGCGTAGTAGGCACTTCCCGTTTGCCAGGAGGAAGGCATAACGTAGGCTAATAATCCCTGAGGTTTTACTAACTCTAACCCCCGTTCCAGGAACAGTGTGTACAGGTCGGCCGTAGCTTTGTATTTGCTACTGAGGTATTTCTTTTCGTAGCTCTCAACGATTGACCTGCAAGGGGGTTGGTTTACTACCAGGTCGAAACCAACGTAATCACCAGCTTCGTCTAAAATCTCGGGGAATGCAAACCGCCACTCAAACGCCTGCTCAAATATGCGCTGCTTATTGGCAAAGGCTCGCTTTTTGGCGTTTAACTGACTGGTTAAGTTTAGGAATTGAGCATCCTGGTCAATGAAATCCAGGGTCAGGGCCGACTGGGCTAGTTTCGCTTCAAGCCGACGTATGTCCGCATAGTCTTTCTGATCAACGAGCGCCATCTGAACGACGAACTCGTGAAACTGCTGAATGCGGGTGCGAACGTTGTCTTTTTGCGCTTTATCGTACGAGTGTTTGTAGGCCAGTAGATCCGTAGTGTATTGCTGGAGCATGGGCAAAAGCTTCTCCCGTAGACCCTGATTGCGCAGACTATCGATCCGAAACTCCGTATCGAACCGGCTCACCAGCGAATTTCCCACTCTGATGTTTATATCGAGACTAGGCAGTAACACAAGCTCTTTCGTCTCCCGGCCATCAACGCGATAATACAAACTCTTTAGCAACTCGATCCAAAGCCGCAAGCGACAGATGCTGATAGCGTTTGGGTTGATGTCTACCCCAAACAGACAGTTTTCCAGGAGCGTCTGCTTCTCGTGAAAAAGCGTTTCCTGAACGCGCTGAACTTCGCTGTGCACAACTCGAATGCCTACATCCGAACGCTGCAAACCATTAGCCCGCACATGACCATTCGCGTTACGCAGGTCTGGAGCAACGTATTGGAAAATCTCGCCGTCCTCATTAGCAATAATCAATTCATCATCAGCAATCGTGATCGTACAGTGGTGAAGAAGCCGTCCATCGCGGTCGACGAGGATGCCTAGTTCAGCTTTTAATGCTATCAGCTCGTTCAAGGCTGATACCAACAATTGCCCACTACCCACGGCCGGGTCCACGATACGTAACGAGTTGACAACGGCGTTGGCTTCGGGAAGACTAATGCTGCTCAAACGGTCATACAGTGCCGTCGTATCGGCGCAAGTCCAGCCGAAACGTTCATTGAAGCGAGCCACAACTGCCTTCCGGATCGCGTCGCGAACGACATAGGTTGTGATGAAACCCGGCGTAAAAAACGAGCCGTCGCGGTACCCGTTGAGTTTTTCGAGAACCAATCCGAGTCCCGCAGTATTGATCGAGGGCTTACCGTCGGGCTGTACTTCGGCTGCACCATCGCACACAAAGTCATACGCATCCAGAAACGTCAGCAGGTAGTGTAAGGTCGGTAGACGACGCGTATCCTCGCTTTTCAGGATCGTTTGCCCAAACAAAGGTAAGTCGGTTTGGTCGTTGAGATCGTTGACGGTTAGGGTCTTACGCTCGAGATCGGTTAACTCGAACAACGAACTGTTTACATAGGGGAGGGAGTCGGGTCGTCCGTCATCGTATTGGCTGGATACATTAGCTGGACGCTGATCTTGGGGTAATGCCAATACGTCGAAGAATAACTCGTTCAACTCCTCGAACCGCCGAATGTGCTGTGGCCCCAAAAACGAAAACGAGCCATCTCCGCGGTGGTAACGGACTAGCTGACTTTCGAGTAGTTTAAGGAACACAAGTCGAGTGATCCAGGTGAAGCACAAGGTCAGTGCTACGTTGAAAAGCTGATCGTTTTCATCAACGCCGTACTGCTCCCGGTTTTCCAGCTTTGCCAGCGCATTTGTTTCCTCCAGGCGTTGGATGGTGTTTTCCAGCAGCGCACCAGTAAGACGTTGGTCTGGAGGCAGGCGTTGGATGCGCTTAACGCTTACGGCAACAGACTTTCGGCTAGCCGACCGGCTTTCCTCAATTTCGTGGAATCCCAGAATGTGGAGCAGTTCGTTATAAAACGCCTGGTTAAGCGTATTGGCATCGTTCGGGTAAGGGAGCTTCAGCAGATGCTCTGGCGAAAACAGTTTAAAAATCGGAATTAATACGTAGTCGGCCTGCTGAGGTGGCGATTTGAGAATATCAGCGGTTTTGCGCAGATTGAGACAGGTAACGGGCACCTCGGCATCGAGTTCGCGCAGAATACGAGCCGTTTCAGCATAGAAGAAGGCGTTATCTCTCTGTTGTTGCTGCTTAATCTGGTAGAGTTTCCGAAGCTTTACGTTCTCGTAAAAGAACTGCCGGAAATCGGGTTCATCGAAGATAAACCAGTTGTAAACGTCGGTAATAATCAACTGGCTGATGACTGTTTCTGGCTGTCGCTCCCGCTCGTCAAAGTAGTACAGGATTAATTCGTGCAGCGCTTTGACGTTGTTTTTAATCGTTGTCATCATCTCGCCGGCAAACACGGTCTTCGCGTTGATGATTGCTTCTGTTGGGAGTTGGCTACTCGAACTATGGTGAATGACAAGACCAGTTCGTTCGTGAGTGTTAATGGTAAACGGGCGTTCGTAAAACGCTTCGTTCAGAAAACCCGCGATGATATTCTTCTGATGTTCTTCCGCCCCGTTTTCGTCAACTCGCGAGAATAGCCGTCCCAACGCCTGCCGGAACAAATCCATGCGACCCTGTGAGATCGATTGTTTCGCGTATGCCTTGTTAAGTACCTGAGTGGGTTTGCGGAGAAGCAGCCTCATGGGGCAAATTTACGGGTAAAGACAGAGGTTGCGCAGAGAACTTAACCTTTATTGGCGTTCTCTGCGCAACCTCTGCGTTGGCTGCTATAGGGCAACGTTATTCGCCAAACAGCTGATTCCAGATGCCTTTAGCTTTTTCTTTAGCGGCTTCAATCTGAAGAGCGGCTTCAGCTTTCAGCTCGTCGAGCTTAACTTGTGCCGCTTCGAGTTGCACGGCGGCTTCGGCTTTCATGTCGTCAAACTTATCTTCAGCCACATCCGATAACTCATCCGCTTTGGCGGAGGCTGCGGCAAAGGTGGTTTCGGCCTGTGCCTGCAGGTTGGTCAGAGTTTCGGCGGTGGCACTTTTGGCGGCTTCAAAATGCTGGGTTGCCTGGGCTTTCAGACCTTCTATGTCAATGTCTTTACCAACCTCCTGCGCTTTGGCAACCAACTGATCTCTCAACTCATCGAGTTGGGTAGCGGCCGTGTTGAGGTGCTGATTAGCTTCGGTTTTGAACGCTTCAAGTTTTTCGGCGGCCGTTGCCTTAGCGGATTTCAGTTGTTCACTGGCTGAGGGCTTTGCGTTGTTTTCCATAAGATTACCTGTGGGGTTTTGATACGTGCGAAAGTTGAACAGAAAGCAGGGGAATTGCAAAAACGCAGCCGTATTGGCGCTACGTTATCCCAACCGCCGGACAATTAACCCATTAACCAGCTCAAATAAACCAGCTGGTTTGAGGGTGCGCCAATTGGCAATGTCGAGCGTGCCACCAAAGTTTATGTAATAGTCGAGGTGGTATTTTTTCCACTCGCGCTCAATAAACTCCGGTGAGTGAACGGCCGCAATCCATCCATCTTCCACGTCTTCAAACCATTCTTCGTAGTAGGCATCATCGGACCCGTGGAAGTTCAGAATGTTTTCGCTGATGAGGATAAAATACTTGATGCCTTCATTGACGAGCGGATCGACGACCTGCCGTTTGAGATACATGATGTCATTGTGAAGCGTGTCGTTCCACTCGCCAAACAGTTCAATGACGACAAACTGGCGGTCGTAATTGGCGAAGAGAATCTTACAATAAAGCGTTTCGGAGCCAATTTCATCCCAAAGTGGGTGAATGTAGTAGCCGTAAATATCATTCTCGTACTGCTGCATATTGTACTCGCGCTCATGAAACGGCGACCGTTCATCCTCCGACGCTACGTAGTATTTTTCCCAGCCGTAGAAAGGTTCAATGTCTTGCATGATTGAGGTGGTTAGTCCCGGTGGCTTTAGAAAGGCTAACCTCACGAATAACGCCTTTTTTCGGGCGTTTGTTGAGCAAAAAACGCCGTACCATTTACAAAACTGTATAGGTTTGTTATATGGAAGAAATGTTTCGTCAACTCGAATTGCTGGTTACGTTGCCGCTGGATGCACAAGCTGCGCTCACTTCCTTATTCACTCCATTGCAGTTGGCCAAAAACGAGTTTTTTGTTCAGGCAGGTGAGCCAACGCAACAAATCGCTTTTGTTCGCACGGGTATTCTACGCGGCTATTTTACCTCGCCCGACGGTGTTGAATACAACAAAACGTTTTTTGTCGAAAATGACTTGTTCGGTATTTATTACGCCCTGCTCCTTCGCCGACCCAGTCATTTGTCTGTACAGGCGCTAACATCCTGTACGTTGTGGGTCGCCAATTTTACCCAGGTCGAAGCATTGTACGATTCTCATCCGGCTATTGAGCGAATGGCTCGTCGGCAAGCCGAACGCTTATTTCTGATCAAAGAGCAGCGCGAAATCGATCTGGTAATGCTCGACGCTAAAGCTCGCTACGAAAAATTACAACAAGAGTATCCGAACCTCGAACAACGAATTCCCCAGTATCACATAGCTTCTCATCTGGGCATAACACCAACGCAGCTGAGCCGAATTCGGGCGTTATAACTTATTTCTTTACCTATGTAAATGCGCGGGGCCTTAGGCCTCTTTTCCTTTGTGTCAAGTTCTAAACAAATTTTACGCAAATGAAAACGCGACTAATTCAACGAGTTACAATCGCAATCCTTATGGCAACGACCGCAGCAAACGCTCAAACTCCCAATGTTCTTCAGCAAGAGAAAAACACGTTTATTAACCCGAAGGAACTGTTCAACCCCGTGTACAACGGCTTTTCGCACGTTGGTAAAGTACCTGCCGGTACAGGATTGATTTTTGTTTCGGGGCAGTGGGCGTCAAATGCAGACGGTAAACTGGTATCTACCGATTATGAGGAGCAGGTTCGGCAGACGCTCATTAATGTGAAAGCTGCGTTGGCCGCAGCGGGCGTTTCAACCCGGCACGTTGTTAAGCAGACGATATACATCGCTGATTTCACGCCCGAGAAGAAAGCTATTTTGGGTAAGATCGCTGCAAAAGAGTGGGGCGCTGAGATTTTCCCAACCAGCACCATCGTACCGCTGCCTGTATTGGCTACGGCGCCCGGCTGCCTGATTGAAGTAGAAAGTCTGGCAACGAAATAGCCTGTCTAACAGCTACACTAGCCATGAAGCTAACGAATCAATGTATTCTGCTTACGGGCGGAACTTCGGGAATTGGCCTTGCCCTGCTTCACGCGCTGCACCAACGGGGAAACCGACTTGTTGTTGTAGGACGTAACGAAAAGCGTATGGCGGAGTTGCAGGCCAGTTATCCAGACGTACGGTTTCTACAGTATAACCTGTCTTCTTCGGCCGACGTTGCTGATTTAATTTTAACCATGCAGCGGGAGCATAATAACTGTTCGGTATTGATTAACAATGCCGGTGTGCAATACAACTACATGCTCGGCGATGATTCGGAAAGCCAGTCGCGCATTGTCAGCGAGGTACAAACTAATTTAACGGCAATAATTCAGCTCTGCGATGCACTGTTGCCAACCCTGAAACTGCAGCCCGAAGCCGCTATCATTAATGTAACATCAGGATTAGGCCTATCGCCCAAGCGATCAGCACCCGTCTATTGCGCGACGAAAGCAGGACTTCAGGTTTTTTCTAAAGCGTTGCGCTACCAGCTTGAAGGTTCATCAGTACAGGTGGTCGATGTTGTGCTTCCCTTGGTCGATACGCCAATGACCGTCCGGCGAACCAGAAGTAGCAAAATCTCGCCTGATCAAGTGGCTTATGAATTGATTCGGGGTGTTGAACGAGGGCAGGCTGTTATTGACGTCGGCAAGGTTAAATTATTCCGGCTCATTCATCGCTTGTCGCCGGGGCTGGCCGACCGAATGTTAAAGAATGGCTAAGTTTTGTAGCACAGGCTGGAAGGCTGGACCACTGACCGGTGCTACATTTACTGAATGAAACCCATCAGCAAAAACATCCTCATCACCGGCGTCTCGACGGGTATTGGTTACGGTGCCGCCCGGCAATTTGTCCAGCGTGGCTATACCGTCTTTGGTAGCGTTCGGGCCCAGGCGGATGGCGACCGGCTGCGGGCAGAGTTGGGTGAACGCTTCGTGCCACTCGTATTCGACGTAACAGATGCCAATGCCCTGAGAGCAGCCGCTCAGATGTTAACCGATCGACTCGCTAATGATGGATTAGGTGGGATAATAAACAACGCTGGTATTGCCATTGGCGGGCCTCTGCAACACCAGCCGATCGACGTCGTTCGCAAGCACTTTGAGGTTAACGTGCTAGGACTATTGCAAGTAACCCAGGCATTTTTGCCCTTACTCGGAGCGCGAGACAATCATCCGGTTCAGCCCGGCCGTATTCAGAACATCAGTTCTGTGAATGGGCAGATTGCCATTCCGTTCATGGGTGCTTATGTGGGTTCGAAACACGCGGTCGAGGGCATGTCGCATAGTTTACGCCGGGAGCTGGCTTTATTTGGTATTAAGGTCGTAATCGTCGGGCCCGGCGCGGTGAAAACGCCTATCTGGGGAAAAGGAACCGACATCAGTCCTTATGCGGATACGGCCTATTATCCGGCTATGCAGGGATTTTTGAAACAAGTACAGGTAGCTGAAGAACGTGGCTTTTCAATAGACTACATTGGTAAGCGTATTGTGCAGATTCACGAAGCCGTTAACCCGCGTATTCGGTATGCATTAGTGCCTCGTAAGGTAACCGGCTGGCTGATTCCACGGATGCTGCCCGATCGTGCGCTGGATTGGATTCTGGGCCGCATGAGCGGCTTACGATCGAAGGTGTGATGAAAACATTGCCAAAACTTCTCAACTTTGGTAACAATTTCATCACATTCGCTCTATGCTTAAACCCGCCTTTCAAAAAGATGACTCGCTCCTGGCTGATATTGAAGCTGCCCGAGGTGAACCCGATATGCTTCATATCTGGTGGCTTGGCCAAAGCGGTTTTCTCGTGCAATGTCAGGGTAAGCAGTTGCTGTTCGACCCCTACTTGTCTGACTCGCTGAGCTGTAAATACGCGGGCACCGATAAGCCACACGTCCGCCTATCAGAACGGGTTATTGATTCTGCCCGCCTGGCCAATATCGACGTAGTGACTTCCAGCCATAACCATACCGATCATCTTGATGCCGAAACGCTGTTACCGCTGCTGGCTACCAATCCCGACATTGATTTCGTTATCCCAGAGGCTAACCGAGCCTTTGTAGCCGATCGACTCCGAGCAAGTCCAATTTGGCCTGGTCTAGAGTGGCCTGGTGCAGATTGGCCCATTGGCCTTACCAACGGCATGTCGGTGCTGGTTGATGGCTGGCTGATTCACGGCGTGCCAGCTGCCCATAACGAACTGGAGGTGGATGAACTGGGGCAGAACAAGTTTATGGGATTTGTGGTGGAGATTGCTTCGGGCGATAATGAATCTTATAAAATCTATCATTCCGGCGATACACTTTGGTATGACGGTATTGTGGATATACTGCGCCCGTTTGACATAGACGTCGCTTTGCTGCCCATCAACGGTAATAAACCCGAGCGACGGGTAGCCGGTAACCTTAATCCCGACGAAGCCGCCCGGCTTGGGCGTGACATTGGGGCCAAACTGACCATTCCTCATCATTACGATTTATTCGAGTTTAACACCGCCGATCCGGCCGATTTCGCACGGGCCTGCGAAGCATACGGTACGTCGTATCACATCATGCAACTGGGCGAACGCGTAAGCATCCGTCGGTAGAACCGCAAAAGCACTAGCTTTGATACGTAGCGTCGACACTCTTGTCGACGCTATGTATCTAATCACTTACGTTATGAAGAAGACAATACTTTTCTGTTTGCTAATTGTTCGGACGGTCGTTGCCCAGCAATTGAAGCCAGATTTTAAGATACAGGTTGTCGACAATCAGATCGCTATTGGCTATGGGCTGGCGATTGGTGATGTTGATGGCGACCGGCGGCCTGATATTTTGTTGGCGGATCAGAAACAGTTTGTCTGGTATCAGAACCCCGGTAATAAAACCGCTCCCTGGAAGCGCTACGTCATGGCCGCTGATCTGACTCCTCAGGATAATGTCTGCATTGCAGCCCGGGATCTGGATGGTGACGGACGAGTGGAAGTGGCCGTTGGTGCAGGCTGGAATCCGTCCGAAACGAGTGATGGCACAAAATCCGGTGCCGTGTTTTACCTCATTCGTCCCAGTGATCCGACCCAGCGGTGGGAGCCGGTTCGGTTGCCGCACGAAGTAACAACGCATCGAATGCGTTGGGCTAAAACGGGGGCTACCTATCAGCTAGTCGTTGTACCTTTGCACGGCCTGGGAAACAAAAACGGGGAAGGGCGTGGGGTACGTGTTTGGGGATACGAGTTTCCGAAGAACCCACGCGCTCCCTGGAAACGAAACCTGATTGATTCGACACTTCATCTGACGCATAATTTTGAAGTCTGGGAAGATAATTCCTCAACCGGTGTAATCATTGCCAGCAAGGAAGGCGGTAAGATTATCGAGTGGAAAAACAACGCCTGGCGCTACATGCCCGACGAAGCCGCCCGCAACGCCTTGCCCTTACTAACCAACAACACCGACGGTATGGGCGAAATCCGGCGGTTCGATAATGGGAAAGGTATCGCCACCATTCAGCCGATGCACGGCAATTTGCTTCAGGTAGAGAATGGTTATTACTCGCTCAAGTCGCCTAAAGAGGTGGTAACCGACAAAGAGATCAGCATCCTTTCCGACGGGCTTAGTCAGGGCCACGCGCTGGTCTGTGGAGATTTTTTAGGCATTGGCCGCGACCAGATTGTGGCCGGTTGGCGTAACCCGAATCCTGACGGCAAAGTGGGTGTGCGATTGTTCAACCCGCAGGAAGAAAACAATTTTCAGGGTTACCCCCTGGACGAGAGTGTTCGGATGGCCTGCGAGGACCTGCAAGCCGCTGACCTGGACGGCGATGGTGATCTTGACCTGATTGCGTCGGGTCGGGCCACACTCAATGTGCTGATTTACTGGAATCAGTTGAAGAAGTAAGGTATAGAAGTTGAGCGTAGTCTTAGACTACGCTCGGGTGTTATCCGGTCTGTGACCGGTATGATGTAGTTTATTTCCGGTCGGAGACCGGATAACGCCCGAGCATAGTCTGGAGACTATGCTCAACCCCGGACTATGTCAAACAGATAACTCAGTTTACGAGTTGCCCAACTGGCCCGCCAGCGAACGTAACGACGATGAAATGCCTTCGAGCCGGTAAGGAAGATCGCCTTCGGGGCCAATCAGCGTGCTGAACTCAGCGGTCTGGTCGGCTAGCGTAGTCAGCAGCTGGCTAAGTTCATTCGCATTAATCTGGTCACTTTTCAGCTGCGTTTTCACGCGTTCGAGCGAGTCAGTAATCTCTTTTGTGTTATCGCTATGGCGCAGCTGTTCCAACCATTGATCGATAACCCCCGTTCCGGTCTGGGGCGTCTCGTTCGTAATATCGGATTCTAGAATGCTCGTCGTTGCATCGAGCAAATCCGTTGATTCTTCGTGGGTGAGCATATCAAAATTGGCTGCTAAAGTTGCGTAACGCACTCGCTAACTGCTTGAGTCGACCTGAAGTCGTCCCGTCAACAGATGGCTCATTAGATATGGCTAACGTGTGGCTAGCCATGTTAATCAATAAATGCCGGACCGTATCGCCGTCGATGTTGCCCGATTTGAGATGATCGCGTAGTACACCCGCTTCGGCCACAATACGTTCGGCGCCTACGTCGCCCCGCAAGGCATTCAGCCAGCCTTCGAGCAACAGAATTCCCCGTTCGGGCGAGATGGTACTAGCACTTCCTTCGCCGAATGCGCCTAAGGTGTCGGCTAGCATTCGGGTTTCTAACGTTGTTCCTTCCATAGTGTAGTGAATGAAGACGGCGCAGCTAGGTAGCACCGTCAATCCATGGCACTACTTAACCGCACCGGTTGGTTTATAACTTACTGGCAAAATTCCGTAGAACCTTCGACAGGCTGATCATGCCGCCTGTCCAGGTGCCCTCAGCAGTTGGGCCCTGGGCTGCCTGTTCGGCCTGATCTGCCAGACTCATCATTACTTGCCGGATGTGCTGGCTATTGGGCTGTGCTGCCTGCAACTCGGCGCGTAATTCATTCAGATGGCTCTCTAACTGCGAGAGGTTCGGCTCACCTTGTAACGATTGTAGCCAGCCGTCAATGAGCATGACGCCCTGAGCGGGCGAAACACCAGACTGATTGCCATCCCGAAAAAGTCCGAGCGTGTCTTCGAGCATACGCTCTTCCAAAATATTCGATCCCATCGGCGTTCGCGTTTTGGTTTATATGTAGTACACAGTTGTAAACTATAACCGGTCGCCAAAGTTTCGGAGGGCCGTAGCTAGCTTTTCAAGTTTTCCTATGGTCTGTTCCTGCACGTTTGAGCCCTGAGTAATCTGCGTTACGTTGTCGGCCAGGCTTGCTAACAAATCCCGAATGCGGTCAGGGTCAGGATTGGCGAATTGCAGTTGACCACGTAACTCGATTAACTGATTTTCTATGGCGGCTGTGCGTTGGGTTCCCTGAACTACTTCTAACCAGCCGTTGATGAGCTTGATGCCATCCGTAGGCGCAGCCGTGCTGGCGTCACCTTCACCGATGGTAGTGAACATCTGCTCAAAAAGTCGTTGATCTAATGCGTGAGAAGGCATATTGTTACGAATTATAAGAAGGTCATAGAGTTGTAAAGTTTTCAGGCTGATAACGCTTTGCCCTGTTTTTGAACTCGACAACTGTATGACTATAAAACTTGATTTAAACAGTGGTTGAAAACTGACCGGCAAAGTTGCGCAGTGCTGTCGATAGCGTCGTCAGGCGCGAAGGCAGGTCACCTTCTCCTCTTGCGGACAACTGCTCGGTCTGGTCAGCCAGTTGGTTGAACAACTGCTGAAGGCGTTGCGCGTTGGGCGCTCCAGTCTGGAGCTCCTCCCGCAATTGGGAGAGCGGTTCCATGACATCGCCCGCAATATGATTGTTTTTAATCGATGAGAACCAGTCCGTAATGAGCGACATGCCTTCCTGCGGTGAAGCGGCCTGTCCCTGGTCAAAGGCACGAATGGTATCGTCAATTAGCGTAGTTGCTGATGAGCCTGTTGTTTGCGAATGTTGATTTGCCATGATAACGTTGAGTGATGTTTATTATGTGTCAGACTAAACCCGTCTGCCGGGAGTTTGTTTGGTAAAATTAAACCACCGAAGCGGAGCGAAAGGTGAAAGAGCGTTCTGACACTAGATCACTCATTCGCTCTTTCACCTTCCGCTATTTTTAATATTGCGACCGGCCTCCCGAGCCGCCAACCTCTGAATCGCTGGAGCCGCCACTGATTGAGCCGCCCGATACGCCTGAGCGTTGGGTACCCGAGTTAGCACTATAGTCGTCGCCATCCGAACCGGTGCCATAACCTGAGCCATAGGAGCCACCGTCTTGTGGTCGACCACTATCGCCCGACGAAGCGCCGTAAGCACTACCGCTTTCTGAATCACCGACGTCCTGAGTCATGCCCGATGAGCTACCCGTGGTTGAGCTTATGCCGCCTTCGCTACCGGTTTCGTCGTCCATACCCATTGCCGAATCGTTATTGGTAGGATTAGCATTCGCGCCCGATGCATACCCACCATCGCTGCCCGTTGGATCATCCATACCAACTGCTGAATCATCACTACCATTGACTATGCTGGCTGCCCCACCGTTTCGGTTCGAGAGGTCGTCATCGCTGTTTTTATAGAACGCCGAAGCTCCCGCACCACTGTTGTTCGATTCGCCACCCACGGTGCTGGTCATGGGGGCCTGCCCCCCGGTATTTGCTGGTCTCGACGAGCCACCAAAATGTTCGCTAAAGCCTTGTAAGGCATCCACAAGTGGTGTTAGTTTGGTTTTAACATCCGTTTCGGCTGAATTGGCTGCTTGCTTAACCTGATCGACCAGGTCTTCCAGAATACTATGAATTTGGGAGCCGTCGGGGTTACCGCTTTGCAATTCAGCTTTCAGGCTGCTTAGGCCGTTCACCACCGGGTTTGCTCCCTGGTTGTCACTACGAAGCGTGTTAATCCAGCTGTCGATGAGCGAAATACCATCAATCGGCGAAATGCTTGTTACGTCGCCGTTGAATGCGCTGACAGTCGTGTCAACTAAATTAGATGCCTGTTGATTCAGTGCCATGTTGAGATGTATGTTTTAAGGGTTACAATGTTGATTGAGGAGTTAAAACGTTGCCTACTAGGCATGTTTTCAGCCCCCAATTATACATCACTATGCGTTTGCTACCTGTCTGTGTAAATTTTCGAGAACGGCAACCAACTGCGACAGTTCATCCTGTTCAGCGCTGGCTTCGGCCGTAGTCGCTATTTTCTGCGTCTGATCGATGAGCCGTTGCAGAAGCGACGCAATACGTTCGGCATCGGGCCGGTTATAGCGTTGCAGGGTATCGAGTTCAATACGCAGACTGGCCAGCGTATCGGCAATTTCGTCGGTGGCCTCAACATCAGAATCCTGTAGCCGGTTAAGCCACTGGTCAATAAATGATAAGCCATCGGTAGCGGTTGTTTCGCCGATGCCGCTGTCGAAGGTGTTAACGGTCTGCTCAATGAGCGACGTTTGATTCGGGTCTTGTGTAATCATGGTCGTGTTTATTAACTGGTCTATGTTGCCGTAGCTTACCTCAATTCTTTGCTAAATTCCTTGAGCGAGTCGGCCAGATCTTCGAGCGAATCCTGATAGTCGCGGTTGACCCGTCGGGCGGCTTTGGCAGTTTGAACGCTAAGCTTTTCGAGAAGGGCCGATATCATTTTACCATCTGGTTCCCTCGTGTTCAACTCGTCGTACAGGGTCTGTAGTTGGTCGGCCAGGCTGTGGAGTAGTTCTTCTTTTCTGAGCGCCTTGATCCAATCGCTGATCAGGCTGGCTCCGTCTTTAGGCTCAACTGAGTCAGATCCACTGTCGAGTGTATCGATGGTGGATTCAATGAGTTGATCAGCTTTGGCTATCATGACGAACAGCTGTTTGCAGGGTGAAAAATGAATGAGGCCAGCTAAACAACTGGCCTCATTTCAACTTGATGTAATTCTATATTGTTTATAGATTTATACTAATTCCCTGAAAGCTTTAGCTAAAATCTACAACATGTTCAAGGCCGTACGTCTTACTTCGCCATTCCCTGGGCAAAGTCTTTCAGCGCCGTTGAGAGGTTCTGCAATTGCTGTTTGTATTCGCCCTCGGCGGCATTGTTGGCCAGGTCGATGGTTGAGCCCGACAGGTCACGCATCACACGTTCTACCTCGCGCATGTTATTGTTGTTGAGGGCGTCGCGAAGCTTTTCAAGGGGTTCGGAAACCCATTGGGTGCTGACATTGGTGCGAACAATTGCAATCCAGTCTTCAATTAAGTTTACCCCATGATCGGGCGTAGTTGAAGGAGCGCCACCGCCAAGCGCCGACAGTGTATCGTCGAGCATCGTAGCGATTTTTTGATCGTGATGTGCCATGTTAGTTGGGTTTGATAAGGTTAAGCTTGTTCCAGGTCGAGTGCAAATGAGCGGAGTGAACTAGCTAATTGTTTCAATGAATCAGTATAATGACTATCCGCACCGCGTGAAAGGTGCTCGGTTTGTTGGGCGACCTGGTTCAGCAGATCACGAACGCGGCTCCCGTCGGGTTCCATCGCGTGGAGCTCATCATACAATGATTGCAAGCTCTGAGTGGCTGGTTCGGCACCGTTGGTATGTTTCAAAACAGAAATCCAGTCTTTGATTAAATCGGCGCCAGATGCCGGTTGGAGATCGCGTTGCTGTAAGCTCTGCAACGTACCTTCCAGCATAGTCAATGGGTGAGCATGTGCCATAACGTTGAATCAATTAGTTTTGACGAAAAGAACCATGCTATCCGGGGATTGTTCACCCGGTATATGTGTTTTCATATAAAATCTATTGATTGACTTGGTTAAAATGGATGCGACTCGTCTACAGCCCGATGTTCAGTATCAGTTTGCGCGGAGTGGGGGCGCGGGTGGCCAAAACGTGAATAAAGTAGCCACGAAGGCCGAACTGCGCTTCAATGTGCGTACGTCGACACTGTTAACGGACGAGGAACGTGCCGTTCTGGAAGAAAAGCTAGCCACCAAACTCACCACCGATGGCGAACTCGTGTTAACTCACCAGACAGAGCGGACACAATTAGCCAATAAAGAAAAGGTAACCAAGAAGTTTTACCGGCTTATTGAAAAAGCCTTCGAGCAGCCAAAGCCGCGTAAGGTGACCAAGCCATCAAAAGCGGCTGTGGCCGAACGTATCGCCGAAAAGAAGCGTAAAGGCGACGTGAAAGCAAACCGGAAGAAGGTGGATTATTGAGGGAACGCTCTTTTCTCTGTTGGCCGAGGCTGATCAAAAGAGCAAGCCTGCTATGCGTACAAGAATTTTTGAATCAGGGTTTTGTATTATTCTTGTTTCTGGTTCATGACTAAGAATATGTTAATGGATTAAATGGTGGTTGATCAAAGTCAAAGACTTTGTTGATCATCAAAATAAGATAAATCACTACTCAGCAGTTTGTTAAGAACATATTGTTGAGTAAGTATCAAAAAATCGTTAATTAAGGGATCTCTTTTAATATTAAACAAAGATAGTCTATCTAGTAAAATGGGAGGTGTCTGGCGAAACTCAAAGGCACATATTCCTGAATGGCCCTTTGATAATAGATCCGTTTCATAACTTCTGTTAATAGAAACGTATCTCAGTACTGCTTCTACGGGTACGAAGTGTTCAACATCTTTAGGCCGGAACAAGCAATTAAAGGTTGCTCCAATTTTGATATCAGAATAGGAATTAACACCAAACACAAGGAAATAATCTGACTGTAATATATCAGCTCTAATACCTTTTTCTAATTCATTTTTGGTCGGTAGATCTTGTAAAAGAACTGTTGGGCTTGAAGTAAATAACCCTTGGTTGTAATATTCAATAAAAATATTGAATACCTCGTTGTGTGTAATTGTATCCCTGCCTTTGTATAAGTGCCGTTATGTTAAGTCCAAAGATAGAAACGTCCATCACCTGTCGGTGAAGTTTCAAATCCATTATCATCGATGTCGGTATACCAGACTAATCCGCCAGGGCATTCATCTAAATACCACCAATAAGCATCTTTCTCATTCATTTCCTCCAACGTTGTTGGAAAAGCATTCCTGAATTGATTAGCTTGTTCTTCAGGTGAACCCGATAGGAACTGCCCTTTTTTCGCTATACGCGCTTCTTCCCTTCTCAGAATCTCTTCGAGTACACTACTAAACAAATTAATGCGATTTTGATAGGACGTGTAGTCTCCCATTATGCTGTAATCATTGGCGTAAGCAGTGACTGCCCACAGTTCATCTGTCGCAAAAAATTGACTTTTAAGATGGTCTATAATACTGGTATAAGCGTCTCTGCCAAGCGTCATTGCTATTGTATAATCTCTTACATATTAATCTACGGCCAATCTAGCAGTTTATAGGTAGTGCAGCAACTTTCGTTTATATTAATTACCCCTGCTCGTCACTGGAGCAGGGGTAGAGCGAACGGTGACTTTTTTACAGCTCCCGAATCTGCACATTCCGATACCAGACGCGCTCTTTGGGGCTATGGTTTTGGAGCGCAATTTTCCCCCTTGCATGAGGAGTGGCGTAGGGCCAGTTGGCAAATTTGCTTTTGGCTACCATAGCTTTCCACTCATCCGTGCCATATTCGTATTCAACGACCTTCTTGCCGTTGAGGTAGTGTTCAACGTGGTTGTTATTCACCACAATCCGGCCTTTGTTCCACTCTCCGACGGGTTTGGCGGCATTCATATCGGATGGCGGCATTACGTCGTAATTAGCGCCGGTGAGCTGGCTATCTTTTAACTTATAAGGGTTGCCTTGTGCATCCAGATACCCTTTGTCGTCGATGACCTGGTACTCAGGGCCTGACATGTACGTTGTCTTGATATCAGGACTATCAATGATTTTATAGACAACGCCACTGTTGCTGCCTTTAGGGATTTTGAACTCAAATTCCAGTTCGAAGTTCTCGTATTCTTTATCCGTAACGAGGTCACCGCCTGTGCCGTCGGGGGTCATAGCCCCATCTTCTACGTACCAGCCAACAACGCCGTCTTTATGATAGCTGTGCCAGCCTTTAATCGTTTTACCATCAAATAAAGACGTCCATTTGTCTTTTTTGGGAGGAGCTGCCAACGCTATTACGCTGAGCAAGAGGCAGGAGAAGAGTAGTTTTTTCATAGGGATCTGGTTTTTCGGTAAAAGTACTAAAAAGTAAAGCGGGTGGAAATCCGCGCTCTGTCAAGACTGCTTACACAGCCACAAAGCACGGGTTTCCACCCGCTTTACTCGTTTATTAATTTATTAGCTGGCCATGTCTCGGGCAGCCTGCGGATCATTATACTTCCGATCAAGGCCGTCGGTCGATTTCTGGTCGGAGCGGTCTGGTCCGGAGATCATGTCCTGGGCCGTAACGCTGCTTTCGTCGGCCAGTTCGCGCGGTAGCTTTTGCGCTTCCCGGCCTTCTTCAGGGCGTTCGCCCGGCTGATACTCGTCAGTATCTTTCGCATTTACGTCATACGGTCGGGCCGACTCCCCTGTGTCAGGGTCAGCCTCCATGCCTTCTTCTGGACCAGCCGATAACCCTTCATACTGATTACCCGGTACGGCTTTGCCTGGCTCTACGTCGTCAGAAGACAGGATACCGGGGGCACCGGCTGTATAAGTAACGAAGTTGCTGAACATCCCGACAGTTTGATTGGCTGCCATTCGGCCGTTCACCTCATGCGAACGATCGGGCTGATCTGGTTCCTGTATTTCGGGATTGGCAGGCTGTGGCGCGCCTGGTAAATCGGGAATCTCCGGTCCGGGAATTGGATTGTAGGGCGGTGTTTCCGGAATACCGGGTACAGGCTGTGTTGGGTCGGGTGGCGAACCCGGTGTTGCCGGAATCATATCTCCGCCTGGGTAAATCACGTGAGACATGTAGCTGCCGTTGCCAACTTGCCATAGACCAAACGTACTGGTTGGGGTTGCGTCGTTATCCTGCTCGGTAGTGTTCGTTGGCGCATCTTCCGATGGTAAGCCCGTATTAACGGTCGATCCGGCGTCGGGATTACCCGTGATGTCACCTACGGCAATGGGGTCGTCAGGCATTACGCTTGGGTCGAACATGGTACCCGCCCGCAGCGCTGCTTCCGAATTTTCGTATTTCTTTTTGTCGTCACCCTGTAAGGCCCGCTCTTCGTCGCTACCTAGCCGAATGCGGGGCATATCATCAGAGACGTCATCGTGTGTATCGCCGGTCTGGACTAATTTACCATCAACCAGCTTCACCATATTGGTTTCGGCCTGGTCTGCTCCGAAGAGCGTATCACCCTCCTGGGTGACAATATTAGCCTGCCGTGCACCATCGCTTAAATTTGCGTCGTTTGCCATAACTGCTGTGAATGTTTTGAGTCTATGGAAAACCACCGGGGGCGCAAAAGGTTTTTGTGGCTCAAGTAGCACCGAGAATATATCGGTGCTACTTGAGGGCATCGAATAATATCTCGGCGGGGTGCTGCGCTTTACGGCCGGTGCCGTCTTTGATCTGATGGCGGCAGGATGTACCCGCGGCTGAGATAATCGCGTTTTCAGCCTGCCGTACGGCTGGAAACAAAACCAGTTCGCCGATCTGCATCGAAATGTCGTAATGCTCGGCTTCGTAGCCAAATGACCCTGCCATGCCGCAACAGCCGGACGGAATTAGTTGCACCGCATAATTCTTAGGCAACGACAACACTTTCTTAACGGGCACCATTGACGATAAGGCTTTCTGGTGGCAGTGACCATGTATTTTCACTTGGCGTGCTTCGGTGGTAAAGAGGCCACGGTCAACGCGGTTCGCATCGGCTTCGCGGGCCAGCCATTCTTCAAACAGAAAGGTGTTTTTGGCAATGCGTTGGGCGTCGACTTTTAGCTCGGTCGGCACTAGGTCAGGGTACTCGTCGCGGAAGGTTAAGATTGCCGAAGGCTCCAGACCAATCAGTGGCGTTTCGTCAGTAACGAGGTCTTTCAACAGCGTTACGTTACGAATAGCAATCTTTTGGGCGTCATCGACCAGACCTTTCGACAGATACGTACGCCCACTTTCAACGTGGTTTGGAATCGTAACGGAATAGCCTAAACGTTGCATCAGTTGAATTGCTTTCTGCCCTACTTCAACGTCGTTATAGTTTGTGAACTCATCGGCGAAGACGTAGACTGGCGTAGGGTTAGGGGCAGGGGGCTTGGGGTTTGTGTTATTTTTACCCTCGGCCCCCAGCCCTACGCCCTTCGCCCACTGGCGTAACGTCGTTTTGGCCAGTTCGGGCATCGTGCGGTCGGGGTGGAAGCCAACCGTGCGGTTAGCAATCCGGCGCAAAGCAGGGGTATTGTAAATGGCGTTGTATGTCCAGGGGGCAATGCTTGCCAGCGACATCAGCTTCGTGAAGTTGCCCACCAGCTGCGCACGCAACGGCACACCCTTCTCGCGGTATTGCTGTTGCGTAAACTCAGCTTTCATCCGCGTCATGTCCACGCTCGATGGGCATTCGGCTTTGCAGGCTTTACACGATAAACACAAATCCAGTACGTCCTTAACGGCTTCGTAGTCGTGGTCGGTTGGCTTCTCCTGATTGGTGTAAAAATGACGGAGAATATTGGCTCGCGCTCGTGTGGTATCGCGCTCGCTTCGGGTCGCCATGTAGCTAGGACACATGGTTCCTCCTGAAATCTCAGTTTTGCGGCAATCGCCCGAGCCTGAGCATTTCTCGGCCAGTTCAAGCAGACCACCATCTCGGGAGAAGTCGAACACCGTTTTGGGTTGCGGAATCACAACGTCGGCTTCTGAACGTAACGACTCATTCATGGCAGGCGTATCAACCACCTTGCCAGGGTTGAAAGTGTTTTTGGGGTCCCAGAGCGCTTTGACGTCTTTGCAGAGCTGGTAATTTTCGGGACCGAGCATAAACGCAATGCACTCGCCCCGCAGCCGTCCGTCGCCGTGTTCGCCAGACAACGAACCGCCGTATTTTTTCACCAGTTGGGCCGTATCCATCAGCAACGCCCGAAACTTCGCCCGCCCTTCTGACGATTTGAGGTTAATCAACGGCAACGCATGGATTTCGCCCGCGCCCGCGTGAGCTGAATACTCTAACTTCAGGCCGTGCTGCTCCCAGGCCATGCGGTCGAGTTCGTCAATGTAATCGGGTAGGTCATGAACATCTACGGCGGTGTCCTCGACTACGTTGGCTGGTTTGTCGTCGCCGGGAATGTTGTACATGATACTCAACCCGGCTTTGCGCAGTGCCCAGGGCTTTTTAGTGTCTTCGTCGAACAGAATAGGGTAGGCGTAGCCGAGTTCTTTATCACGTAACGCCTGTACGAATGCTTCGGCTTGTTGCCTGACACCAGCGGTCGTCTCATCGAAAAACTCGACCATCAAAATCGCCTTCGGATCACCTTCGACAAAATGGCGGTTCTTAGCCTGTTCAATGTTTGTTTTCGTAAGCTGTAGGATGTAATCATCCACTAATTCTGAGGCTGAGCAGCTATGAGCAAGCGCCACCAAATTCGCTTCTAACGACTGACGGATAGTCGCGAAATGGGCGCAAACCAGCGCTGTCTCTTTGGGCGGTAAAGGCAGTAAATTAAGCTTCGCTTCGGTAATGAAGCAGAGCGTACCTTCTGAACCGGCAATGAGGCTGGCGAAGTTGAAGGTGTTTACCCCCCCTGCCCCCCCTACGAGGGGGGGAGTTGCTGACGCGGGGAATCCCCCTCTCGTAGGGGGGGTAAAAAAGTCAACCAATGCATCCAGCGCATACCCTGTATTCCGGCGCTTGACTGTCGGTTTAGGATAGCCATCGCGGATGTTTTGCTGAACGGTGGCATCAGAAAGCAAGTTGCGAAATTGCGTGTAAAGCCGCTGTTCGAGCGGACTGACAACGTTTTCGCCCCGGCATTTGGCGTCAAACTGTGCTTGGGTGAGTTGGCCAAAGGTGACTTCGGCGCCGTCACTTAGCACGGCCCGTACTTCGAGTAGGTGGTCGCGGGTGGTGCCCCAAATAATTGAGTGCAGACCGCAGGAGTTGTTGCCAATCATACCACCAATCATGGCCCGACTAGCCGTGGATGTTTCCGGACCAAACAGCAAACCGTGTGGTTTCAGGAAGGCATTCAGGTCATCGCGAATAACGCCCGGCTGAACGCGCACCCATCGAGCATCGGCGTTAATTTCAACAATTTGCCCCAGGTACTTAGAAATATCGACAACAATGCCACTGCCAACAACCTGCCCGGCCAGGGACGTACCGGCCGCCCGAGGAATCAAACCCAGATTATGCTGTTGCGCAAAACGAAGCAGTTGTTTGATGTCGGCAACAGACTTCGGTAATGCCACCGCAATTGGCATTTCCTGGTACACCGACGCGTCCGTTGCGTAGAGCACCCGTCGGGCAGTATGCTCCGGTGATTCATCAAAATACAACTCGCCTTCAAAGGAAGACAGTAAGTTAGCGAAGGGTGGTTTTTGCGTCAGGCGAAACATAATGCGAGAGCCGGGGCTAAAGCCGAACGTAATTCAGCGCGAGGGGATTAGTGCGCATAAAAGTACATAGAAAGAGTACAGGCAAGGGAGCTTTTTACTACAATTCTGGGACGAGGTTAAAAATGAACCTTGTCGCATTAATCATCATAATGCCCACGTAATGTGTGAATAATGATTTCTGTATCCGTTACTTCGTAGACTATTCGATGTTCATCACTAATCCGACGCGACCATAAACCAGCTTTGTTAGCTTTCAAAGGTTCAGGCTTACCAATGCCATCGAAGGGAGTCCGGCAACATTCTTCAATTATGCGGAAGATACGCTTGAGTACTTTGGGTTCAAAAGCAGCCCACTCTGCTAAATGCTCAAGGGCTTCAGACTGAACACGAGTCGTTCTCATTTGGTGACCTGAAACTTCTTTACTTCAGCTATGACATCAATTGGCTCGTTTCGCTCTAAAGCGTCGGCTATACGCACGATTTCATCATAAGGAAGTGCATAATCATGGTCAGCAACTTCGTTTTTCTCAATCAGGTCTGTGAGTGTTTCTTCAGGTGTTACAATCACCTGAATTCGACGGTTGCCATAATACGCTTTTATACTTTCAAGCAGATTAGGACCTGCTTTATCTGCCTCGATATGAAAAATGAGCGAATCCATGTTTACTTTTTTTCAAATATAACCAAAAAAGTGCGTTATGAGTAGCTTCACCCCCGATCCAACGCTCGTTTCAACAGCCCACCGATGAAGCTACCTACAAAGGTCAGAAGCATTGACCCATACAGGCCAAAATTCTCAATGTCGCGATCAGCGGGGCCATCTGGAGTTGGAACCAAGAGTACGTAGCCAAGCCAGATTACAATCGCCTGCACGAGGGCCAGAAACCAGCCGCGTCGTGGCTCCAGAAAACCTAAACCCGCAGCCAGGGCCGGTGTTACGAAATAAGGCAAATGGATGGTTGGCGTTATTTTGATGCAGATTAAAATAATGATGCTGCTTAGCAGCGTCAAGCCAAGATTGGTCAGTAATCGGCGATCGAAGAAGGACGTAAACATATAAAAAGAGGCTCGCCGGGCGTTCGGGCGAGCCTCAAAAAGAGAACAAACTCAGGGGCAAAAAGGTCCTAACGATTTAGGTAAACGCTGCCGCTGCTGGCCGAAATATTGACGGCAACACCCCCACCGTTAACGGTGCCACGAACGCGGTCTTTCTCGTGCGAACCGCTGAAGTTGGTCAGTGTGCCCACTTCAACCCGGTTGCCGCTTAAGTTCAGGTCCAGGCCTTTGTTCAAGGGCATGTCAGCATGAATGCTACCCGCGCTGGTGTTTAAGCGAACGTACTGGCCTAATTTGGTGATGCTTACATCAATGCCACCGGCGCTGGTGCTGGCGTCAATGCTGCCCGCTACGTTGGCTAGTCGGATTGAGCCGCCCGACGTACCCGTTTTTACATCGCCCTCGATATCGCTGCCGCGTACGCTACCCCCGCTGGTTTGGGCGTCGATGGTACCTTTCAGGTCCGTAAGTTCAATGCTGCCACCAGAGGTGTGCAGGCGCAGGTTGCCCGATGAAGCTTTCGCGTGGATAGAACCACCCGAGGTTTGCAGGTCAATGTCTTTGCGGCACCGGTCGAGGTGAATAGAGCCGCCCGACGTCTGGCCCTTAATGTTACCTTCTACGTCGTCCAGGTGCAGGCTACCCCCACTGGTGCGGAACCGCTGGTTGCCGTTCAGCGATGCCAGACGAATGCTGCCGCCCGACGTACGCAAATCCGTAGCTACGTTACGTGGGGTGTAAAATTTGAAGCCAATGCTGAGCGACCGTTTCCAGTCGTTATTATTGCCCCGGCGTTTAGCCGTAGCCACGAGCGTGCTGCCTTCCTGAGCGATAGTTATGTCATATTCTTTTAGGCGCTCTTCGATCTCTTCTTTGCTGAGGTTGTCACGACCGTTCCAGTTGTTAGGCCGGATGTACATTTCAACTTTGGCTTCTTTGCCAGAGCCGCCTTCTACGCTCAGGCTACCTCCCGAGGTTTCAGCCTTTACATCGCTAATATTGCCGGAGAATGTTTTTGTTTGGTATGGGGTCGGTTCGTCGTTACGATCGCGGTCGTTGCGTTGAGCGGTGCTGTTGGTAGAGACTGCCAGGGCGAAGGTGCCTGCGCTCAATAGGGTAAGGAGAAATTGATGGCGTTTCATAAGCTTTGTTTCGTTTGGATTAAAGATGCAGTTGCTCTACAGAAGGTTGCACGGCCTGTTTATTTAAAGCCTGCATACTGTAGGAGTTGATGACAAGCGGTGTGCCATAATGAAGCAATGGTTGATAATCAATTTATTACATATTTAGTCAAATGATAAAATGTCCGGTTGCGAACAACATTTGTTCGCAACCGGACACATGACAGTTAACCTACGCTGTACCCCTACGTCACTACGTCGATCTTTACATTAGCTTATAAACAGGCTGCTTGTCAATCAGTCCTATCACTTTGCTTTGATTTCAACACGCCGGTTTTTCGATCGGTCGCCTTCCGTTGTATTACCAGTTAAGGGTTGAGAACCGCCGTAGCCTTTCGCTTCCAGTCGGTCTTCGGCAATGCCGTGGCGAATGAGGTAGCTCATAACAACCTTCGCCCTATTTTCAGAAAGCGCCTGGTTTAAGCGGGCATCGCCCACATTGTCGGTATGGCCAGCGACGACGATCCGTAGCGATGACTGTGCTTGCAAGGTTTTAACCAGCCTGTTTAGTTCTTCGTACGACTCAGGAAGAAGTGTGTATTCGCTTTGGGCAAAGAAGACGTTGTTAAGCACAACAGGTTCGCCAGCTACCAGCTCAATAATCTTTTCGGTGGGTTTTAGAGTTGGCGTTGCCATGGCCAACTGAGGTGCCGGCTCAATCGCAACACGTTTGGTCGGAACGGGCTGCGTCGCTGATTTAGGACGTGGTTTAGTCGCGACGACTACTGGCGGTTTAGGTGTTGACTTGACCACAGGGGTAGCCGAATTCGTTCTGACTAACGATGAGTGCGTCGATGCGTTGAAGAGGTATTTGGTTGGAATTGTCTTCGTTGGGCCTGCGTCGTAAAAACTGAGTTTATTGTTTTTACGATCCTCTGGTGTTTCCCAGAAAACGTAGATGACACTGCCTTTCCAGTCGTTGTAATACTCGATCTTAAGGTCGTAGAATTTCTTGGCCTGAAGGAGAATCTCACCAACAAACTGGCTGTCGTCCTGCTTTCGCCATTCGTCAATGACTTTCTTCCCGCCCACCCAAACCCGCACGCCATCATCGACCGTAGCACTAAACCGATATTTCCCCGACGTAGGGGCGTAGAGCTTCCCAGTCCAGCGTACCGAAAAATACTCGCGTTGGACACCTGGTGCGGGCGTCCGCCAGTTCCAGTCGAAGGCGACTTGCGGATCGGTTCGGGTGAAGGCCTTTTGTTCAAAATTGGGGCCGTTAAAATACTCTCCTTTCAACCCGTTGAGGGCGGGTTGCTGCGCTAAGGCCAGGCTCTCAATCAGTGATAATCCTGCTATCCACTTCGTCGGTAGTCCCTTCATACAACAGGCTGATTTTGTTGATAAAAGTTACGGAAGCTGGCCGGTAATCTAAGCCCGGTGGATAGGTATTGAGACAATACGTTCTAGTACTCACTATGTTCGATTTTCAGCGGCTCTGTCAACCATAATCGTTGCCGAGTAGATTTTACTTTCAGTTAGGATAACTGTAAAAACAGGCTAGAGAACTTTGTAAAGCTAGAGTACTAGCTCGGAGATAAGTTGTCGCTAAGTTAGTATGAGCCTACTTAATCGTTGATTTAGGAGTAGTACAAGTACTCAAAGCCAGGTAGCACTTGTTTGTAGAGTTGCTTTAGGCGGTTTATTTACCAAGTTAGTCGCGAAACTCGATCCCTGTTAAATCGTTGCACTTTGTAAAATAGTAGATTGATTACCAGATTTTTAAGTACAGGCGGAGCTTTTAGTACGGTCGAAAACTAAGACTTTTCAAATCATTTTTTGTGCTGAGAAGGTTACGGTGTAAGTAACCCTTTATTCACTTACAAAAAAGACGTTATGATTAAACCCAAAAAATTGGTGTCCGTATTTTTACTCGCTGCTGCTCCATTGCTGTTGCCAGCCTGTAGCTCAAGCTCGAGCAGTAACCCGCCAACCCCCGATGATCCAAACGACCGATTTGGCGCAGCCATGAGTGGTGCCAACGAAGTTCCGCCGGTGAGCACCAGCGCTACGGGCAACTACACGGCTAATTACAACCGGGAGACACGAGCCCTGAGTTATACAGTAACCTATCAGGGCTTGACCCCAACAATGGGCCACATTCATTCGGTAACGGCGGCCACCGCGGCTGGTAACAACGGCCCGGTGTCGATTGGGTTTACGTCGCTGACCAGCCCGATTGTTGGACAGACGACGCTGACTCAGGAGCAACAGGACGCTATGTATGCGAAACGGACTTACGCCAACCTGCACACAACGGCGAACCCAGGTGGTGAGATCCGGGGAAATATCGCTCAAATCGATCCCTAGTCAATGTCACGTGAAAAGCCGCCTGCCAATGACCTGTTCAGGTATTGGCAGGCGGCTTTGTTAGGTAGGGTTTATTCCACTTTCAATGACTTTACCGGATTCGTCAAGGCTGCTCTTACGCTTTGGAAGCTCACCGTTACCAAAGCGATACCTACCGCTAGTAAACCCGCCAGGGCGAACATCCACCACTCAATGTCAATCTTATAGGCAAAGTCTTTTAGCCAGCTATTCATGGCGTACCAGGCCAGGGGCGATGCAATGACAATTGATATAACAACCAGCTTCAGAAAGTCGGCAGAGAGTAGCGTTACGATGCTCGCTACCGACGCCCCCAGCACTTTGCGGACGCCAATTTCTTTCGTACGCTGTTCTGTCATAAAGGTGGCCAGGCCAAACAGGCCCAGGCAGGCAATGAAAATGGCCAGAATGGATGCCATCGTAAACACCTGCCTATACTGCTGCTCCGTTTCATACTGCTTATTAAAGTTCTCATCGGCGAAGTAAAACTCGAACGGGTTACCGGGATAGGCGGCTTTGTAGAGTCGCTCGAGTTCGGCCAGTTTACGCTGAATACTGCCGCCCCCCTGGGTTGGGCCGACCGGGTCCGTCGTGAGCTGAACGGTTAGGCTGGCAGGACCAAACCGGCGAGGCATAAAAATGATAGGATCGATGGGGTTGCGTAATCCTTGGTGATTGTAATCTTTCACGACGCCGACAATCTCGTAAGGCTGCCCCCAATTGATGATTTGACCAGCGGCCGCAGCGGGTGAGGCAAAACCCAGTTGCCGGGCTGCTGTTTCATTAATTATCAGTTTGGCGCTTTTCTCCCAGGCTAACTCTGCTTCGCGGGTGGTAAAGTTACGTCCGGCTACCAGCTTCAGTCCGTACGTCTTCAGATAGCGGTCATCAACAATGCCCATCGAGTAGTTTTTCTTCTCGTCGCCAGGACGGGGATTTTGTTTGGTAATATTGACCGCCCCGAAGCTGTAGTAATTACCCGGCACAATGCCCTGACAGAAGTTTTTGACGTACGGTAGTTGCGCCAATTGATCTTCCAGTACGGCCGTGCGTGCGGCAATTGATTTATCGTCGCCTATTTGCGGACTCTGAATCACGACGCGCTGGTCGAGTTGAACCCCCAGGTCTTTGTTCTGCATGTATTGCAACTGCCGGTACAGCACGAGCGTCGATACGACCAGTGCTATTGATGCACTGAACTGAGCGACTACCAGCGTTTTTCGTAACAAGCCACCCCGGTTGGTTCGGAACGTACCTTTCAACGTTTGAACGGGCTGAAACGATGTCATGGCGAATGCTACGTAGCCCCCCGATGCCAACGAGCCGACAAGCAGCAGGGCTAGCCCAATCAGCCATCCGCCCGTGTTGAGCAACGTAGTCAGGCTCAGCTCTTTTTTGACAAACTCATTAAATGTGCTTTGCAGCGAAACAACCATCAGCAGGGCGAGCATAAAGCCAATCAGATTGAGCAGCAGTGACTCAGCCAGAAATTGCCTGATTAACTGCGTCTGGCCAGCACCAACTACCTTACGGACACCCACTTCTTTTGCCCGTTTCAACGCCCCCGCCGTTGACAGGTTGATGTAATTGAACCAGGCAATCACCAGAATGAGCCCGGCAATGCCGCTCAGCAAATACACAAATCCTAAACTGCCACTGGTCTGGTATGGGTCGTTAAGCGAAGACGCCAGGTGCATGTTGGCAGCTGGCTGAAGCAAGAACTGATTATCTTCTTTGGGGTCGCGCTTTTTGGCCAGCGCATTAAATTTGACTTCCAGCGCCTTGTAATCGGCAGCTTTGGGCAGTTGCAGGAAGGTGGTCAGGTACGTGCCGTCGAAGCCGTCGAGCCGGGCCCAGCTGTTGCCGTTGAGATTGGCCGGATTGGCCAGGGTTTCCAGCGAAAGCACCGCATCGAACTGTAAATCCGAATTGGAGGGCATGTCGGCATACACCGCCGTAACGGTGTAGAGCGTCTTTCCAAATTGATTGTTAACTGTTAACGATCGGCCAATGGCTCGTCCGGTACCAAAGTACTTGCGTGCCTGAGATTGTGATATCGCAATTGTGTTGGGTTGAGTGAGCGCTGCTGTTGCGGTTCCCTGCACGAGCGGGAAGGTGAAAAGCGTGAAGAAACTAGCGTCGGCGTAGGCTAACTGGTTTTCTCGAAACGTCTGCTGCGATTGACCGCCTTTCTCGTCAGTAATGGTAATAATACCATTGGCGGAACTCTCTGCAATGCGGCAGACATCCCGGACTTCAGGAAACTCCCGTTTAACTAAGGGAGCCACCGCCGGAGCCATAGATGTGTAAAATCCTGTTTCCGGGTCATGTCCCATCATCCGGTATAGCGTCGGTAGATTTTTGTGAAACGTATTGACGCTTCGCTCGAATGCTACATATTCCAGAATCAGGATGAAAGCGGCAATACCCAGGGCAAGTCCGGCAATGTTAATGGCTGAGAACACCCGGTTTTTGCGCAGGTTGCGAAAGGCGATTTTAAGGTAAGATTGTAACATAAGTGTCTATTGTTTATTGACTTCGCCCATACTAAGACCATCTTTATCGCCAGTAACGACAAGATTAAGTTGCGCTGATTGCTTTGATGCATTGTCAACTAAGGCCGCTGACCCTGCTGAAAAGCGTACGGTTTGTCCGTCGCCGGGTCGAAATGTGCCCAGTGTGACTTCTTGCCCATCTACCCGGCGTTCGCTGATGGTTACCGGGACATTGCCGACATTTTTGACCTGTACTGTAAACGCTCCTTTCTGGTTACCTCCTAATCTGAATTGTTTTCCAGGCTGCACAGTCAGGGCAGAGTTCAGAACTGATCGATTACAAGCCGTAATTCCGATGCATAATACGGCAATGTAGACAACCGAAAATGCTCGGTTTTCGCGAAAGGCGATTTTAAGGTAGGAGCGAAGCATAGTACAGATTAGTTTATGGTCTTACTTCACAAGATCAACTGTGCGCCCATCGTCGCCGGGATCAACTGTTAGAAACGGTTTCCCACTAAGGCGTTTGCCGCTCATGACCACACCCACCTGATCTTTAGTCGCTACGTATACCGTTGTACCGACCGGGTATTGTTTCTGACGATTGGCGTACGGAGCTAGTGTAAAACCGTTTGTTTCATTGCCTTCTTCGCCCGGAGCGTAGGAAATAAGGGTAAAGGTACGCGGTAATGCACTGTTATTCTTAAACCGGATGCTGACGAGCTTTTGATCCGATCGAGCTTCGCTGACCTGAGTTTTTGACGAACTCTCTGATTGTTCGGCCACGTTACGAATCGTGGCGAAAGCCATTTTCTGCGAGCTAAGCTGCTTCGCATTCACAGAAACGGTAGCATTGGCCTGGGTTACCACACTGGCTTGATCTACCATCAGTTGCTCAGCATTGACCCTACCATTGGCCAAGCTAACTACATTAAGCCGGTTGACCGTCCCGCGCAGGGTCACGTTGCCATTGGCCTGGTTGGTCAAATCGAACGAATTACCAGTTATCCCACTCACAGTCACATCACCATTGGAGCCGTTGGATAATCGCTTTAGCACAGGCGTTTTCACCGCGACGGCAACGTTAGCTTTGCTAATCCAGAAGGGTTTGTCATTGGGGTCTTTAAACGATAGTGTCAGCGTACCATTCTTACTTTCAATGTGTAGCAATGGCCGTAAATTGTCATCTACGGAAAGGGTTACCGCTGACGTAGTGCCGCCTACCTCTACCGCTACTTTAGCCGGAAACTGGTTAATCGTAATTTCCTCAAACGACTCGACGGACTTCGTTTCACGAATAAGTTGACCGTTGCCCCGAAGTTCTTTGGTAGCGTCGTATTTATTGCCCTGGGCATACGTGTGAAGCGCACACAGGCCGGATAGAAATACTAGTAAAAGCTTATTCATTCGATTTTGGAGTGGCGGTTTGGGTTTCGCAATAAGCCCATTTAAAGGCCTGCAGCATGGTTGGCTGAATGCCCGTGAGGTGATTTAAACCACTAAGCGTTGCCGTTTGCAGGCGTAGCGATGGGTATTTTCTATTTTTCAATACGCCCGCAAACTTCTTGGTATCGTCAACCAGAAACTCGTCTTTTTCGCCAACAGATAGCCAGACATTCACGGGTAAGTCAGTATGCGCTCGGGCGTAGTCGGGTTCGAACTTGCGAAATATCACCCCATTATCGGCAAATAACGATGGACTGCCAATCAATACTTTGTTAAAGAGTTTCGGCTTAGCTAGCAATACGTAGGAAGTGAACAACCCGCCGTATGAATAGCCATAAATCGCGCGGTTCTTTGTGACTGAATACTGCTTTTCTACATAAGGAATTACTTCTTCTTCAAGAAACCGCAGAAAGGCCGGACCACCTCCGCCACCACCCGATCCCCATTCGGTTTTGAAGGCCGTCGGCGTGAAATCGCGATCGCGTTTGTTACCCGGTTTGCCAATCTCGGCCCCATCGGATATGCCGATCAGGAGGGGCTCATTATACGATTTGTCGCATTCGCCATGTAAGATACCCAGGCAATTAATGGCTGTTGAAAAAGCGCCAACACCATCGAGAACAAATAACACATCGTACTTTTTACCTGGGTCATAGTTATCGGGTAAGTGTACTAGAAGCTGGTACGTTTCACCCTTTAAGACGCTGGATACAATCGGCCTTAATTCAGTGCCTGGTAGCGCTACTGGCGAGACGGATTGGGAGTAAACCGGCGGGCACAACAAAAGCAGCCAGCCGAGCAGGAGCGTAATAACTTGTACTGGTGTTTTCATCATTTCTTGTTGTTATGCTCAGTCCGTTGCAAGTAGCGATATACGAGATGATGCCGTAAGTCGATAAATACCAATCGTTTACGTTGTAACGCGGGCAGGTGATTCTATGTAAAGTTGCGGGTGGAAACCCGCGTTACGGTATCTTTATTTGACCACTACGACATTGGGGTCGCCCGCTTTCACCGTAAATGTCGACTGAATTTGCAACACGCCATCCTGGTAGTATTTCAACCGGTACTCACCCGGGACCAGGGAAAGCTGGTGCGGAAAGAAACGTTTCTCGTTATCAACCTTTGTCGAGCGCTCGTAAGCGTAATTTTCAGACTCGCTAACTACCGATAACTTTACTCGGCCCGTGCAGGATTCGCAGCGGAACGTTACGGCCTGCTGATCCGCCGATGTCGCACTGCCAGGAGGAGTTGGCGGAGTAGGTGGTTTGGGCGATTGCCCCGTAGCTCCGGTAGGGGGCGTAGGAGGAGTAGGCGGCACGGGGGGCGTTGGTGGTACCGGTGGTGAGCCGATACCTAATGAATCCAAGACTCTAGATTTTAGTGCGTCTTTTTCTGAGGAACTTAAGTTAGCGACATTAAACGTGCGCTGGTAATTAATTGACTGGCCATTACGTTTTCCATCGACCTGAATAGATAGCGTCTTGCCGTCGTCGTTAATAGAGGTATTCATTGTCGAATTAGTCGACTGTTGCGCCGTAGCTGCGGCACTGACGCTGAGTAACAGTATCGTGAAAAAAGGATTCATGTTCGTTGTAGGTCAAGATTACTCTCTATTGAATCAACTGCCGTGCCACGAACGCAAATCGCCGTATCCTAAGCAGAGACGGCGATTTGTTGAAGACCACTGTCCGAAACTGGACACCTGGCCGTCCGATTGCGAACGGTAAAATAGGCTTAGGTAAATAAAAAAAGCTTAATCAAATATTAGATTGAGAGCGGTTTGCCAGGGTTTGGGGTAGTCAGTCTTAAGTACTTCAACAGCGTTGTAGACACCAATTGTAGCGGAGTAAAAAAGTAATTATCTGGCTCAAAAATGCCAGATTAATTGAGTCTGGAGTCCAATGCTGTAAGAGCTATAGTTCGTGACTTGATAGAAGGCGTCACTGGCGGGTTTAGTGAATGGGTAACTAGCTGTGGGCTGAAGCAGTAGCGACAATCCGGAATCGAATTGGTAGGCTAAACCTACACCAACTACACCGTCAGTCCTGATAGGAGCCTCGGTAAACGTTTTACTCTTGGTGAGTAGGGCTCCGGTCGAAAAATAGGTAGACAAACGGCGGCTGGTTAAACGGTAACTCACCAGAACCGGGACCTGCCACCCCTCGCTGGTGAAGGGTGTTGGCTCGCCATACGGACTTTGCGGACTCTGTATATAATCGGTGTTTCGGTTGTAAAGCACCCCTACTGACAAATTCCACTGGGGCGTGAAATGATAGCGGGTGGTCAAACCAAACGACGATATTATGTTGTAGCCAGATGCCCGGAATTGGGTGTTCGATCCATTGTAAGTCAAATTAGCCTGATACGAATAGGGATTATAGTTAAACCAGTATGAAGGTGCTATCGAAACTCGGCTCTGAGCAGGTGAGGAGACTGTTATTGTCAGGAGTAATCCTCCTAAGAGTAGAAAAGCTTTCATCGCTTGATATTGTTACGAACAAGGTTCGCCCTACAGCTAAACGGATATGAACTAAATTTTATTTCTGTATACAATCTTTTACATATGTTTGGTACATGAAACATGCGTTATACCTCATCGTTATTAGCATTTCGTTTGCTAGCTGTTCACTTCAAACGTCAGGGGCCTTATCTGACCAGAATGGCAAACATATGGGCATTATGCCAAAACAAAGTGACCGCATTTTGTATACCGACCGAGTGAATTTACCCGGCTTATCGGACTCTCAAATCAGGCGTTACGTGCGTCAATGGCTAGCGCTGGACCATTTCCCGATCCAGCCCCGTGAGATTGTTTCGGATAGTTTATTTACAAATGATTTTATTGTTGCCTGTTCGTTTATGCCACCCAAAATGTATACCAAAGGGGGTGGACTTATTGCAACGCCGGTAGTAAACTATACGCTGGTCATTGACTTTCGTAACGGCGGCTATCGTGCTCAAGTGGGTAACTTCACTATAGGGAAGTCAGTAGTTACGCACAGGGGAATCGTTGTTACTGGTGAACGGCTGGAATACTACAATGCTAGCCCGGTAAACCATATAACCGCTTATCTGGGTCGCATCGATGAAGAAGTCAACCGCCAGCTAAGTTCGCT
This sequence comes from Spirosoma soli, assembly GCF_042684525.1. Classification (NCBI taxonomy): domain Bacteria; kingdom Pseudomonadati; phylum Bacteroidota; class Cytophagia; order Cytophagales; family Cytophagaceae; genus Spirosoma; species Spirosoma soli. The sequence continues at coordinate 239,912 of NZ_JBHULN010000005.1, read as the reverse complement.
CAAGACCTATCTGGAGCAAGCATCGCGTTGACCTAAGGCTCCAGGAAATGGCTGTTTCGATAGGCAATGTATTGAAACTGCTGGTCCGTCTACTCGGCCCCTAAACTCTTAACCGGCTCCATCAGGGCGGCTTTGATGCTTTGGAAGCTGACCGTGAACAAGGCAATAACTACGGCCAGTAAGCCTGCCAGGGCAAACATCCACCATTCTATATCATCAGCTCTCTAATAGAAGCATGGTAATAAGCCGAAGCGTTAAAGTCGGTTTTTGGTTATCTTTGATAAACGTTCGAGAAATATGCAAACTCAAAAGTTAAGTTCGCTCCAACTTGAATTGCTTAAAGTCTATTCATTTCAACCGAGCGACGAAGACCTGTTAGCTGTACAAAAGCTATTGGCTACTTTCTTCTCAGATAAACTTGTTGCTAAGGTAAAGCAGTCTGTTGATGAACAAGGCATAACCGAGGCTGACCTTGATGGCTGGCTAAATGAATAAGCTACGGTTAATTCTGGACACTAACGTATTTATAGTTTCACTGGCTCCCCAATATAAATACCACTGGATTTATCAATGTCTCATCCAAGGCGATTTTGAACTGGCTGTGTCAAACGAAATTTTGACCGAGTACCATGAATAAGTAGTGATGCGCTATGGTATCGAACGAACGAATGCTTCCTTCGACTACTTGTTGTTGCTTCCCAATGTCACATTAATCAATCCGTCATTCCTTTGGCAGTTAGTTGAAAACGATAAAGACGATAACAAATTTGTGGATTGCTACCTGGCCAGCCAGTCTGACCACATTATTAGCAATGACCGTCATCTACGTAGTTTGGTAACGAGTCCGTTCCCGCCCATCTCCGTGATGTCATACGACGAATTTGAGCATCAGTACAAGGAGTCACTCCGCCCGTAAACTCTTAACCGGGTCCATCAGGGCGGCTTTGATGCTCTGGAAACTGACCGTGAACAAGGCAATAACTACGGCCATCAGGCCCGCGACGGCAAACACCCACCACTCAATATCGATGCGATACTTGAAATCCTGAAGCCACTGACTCATACTGTACCAGGCAATGGGGGAGGCAACTAGGATGGCAATCAGCACCAGCCGCAGGAAGTCTTTGCTCAACAACGCAACAATGCTGGGGATAGATGCACCGAGCACTTTGCGAACGCCAATCTCTTTGGTACGTTGCTCCGCCGTGAACATGGCCAGGCCAAACAAACCGAGGCAGGCAATAAAAATGGCCAGAATGGCAAAGTAATTCGCCAGTTTCCCGATAAGCGTTTCGCTTTTGTATTGCTGCTCAAAGCTTTCGTCGGCAAACTGATAGTCGAAGGGGTAGGCCGGATTATACTTTTTCGCCAGCAGTTTTAAGCTCGCCAGAGCCTTTTCAGTCTGGCCCGGTTGAGTCCGCACCAGTACGGTGCTGTTGTAAGTCGTGTCGAGTCGAAGAATGAGCGGCTCAATGGCAACCCGGAGCGAGTTGAGGTGGAAGTTCTTCATCAAGCCAATAATCTTGCCCGACTTACCCCAAAATTTCAGGTTTTGACCGACAGGACTTTTCATACCCATCCGCCGGGCGGCTTCTTCGTTGACCAGGTAATTGGTGCTGTCGGTAACAATATCCTTCGAGAAGTCGCGGCCGTCCAGTAACTTGATCTTCATGGTGTTGATGAAATCATAGCTGACCGGCATCTGGGTGAATAAGGTCTTGTCGGCCGGGTCCTTCCCTTTCCACTCGACCCCAATCGTTGAGTTACCGATTGCCAGCGGATCAGAGCCGGATGACGAGACGGTTTGAATGCCCGGTGATTGCAGCAACTCCTGCTTAAATACGTCAAACTTCTTCGGTAAGTCGCCTTCCAGAGACATATAAACCATGTTTTCGCGGTCGAGGCCAAGATTTTTGGTACGGATGTAATCGACCTGGCGACCGGCAATCAGCGTACCAATGATGAGCAGGAGCGACAAGGCAAACTGGAACACAACCAGCCCCTGTCGGAAGAGTACAGCCCCTGAGTTAAAGCGTAACGTACCTTTCAGAATTTTTACCGGTTGAAGTGACGACAGGAACAACGCCGGATAACTCCCCGATATAATACCCGTTACCAGGGCCAGACCCAGTAAGGTTAACCAGTAAAAAGGATTGCCGTATTGAATGCTGATTTCTTTCTCGGTCAACTGGTTGAAAAAGGGAAGCAGAATCTGCACCAGCACGATGGCGAAGATAAGCGCCATGCCAGCTGTGAGCACCGCTTCGCCCACGAACTGGCCAATAAGAAACGTCCGTTCGGCACCAACTACTTTGCGAATACCTACTTCTTTAGCCCGCTTCGCCGACCGAGCCGTGGCCAGGTTCATGAAGTTGATGCAGGCAATGATCAGGATAAAAATGGCGACAATTGTAAACAGCCGGACGTACTCGATACGTCCGCCGTCGGGTTGTCCATTGGTAAACTTTGAATACAGATACGCATCCTCAAACGGAAACAAAAACGTAGTGATTGTTGTCACGTTCTTGTCGTGCTGATGCACCATGTTCAAGATCTTGGCATTGACCCGATTAATGTTCGCATTGGCGTGTAGCAGCACGAACGTCCGGATGCCATTATTATCCCACTTGGTCAGCCATTGGTTTTCTTTCTCAAACGGCTCCAGCGGCAATACAAAGTCGAATTTTAAGGCTGACGTTTTGGGGATGTCGCGCAGGACGCCCGTCACCTTCCGATTCTCTTTGTTGTCCAGGCGGATCATGCGTCCCAATACGTCCGTTTTTCCGAACAGCTTCCGGGCTACTTTCTCCGAAATAACAATGGACGTAGGCTCCGAAATGGCGGTTTTAGCGTTACCGTGGAGGAGGGGGAACGAAAAAATCTGAAATAAATCGGGTCCGGCAACGCGGCCTTTTTCCTTGTAGGCTTTGTCGCCCAGTGCCAGCAGACGTTCTTCTTCCCAGGTCACTTTAACGGCTTTGGCCACTTCCGGAACTTCCGCGACTAAGGCAGGAGCCAGCGGGCCAGGGGTCGACTGGGTTGTGCTCACCTCGTTGCCAGTCCACCGCTGATTTTCGAATACCTGATAGATGCGCGAACCATTGGCGTGGAATCGGTTGATGCTCCGTTCGTCCTGCACCCACAGTAAAATAAGTAAACTACAGGTCATGCCTAATGCCAGGCCCAGCACGTTGATGAATGAAAAGGTTTTACTCTTGGCGATGTTGCGCCAGGCAATTTTGATGTAGTTGCGTAGCATAGGGCTTAGGGCAAAGGGGGTGAATCCCGATGAGACGATTGAATTAGCCGATCATTACAAATGATGCAGAAAAAGTATGGGACGTTGCATCATGGCGTAGGGACTGGGGCAAAGGGCTGAGAGCGAAAACCTGATCAACCCCATGCCCTACGCTCTCAGCCTCCTGTACGGTTCAGCTCTTCCAGGCTGTTGTTGCGCCGACGCTCGTCTACTTTCTGGCCGCGGTTAAATTTGTACCGCAATGTTATGCCAAGGCTCCGTGCGCGGAAGTACTGGTCGAACTCGTTGATATTGCGGTCGACGACGGTTGCGGTTTTGATCCGCTGGCCCTTGAAGATGTCGTTCGCGTTCACGCTGACATCCAGCGCCTTGTTGAGGAACGTTTTTTTTAAAGCCAGGTGAATCCACCACTGCGAATCGACGAAATACAGGCCGTAAGCGGTTGGCCCCCGGTACGAACCGTTGATCTCCGCCCGTAGGTCGAACGGTAGTTGAATGGTCTGGTTCGACTGGATCATGTAAAAGACGCGGTCGTTGGCGATGGACGTCTGATTCACGACCGTGTTGTACTTATTATACGACATGACCAGCGTGTTACTGCTTTCCCAGCGTTTCCCGAATTTGATTGGAATGATACCCGTCAGGCTGAGGTTGTGCCCATCGTTTACGTTACCGATGTAATATACTGTCGTCGCCTTTTCGGTATCCAGCAAGGGCAGCTCGGCAATCACGTCGTTGACAAGCTGATAGCTCATGACCAAACTATATTTCTTCTTTAGGTTGTGGGTTATGCTGAACGCGTGCGTGTATTGAGGGCGCAGATACGGGTTACCCTGCCACCAGGTGTATGGATCACGATATAAAACAAAAGGGTTTAAATTACCGTAGTTGGGCCGCTGAATGCGTCGGCTGTAACTGTAGCTTATGTCATAATCGGCATTTACTTTTTGCTGCACAAACACACTCGGGAACAGGCTCAGGTACGACCGGTTGGTTTCCTGCCCGGTTGTCAACAACTGCCCGTTCGATACGGTTTGTTCGGCCCGCAAGCCAGCCTGTACTGTGTAACGTTCGCCGAGTTTGCTGTTCCAGTTCAGGTAGGCCGCGTAAATGTACTCGCGGTAGTAGAAGTGGTTCGTTCGGCGTGTGTCGAGGACTGGTACGTCGCTGTTGTTAAGGTAAAACCGTGCGTCGTTGTCCGAGATAACCCGGCTGGTTTTCGCGCCTATTTCCAACTTACGTCCCCGCGAGAACGGGCGAGTAAAGTCCATTTTAGCTGCGTAGATCGTGTAGCCGCTTCGGATGTCGGTAAACAGAAAGTCGGTGCTGTCGGGCTGGTCGGAGTTTAGGTCGCGGAAGTAATTAAAGAAATCAGACCGGGCTGGGTTGGTAATGCGCACGTAATCCAGATCGGCCGTTAAAGTGGTACCGGCCGTATCGAGTTTACCGGAATAGTGCAGGTTCGTGGCCAGGTTACTGAACTGGCTGGTCGTGTAATTATCTGCATTTATGTACGACGACGGCCGGTTGGGCGCACTCCCAACGTAGGTGTCGGTCAGAAAATCACTGTAAGCCCGGTTGTTGTTGTAATAGGCCATCACCCCAATGCTGTGGCGGTCGTTGAGCGAATAATCCGTGCCGATCCGAATGGCGGGTGGTCCCTGCGACTGGAAATTACCGGTAGCTACCTGATCAAAATACGTCGTTTGCTGCGCCCCGTAGAAAACGCGCGTAAACGTGGCCTCGCGTCCGCCGACCCGACGCGCCCAATCGAGGGTTGCGAATGAGCTCCACGGACCATTTTTGTAATTGATCGTTGCTCCGCTATTATACCCGTGCTGCTTGCCGTTGTACGTGTACCCCGCGTACAAACTGCCGTTCATGCCGCGTTGGGTGTTTCTTTTGAGGTTAATATTTAGGATGCCCGATGACCCTTCGGCATCGTACTTCGCCGATGGATTTGTGATAATCTCCACATTTTTGACGTTCTCGGCCGACATCGCTTCTAGCATCGTGCGCAGATCGCGGGCCGAGAGGTACGTCAATTTGCCGTCGAGCATGACCGTTACACCACTACGGCCATTGAGTTGAATGTTGCCTTCCTGATCGATAAACACCCCCGGTATTTTAGCCAGCATCTGATAGGCTGTGTTGCCCGCTACCATGGCCGTTCCTTCAACGCTTACGACCATCCGGTCGGCTTCCTGGGTAATGGTCGGTTGCAGCGCCTGCACGTTTACTTCCTTCAGTTGCTTCACGTCGCTCTTCAACGCAATCGTCCCGAAGTTTTTGGCAAACGAAGCTCCGGTTACGGTGAACGGCGGTGTTTCGAGTAGTTTGTACCCCACGGCCGTAATGCGGAGAAAGTATGTACCAGCAGTAGGTGCCTGTATACTGAACGTTCCATCGACTTCACTAACGCCACCCATGGCAATGCTTGTGGAAGAGGCTTTCATGACGGCCACAGTGCCAAAACTGATAGCCGCTCCGGCTTCATCTTTCAGGGTCCCGGTTAGCCTTCCTGTGGTTTGCGCCGAGGTTACGGAACTGATCAGGATTAAGCACATGAAGAGTAAAAGCAAGTAGGCGTTTCTCATAGCTTTAGGTTTGCATGAAGTGATTACCCTACCGCAACGACAGACCTCACCCTACCCCTCCGAAAAGGGGGCTTTCTTGATCAGATTTGTTTGTGGTTACAAGATCGTCAACCTAGCACGTAGTGACTCGGGATGATCTATCGTTGCGGTAAGTTAGCGTTGACTAGATTGGCAGCAGGGCTGGGTTTAATGGTGTACTAGAAAGACACCATTTATTCTGGTTCGTTGCATCAATTACTTAGACTTTCGCACATAAATACTGCCCTGCATGCTCTTCATCATGACTTCGGGGCCACCCCCGTTGATTTTGCCATACACCCAGTCTTCAATTGTTACCCGGTACATACCCGACTGGCTGGACCGGCTCGCTTTGGGCTGCGCTTTTTCAACGTCAATATCAAAGTCGCTGAATATATCGCCCCGATCCGTTTTCATTTTAAGGTTTGCTTTGGCCGAGTTGGGAAACGTAACATCAACGCGGCCGTTGAGGGTTGAGAAAGCCATGGGAGCCTTCGAATCAATGTCGCGGAAGGTCGCTTTCAGATCGCCGTTGATGGTATTGGCCACCGCCGAACCGCCTATGTTGGTCAACTCGATTGGACCATTCACGTTATTAATCTCTAGTTCACCCGATACGTTCTCCACGGTAATGTCGCCCTGGTTGATTGTGTGTAGTTTCAGCGAGAATCGCTGGGGAACTTTGATGGTCAGGTTAACCGGTTTTGAATGGCTGCTGGCATTAACCGTTACTCGATTATTTCGTTCTTCCGCCGAAACGTCGAGGGCGTTGCCCGTTGGAATGCGTTTCATACCCGACTCCCCATTGCGACTGGCACTTGGTCGGTCATCACTCCGACTACGTCGATTAACGTCGGAGGAAGCGTCGATGACTATATCTTTTCCGTTATAGCCAACGACGTGAATGAAGCCATTAATCAAGCCAACATCCATAAAACCAGGCTTGCCAGGGTCAGTTAACGGGACGACTAGTTGTTCTTTTACTTCGCTCTGGGCAATGATGGGTGTAGCACCCGTCAGTAGAAAGAGCAGGATGGCAGTTACGATAGTATTCATGATTATTAAGATTGCTTTTTGATGTAAACGTTACCGTTGAATGTCTCGAAACGAAGGGTTTTACCACCGTTTCCAAGGCGTATGGAGGTTGTCTTGTTGAGTTTGTACACCGTTTTGTCGCCCTTCCGCTCTTCATTTTTGACGACCTGTACGGGTAATATTTCTGCCTGTGGGAAATCCGTGTAGAATTCACCCTGGAAAGTCTTGAATTGCAGATCAGCCGAGAGGTTAGCCGGATAGGTGACTTTGATGTCGCCGTTAAGTGTGTAATACGATGATTTTTCGGGCGGACTGGCGAGGTAATTGGCTTCCACATTACCATTAATGGTGTGGGCGTCGGTTGCACCGCGGGCGTTGGTTAATCGGATGGCTCCGTTCACGTTGCTAACCCGCATGGCTCCCGCAACATCCTTCACCGTTACGTCGCCATGATTGACCGTCGACACCCGTAGGTTCATCTGGCTCGGCACTTTCACGGTAAAATCCAGCGTGAAATCGTATTCAATACGTCGGTCGTCCCGGTTGCGCCAGTTATTGCGATTAGGCCGCGAATCGAACGGTTCAGCAATGTAGGCGATGATGGTGTCGCCTTTCTGTTCAAAAGCGAGTTTAAACTCACGCTTACCTTCTTCCAGCGCGTCTTTGTCTTTGGCCGTGATTTTCTTATCAACGTCCAGCGATACTTTATCGCCCGACGTACCTTCGACATTAACAAGACCGTTGATGTTGTAAATGATTAACGTGCTGACTGCCGCGCCGTTAGACAAGGTAAATTCCTTTGTGACGCGCTCCTTAAATTCCTGGGCTTTCGTTGGCGATTGGGCACAGGCGAGCACTAACCCCGCCAAACAGGGAATGATAAATCGGTTCATAATGCGTTTTGATTTAGGGTGATTACGTAGTAGCGTCAGGACAATTCCTTAATGCTTTGCTCAATTTTTGTTTTGACCAGGTCGTTCAGACCATCGTCTTTCAGTAATTGCCGGAGTGGTTTGATCGATCGTTTCTCCTGCAATTTGACCATTACGTCGGCCAGAGCCGACTGCACCAACGGGGAGTCTTGCCGGGCAATGGACTGCACCAGGCCTTCACGTACTTTCGGGTCGTCGGCCAGCTTGGCCAGAGCTTCCAGGGTCACCAATCGTACGTTCACGTTTGAGTCATTATTGAGCGTCGTTAACAATGCCGACACCACTTTGTCATCGGCTTCACTAATTTCGTTCGTGTAGCTCACGGCCCGTAGTCGCTCACTCGCCGATGGGTTGTCAATGAGCGAGAGCAGCATCATCTGGCGCATCTCCTGCACCTGGTTCGAGAGCGTATCAATCTGTTGTTGAGAAGCTACGGCCGGTGCACTCTGACGATTGAACCAGTAGCCAGCCGCCACGCCAACCAGCAGCAACGTCAGACTGTAGGCTATTCGCAAAGCGGGTTGACTCATCCAGCCCTGCCGAAGTTTCGCCAATAGGTTTTCTACCCAGCTTTTCCGCTCTGTCGCTACGGTGTCTTTGTACGTATCGAGCATAGCCTGAAACCGAATGTGCATGGTGTTGCCAGGTTCCGGCAAGGGTAGTTCGCCCATCACCTGCCAGAGCTGCCGAACCGTGGCCAACTCGATTTGGCAAGCCGGGCACTGATCCAGGTGAGCGTTCAGCGCGGCCCGTTCGGGCTCGGGGAGCTGGTTACTCAGCAAGTCGGTCAACTGCTCCTTGGCGTGCTCACAATCCATGGGTTTTACTTCCATTTTCAATCCGTAAAAAAATAGTTTTCAGCGCGTTCATGGCCCGGTGAACCCGAACCTTCACGGCTCCTTCTGTCGTGGCTAACACTTTGGCGATCTCGTCGTATTTCAATTCCTGAAAACGACTCAAGATTAATATTTCCCGGTGTTCATCACTGAGCTTCGTCATGGCCCTGTTGAGTAAGTCCAGCTCCTGTTGCTTCTGAAGCTGCTCATCGGCGGCAACCCCACCGCCTACCTTCTCGGCAAAGTCAGCTACGTCGTATTGATGCCCCGAACGCTTCGACTTCTGTACATGATCCGCCAGAACATTTCGGGCGAGGTGATACATCCAGGTGCGAAACTCACCGTCGCCGGTGAACGTATGCCGATACTTCAACATCCGATAAAACACGGTTTGCACCAGATCTTCGCTCACTTCCTGCTGGCTCGTCATGTGGTAAAGGAAGCCGAACAGAGGCCGATGGTATCGCTCGAAGAGCAAGCCCATCTTGTCTAAGTCGCCTGCTTTTACCCGAAGCATAAGCGCGTTGTCTGTTAGCGAATTCAAGCGATGAAGGTGGTGAGTTTAGCGTATTTGGCAGTGGAAACTGAGACTTTCGGCCAAGGTTACAGAAAAAGTGAAAAATATTTTTCGGAGAAAATAGATGGGATTATAAAGGGTCTAGTAGGGCTTACTCAACCCATTTAGCAATTAGGTTTTTTATATTTAGGTAGTATTGTATAAACTCGTTGCGCTATGGAAGCTATTATTGAGCCAGTCACCGATTACGAAGACGAAAAAATATCGAGTATCAACCACGCTGAATTACAGAGCCATTTATCCTTTCTATTACGGGCCGCTTATCGGCAAGAATATAGCATTTATACTGAGCTCGATTTTGACTTCGCTGCTGGTAAGACCCGCCCTGATTTATGCATTATGCCTAAACGAAAAGTAGATTGGCTGGCTGATGAGATCATTATGCAGGATGTCCCTATCACAACCATCGAAATTCTTTCGCCAGAGCAAAGCCTGAACAGCCTGACCGACCGAATCTACAAGAAGCACTTTCCGGCGGGCGTGAAAACCGTCTGGCTGGTGGTACCAACCGTGCAGACGGTGTCCATTCTATTGCCTGAGCGCCGACAGATCAACTTTTCACAAGGTGTTGGTACTGATCCTGTGACGAATATTTAGCTTAACCTGAGTGAAATCTTTGAAGGCTAATCACTCGGCCCGTAACGTCTTCACGGGATTTGACAGAGCCGCCTTGATGCTTTGAAAACTAACGGTCAGGAAAGCCACCCCCAGGGCAAGAACACCAGCCAGCACAAATACCCACCATTGGATGTCAATCCTGTAAGCAAAGTCCTGCAACCACTGGTGCATGCCATACCACGCTAGTGGAGACGCAATGATGATGGCGACAAAGACGAGCTTCAAAAAGTCTTTTGCTAACAGATTTACAATACTAGGTACCGACGCTCCCAACACTTTGCGAACGCCGATTTCCTTGGTTCGCCGAGCGACCGCCAATGTTGCCAGACCGAATAAGCCCAGGCACGCGATGATGATAGAGAGTACAGAGGCAATCGTGACAATTCGGCCCATGCGCTGCTCCGCTTCGTACTGACGTTGCAGATCGGCATCCAGGAACGTAAAGCGGAACGGCTCGTTTGGTGCCACACTTCTCCAGGTTCGTTCCAGCATAGCTACTTTCTCCTGAACGTTACCCACCGATAAACGCACGGACAAATCAGGTGAGGGCGACGACTGGTACATAAGATTCTCAATGCCTCTGAAAATTGAATCAGACCGCATCATCATAATCAGCGGCTCTACTTTGGCGTGTAAGGACGCGTAGTGAAAATCTTCGGTAACGCCAATGACGCGATGATCCGGAAACTTGCCCGGTAGCCGTTGATTGATTGGGTTTGTCCAGCCAAACTTCTTGACAAACGCCTGATTGACGATGATAGCCCCGTAATTATCCGCGCTGTTTTTGGGGTCAAAATTACGTCCGGCAACGAGTTTGATGCCGTACGTTGGCATGAAGTAGGGATCGACCACGTTGAATTTGCATTCGCGGTACACTTTCTGATTGTCCGAAAACCCCATGTCGCCCCAACCGCCCCCGGCAAAGGGGAAAGCCGACGAGGCTACTCCTAACACATCTTTCTGGGCCGACAACGCATTCCGAAACCGCTCGACCAGCGCCCGGCCTTCGGGGCCGCTAACCCCTACCGGAATGATCGCCGTCTGCTCCTTCTGGTAACCTAATGATTTGTTTTGCAGATAACTTAGTTGCTGATTCAGGACAAAGGTGCCCGCAATTAACATGACCGATAAGCTAAATTGCACCACCACCAGCGCCCGCCGGAAAAAGCTAACGTCACCTTTCAGGGATAATTTTCCTTTTAAGACTTCCACCGGTCGGAAACCCGACAGAATCAGCGCCGGGTAGCTACCCGCCACCAAGCCGACCACGACAATCAACGCGAGCAGGAGAAGGGCCGTAGTGCCGTCAAAGTGGAACTGTAACTCCTGATTGGCAAGTTTGCCGAACAGTGGGGTCAGCGCCATTGATAAGACTAAGCCCAGTATTACGGCCAATACGGTCATTAGTAAGGCTTCGCTCCAGAACTGATTCATAAGTTGGCTCCTGAGGGCTCCCATCGCTTTCCGAACGCCCACCTCCTGCGCCCGACTGACCGAGCGGCCCAACGATAGCGTCATGAAGTTAATGCAGGCGATAATGAGCAGAAACAGCGCAATACCGGACAGTATATACGAGTAAGCTGGGTTGCTAATGGGTTCCAGACCAGCGGGTAGGTCGTTGTTGAGGTGTATGTCGGTAATAGGTTGCAAATGAATGACGTAGTTGTTGCCCTTATATTTTTCTCCCAGCGCCGTCCGAAGCATAGATGGATACTTAGCGGCCAGCTTGTCAACGCTGGCGGTTTCGCGCAGCAATACGTATGTTTCAGGATCGACGTTGAACCAGCTTTTCTGGTACCGATCTGACACCAGCCCCTTGATGTGTGCCATTGGGATAAGTACACCGAACCGAATGCTGGAGTTGGTCGGTACGTTCTTCGCTACGGCTTTGACCGTAAAGGCCTGCATGGTACTGTCTAACTGCATGTTCAGTATCTTGCCCACGGCATCCTCCGAACCAAAGTATTTCTGGGCAATCTCTTCGGTCAACACGACTGAGTACAACTCCTGCAAGGGATTAGTGGACTGGCTGGTGACCAGTGGAAAATCGAACATCTTCAAAAAGTCAGGGTCGACCATGTGGACCCGTTCATTAAAAACTTCGCTGCCTTTGCGGACGTTAAATTCGTTGATCCGCACGCGGGTCATGCCTTCCACTTCCGGGAACGTTTCCTGTAAGGTTTGGCCCAGGATGTAAGGAGTTGAGATGTTCGTAAACTGCTCGCCTTTGTATTCCTCCTGGGTCCAGGCGCGGTGCAGTCGGTTGGCTTTGGTATGGAAGCGGTCGTAGCTCCACTCATGGCGGACATACAATCCTAACAGCAGGCAGCAGGTTACGGCCACCGTGAGTCCGCCCAGATTGATGAATGAGTAGATCTTGTGGCGGGCAAAGCTGCGCAATGCCACCTTGAGGTAGTTCCTGAACATCACAAAAAGAGTTAAAGGAATAGGAATAAATGAGAAAGGAGGCAGCAACCAAGTTGAGCCTCCTTGTATGATTGTTCGCCGTATTTTTTACTGATTGGCCGACTTAATGCCCAGGCTGCGCTCGGTTTCTTTAATAATGGCCTGCTTTTCGCGCTCGGTTTTGCCGACTACGTTGGCTGTCCGCTCAACAACTAGTTCTTCGCCATCTTTCTGGAAAACGTATTGCATCCATAAGCGACCGTTTTCTTTGTCTTCGCGAAACAGAACGGATGAAGGCGCTACGTCGCTGGGCGACAGCGAGGCCGTATCTTTAGTTTCAGCTGGGTCGGTTGGTTCACCAGCGCGGGCGCTGGCAAGGGTAGCATACTCACTAGCTGCATTTGCATACGCAACTTCGTCATCGCATGGCTGTTTCTTGGTCCATACGTCACGCTTTCTGTTAACAACCACGACCCGGCGCTTCACCGAAAGAGCCTGATCGAGTGAATCGATAATCCGATGTTCAAGTTCTTTTACGTCACTCTCGTCCATGTCCGCTACGTCGAAAGAACGGTTGTAATGCACAGACCGACCAGGCTGCTCAATATCAACGCGAATCCGCAGCTGCCGACCATCCGTCGTTATCTCTTTGCTCGATGACCGTTGTGCTACCCCGCTGAATCCAACCGCGAGTAGTAACAGGGTAAATAGCGCTTTCATAATCTGACAATAATTGCGTAGCGGTTTGATTAGACAAGGTATATTTTCTTAATTAAGCTAGGATCATGCCAAGTATATACGCATTTGTTTATCAACAGCTTATATTTAAGTAGAACACGAGAAATGTCCGATATCGGACATTTCTCGTACGGCAGCGGACAAGTAAATATACCCTGTCTATTCGGTACGTAGGCTCTTGACGGGGTCCATCAGGGCGGCTCGTATGCTCTGAAAGCTAACGGTTATCAGCGCAATGATAACGGCTACTAAACCGGCCAGCGCAAACATCCACCACTCGATGGAAATCTTGTATTCAAAATCTTTAAGCCATTCCGACATTACGTACCAGGCGATGGGGGAGGCTATAACCAGAGCGATACCAACCAACTTAATGAACTCATTGGAGAAAATGCCGAAAATATGAGTCGTCGACGCGCCCAGAGCTTTACGAATGCCTACTTCTTTGGTTCTCGATTCTACCATAAACGCGACGACTCCGTATAGGCCTAAGCAGCCAATAAAAATGGCAATGCCTGCTAGTAGGCGGAATAGGCCAAACAAACGTTCTTCGTTCTTATAAAAGTCATCGAGGGTTTTGTCCAGAAATTCGTACTGGAACACGAAGTCGGGGAAGGTAGCCTCCCACGCTTTCTGAACGGTGCTTAACAACGCACTGATGGCCTCTGGACTGCCTTGTTGCGAAGCGAGCTTGATGCCAAGTGTGTTATATGTATCCAGTTTAGTGGACATCAGGCAGGGCGCTGTTTTCCGGTGTAAAGAGAACGTGTTGAAATCTTTCACGACGCCAACGATGGGCTTTTTCACCGAATTAGGTCCGCCTAAGGCGATCATCTTACCCAGAATTTGCTGAGGCTGCGCAAAGCCTAATCGCTTCGCCAGCGATTCATTGACCACAAATTCGCGCATGGTATCAGCTGGGACAAACATGCGGCCCGCCACTAATATGAGGCCATACGTACGAACGTATGACGTATCGGCCGGCCGCATGACCACCCCATAGTCTTCATTTTTATCCGCGTTTTCAAAGCGGAAGCTAGCCGTCCAGTTACCGTTGGACGAGGGAGCTGATATGCCATAGCTCAACGACTGTATGCTGGGCAGGCCAGCGAGCTTAGCCCGCAGATTTTCGAGTTGCCCGGGCTTGCGTTCCGGAATGGGTATGGTGACTACGGCCTCTTTGTTGAACCCCAGATCGGCCGATCGGAAATGCTGCATCTGACTGTAGGCGATGATGGTGCCGATGATGAGCATCTGCGAAATGGCAAACTGTACCACAATTAGGCTTCGGCGGAGCGTGAGGTATTTACTGCCTGCCACCCGAAGTCTGCCTTTTAAGGCCAGTACAGGCTGATAGCCCGACAAGACTAAAGAAGGGTAAAAGCCGGCCAGTATGGTTGTGAAGAAACCTAATGCTACCAGGAAGCCGATAACCACAGGATCTACCAGGGTTAAGGCGTCGGCCTGAATATCTAAGAGTTCGGCTACGTTCGGAAGGGCAGCGTAAGCAACCCCCAGGGCTAATACAATGGCAATGGCGGTCAGTAACCCTGTTTCACCTAAAAATTGCCGGGCCAACTGCCCTCTCGAACTGCCCAGTACTTTCCGGACGCCGACCTCTTTCGCCCGCCGAATGGCCTGAGCCGTAGCGAGGTTGATAAAGTTGACGCAGGCCGTAATAAGAATGAACAAGCCGATCAGCCCCATGGCCCAAATCGTTTCCTTGCTAATCGAACGATTCGCGTAGTTACCGGTGCGGGTATGAAAATGAATGTCGGTCAGCGGTTGCAGTTCGTACCGTAGGTTTTTTGCATCTTCAGGGCGTAAGTGTTTCTTGGCAAAACCGGCCAGCTTTTGCTCCATTTGCGCAGCTACGGTAGCCTGACTAGCTGATGCCTTGGGCAAGGTCAGATAAAGCTGGGCTCCACTGTAGGTCGACTGCCAGTCGTCCCAGTCGGTGAAAGCGCCGTATTGTTTCAGGGAAGCAAACGAAAGCAAGACTTCAAAGGGTACGCTGCTCGTTGCCGGAGGATTCTGCACAACACCTGTTACGGTGAAATCCTGCCGGTTTTCCAGGCGTACTATTTTTCCGATGGGATCGGTGTTGCCAAAATATTTCTTAGCCATACGCTCCGATAGAACGACGGTGTTCGGGTTCTGAAGGGCCGACAAAGCATTCCCGCTTTTCCAGCCGTAATCGAACAAACGAAAGTATTCGGGTTCAACAAAGGCGACCAGACCACGGCCTTCTTTAAACTTATTAGCGGCTGAACCACCGGTTCGGATCACTACGTCACCAATCTCATGGATGAGTGTCAAGTCGTGTTTCAAGTCTGGGAAATCAATACGTAAGGCGGCTAGAGCAGGCAGTGGTATACCCGTATCGAAGCCGTCAGATGTGCCGTTCTGGTAATGGGCAACCAATCGATACGTCCGGTCGGCGTTCGCGTTATGGCGGTCGTAACTTAGCTCGTGCCGAATGGCCATAAATACCAGCAAGCAACAGGCCAGCCCAAACGTTAGGCCAATGACGTTGATAAACGTATAGTTCCAGTTGCGCTTCAGGGCGCGGAGAGCAGTAGTAACGTAATTGCGGATCATCGGTTCTCAGAATTTATTCGGAACGAAGAGATTTAACGGGGTTCATCAGGGCAGTAGCAATTGTTTTGCTGCCAACGGATAGTAGCACCAGCAACAGGATAAACAGGGCGGGTACCGCGAAAAGCCACCAGCTTAGTTCGATACGGGCCGCATAATTGGCCAGCCAGTTTTTGACTAAAAAATAGGTAATCGGCAGGCCGATCAGTATGGATACCAGAACGGTTCGGATAAAATCTTTCGAGAGCAAAACCATCAGGTTTGTCGTGCTGGCGCCAATCACTTTCCGAATGCCAATCTCCTTCGTTCGTTTGGAAACGGTAAACGTAGCCAGGCCAAACAGGCCCAGACAGGAGATCAAAATGGCGAAGCCGGTCAGGGCACCGAATACCTGCTGAAAGCGGTCATCAGCTTTGTACTGTTTGTCATACTCACTATCCATGAAGAAATAGCTGAACGGCGAATAAGGAAAACTGGCTTCGTAAACCTTTTTCAGCGTAGCGAGCTGGTCTTTGGCATTTCCCCCCGCAAACTTCACACTGGCAAACGAATCAAAGTTGGGCGAGTACACGTGGATGATCGGAATGTAAGCCGCCTTGGGCGATTCGTAGTGGTAATTTTTCACGACTCCCCGAATCGTTGCCTTGTGCCCCCAAAGATCAACCCGCTTGCCGATCGCTTCTTCAGGCGTAGGAATTCCCCAGAGCCGGATGGTTTCTTCATTGACAATAAGTTGCCGATCAGTTGTATCCGAAAAGCCGGGCCGGGTCGTGGCATCAAAGTTTTTGCCCGCCAGCAACTTGATGTCCATCAGCCCGATAAACGACGTGTCTATCTGGGTCAGGTAATAATTGTAGGAGGTCTTTTTGACAACATCCGATAAATTGATTCCCGTTGTCGTACTCATTTGGGTCGATCCCATGCCCGGTACGGTGCCAGAAAGGGATACAGCCTTCACCTGTGACTGGTTGAGCAGCATTTGCCGAAACGTACCGTAATCCTTCTGGGCATTGTTGCCCACCGGGGCTTTCACGACGAGGGTGCGATCAATGTTTACGCCTAAATTTTGTTCCCGCAGAAAGTTAACTTGCCGGTAAACGACAAATGTTTGCACCAGCAGAATCAGAGTAACGGCAAATTGAAAAACCACTAGCGACTTGCGTAGCAATGTTCCTTTGGCTGAGCGTGAGAAATTACCTTTGAGAACCGTGACCGGATTGAACGAAGACAGGACGAAGGCGGGGTAGAAACCCGACAGAATAATACTTAGCGCCAGAAATGCTCCAACGCTTTCCCAGAAAAACATATCCTCAAACACGGTGAAGCCTTTAGGCAGACCCGCCACATCGACAAACACCGGACGAAGGGCTGCGACTAATCCTACAGCGAGAATCCCGGCAACGAGATTGACCAGGACGGTTTCTGTGAAAATCTGGGCTTGTATCTGCCCCTGGGTGGAGCCGACGACTTTTCTCATGCCAACTTCCCGCGCCCGGTCGAGGGCTTTGGCGGTGGTCAGATTCACGTAGTTGACAAAGGCGCTTACGAGTACCAGAAGGGCCACGCCCAACAGAAAGTACACGGAACGGGCGTCGCCATTCGGTTCAGTTTCAAAGTTCTTGTGAGAATACAGGTGAATATCGCCAAGCTTCTGGCCGATTACCCGATGATTTCTCATTTTCTTCTCACTGGCTAACCGGTCATTAAGGGCCACCAGCGATTTTGTAAACCCTTCGTAGCTGGCGTTATCGGCTAGTTGCACGTAGGTGAGGGTATTGTTTCCATCCCAGTTGTCTTCCCGCTCGCCAAAGTCTGATAGCATCGTCGGGTACGAAAAAAGCATATCAAATTTTAGGTGCGTGTTGGCAGGACTGTCCGGCACGACGCCCACTACGTCAAATAGAACGTTACTTTCCGACCTTGGAATTTTCAGGGTTTTACCCAGCACGTCCAGCGTATTGAAGTAGGTCAATGCCATCGATCTTGTCAGGACAACCTGTCGTGGTCTGGTAAAGAGATTGGTTCGGCTTCCCCGGAGCAGCGGGTAATTGAACATCGAGAAAAAGGATGAATCGACGGCGTAGACTTTATTGACCAGAAAATACTTCTCACCAATCTGAACCGTCACACTGGGTTCACCGATCGGATAAGCGCGGGTATAGTTGACGACCTCGTTCATTTCCCGTTTCACTTTGTCGCCAAGCGGAGGATTGGTTTCTGTATCCTGCGCGTCGACCGTACCACCGTTCATGTAGTCGAGAGTGAGCC
Source organism: Spirosoma soli (assembly GCF_042684525.1). NCBI lineage: Bacteria > Pseudomonadati > Bacteroidota > Cytophagia > Cytophagales > Cytophagaceae > Spirosoma > Spirosoma soli. The sequence continues at coordinate 222,030 of NZ_JBHULN010000005.1, read as the reverse complement.
GCACAATCCGATCAGCCAGCGGGTGTGTGTTTTCGTAACTCAACTCGAAGCGCACATACTGGATAATCAGTAATGCCACGGCTAAACCGGTAGCCAGCCCCACTACGTTGATGAGCGTGAACGTTTTATCTTTCCTGAATAGTCGCAGAGCGATTTTTAGGTAGTTACTGAACATAACGTTTAGCCTGTTTTTGTTATCTTTGATAAAAACTCGGTTAGTTATGGAAGGACAATCAATCGATTTAATCGAAGAATTCCACTCCGAAGATATTATGTCGGTCAATCATTCTAAATTGATTCATCGGTTAAGCGTGTCTCTTGACCGCTATGAGGGCCAATACGATATTTTACCAGAATTAGAGCTTGAACTTTCAACGGGTAAATGCAAGCCTGATGTGTCTATATTTAACAAGCTCTCTGTTGATTGGCTTAACGATGTTATTTTCTACACCAAACCGCCCATTATCGCTGTTGAAATTTTGTCACCAAAGCAAGCACTTACCGAACTGACCGATAAAGCTTACAAGCAGTATTTTCCTGCGGGGGTGCAGGCTGTTTGGTTGATCATTCCTGTTCTGCAAATCCTCCATATCTTACTACCTGACGGCTCTAAACGCATATTCGCTGAAGGGCTCCTGCACGACCCAGTGACCGGCTTCGAACTTGATTTAGCTTATCTTTTTAAGTAGCCTTACTCCGTTCGTAAACTCTTGACGGGGTTCATCAGGGCGGCTTTCACACTTTGGAAACTGACCGTTAGCAGGGCAATGACCACCGCCACCAGACCCGCCAGTCCGAACATCCACCACGCCAGTTCAATTCGGTACTCAAAATTTTGCAGCCACTGCTGAGCCGCGTACCAGGCCAGTGGAGTAGCCAGCACAATGGCGATCAGCACTAACTTCAGGAAATCTTTCGACAGCAGGGTGACCACACTGGTGACCGATGCGCCCAGCACCTTACGCACGCCAATCTCTTTGGTACGTTGCTCGGCCATGAAAGCCGCCAAACCAAATAAACCCAAACTGGCGATTAGGATTGCCAGTCCGGCAAACACGTTGGCCAGCGTACCGATAATCATTTCGCTTTTGTAGAGCTTTTGATATTCACTATCGGCAAACTGGTAGCTGAACGGGATCTTCGGGTTAAATTTCTGGTACACGTTCTCCAGACTGGCCAGGGCCGTTTTGGTTTGACCGGGCTGTGTACGAATCAGAATAGTTTCGTACGGATAGAGTTTCCCGAGCCGAATGACTAAAGGCTCAATAGGCTTGTGGAGCGAGCCGTAGTGGAAGTCGTTTACCACACCGATGATCGTACCGGGCCGGTCCCATTGGGTGAGAGGTTTACCCAGCGGATCACTATACCCAATGATTTTGGCCGCGGTTTCGTTGATGATGTAGTTGCTTGAGTCGGTCCCGAAAGTCGGTGAAAAATCACGCCCTTTAACGCTCATTTTCAACGTTTTGATTAAGTCGTAGCCGCCCGATTGAATCATGAAGTTAGGGTTGCTGTTGGGGTCTTTACCCGGCCAGCTGATGCCGAAGGTGCTCATGTTGGCGAAACCTAACAATGGACTCTGCATACGAGCCACGCTTTGAATACCCAGCATTCGGAGCAGCTCCTGTTTAAAGGTTTCGTACTTGGGTACTAATTCCCCTTCGGCCATCACATACAGCAGATTTTCTCGCTCGTAGCCAAGGTTCTTGGTCTGCATGTAATTCAGTTGCCGATACACCACCACCGTTCCCACAATCAACAGCATGGATAAAGCAAATTGAACGATAACTAGCCCCTGGCGAAACACCTGAGCACCCGCACCGAAACGAAGTGAGTTTCTGAGCACGCGTACCGGACTGAGCGACGAGAGAAACAAAGCTGGGTAACTGCCCGCTATCACCCCAACTACTAAGCCTAACCCAAGTAGCATCGCCCAAAAGATAGGGTTGCTCGCCGGCAGTATAATCTGCTTATTGGTTAACTGGTTAAACGCGGGTAAAACCAGGGCGGCCAAACCTATGGCGAGTGCCAGGCCCAGGAAGGTAAGTAATAGTGCTTCACCAATAAACTGCCCGATCAGTGCCCCTCGCTTGGCCCCGACCACCTTCCGAACGCCTACTTCCCGCGCCCGCTTGGCTGAACGAGCCGTGGCTAAGTTCATGAAGTTGATGCAAGCGATGAGCAGAACGAATATGGCCACAATGCCAAACAGTTGCACGTAGTCAATCCGGCCGCCGTTGGGGTACCCGTTCTCGAAGTTGGAATACAGATAAGCGTCCCGCTCGGGATACAGAAACAATTGAACGTCAAAGCTGGCGGAGTTGCCTACATTATGCTTTTTTAATTGGGATTTGATCTTTGCTTCAAAAGCCACCGGGTCCGTGTCCGCTCGTAGCTGGATGCGGGTTTGAACCGGACTGTTGCCCCATTCCTTTGCCCAATCTTTTTGGGTCATGAACTGAGACCAACTCAGCAGGAAATCATACCTGGCTTCTGCATTGGCGGGCAGGTCCTCATAAACCGCGGTTACCTGATAATCAGTATTGTTGTCGAAGCGTATGGGTTGATTGATAGCGGCTTGTGCATCGCCGAAATACGTTTCGGCAACTTTGCGGGAGATGGCTACGCTGTTCGGGACATCGAGTGCAGAAGCTGAGGAGCCCGCCAACACCGGAATACCGTACAGCCGGAACCAATCGGCCCCGACGTACCGAATAGTCTGTTTCTCAATTTTATTATTAATTGTAACGATGTGGGGCTCTTCCCAGGAGAAACTGGCGGCATATACCACTTCGGGAAACTGCTGTTTTAGTTCCGTTGCCAGCATACCGGGCGTGCCCTCACCAGCGCTTACCGTGCCGTTCTGATTCAGCCGTTGATAGACGCGATACAGGTTATCGCTGTTCGGGTGCTGCCTGCCAACGCTTAGCTCATCCTGAATCCAGAGCCCAATCAGCAGGCTACAAGCCAGGCCCAATGCCAGGCCTAAGATGTTGATGCCCGAAAAGGTCTTATTACGGACTAAATTCCGCCAGGCGATTGTGATATAGTTTCTTAACATGGTTGTATGAGGCAAAGAGCTGGGGGCTACGGGAGTAGGCTTCAGGAGTCTACCCCTAGTCCCCAGCTCTACGCTATTCCGTTCGTAAACTCTTGACTGGGTTCATCAACGCGGCTTTCACACTTTGGAAGCTGACGGTCAGCAGGGCGATCAGCACGGTCAGACCGCCTGCCAGCAGGAATACCCACCAATGAATGTCTGTGCGATAGGCGAAGCTATTAAGCCAATTGTGCATGGCATACCAGGCTATTGGTGAAGCAATCAACAGGGCGATAACGACCAGCTTCATAAAGTCCGTTGAGAACAAAGTAACCAGACTGATTTCCGACGCACCCAATACTTTCCGGATACCAATTTCCTTGGTGCGTTGCTCGGCCATGAACATGGAGAGACCGAACAACCCTAAGCAGGAGATCAGGATCGCAACGCCCGCAAAGATGCTGAACAACGTTTGCTGCGTTCGCTCACGCGCGTAGAGCCGGTCAAAACGCGCATCCAGAAACTGGTAATCGAACGGGCGCTCGGGAAAGAACCGTTTCCAGACGGATTCGATTTGTTTCAGTCCAGCCTCTACATTACGTCCGCCACCCCCAATATGCACCGACATCCAGTTCAGTCGCTCGGGAGCCATCACCATGGCAATGGCCGACATGTTCTGGTGCAACGATTCAAAGTGATAATCTTTCGTTACGCCGATGATCTGCCCATTCCGGGACCCATATTTAAACCGTTTGCCAATGGCCTGCTGGGGCGTCCAACCCAGCAGTTTAACGGCCGTTTCGTTCAGCACGGTCATTGAAGTATCGGTTGGGTAGTCCCGCGAGAAATTTCGGCCGGCCGCCATCTCAATTTGATAGGTTGGAATGAAATCTTCATCGATTTGCAAACCTCTCAGGTTGATGTTAACGGGAGCCATACTGTCCCCTTTCATGGCCGACGCATCCCAGGAATCGAGCAGCCGTCCCGACGGAATGCGTGACGAACGACCCACCGCCTGCACAAGGCCAGTTGCTTTTAGCTCCTGCTTAAGCGTTTGGTAGTTAGTCGTTGAATCACCAACGTCCGACAGCAATACGATCTGGTCTTTTTGGTAGCCCAATCGGTAGTTCTGAATGTAGTTCATCTGGTTGTATACCACCGCGGTGGCGATGATGAGCGCAATGGCAATTGCAAACTGGGTGACCACCAACACCTGTCGCAGCTTGCCGGTACGTAATGTCGACGCAACTTGCCCTTTCAGCACGCCAATCGGCCGGAACGACGTCAGGAAAAAGGCCGGATAACTGCCTGCTACGAGTCCTGTCAGCAGGGTGATGGTAACTAGAATGGTCAGGAAAACCGGATCGACGAGCTGACTGAACGCCAGTTTCTTCTGGGTGAATTCATTCAGCGCGGGTAAGCAGAGAAGCACGAGCACGATAGCGATGCCCAGGGCAAAGGAAACTAATAAAAGTGACTCGCTCAGAAACTGACCAACGAGCTGAGTGCGCAAGGCCCCTACAACCTTGCGCATCCCAACCTCCTTGGCCCGGCCAGCCGAACGAGCCGTTGCCAGATTCATATAATTGATGCAGGCAATGAGCAAAATGAATAAGCCAATTGCCGAAAAAAGATAAACGTATTTGATGTCGCTGGTCGGCTCTATTTCCGAATCCGTGTGCGAATACAAGTGAATGTCCGTGACCTTTTGCAACGTCAGCTGCGACCACTTCGACGCTTTGGTACTACCATCAGACGGAACATGCTTGTCCTGAAATGGCGCAAAGGCCTTTTCCATCCGTTGCGGATCACTTCCTTTAGCCAGCAGTACGTAGGTGTTGAAAGAGTTGTTGCTCCAGTTAGTCCGCAACCCCTCGGCACCGTAGATGCGCGGGTCATTCAGGGTTGAAAACGAGAGAAGAAAACTCGGGTGGAAGTGCGCTTGCGCAGGTAATGGCTCGTAGACCCCCGTAACGGTCAGATCGTACTGATTTTCGTAGCGTACTGTTTTGCCAATGGGGTTTTCTTTCCCGAAATACTTCTCGGCCATGGGGCGCGAGAGCATAATCGAAAAGGGATTTTCGAGAGCTTTCTCGGGATTGCCGCTGGCAAAATCAAAACTAAAAACCTTAAACAGATTAGCTTCGGCAAAGTAAACATCCTGCTCGTCGAAGCGGTGTTCGCCGTAGCGAACCAGTCCATTTGTTTCGAGGGTGCGAACGACCTGCTCGGCCTCCGGAAAATCCTGCTTGATCAGCGGCCCAAATGGTGGAGCCGCCTGTGCCAGCCGCAGCGATGGCGTACCCTCTGACGACAGGAAGGTCCGGGCGACGCGATAGATTCGGTCAGCATTTACATTGTAGCGGTCGTAGCTGAGCTCATCCTTGACGTAAAGAGAAATCAGAAGAAAACAGGCCAGTCCAACGGCAACACCAATGATGTTGATGAAGCTGAATGCTTTGTGCTTCCGCAAATTGCGAAAAGCAATGAGCAGGTAATTACGTATCATAATTTGAACGGGTCTAGACGCGTTTTTTAATACCCAAACCTTGTACCAGAAAGTTAATTGTTTGATTGTCAATGCTTAGATGCTAGCCTTGCTACATAAAATGTCCGCAAACGGACGACGGGCGTACAGTTGCGGACAGGGTTTAATTGAGCGGGTTATAAATCACAAAACGAAAAGTAAATTTCAACACTTCCAAATGTGAAGACTGAACTACATACCGTTTTGTACTTTAATAAGATTAGCCAATGGATTTTAACGATGTTCAACAACTCTTTAAATGCCATTTGATGTTGGCCTAAATTCGACCTCAAATCTCAGTTTTTACCTGTACAGCTTACCACGTGAATGTGATTGAATGATCTTTTTTGGGCTCTGCTCGAATAAGCGAAATAGTGCTAAAGAGCTTAAATCGCACTATTTCGCTTCGTTCTTTTACTGCCTCACTATGGCATCAACAACAAAATAATCTCTAGCAATTTGGCAACTAATTCAGATGCATATCCAAGATTAGGCCAGCCATTGACTTGAGCTACCAAGCCAACAGTGAGAAGCACTAAAATGATTAGATTCAACAACTTTTTAACGAAGGAATCAAAATCCGGCTGTGGTGTCTCTGAGGGGAATGTGGGTTGGTGGGACATATTTATAAGGGCTGTTAGTTATTTAAATCAGCCAATCAAATATGAAGCACATCAAAAGGATAGGGACAATTTAATAATGTATATTTCTACGTTTATTATAATTATTTGGCCGTTAATAATGATATACTTACAATTATTCATCATCTGATAATTAAAGTCCAAATCAAAGCCCTGTAACATAGTAGCCCTCAAAAGTACGTACACCGTTGAAGGCCATCCCGCTCCTTACCGACAGTTTATGCCGGTTATTGTAGTAAACTTCTGAGAAGCAACAAGTTCATATTTGAAAATGGAATTAAAAATAGTATTTTGGGCTGTTGTGTTATTTATAGTGTATTATAGAACCGAAGGGTGTCAACGTGACGATCACCCTCTGGGAGAACGACAAACTTATCCGAAGCGAACTCGAAGCCTAGCTATCCAACAACTGCATCATAAACGTTAATTTTGATGTTATGTAGTGAAAAAAGCTGGATGAACGCTTTAAAAACAGTAGCGCAATATGACACACAGCATCACCATCGAAACACAGAACGACAGTGACTTTGCATTGATGAAAGAGTTAGCGCAACGGCTAGGTCTTCATGTCAAAGAAAGCCACACAGACGACCCCATAAAGGAGCCCCAACAGGAAGTGGCTTTTAAAAATTTCGTAGGTAGCTGGCAGGGCGAAGAAACGGCAGATGAACTGGTCGAGATAATCTACAGCGCACGAAACGACCAGCCGCGCGATATTGACTTATGACCTATCTGCTGGATACAAATATTTGCATCTACCTTTTTTAAGGTCAGGGCGATTTAGAACGCAAGATCAATGCGGTAGGCATTCGCTCCTGTTATTTGTCCGAGATCACAATTGCCGAACTGCTGTACGGTATCGAAAACAGTGCTCCAACCCGGCGCAGCCAGAACCAGGCAAACCTCGATTGGCTCCAGACCGCATTCACCGGAAGGATATTGCGAATCGGTTCGTGCTTCCACGAATATGCCCGGCAGAAAGCTGCTTTGAAACGGTTGGGACGTCCTGTTGGTGAATTTGATTTATTGATTGGCGCAACGGCTGTAGTACATGGACTAACGCTCATTACCCGAAACGTACGGGACTTCGAAAATTTAGAGCACATCCGTTTAGAAAACTGGATTGACTCCTGATCATATCAATACTGTCTCGCTTGCTAACATTATTTAACGTGTTTCGGCTTCGCGTTGCGCTACATGCTTACTCTGTCTTCCGAATCGTCACATCGCCCAGCACGATGCCTTTATGCAGGTGGGCCCCTCCGGAATACGTAACGTCTGATTCGCCGACGGCCGTTACGCCAATTCGGTTGGAGGCATATAATCTCAACTTGCTATCACCGTATAAACTGGTCGATACATTTTGCCCTACCAGATTCTCAGCCTCAATCTGGCTTTCGCCATACACCCGGTATAACTGCTCGTCGGCCTGCCCTGACTGAATCGTTATCTTGTTTTCGCCGTAGATCGACGCCTTTAACTCGTTAACCTTCAGTGACGATAGCGTAACGGTAGCCTGGCCATAGACCCGCAGTTTGAATACGTCGCCGGTAATTTCGCTCTGGCAAATGGCCTCTTCTTCGCCACGTACTTCCAGCTCACTCAACTGCCGGTAGGTGACATAGGCCGTTACTTTTACCCCCTTGCCATAGATTGGCTTCTTGTAGCTATGATTGCCGTCTTCCCATTTCTGCTGTTTGACGGTAATCTTAGCGTCATCGAGGTAGATACGTAACGTTTTATCCTGAACGAAGCAGTTTACTTTTTCGGGAGTAACGTTTTCGTATTCAAGCCGGACGCTTTCCTGCTCCCCCGCCACCAGTATAATGCTAACGAGTGGACTAACGATGACTTTGTCGAAAGACGGTAGCGTCTTGTCGGTTGTTTGCGCGTGTGCAATCGATAGAGCGCAGCAAACGATGAGTGTGATTCTTAGTACGTAGTTCATGACCAATGCGTTAATAAGGTCGATAGATCTGAATCATATTCTGTCCGTAAGCTGTCGGCCGGGTTAGCCAGCGCAGTACGTCCTGATTCCGATGGTTAAGACACCCAACACTAGTAATACCCCCACGCACAACACTAAAGTTTCTGCGCCGATGAAAACGTGTGTAGGCTGTGGGACTTTCGTTTACACAACTTGCGGAAGACGAAAGGTAATTCTGAATGCATAGGGCCTGAAGTTTGTTTACCCTTAGCCCTATGCCCCCAGCCCTTCGCTATTCCGTTCTCAAACTCTTCACCGGATTCATCAGCGCGGCTTTGACACTCTGGATACTCACCGTCAAGAGGGCAATTGATGTGGCCAGGATACCCGCTAGAGCAAAAATCTGCCACTCGATATCAATTTTGTAGGTGTACTCCTGCAAGAACCAGTTCATGGTGTAGTAGGCAATCGGAGTAGCAATCACGAAGGCAACCAACACCAATTTGAGGAAGTCGGTCGAAAGGAGAGATACGATGCTGGCAACCGTAGCGCCGAGAACCTTCCGGACACCAATTTCCTTGGTGCGTTGCGTCACGACAAACGATACTAAACCGAACAGACCCAGGCAGCCAATGAAGATGCCAACGATGGCAAGCAGAGTCAGGAAGTTAGTCAGCTTCCGTTCGTCTTCATAAAACGTTTGCAGTTCATCATCCAGAAACTGCGGGTCATAATAGTTGTTAGGAAACAGGGCTTTCCAGTGTTGGCCAATATGCCGGAGGGCTTCGGTTTTACGAGTCGGATCAATGCGGATGCTGGCCTCCTGGAAATTCCAGTCGGCATACAAAAACACGTGCGGTACGATGGCTGACTTGAGGCTTTGCGAATGGTAATCCTTCACGACGCCCATAACCGTAAAGGGCTTGTCGTAATACAGATTAATTCGTTGCCCAATCGCTTTCTCCGGTACCATAAAGCCTAAATCACGAGCCGCTTTTTCGTTGATAATGGCTACGGTGTTCGTGTCGGCATGCGTCCATGACCGGCCGGCAACCAATGGAATGTTGAAGAAATGGAAGTAGTTCGTATCAACGAATTGGAACCGAAACGTGGATTCGCCATTGGGCAGGCTCGGGTGGCGTACTGAGTTCCACCACCAATTACGGTCACTCGAAGGCGTCGTCAGGGCGAAGGCTACGTCTTTGATTTCGGAATGCTGCTGCAACTGCTGGCGGAAGCGCTCACGTACTACGGCGTTTCCTTTGTCGGGCATGTTGACCGTCACCACGGCTTCTTTGTTGAAACCCAGGTCGGTCTGGTAGAAGTAACGAATTTGTTTTGTGCCGATTAATGTACAGATCACCAGCACCTGGGCAATGACAAATTGCGTAACAACCAGTGCCTGGCGCAAGGAAACACCGCCCCGCTTTGGAATAAACAGACGGCTCCGTAATACGCGCACGGGTTCGTAGCCCGATAAGACCAACGCTGGATAGCTACCCGCTAATACGGTCACAATTAAGCCCAGACCAAGCAAAAACAACACCGCCGAGCTATCCCAAACATTTGATTGGGCCACTTGGGTAGTTAACAATTGATCGGCGTTACGAATTAACTGCGTGGCTAGCAAGCTCCCGATTGCGATAGCCAGGAAAACCAGGGATGCCGTTTCGCCGAGAAACTGTACAACCAGTTGACTGCGGCTACTCCCAAGCACTTTCCGAACGGCTATTTCGCGGCTCCGTTTTACGGCCTGAACCGTTGCCAGGTTGATGAAATTGATGCAGGCAATAATGATCAGAAACAAGCCAATGCTTATCAGCGTGTACAGCATCCACTGCGGAATGACGTAATTGTAAGGATCGGCATCGCTTTGCGTATCGCGGTGGACATCCACGAGCGGCAGCAGTTCGTAGCCAATACGTTTAACCTCATTCTGGTGCTGAGCTGCCAGCTTCGACAACATTGCTTCCACGGCCGATACGGAGGTTCCCGGTTTCAGCAAGACGTAGCCGTGATGCATCGAATTGCCACCGCCCCAGTAATTATCATTGGCATACTCCGGCTCCATTCGTTTCAACGTTTCGCGGGAGGCCAGGACCTGAAACTGGAACTCGGAGTTCACCGGCATTTTGCGGATGATGCCCGATACCGTCAACTCGACATTGCCCCGAACGCGAAGCGTTTTCCCCATAGCGTCTCCGTTTCCAAAAAGTCGCCGGGCAGTGGGCTCGTCCAGTACCACCTGATACGGCTGACTAAGCGACTGTTTAGGGGAGCCACTCAACCACTCGACATCAATCATGTCGAAGAATTCGGGCGGGGCGAAGAACAGATGCTTTACATTATAGACAGTTTGGCCAACCTTTAATCCATCTGAGTCAATAGCGCGTGTGTTTACCGCTTGCTCAACACCAGGAATCTGCTCGTTCAGGGCTTTGATAACGCCCTGCGGTACGTGCGATCCTTTTTCCTGGGCATCTTTATAGATAATTCGGTACAATCGATCAGCGTTCTGGTGGTAGCGGTCGAAGCTGTACTCAAACCGCACAATCCAGAACAACACAATGGCCACGCTCAGCCCGAGCGTCAGGCCTATTAAGTTAATCAGAGCGTAACTACGGTTCCTAAGCAGGCTACGCCAGGTAGTTTTAAGATAATTGAGCAGCATAACTTTTTAGGTTACATTTATGTCTGAAACGAACGTATCATGTACTCTCCTTCTGCGAAACGGCCTTTCATTGTTCAAGAAGATCAGGGTGTTTGGGCCCCCGTATTCACCAGCGCGTCATTGCTCAACTCATCAGTGGCTTATCACCTTTATATCACAACGCCGTAATCAAATTGGAGCCGTTGCCTGAGACAATGCTGGATGAGGGTCGAATTAGCCAGGTGCCGGATGTGTCGCTGTACAATAACGAAACTGATCAGACCCCAATCGTTATCGAAATATGCCATACGAACGGTATGAAAGATGATGTTTTAAAAGTCATTGAGTTAATCGACGCAGACCGATACGGTATTCGTGAAGGTTTCATCTACAATTATAAAACTCAACAGTGGCTCCGCTATCGTTTCGGCGACAACGGTGTAACTGAAGCCTTATCGTACTCCGAAATACTATCGCTGGATTTGAACCAGTTTCTTTAGTGGCAAAGGACAACTGAACCCCGCGCCCTTTGCCACTATAAGATTACTTGAGTTTATTGATCACTTCGGCGCTTATCCAAAATATGTCGCCATCGCGGCTGAATAACAGGTATTTACCGTCGCTGGAGACGAACGGGCAGAACTCGTACTTATCGGTGTTAATGGCTTCGCCCATGTTCTTGGCTTTCTGCCAATGGCCTTTATCGTCTTTGAAACTGATGTACAAATCGCCCTGGCCCATGCCCTCGGGACGTTCTCCGCAAAAGATAACGTATTTCTCGTCGGGCGCAACGAATACATCGGCTTCGTAGTACTCGGAATTCACTGAGTCACCCAACTTTTGGGAAGGCTGGAACTGGCCACCCGGATACGTTGCGAAGCGGATGTTATAGTCTTTGTTGCCGGGTTCGCCCTCGCCGTTGGAGGAGAAGTACATGGTGCCATCGGTTGTGAACGACATGTAGTACTCATTCTTATCCGTATTGATGGACGGCCCTGAGTTGATAGGGTCAGACCAGCCGTCGCCCTTCCGCTCTACGTACCAGATGTCAAAATCTTTCTTGTTGCCCTGCCCATCCAAGGCTCGGTCGGAGATGAAAAACAGCCGCTTGCCGTCGGGCGACAGAAACGGGTCATTATACTCGTACTTGTCACTGCCCAGTACGACTTCCGGATCAGTCCACGTGTTGTCTTCTAATCGCGAAACCCAAATCTGGGGCTTCTCATTGACAATGACGGCGTAGTAAAACTCCTTGCCATCATTGGAAAAGTAGGAACCATACTCGTATCGGCCCTCCTCGGAAACCGTTCCGGGCGCAAACAGTTTAGCCTCCGTGCCAGGCGGCTCCTGACCCATATACGGGCCCGTTTGTTGCTTGCAGGTCATGGTCAAAATAGCAATGAGTAGCAGGCAGATGGACGGTGTAGCCTTCATGTGGTTAAGGGTTTGAGGGCATGGGGCAACTCACCCTAAGCCCTACGCTATTCGGTACGTAAACTTTTCACGGGATTCATCAAGGCGGCTTTGACACTCTGGAAGCTTACGGTGATGAGGGCGATGCTCATGGCGAGCAAACCGGCCAAGGCGAATATCCACCATTCGATGTTAATCTTGTAAGCGAAGTTTTGTAGCCACTGATTCATGGCATACCAGGCTAGAGGTGCAGCAATGACAATGGCAATGAGCACTAGTTTGAGAAAGTCTTTTGACAGCAGAGCAACGAGGCTGCTAACCGACGCGCCCAGCACTTTACGGACGCCAAACTCTTTAGTGCGCTGCTCAGCCGTAAACGTAGCTAGCCCGAACAAACCTAGGCACGCGATAAAAATAGCCATGCCCGAAAAGCCTAGAAAGAGTCCGCCTTTTCGTTCGTCGGATCGGTACTGCTGAGCAAAGGTTTGATCGAGGAATGCATAGTCAAATGGCTGATTTGGATTTACTTTCTCATACACATCTTTTACAAAAGCCAACGCAGCTGGTACATTTTGTGGCGACACCCGGACTAGTAGCCTATCGCCCCGATCCTTGTGGAAAACCAGTACCAGCGGTTCAATCCTGTTGTGCAGCGATCGCAAGTGAAAGTCACGGATAACACCCGCGATCGGTATTTTTCGGGTATCAAACTCGATCAATCCGGCTGTTCGGTTTTTCCAGCCTAAACGCTTGAGCATCGCTTCGTTAATCAGCACGGTGCCCGTCGAGTCACTGGCTAAATCGGGTGAAAAATTACGACCCTCTTTAAGTTTGATACCTAACACATTTAAGAAGTCGTGGTCAACGGAGAAATATTCCGTGCTTACCGGCTGTTCGGTGCCACCTGCGTAAAAGCTGAAGGTGCTTTTGTCGTTCATTCCGTCACCTACCGATCCATCGGTCAGACTTACACCCTTGATGATTGCGTTCTGAAGCAGTTTGCTTTTCAGAACGGCGGCAGTTTGCTGAACAGACGGGGCTTTAAGCGGAATCGTAACCACCTGTTCCTGATTAAAGCCTAATTCAGTCGTTCGCATATACTGCAACTGCCGGTAAACGATGATTGTGCCTACAATCATGACCATCGAAATGGTAAACTGGAGCACAACCAATGATTTTCGTAATACAATGCCCTGGCCGCTGGTCGTGAAAGCGCCTTTCAGGATAGCGACCGGTTTAAATCGGGAAAGAATCAAAGCCGGGTAAAGCCCGCTGACTAACCCGATTAGCAAGGTAAATCCGAGGGCCAGCCCAAGCGTCTTTGCACTCCATAAGTTAATGATCAACGTCTTGTCTGCCAAAGAGTTGAACAAGGGAAGGAAGGCAAAGAGCAGAAGGGAACTGATCATCAAGGCGAGAAATGTCAACAGCATGGACTCGGTCAGGAACTGCCCAATTAACTGAGACCGAAGCGAGCCAACCGCCTTCCGAACGCCAATTTCCTTCGCTCGGCCAGCTGACCGGGCCGTTGCCAGATTGATGTAGTTCACGATGGCAATCAGGAGAATGAATAAGCCAATGGCCGAAAAAGTATAGACGAAGGCCATGTTGCCGCCATTTTCTTCGCCCATCAGATGCGTTGACCGCAGGTGCATATTCACCAACGGTTGAAACGTGATATCGAACGTAATTTTTGTTCCGTTGTCAGCTCCAATCGCTTTGGCTATGTACTTTTTGTAGAACGTGGCCATTTTGCTTTCCAGTTTTGACTGGTCGCCTGGTTGATTCAACAAAACGTATGTCATTGAGGTGAAGCTGTCCCACTTGCTGGGATCTATGCCACTAACCGCAACATTGGCATACGGTAGGATCGCTTCAAACGTCAGATGATGATTAGCGGGGGCATCCTTAATGACTCCTGCAATCGTAAAGGGCAAGTTTTCCTTCACAGTGACGACTTTTCCTAGAATACCGTCTGTTTTACCGAAGAGGCTGAGTGCTAACTTTTGCGTCAGGACGACACTAGTTCGACTCGTTAGCGCGTTTTTTGGGCTACCTTCGATAAAATCATAATCGAAGAATTTAAACAGCGTCGAGTCCGCATAAATTATGTCTTTGACGTACAGTGTCTTTTCTCCAGCCCGAAACAAAGTTTCTTTACTGGGCTTGACTCGCAATACCTGTTTGACTTCTGGGTACTCCTGCTGTAATGCCGGACCCATTGGCGATGACCCTACGCCAATCTTAAACTCGTTATCAGCCCATTTGATGTGCAGATTTAGGCGAAAGATCCGGTCTGCGTTTGTGTGGTACCGGTCGAAACTTAATTCGTCGTTGACATAAAGTCCTAACAGAATAGCACAGGTTATACCACTGGCTAAACCCAACAACGTGAGGGCACTGTACGTCTTGTTGCGGATAAGGTTCCGAACGGCAATTTTGAGATAGTTGGTTAGCATAGGGGCTATAGATTTAGGTCATGGGGCTAAAGGCTGAGGGTAGACCCCATGCCCCCAACCCCCGTTCACAGCTATTCGGTACGTAAACTTTTCACGGGATTCATCAATGCGGCTTTGACACTCTGGAAGCTTACGGTGATGAGGGCGATGCTCATGGCGAGCAACCCGGCCAGGGCGAATATCCACCATTCGATGTCGATGTGATAGGCAAAGTTTTGTAACCATTGCCCCGTGAGGTACCAGGCAATGGGCAGCCCAATCACGATCGCCAGCAAGACCAGCCGGGTGAAATCTTTAGAAAGCATGATAACGACACTGCCGACTGATGCACCCAGCACCTTGCGCACGCCAATCTCTTTCGTGCGGGCTTCGGCGGCAAAGGCAGCCAGACCGAATAAACCCAGGCAGGCGATCAATACGGCAAGAATGGTAAATGAAAGCAACACCTGTCCCTGCTTTTGTTCGGCTTTGTATTGCTTCGAAAAGTTCTCATCCAAAAAATGAAAGCTAGGGCTGGTCGACGGGTCAAACTTGTGGTATACCTGACTAATGTAAGCCAGCGCTTCTTTTGTTTTCTCGGGACGTAGGCGAACGTAGAGATTGTCTTTCTCAGATGGGGCGGGCATCTGCAGCACCAACGGCTCAATTTTGTGTTGCAGGGAGTATGTATGAAAATCGTTGACAACCCCAACGACGCGTGCTTCGGCTGTCTGATCTTTGCCCAGGAAATACTTCACGCGCTTACCAATCGGCTCCTGCCACCCCATTTTCTGCACCAATGATTCATTCACCAGTACCGCGCCAAGGGCATCGCTGGGAAACGACTCGGAGAAGTTACGGCCCTTCACAAGATGAATCTGGAGCGTATTCAAATAATCCGAATCAACGGAGAATTTTTGAACAACCTGCGTCTCGGTCGGCATGACGCCATTCTGCTCGAAGAACATTCCGTTGGTGCCAATATTGTTGTTGCCAATGGGATTGGTTGCTGCGGCTACCTCTTCGATGAATGGACTTTTCTGGAGTTCTTCCTTTAGGGATTGTACCTGCCGACGCGATTCGTCATTTTCCAGATGAAATGTCAGCACCTGGTCTTTGTTGAAGCCCAGATTCTTCGCCTGCACGTAGCTCATCTGGCGATAAATCATGCCCGAGCAGGCAATCAGAGTCACGGCAGCGACAAATTGAAAGACGACCAATGACTGCCGCAGCCGTACTTTCCCGAGCTGGCTTCCCAACTGGCCCCGCAAGGCCGTAACGGGCCGAAAACCAGATAAGAGCAGGGCCGGGTATAGGCCGCTCCCAACGCCCAGTAACATAGTGAATAACACTAGACTGGTTAACGTAATGAACCATCCATAGTGCGAGAGTGAGAGCGACCGGTCGGCCAGTTCATTAAACCACGGAAGCAACGCATTGGCCAGTATAAGTCCCACTGTACCGGCCAGAAAAGCCATCAGTAATGACTCAGTCATGAACTGCCCGATAAGCTGGCCCCGGCGAGAGCCAATAGCTTTGCGGACGCCCACTTCGCGGGTTCGGGTGATCGACCGGGCAGTGTAGAGATTTACGTAATTGATACCGGCAATGAGCAAGACTAAAGCGGATACAATGGCGAAAATCATAATGGTTTTACTATCACCATTAGGGCTGATTTCGTAGTCCAGGTGGGAATGGAGGTGAATCGACGGGAGCGGCTGAAGCTCCATGCGGTAGCTTAGTTCACCCACTTCTTTCTTAAGATGCTTTGTGTAAAAGCCGGGAAGTTTAGCTTCGAGCGCTTCGGAATCGCTTCCCTTCGTCAGCAATAGATACGTGTATAGTTCAAAGTTCTGCCAGCCCGCTGTGTAGTTGGCCGGGAGCGAACGCAGGGCACTGAACTGCAAGTGCGAATTGCTGGGTACGTCGTCGATAACACCGGTTACGGTATTCACGAAATTATTACTGAACTCAATGGGCTGGCCGACCGCTTTCCGTGCATCCCCAAAAAGCTTCTCCGCCAGGCTTTTGGTAAGCACAATGCTTTGTGGTTGAGCCAGAGCGGTGGCGGGGTTGCCATACAGAAACGGAAACGTGAAGACGTCAAACAGCGTCTTATCCGCAAAGAAAATATCGTTGGCTTCTACTTTTTTATCCTTGTAGGTAATAATCCCTCCGCCTTCGGGCTGGATGCGTACCGTTTTTTCAATTTCTGGATAATCGCTTTTGAGCGCATCGGCATAAGGTGCCGACGTGGGGGCCAATTTGAGGTTGCCACCTGGCCAGGAAGCGTAGTGCGCGACCCGCACAATTCGGTCGGCGTTAGTATGAAAACGATCATAACTCAACTCATGGGCGATGTAGAGCCCCATCAAACCGACGGCGGCCATGCCTACGCCCATTCCCACGATATTTAACGTGCTAAACAGCCGGTTCTTCCACAAATTCCGAAGGGCAATTTTGAGGTAGTTTCGTATCATGAGTGCTTTATGTTTAGGTTGGATGATTCGCTTTTTATTCTACTTGTCCAAAGGTCGTACCATTAATTATAAATAGCTATATGTCAGATAGTTATTAGTATGACATGGAAAAGATATGTCCGCAAATGGACGGCTTTTCGTTCAATTGCGGACACCGTGGTTAAGTATAAGCAGCGCTTTTGGTTTTTCTTTGGTTGATGAGTTAACTGCCTATAAAAGAGCCAACGAAATGAAGACAGAATTAGAAAAGATGCTGGATGGTGAACTATACGTGGCCAGTGACCCAACCTTAACCGCCATGCGGTACAAAGCCCGCGCTTTGTTCTCTGAGTTCAACCGTACACCCTACGATGCCGAGCCAGAGCGTCAGACAATCCTACGGGAGCTATTGGGCAATTTTGGGCCAGGACTTAATATTCAGCCGCCGTTCTACTGCGATTATGGTTCCTTCATCAGCTTTGGAACAAATTGTTTCCTCAACTTCAACTGCACCTTTCTGGATTGCGCCCGAATTACAATTGGCGATAACTTCCAGTGCGCCCCCAACGTGCAGCTGTATGCGGCTTACCATCCCGTAGATGCTGCCGAACGCATCGAGGGGCCGGAGCTGGCTTTACCGATAACGATTGGCAATAATGTCTGGCTGGGCGGTGGCGTAATCGTTTGTCCCGGCGTAACGATTGGGGATAACACGACGATCGGAGCGGGTAGCGTCGTCACTAAAGATATACCGGCTAATGTCTTCGCTGCCGGAAACCCCTGCCGGGTAATCAGACCGTTGGCGTAGGGCTTGGGGCACAAGGCAAAGGGTTTGAGGTAAGATTCCTCAGCTCAATGCCCTCTGCCTTACGCTCTTTCCGGAAAATAACAGTTGGGCCATTATCAGGCTATTTCCTCACCTCCTTTATCCTAAAGGCTCAGCAAGGAGTCTGATGAATATGTTTCCTTGAGTTTGTAGCCAATCACTCTACTCGTCGACTTCATTAACTAAGGCAAGGGGGATTGCTTCAAATCGATCAGGGTGTTGTTGTACCGTAAAAGGCCGGTCCACTTGCCTGTTAGTGGGTAGCGTTGACCTGTGGTTTTATTTTGAATAGTACCCTCAAAGGAGCAAGTCAGGTAATAAGCGTCAATCTGGCGGTTTATGTTGATTTTCGATTTAGCAGGAACCCGAATCGTCATCACTTGATTCTTGTAGCCACCATAAGGTTTCTGTTGCGGATCAGGACTCAGCGGAAACGGTTCAGCGTAGTAGTCGAACAAGTTCTGTCCATACCAGTTTTGAGGAACTCGCACGGCAAACTTATCCAGTTTTACTTCCTTGGGAAGGGTATTTACCTGATCGACTTCAAATTGTGATGTCCTGACCAGTTCGTCAAAACTGCTTTCAACTTGCTGAGTTGATAAAGTATTACTCAGATTCTGAACGCTAAGCTCTTTCAGCTTTACCGTGACCGTATCGACCCGATCAGTGGGCTTGAGGAAGTAACGAACGTCGGTGAGTTCGTATTGAGCTGGGGGCGTAGCCTGCGGTTCAAGTTTGTCGGGGCTCGAACAGGCGCTTACCCCGATGGCTAGTGCTACGTTCAGCGCCCAAAAAGAAGGGGAGTAGTGTTTTCTCAGTTGAGTCAGCATCGTTCTCAGTTGATATGAGGTGTTTAGGTTCTTAAAACTATTGACTGATAAGTTCACTCACAACAGTGGAAGCGCGGGCTTTCGAGGAAAATTAGGCTAAGGGACACAAGGAAACGAAAATGATACTTTGGAGAGCTTAGTCACATAACTTAAGATTATAAGGATAACAATCAGGGGCGCGGCAACTCAACATGGCAACCAGGAGTGAGCTAATCAATATTCGCATGATCTAAGTTTTCAGACGTAGACCTAACTGCTTTATAAAGAGTTGGAAATACAGCTACAACTTGTTGTATGTCTGCGGTGGCTGCCGCAAAAGCCGCCATCTACTCGATCCGGTTTTGGGGCAATCGATTCACAATGTTTAAGGGCAGTAGTTGTTGAAGAAAGTAAATAGGTCTCACCAACTAAATTGGTTCCACTTCTA
This sequence comes from Spirosoma soli, assembly GCF_042684525.1. Taxonomy (NCBI): domain Bacteria; kingdom Pseudomonadati; phylum Bacteroidota; class Cytophagia; order Cytophagales; family Cytophagaceae; genus Spirosoma; species Spirosoma soli. Next base: position 202,852 of record NZ_JBHULN010000005.1, on the reverse strand, counting down.
ACCGGTAGCCTACACCGTGTACTGTCGCGATCCGTAGTGTAGAATCGTTTTGCAGAATCTTCCGCAAACGAGAGACAAACACATCAGGGCTTCGGCCAACCGTGATTCCTTCGTCCTCCCAGACTGATTTGAGGATAAAATCTCGTTCGAGCAATTGGTTCGGGTGGCTAACGAAAAGCCGTAGCAGCTTCGTTTCCCGGTAGGTGAGCGTATGCTGCAAGCCAGCCGTGTTGATGGATTGGTCCGCCGGGTTGAACACTGTTTGACCAATTCGAATACATCCTGCTGGTTCGGCAGGGGCCTGGGTTAAAATCGCAGGCGCAATTTTCGGTCGGGCAACTCTGAAATAGATGAAACCGCCCAAGCTTATCAACAGAAAGCCCACCACCCCAACCCACCAAAAATTAGTCGATTGCACAGCACTTTGGGGAGCGGCAAAGGTGACTTGTAAGGTATGGCACCCTTGTGCTTGTTCGCGGCCAACGCACGGAACTCCGCTTTTTTGAGTATAATCCTGTAAGCTGTAGCCTAACAGAAGGGTGCCGTTGGTGCAATCCAGTACAGCAACATCATAATCTGTGTTCACGTGGTGAAGCGCCAGGGATTCCTGTAACAAAGCGGGCAGGCGGTCGTAAGCAAAGTGCCGCTCCAGCCGGATCACAAACGTAGTGGCACTGGTTTGTTGCGCCGGAGGGATTGCGGAGGTAGAATCTCCTTGTTCGGTCAGTAAGTGATGAGCTGTGCGACGTAAGGCGAGGTTAACCTTCCTGGCGAGCTGATTTTGTTCAACTTTACTCGCATCGGAGGTTAACCTCACAAAATGTGTAAAGAGCAGACTCGTCAATAGGAGCGTAATAACAACGGCTGCTTTTCTCATAATCTGAAGGGCTTATCTACAAAAATAAGAAAGCCGCTGGTTCAACAACCATCTCCTGGTTTTCGCGGAAATAGCCAGTTGATATTGGGCGCTACTAAATAACTTACCCAATCCACCACATGAATAATTTGTCTGGTTTGCGATTGACCTGGGTGAACCGGCTCAATAATCAGGTCGTCGCCGTGCTTAGCCATGGCCAGAACGTTACCGATTTCTATCTCCGTCACCAATTGATTGCTGTGGCAACCAGCTCCATAAATAGTCATGGCGCCCCGTTTTAAATAAACCCTGAAGGGTATCTTATGGGCTTCAGACGTCGCAGGATTACCAGTAACCACTGTTAATATGCCTCGGTTACCTCGTGTGAAGGTACTAGATTCTACCGGCTTCCCATTCAATGTAATCGGATTGCGGTAGTGTCCATTGGCTACACTTTGAGAAAACGCACCAGCCACCATAAGTAGCCAGGCAGTTAAGATAGTTAATTGGCGTACCTGTCTCATCTGACCAGAATTTCGTTGTGAGGAAGTGAATACTGCTTATCTACGGTGAGCAGAACGATGTGGTCACCTTGCTGGCACTTAGTCAGTACGTTTCTAAGGGGTATCTGTCTGTATTCATCGCTTGAGTACATGAACAGCGTTTTAGTGTCCTTATCCCGTATGGCCACCCTGAACACAATTTTGTCGAGGGCTTTGGTTGATGTCGGCGATAGCTCGACCGTCTGCACGCTCAGTTCACCGGTGCTGGTTAAAGGTAGCGTACATTTTCCTGTTGGGCTGTACTCGTTAACTACCATTTTGCTGTCGATAAAAGCGGCCGTGCATTGCTGAAAATTACTCTGTGCAAGGCAGCCGGTAGACCAGCCACCGCACACCAAAAATAACATGAGCCAATTTACCTTTTTCATAGTTCTGTCTGATTTAGATGAAAGACAGCCTAAATGTATTGACTCATGCTTTGGTAGATGAAAAACGCTTGTAAAACAGTGTAAACGAATTGTAAAAGTTTGAAGACCTTAGTTAATCCGTTGACAATTAGAGGTATTTATCTGCGCTACTTCATTGCCTGTACCAATTTCGGTGCCGATTGCCACAGCACGTTGACGATCATCCAGCGGTCATTTTCCTTAATCAGGTGGATGTAGTCGATGCCCCAGACTGCCGTAACTTTGGCCGTTGCTGTCTTGTCGGCGACTTCAAAGACGTCAACAGCCCTGGGCGAATCTGAGGTGGTACGTTTACCATCTTTGTTCCAGGTTTTGGCTAACCGGATGAGCGCCGGAAATGGCATCTCCAGTTGTTTTGAATAAGCACTCGTTTTATCGTCGAAAAAGAATCCGCGCTTTTGTAAGGTAGGATGGATGCTCTGGTACGCCAATGTTGTATCAACTTTATAGAATGTATCAATGTAGTTGAAGCAGGCTTGCCGAACGGCGGCTACGTCGTCATTCTGACCAAATACGTTGGCTACTGAAAGGGTGAGGAGGGCTGATAAAACTAGATTTTTCATAGTGTTATTGGGAGGTAAGGGCAGGGGCTGGGGGGTAATACGTTTAGAAACTGTTCGAATTAATTTTTATGGCCAGGTTCGGCTGATCCGCCGGTGCGTAGTGTGCAAACCAGGCCGGATTGTTATTGGCCGGGTGCCCGCTACCATCTCTGACCGGAGCAATTTGTCATTCCGGCCTGAGATAGCAGCGGGCAGAGATGACACCGGTCACAGACCGGATAACACCAGAGCGAAGTATCAAACTTCGCTCAACAACAGCGGGGCAGGAGCAAAGCGTAAAACCCTTCGCCCCTTGCCCCCTGCTCTTGGCTACTCTGTCCGCAAACTCTTCACCGGGTTCATCAAGGCGGCCTTAATGCTTTGAAAGCTTACGGTCGCAAAGGCAATCAGAATCGCAAGCCCACCCGATACCAGGAATACCCACAGCGGAATGTCAATCTTGTAGGCGAAGCCCTGCAGCCACTTGTGCATGGCATACCAGGCAATCGGCGAAGCAATCACAATGGCTAGCAACACGAGCTTCAGGAAATCTTTGGCGAGCAGCACAACAATGTTGGTAACCGATGCGCCCAATACTTTGCGAACCCCAATTTCCTTAGTGCGTTGCTGAGCCGCAAAGGCGGCCAGACCAAACAAACCAAGACACGAAATCAGTATGGAAATGATCGTGAACGTAGTGACAATGCGCGACGTACGGGCTTCAGCCTGGTAGTTCTTTTGAAAATCTTCGTTCAGGAAGGTGTACTCAAACGGCTCGTCGGGGCGTAGTACTTTCCATTTCTGTTCAATGAAACCCAGTACGTTTGCCATATTGGCCGTATTCACGTGCACAATAACGTAGTTGAAGTCTGGGCGCCGGTTCAACATGAAGGCGTACGGCTCAATGTTCTCATGGAGGTCTTCAAAGTGGAAGTCTTTCACCACGCCTACGATCTCGAAGGGATACGTCTGACCCTGCCAGGTGAAGCTCAGCCGTTGGCCAACGGCCTTCTTTTCGTCGATCTGGAACTTACGTAACGTCGCTTCGTTGACAATCAGCCGGTCGCTGGTGTCGCCCGGAAACTGCCGCGAAAACAGTCGACCTTGCTTCAGTTTGAAGCCCATTGTTTGCAGCAGATCATAATCGACCCGGTTAATCCGGACGTCCTGCCCCTGATCGACACTCTGGTCGGGGCGGTGAAACACCATATCGCTCAGGTTGGCAATTCCTGGATAAAACTGCGTGCCCGATGCACCAACAACCTGATTGTTCTGCAGAATCTCCGTCCGAAATGCACTGTAGGAAGCGCGAGCCTCACTACTCCGCAAGGGTATGGCAATTTGCTGGTCCTGCGCGAAACCCAGTGGCTGATCGCGCATGAACCGCATTTGTTCCTGAATGATAAATGTAGCCAGCACCAGGCCGACTGATACCACAAACTGAAAAACGACCAGCCCCCGACGTAGCGCCACGGCCGACATCGTGTTGATAAATTTACCTTTCAGAACCTGCGCCGGATTGAACAGCGACAAGTAAAATGCTGGGTAGCTGCCTGCAATCAGGCCAGTCAGCAAAGCCAGCCCTACGAAGGTGAGCGCAATCTGTGGCTCAAACAGCTCAATAAAAGAAATGGATTTGTTGGTAAGCTGATTGAACAGGGGTAGAAAAATCGCTACTAAAACTATCGCAATGATTAATGCAAGAGAGGCCAGCACCATCGACTCGCCCAGAAACTGCCGTACCAGCGCACCTTGTTCAGCGCCCATCACCTTTCGAACCCCTACCTCAGCGGCCCGCTTAGCCGATCGCGCCGTCGACAGATTCATGAAATTAATACAGGCAATCAGCAGCGTGAAGAGTGCAATGGAGCCCAGAATGTAGAGATACGTTATGCTGTTAGTGGGGGTTACAACGGCCTGGAAGTTGTTGTACAAATGCAGGTCTGGTACCCGAACGAGGAACATGTCTTTATCGAAACCGACCGCTTTTAAATCATTTCGGGCGTATTTTTCAATAAAGGCCGGAAACTTCCTGGTCAACTGCCCGGGGTTGGTGCCGGGTCTCAGGCGGATGTACGTCAAAAACATGTTGTTGTTGGCAAAATCCAGCGGTCCTTCACGCAGAAAACTACCAATACCTCCAGCGTAGAGCGGTAGAAACAGCCGCGCGTCGATGTGCGATCTGGCACTGGCGTCGCGGTAAACGCCGGTTACTTTGAAATCCTCGCCTAAACCGGCTGATCCGCCAATACGAATAATTTTGTCAAGTGCGCTCGCGTTGCCGAACAACTTCCGGGCGACCTCTTCGGACAGGACCACCGAATGTAGATCGGTGAGCGCGTTTTTTGGACTGCCTTCTACGAACTCATACGTAAACAGGTCGAAGAACGTCGAGTCAGCCTGGTAGGCTTTAGTTTCGTAGAACGATACTACCGGTTTTCCCTGTTCACGAACCTGCAACAGCGCCTTTTCATCAAAGGCACACAGGCGCGCCATCTTCTCGACTTCTGAATACTCGGTCTTCAACGCCGGTCCATACGGAGCAGAGGCATTTGGCCATTCTCTGCCCGCGTTCTGGCCTATTTTTGCTTTTGAACCTAACAGGTACAGATTATCAGCGTGTTCCTGGTGACTGTCAAATGACAGTTCACTGCGTATATATAGCAGCAGCAATATGCAGCAGGTCATGCCAACGGACAAGCCTAAAATGTTGATGGCTGAAAATGACTTACTCCGAAGCAGGTTCCGGACGGCGATTTTGAGATAATTTCGTAGCATAAGTGCTGGGGTTTAGGGCGAAGGGCTTGGGGCGTAGGGAGAAGGGTTTACAAGTCTTTACCCCATGCCCTCAGCCCTGCGCCCTTTGCTATTCAGTACGTAATGATTTCACCGGATTTGTTAAGGCCGCTTTCACGCTTTGGAAACTTATGGTTAGTAAAGCGATGCCCACGGCCAGCAAACCCGCCAGGACAAACACCCACCACTCAATAGTAATCTTGTAGGCAAAGCTTTGGAGCCACTCGTGCATGGCATACCAGGCGAGGGGAGTCGCAATGATAATTGCAATGACAACCAGCTTCAGGAAATCTTTGGACAGCAGGCCGACGATGTTAACAACGGAGGCCCCCAGCACTTTGCGAACGCCAATCTCTTTAGTGCGTTGCTCAGCCGTGAAGGCGGTTAATCCAAATAAACCCAGGCACGAAATCAAAATGGCGAAACCAGAAAAATAAAGTACAATCTGTCCGGTACGCTGCTCGCGCCTGTACTGTTTATCAAGCTCCTGGTCAATGAAACCAAACTTAAATGGAGTCTCTTTTTCGTATTGGGTATACAGCTGACTAATGGTCTGAATGGCTTGTTGCGCCTGGCCAGGTCGGGTTTTAACCAGCATCGTAAAAAAGTCGCCTGGTGCGTAACGGAGAATCAACGGCGCAATGGGTACGCTGAGTGGTCGGAAATGAAAATCGCGGATAACCCCGGCAATACGACCTTTCATACCCCAAAACTCGACCCGCTTATTAAGCGCACTCTGGTTGGTGTAGCCCATGCGCCGGGCCGCTGTTTCGTTGATCAGATACGTCCAGTTGGTATCGGCGGCCGTTTTCTTTCTGAAGTTTTCGCCCCGGACGAGCTTCATGCCAACGGTCGATAGAAAGTCAGGATCTACGTTCACCTGCGTAATTAAAAACTCGTCTTTAGGTTGCTGGCCTTCCCACGTAATATTCGATTCATTACCCACGTCAACGAGCGTCGCCGTTGTTGCAGCCGCGGCTTCAATGCCGGATTGCTTCAGCAGCTCTTCTTTAAACTGGGCGGCTTTCTGCTTCAGAGCACCACCCATCCGAACATACAACAGCTGCGACTTGTCGAAGCCGAGGTTCTTGCGTTGCATGTACTGCAACTGCCTGTAGATTAACAACGTGCATACGATCAGGGCAACCGACAGAGCAAACTGCCCAATTACTAAACTTTGCCGAAATACTTTTCCGGTCGGTACGCTAAAGACGCGCTTAAATACCTTCGCCGGCTGAAATGACGATAGCAGGAAAGCCGGGTATATCCCCGCTACTAAACTGACCAACAAGGTCAGAGTTAGCAATGATAACCAAAGCGGCCATGCGTCATAGTTTAAGGTGAGGTCTTTACCCGACAACTCGTTAAACACGGGCATTAATGCCTGAGCAAGTACCTGCGATGCCAAGACCGCCAGCATGACAATCAGCAGCGATTCGCCAAGAAACTGGAAGATAAGATGCCACCGGTACGCGCCCATCGTTTTTCGGACACCTACCTCACGGGCGCGTCGCATGGAGCGGGCGGTGGACAGGTTAATGAAATTGATGCAGGCAATCAACAACACAATCAGCCCTACGGCACCAAATAGCTTGACGTAGAAAATGTCGCTGCGTTTCCCCCAGTTGTCGGTGTTGAAGGCAAACTTCGAGCGAAGGTATATGTCCGTTAAGGGCTGAAGACATAGGGTCGTTTCGGCAGAAGGCTTATACCGCTGTATGTGCTTTTTTATCTTCTCATTGAACGCCGATGCAACGGTACCCTCGCGTAGCTGTACATACGTATGGTAGTTATTGCTATTCCATTGATAGCCCCATTTGTCAAATAGCTCAATGTTCTTAAACGACAGCAGTATATCGAACTGCAGATGCGAGTTTGGGGGTATGTTTTTCAGGATGCCCGTTACTTTATAATCCCGTTCGTTGTTCAACCGAAGCAGCGTACCGAGCACATTAGGATTGCGTTGCCAGTCGGCTCCGAAGTACTTAATGGCTGCAGCCTCGGTCATAACCAGCTCGTCGGGGCCGGTTAGTACGGTGTTCGGGTTTCCTTTCAGCAACGGAAAATCAAATAGTTTCAGCAACCCGTTATCGGCAAAATAGAGTGAGTTTTCTTCAAACGTTTGTTTCCCGTGCTTCACGATTCCGCTCCACTTGCCTAGCCGACCAACGTTCACAACTTCGGGGAAATCGCTTTTAAGCGTTGGGGCTAACGGGCCGGGTGTCACAGCTACGTCGTACACCTCACCTGCCTGAGTCTGCTTCTCAACAACGCGATAGATGTTGTTGGCATTCGTGTGAAAGCGGTCGTAATTCCACTCGTCGTAAACGTATAGCGCGATGAGCAAACAACAGCCAATGCCCAGGGCCAGTCCGCCAATGTTGAGCACGCTAAACAAGGGCGACCGCCATAGGTTGCGGACGGCGATTTTGAGGTAATTCTGAAGCATAGCGTCTCGCTTTTTGGTTATATTTGAAAAAACTCCCAGTGTTATGGAAACTCCCGTCGTCAGTACTCCCGAACTTGAAGAAGAGAAAATGTCAAGCTTAAATCATGCTGAATTGCAGAGCCGATTGGCTTTTCTGCTTATGTTGTCATATCGATCTGAGTACAGTATTCTCACCGAATTAGACCTTGAGTTTGCTTCTGGTAAAACGCGACCTGATTTATGCATTTTCCCAAAGCGAACATTGGACTGGATGGCTGACGAAATCGTCGTGCATGACGTACCGTTGGTAACTATTGAAATTCTCTCGCCCGAACAGAGCCTGAACAGTTTAATTGACCGGATTTATAAGAAACATTTTCCGGCAGGCGTTAAAACGGTCTGGATTGTGTCGCCAGCTCTTCAAATCATCACCATTTTCCTACCGGATCGGCAACGCATCAACTTCACCGAGGGCGTCATCACCGATCCAGCTATTGGCATTCAGATTAACTTAGCTGAGGTGTTTGAAGGTTAATTGCTAGCTCATTGTCAGTAACTTTCGCTGTTTCTCCCAATCTTCCTTCTTCACGAACGTAACGGGCACAAAATCGTCGGTTGGCGCGCCGATGTAATAGAGCTTCCAGTCCTGATCGTAGCCCGCCAGATGTTGCTGAATGCATTCCACGCGGTCGAACGTAGGAATGTTGCAATCACCCCAGTAAAATAGCTCAACGCGGTAGTGCAGCGCCTGCTTCTGGCCGTTGATGGTTACTTCAATTTCGATGTCCTGCTTACCGGGCAGGCTGGGGATAGGAATAGCAATGTGTGCCATGGTTGTCTAGGATTTATTTGGTTAATCGGTGTTAAAACTTAGCGCATAAAGTATGGTCAACGATGAATTTATTTCGTCTTAAATGCCACTTCGTGATCGGCCAGTGGATAGCCCTCGGGTGTCTGAAAACCTTTGGACGTAAGCTTAAATGAATACTGCCAATCGGGTTTTAAATTCACTTTTAACCGCAACGAGCGGTTATCATCGGCAAAGCCAATGACATCCGTCAGTGGAAAATGGGGCTTGCCCCCGTCGCCAAACGAAATAGATAGCTTTTTGGGATTCAGCGGCTTATCGAACCGGATGACTAACTCGGTTACGGTAGGGTCAACATCGGCCGTGTTTTGTTGGATCGGCTCAACGGCCACAACGTGGGCCCGCTTCTGGTTGTATTGTTGTTGCAGTGTCGCGAAATTGGTAGCCGTAGATTGAAAGAACTGATTGATCTGGGGCATAAAGCTTGCTAACGTTGGATACTTCGTACGGCTGCTCTCGTACTCACCAAGCAAATCAACCAGCCCCTGGGTCCAGATAAACCCGTTCGCTTCTTCCGTCCGTAGCTGCTGACGAGCGGCCTGCCCATCGGGTTCGTGGGTAGTCAAATAGCGGATCACCGATGCACGGACCAACGATTCATAAAACATGGTTTTCCAATTGCCGTATGCCTGTCGATGCATCTGATCCGCTACGCCCGGAAAGATCGCCTTGCCCGCGGCTTCGAGCTCATCTTCGTGTTTATCAATCAGCGGGTTAACGAATGAGTGGTTAAACTCGTGGATGATAGTAGGCAAAACGGAAGCGGCCATGTAGGTAGGAGTATCCGTACTATCGACGGCCCAGGTACCCATGATGGCGTAAATCTCTTCCTGCCCATTCGGTAATAACACCTTAGGGCCGAAATTGCCTCCACCGTTCCCAATGCCGATCACTACGTTAAATTTACCGGTCGGCAACGTTCCATAGTATTGCTTGTACCAACTGACGTCTACCTGGCTTAAGACTTGGTTAAAGCGATCGACGGCGGTCTGGTACATCGCTTTGTGTTTATCGAAAAACGACTGGCAGTGAGTATCCTGATAAAACCGTTGGACAAGTTTAGCAAAGGCTTCAGCGTTGGTAGCGCCCCACCGTTTGTCCAACTGCGCTTTGGTGAATGCATAGATAGGCTTCAACGAGGGTGGCTGCTCCAGATGAATGGCCATCGACATAACGGCATCATATCCCACACCGTTGTCATGCGCTAGTTGTTTGGCCATTGCCACAGCCGGGTGCGTTTGGTAGGCGTCGAAATGTTCGTGGATGTCCTGCACATATTTCTTAAACTGGTCCCCATTGTATTCGTCGTTCCCGGCCAGCCGAAAAATGATGCTCAATAGCTCAACGCGTTGGTCAACCTTCGGGACTAGTTGTACCGCGGGTGATGCCGGGCGGTTGCTGATAGCCTGCCCTGTGGCAGCGTAATGTGCTGTCAACAAAAGCAGTAAGAGACGTATAAGGGGGAATTGTCGCATTATAAACTGATTGTCAATGTGTACTAGTATTGATGGTGATTAAGGTTATTCATTTACTCACTTCGCAAACTTTTCACTGGATTCATCAGGGCAGCTTTGATACCTTGGAAACTTATGGTTAGTAAAGCAATGCTCAGCGCCAGGCCACCCGCCAGCGCAAACATCCACCAGGCCATGTCAATCTTGTAAGCAAAATCTTCTAACCACTGATTTATAGCATACCAGGCGATTGGGGAGGCAATGAGGATCGATAGCAGCACTAGTTTTACGAAATCTTTGGAAAGAAGCGTCACAATGCTGGCGACAGACGCACCGAGTACTTTGCGGATACCAATCTCTTTCGTGCGAGCTTCAACGTTGAAGGTCATCAGTCCCAACAACCCCAGGCAGGCCACCAGCAACGTAAGACCGGTGAAGGCGTTGAACAGCCGTGCTAACTGGTCTTCTTTAGCGTACAGCCTGTTGTAAGCGTCGTCCAGGAAATAGTAATCAAAAGGTAAGGCGGGTTGCTGTTGGTTGTACAGTGTCTTGAGGTGATCGAGCGCCTTTGGTACGTCGGTAAATGCGTTTAACCGCACGAGTAAATACCCGCCGTTTTCTACAACGCTGCGGCTGTTATCGCCCACAACGGTCAGCATCATGGGTGATACAGGGCCGTGCAGACTCCGAATATGAAAGTCAGCTGTAACCCCGTCGATCGGTTTATTGAAGAAGGGATCGGGCTGCCCGACCGGATTGCCTTTCAGGCCCGTTTCGCGAATAACGGTCTGGTTGTAAACAGTCAAATCGTCGCCCACGGGCCGCTTGCCCCAGCTGGTTGGCGGATTAGCCCAGTGAACACCCAGCATCTTGAAAAAGCCTTCATCGACTGATAGCGCGTTTACCATCAACTGCTTTTTAGTCTTTTTATCGTCCAGAAAATAAGTCATGATGTTGTTAGTGAACAGCGCCGTATTCGTGGCCGCTACGTTATCCCGGCCAGCCCATTGCCGCACAGCATCGCGGAAACCAATGAACCGGATAGCCATGTCGGCATCCACATTGATGGCTACCACTTGAGCGCGGTTAATGCCCAGGCTTTTGGTGCGTAGGTACCGCATTTGCATAAAGAATACACAACTGCATAGTAACAGCCCTACCGAAGTGGCGAACTGAACGGTCGTGAACAGCCTGCGGACTCCGGCTCCCTCACGCCCTGAACTCATTGTGCCTTTCAGAACCTCGTGAGGACGGAAACCCGATAATAACAGAGCAGGATAACTACTAGCTATTAAACTGCAACTCAACCACAAGGCCAGCATGATTCCCCAGTAGCTGGTCTGGCTCAGTACCCGATTGTCCATGTGCATATCAAGGGCTTGATTAGCCCACGGGAACATGGCTTGGAGCACAAAAATGGAAAGCAGGAAGGCTAGGGTAGTAGTCAGGAAGGACTCGGTATAAAACTGACCGATCAACTCGCTACGTAATCCCCCAACCGCTTTGCGGACTCCCACTTCGCGGGCACGTTTTGTAGCACGGGCCGTAGCCAGACTGACATAATTGATAATGGCCAGCACCAGAATCAGTAAAGCAATTGACAGAAAAATGTACAGCGTTTGGCGCGCTTTGGAGATTCCGGTACGGCTATCTATAGAAGCCCCCCGGCTATCTAGATGCAGTGACGGAAGCGGCTCGAGCGAGAACGTTGCTGAGAGATCAGTGAATTTGATGCCTGTGTTGATTTTCGCCAATTTCTTCTCGGTAATGGCCGCATTTGTCCCCGCCCGGAGAACCAGATACGTGTCGAAGATACCGGCGTGTTCGAATCCATCGCGTAGTTTGGGGGCAAGCGAGGGTATGGATGAGATCGACACCAGGGCGTTAAACTGTAATACGCTGTTCGTTGGCAGATCGTCCAGAACTCCGGTTACCTGAAGCGGGTACTGTTTATCGTACAACATGGTCTTACCAACAGGATTTGCGTTGCCGAAGTATTTCTCAGCAAGTCGTCGGGTCAGAACGATACGGCCGGGCTGACTTAGTGCTGTTTGCGCATCACCTTGCCGCATTCGAAAGCCCATCACCGTCAACATCGATGCATCGGCGAAGCCAATCTCATCTTCTTTATAGTGGTTGTCGCCAAACTCCAGTAGGGTAGGGCCCGATCCTCCCCAAAAGCGAACAAACTGCTCTACCTCCGGAAGCTGGCGTTTGGCTTCCCGCCCAAACGATTCGTGAAGTTGCGGCATGGTTATTACGTCCTCACCATATTTGGCTGCCGACATAATACGGTACGTACGGTCGGCAAAGGGGTGAAAGCGATCATAGTGAAACTCATGCCAGACGTAGAGCCCAATAAACGTACTGACGGCTAAGCCAACGGTTAACCCTACGATGTTCAGCAGACTGAACAACCGGTTATGCCACAACTGGCGAACGGCGATTTTGAGGTAGTTGCTTAGCATAAATAAGGAGAGAGGGTTTAGGGCTGAAGGCGTGCGGCAGGGAGCGGAGTTGTAACCCTAAGCCCCCGGCCCCATGCCCTATGCTATTCGGAACGTAACGATTTTACGGGGTTCATCAGGGCGGCTTTTATGCTCTGGAGGCTGACCGTTAATAGAGTGACCAACGTGGCCAGCATACCTACTACCCCGAACATCCACCACTCAATGTCAATCTTGTATTCGAATGACTTTAACCACTGGTTCATGGCGTACCAGGCTACTGGGGTGGCGATGACGAGGGCCGCAAAAACTAGTTTGAGAAAGTCTTTGGATAACAGCGCAACCAAGCCCGGCACCGACGCGCCGAGCACCTTGCGAACCCCGATTTCTTTAGTCCGGCGTTGGACGATAAACGTAGCCAAACCCCATAAGCCAAGGCAGCAAATGACCAATGCCAGGCCCGCAAACACGCGTAACAACGTAAACTGACGCTCTTCTTCGTCGTACTGCTCTTGTAGACTCTGGTCCAGAAATTTGGCTTCAAATAAGCCTTCGGGATAAAACTTTCGGAAGGTGCGTTCAACCGCAGCTATTGTTTTTTGGTAATTCGTTGTCTGTAGCTTCAACCCCGCAGTACGGTAGAAATACGGGAAGTTCATCATAACTACTGGCTCAATAGGTTCGCGAAGTGAGCTGCTATGAAAGTCTTTGACAACGCCGACAATCTCAGCTGTTATGTCATTGATTCCTGCTCGAATCTTGCGCCCTAAGGCTTGTTCGGGCCGCGACAGCCCCAGCGCTTTTACTACGTTTTCGTTGACGACAAACACGTATCGCCGATCTTTCTCCGGAATCTTGCCGGAAATAGCCAGCGTATCGCGGTGTTCCAGGAAGCGACCAGCCAGGAGTTTGAGGCCGTATGTTTTGAGGTAATCGGCGTCGGCAATCTTAAGCGATATGCCAATCTTTTTGTCTTCATTGGTTGGGTCAGGGCGCATATCGGTTCCGAAGTTGTTGCCCGACGTGGGGGCGCCCAGGGCGAATGAAACCTCGTCAATGCCCGAAATCTGCCGAAGTTCCTGGCCCAGTGGGGTTAAGTTTTTTGTCTCGGGTAAGCTAACCGTCACAATGGCATTGCGGCTGAAACCCAGATCTTTCTCCCGGAAGTAGCTCATCTGCCGATATACGACCAGTACGCCCACAGCCAGTACCAGGGAGATAGTGAATTGGAAAATGACTAACCCCTGGCGTAACCACGCCTGCCCTCCACGGCCCGGTTCAGCATGAGTTTTCAAGACGTTGACGGGTACAAACCGCGCGAGGAAAAAGGCCGGGTACATACCCGCCAGAACCGTGGTCAGCAAAGCCAGCACCGCGATGAAGATTATCGACTCGTCCCAACGGAACCCGATTTGTTTCTGCATGAAGTCGTTCACTGAAGGCAGTAGGCTATACGTTAGTGCTAGCGCCAGCACCGCCGATAAGCCGGCCAGCCAGAACGCTTCGCCGAGGAACTGACTGACTAATTGCCCCTGTGTTGCGCCGACCACCTTACGAACTCCCACCTCGCGGGCACGGGTCATAGCGCGGGCCGTCGACATGTTAATGAAGTTCACGCAGGCGATCAGGAGCACGAACAGGCCAACGATACCGAATACATAGAGGTACGTCGGCGAGATAGGTGGTGCGAATTTGCTACCGTCAAAATCCGGATTGAAATGAATGTCGTGCAACGCTTGCAGCACCAATTGGTGGGTTGTCCCCCGTTCTTCAGCAAAGTATTTTCGGGTGGCAGCCGCCAGTCGGGTCGTGTATTGCTCGGGTGAGCGGCCCTCGGGCAACAAGACAAATACGCTTCCGCCCGAGCGAACTCCCCACTGCTCTACCCCTAACTCAAAGTAGTCTTTCATTGTCGGGAAGGAGACAATCATTCGCGCGTTCAGAATCGACTGAGAAGGTATGTCGTGCATGATCCCCGCTACCTGCACCGTTACTTTGTTGTCGAGCTTCAGGGTTTTTCCCACTACCGAAATCGTCCCAAAATACTTCTGAGCCGTGCTTTCGGTTAAGATTACCTGGTTTGGCTGGTTCAAAATCGCGCGGCTATTGCCCGACACCATATCAAGATCAAAAATGTCGAACAACTCCGGCTCCGCAAACAGAACCTTGTCTTCCAGCAGAATTTTGTCTCGCGAGACCATGACTCTTACATCGCGGTCGGCGTGAATTCGGGTAATCTTCGACCAGTCGGAGAAGTCATTACGTAGCGCAGCCGCCAACGGGTAAGGCGTCGTGCCGGATCGCTCAACCTCTCCGCCGGTGGTTGTAATCTCGTTGACGCGGTAGATGCGCTCACCCAGCTTGTGATGCCGGTCGTAACTCCACTCGTTTCGGATAAAGAGTAGGATGAGCAGGCAGGTCGTTAACCCAATCGTTAATCCAAGTATGTGAATACCGGTCGTAGTTGGATGGCTGAGTAGGTTGCGCCAAGCTATTTTAAGGTAGTTCTTTATCATGATCGAATGTCCGAAAATGATCTGAGGTAGACCACCCTCAGGCAACCCAAACGCCGTACCAGGATTGTAAATAGCTGTATACCAACGAATAATTATTACTACCTAACGAAAAATGTCCGCAAACGGACGAGCTAACGTACAGTTGCGGACATTCGTTTGACGTGGCTCCCATTGCAACGAAAGATATACCACTAATGTGGGAATCCGCACGGGTGATACAGGAGTTATGGTAGCCTGGACGGCCACGTCCGGGTAGCCGCAGGCTAAGTTGTAAGTAAAGCATGAGCAGTCCTATTAGCCTGCGGCTACCCGGACGTGGCCGTCCAGGCTACGTTACTCCGCCCGCAAACTTTTCACCGGGTTCATCAGGGCGGCTTTCACGCTCTGGAAGCTGACCGTTAGCAGGGCGATACCGACCGCCAGCAAACCTGCCAGCGCAAACATCCACCACTCGATTTCGATTTTGTAGGCGAACTTCTGAAGCCATTGGTTCATAATGTACCAGGCGATGGGTGAACTTAACAGGAGGGCTATCAGCACGAGCCGGATGAAATCAATGGAAAACAAGCCGAAGATGTGGGCGGTTGATGCACCCAGTACCTTGCGTACCCCCACTTCTTTGGTGCGGGTTTCAGCCATGAAAGCTACCACGCCGTAGAGACCCAGGCAACCAATGAACAAAGCAATACCCGCGAGCAACTGAAACAGGGAATACGTCTGTTGCTCACTTTTATAGAAATTCGCGAGCGTTTCGTCCAGAAATTCATACGAAAAGACAAACTCCGGAAAGGTAGCCGTCCAGGCGGTCTCAACTTGTTTCAGGAGTTGACGAATGCCCTCGCTACCGCCCTGCTGGGTCGACAGTTTGATGGCGATGGTGCGGTAGTTGCCCAACTGGGTGGTTAGGACGCTTGGCTCGACCCGTTCCCGCAACGAAAACATGTTGAAATCCTTCACCACACCCACAATGGGCTTCTTGACGCTCTCGCCTGCCACCGTCATCAGCTTACCAATCACCTGCTCGGGTTTTTGAAAGCCCAGTCGCTTCATGAATGTCTCGTTGATCACCAGTTCACGGATGGAGTCAGCGGGTTGGTACATCCGTCCGGCCAGTAGTTTCAGGCCATAGGTGCGCGCATAGGCGGTGTCGGCGGGGCGCATCAGTATACCGAAGCCGGGGTCTTTATCGTCGTTGCCAAAGCGGAAACCTGTCGTCCAGTTGCTGGTGGAGGAGGGGCTGGTCATGCCAAAACTAATCGATTGTATACCCGGCAGACTCGTAAGTTTAGCCCGTAAATTGGCGATCTTACCCGCATCATTGTCGGGTAAAGGCATCGTCAAAACAGCATCTTTATTGTAGCCGAGATCGGCCGAACGAAAATACTTCATCTGACTGTAGGCGATGATGGTGCCAATGATCAGTAACTGAGAGATCGCAAACTGCCCAATAATAAGCCCTCGGCGAAGGGTCAGATAACCGCCTGTACCTGCTGTCTGCATTTTACCTTTGAGAGCCAGAATGGGTTGATAACCCGATAGGACCAGTGCGGGATAAAAGCCTGCCAAAACGGTCGTGAGTACGCCTAAGGCCACTAGAAAGCCAATCACGGTTGGGCTAAATAAGGTTACGGCTCCCGGCTTAATGTTAAGTAGTTCACCTACGTACGGCAATGCCACCTGAGCAATAAACAGCGCAAGAACAAGCGCCACACCAGTTAATACGCTGGTTTCGCCCAGAAACTGACGCACTAGCTGCCCGCGTGTACTGCCCAATACTTTCCGAACGCCCACTTCCCGCGACCGTCTGACGGCCTGCGCCGTGGCCAGATTGATGAAGTTGATACAGGCCGTTCCCAAAATGAATAGACCGATGAGTACCATCGCCCAGATCATTTCGATGCTGATGCTTCGCTGGGCGTAATTCGCAATGTTGGTCGCGAAATGAATGTCTGTCAGCGGTTGTAAAACGTACGCCAGCGTTTTGGCATCTTCCGGGGCGTGGTATTTATTGACAAAGCCCACTAACTGGCGCTCCATGCGGGCCGCCGGGGTCTCCGCTCCAGCCTGGGCTGGGGGTAGCATCATATAAATCTGGGCTCCGCCATAAGTTGATTTCCAGTCGTCGGGGGGCGATGTGCTGCCATACGCCAGCACGGACGCGTGCGACAGGAACACCTCGAATGGCATGCTGCTCGTAGGGAGCGGGTCCTGGATAACGCCCGTTACCACAAAGTCCATCCGATTCTCCAGTCGAATGATTTTGCCCATTGGGTTCGTGTCGCCGAAGTATTTATGGGCGATTCGCTCCGAAAGTACTACTGTGTTTGGGTTGGTGAGTGCCGTTTGCGGGCTGCCTTTTTCCCAAGTATAATTGAAGAGGTTAAAGTATTCCGGTTCAGCAAACGCGATTACACCGTCCGTTTCCTGAAATCGTTTTGTGTCAACATTTGCCTTGCCCGGTACCGCTACCACCGCCGATTTTATCCGGGTAACCAGGGTAAGCTGGTGCTTCAGTTCCGGAAAATCATTGCGTAGCGCAGCCAATGCTGGAAAGGTTATACCCGTATTTGGCTTGCCGTCAGGCTCCGTTTTATTCGCCCCGAGCATACGGTAAATCCGATCAGCGTTGGCGTTGTGTTTGTCGAAGCTCAGTTCATAGCGGATGGCTACAAACAACAGCAAACAACACGCTAGGCCCAGCGTCAGGCCCAATACATTGATGATGGAGTAACTCCAGTTGCGCTTCAGTGCGCGGAGGGCGGTAGTGAGATAGTTTTTTAGCATATATAAAGCCGACATCTCGGCCAGCTGTTAAAGACTGGGTTCGGTACTATTCGCTCCTCAACGACTTAACCGGATTCATCAACGCGGCTTTCACGCTCTGGAAACTAACCGTCAGCAAGGCAATGCTAATGGCCAGTAGGCCCGCCAGAGCGAATACCCACCACTCGATGTCAATTTTATACGCGAAGTCCTCTAGCCATTGACTCATGGCGTACCAGGCAATGGGTGAGGCTATCAGAATCGCGATGACGACAAGCTTCAGGAAGTCTTTCGAGAGCAAGCCGACGATGCTGAAAACTGATGCGCCGAGTACTTTGCGAACGCCAATTTCCTTGGTCCGTTGCTCAGCCATGAACGCAGCCAGGCCGAACAAGCCCAAACAAGCAATCAGGATCGCCAGGCCTGCAAATGTCAGGGCAATGGTGCCAATCCGTTGCTCAGCGCGGTACATGCTATCGAAGCTGTCTTCCAGAAACTGATAGCTGAACGGCTGGCCAGGGGCGATCTGCTTCCATTTTGCTTCAATCTGTTTGACCAGCGCGGGTAGATTCGTACTACTCAGCCGGAACGACGCAGCTCCACTGTTGGGGCTGAGTACCATACTCAACGCGCCAATGTTTCGCCGGAGCGATTCGTAGTGGAAGTTTTTGACCACCCCCAGAACGGTATACGTCTTGAAGGTTTTACCCTGAGGATCGTCGAAGCGCGATATCCGCTTGCCCAAGATATTAGTTCCTCCAAATAGCTTAGCCGCCGTTTCGTTCAGAATAATACCGGTTGAATCGGAGCCAAACTCTCGCGAAAAATCACGTCCCTGCGCAATCTGCATACCCAGCGTTTTGATATAGTCGTGATCAACGCCCCACGTCTGCATTTGTACCGCTTTCCGCTGGTCAATCTGGCCTTCGGGAAACATCGAATTATCGTTGCGGCTCGAAGGAGTGGGCAGGTAGCCCGAAATGGAGCCGCTCACGACTCCCGGTAATCGCATTACCTCCTGTTTGAAAGTTTCGGCTTGTTTACCAAGCCCATACACATCATTAATCGTTAAAACCTGATCGCGCTTAAACCCTAGGTTTGTGGTTTGGATATAAGTAATTTGTCGATACACAATTATGGTTCCGACAATCAGGATAACCGACATCATGAACTGAAAAACGACCAGTCCGCTACGTAGACTAACATTCTTCAGACTGACATTGGTCTTCCGGGTCGCCGTACCGCCCTTCAGCACGCTGATCGGTCTGAAGGAAGACAGGAAGAACGCCGGATAACTTCCGGCCAGCAAGCCTACCGCAATAGGCAGTACGACAAGTACCGGTAGTAAATACGGCGACAGCAGGCTTTGGGCACTTAACTCTTTAGCGGCAATCGTGTTGAAAAACGGAATAGCAACTACGACCATGATCAGGGCCAGTACCATAGCCAGCACTGTCATTAAGACGGATTCGGACATGAACTGACCAATGAGTTGCTGCCGCTCTGATCCCAGCACCTTCCGAACACCCACCTCTTTGGCCCGGTTAGCCGAACGGGCGGTGGCCAGATTCATGAAGTTGATACAGGCGATTAACAGAATGAACAAGGCTACCGCTGAGAATATGTAGACGTACTGAATGTCGCCAGCGGGCATGAATTCAATTTGTTGCTTCGAGTGCAAATGAATATCCGTGATTGGTAGCAGCCACAAACGGTAGGCATTCCCCGCTTTTCGGAACTGATCCATAGTTGAGCCAATGGCCTGGAGTGCCTGTGGTCCAACGTACTTTTCGATTACAGCGTCAAAATTCTTCTCGAACTGCTTGTAGTTGACGCCTTCGCGCAATACGACGTAGGTATAGTGGTTATTGCTAAGCCACTGTCCCCACGGATACTCGTCGTTGAGCATGGTCAGGAAAAAATCGGAGCGGAAGTGCGAGTTAGTCGGCATGTCGCGCATAACGGCCGTGACTTTGTACGCCTTGTTATTATCGAAAATGAGCGTCTTGCCCAGCGCATCTTGCCCACCGAAGTGCCGTTTGGCGGCCGATTCGCTAATAACTACGGTGTTTGGCAGAGCCAACGCCCGCTTCGGATCACCTGAGACGAGTGGTAAGGTGAAAACATCGAACAGGGTGGAGTCGGCGAACGTAATGTGATCTTCGCGTAGACTGGTTGCGGCTCGAGCTTGTTTGACCAACCACGTTCCACGCTCGTGAAGCCGCACGAATTGCTCTACCTGTGGGTAATCGTTTTTTAACGTCGGGCCGACGGGGTCCGGCGAAACGGCCATTCTCATGTCGTTACCCCCGAACTTAATGTCGGCGTTAATCCGGTAGATGCGGTCTGCCTTTGCGTGAAAACGGTCGTAGCTCAGCTCATCGGCCACGTAGAGCGTAATGAGCAGGCAACAAGCGAGTCCGACCGCCAGACCGAAGATATTGATAAAGGCAAACCCCCGTTGTTTGCGGAGGTTGCGCCAGGCGATTTTTATGTAATTACGTATCATAGTTATAAGAGGATTAAGTTCTGGCGGCAGGGGGCGGGGGATCAGGGGCGAAAGGCTATAGTTAATTATACCCTTTGCCCCCTGCCCAAAACCCTTCGCTATTCTGACCGTAGACTTTTCACTGGGTTTGTTAGGGCGGCTCTGATGCTTTGGTAGCTTACGGTCAGCAGCGCAATAACCACGGCGAGTACGCCCGCCAGAATAAACACCCACCACGGCATGTCAATCTTATAGGCAAAATTTGTTAACCATTGGCTCATGGCCCACCAGGCAACGGGCGAGGCTATCACGATTCCAATCAAGACCAACTTCAGAAAGTCTTTCGAGAGCAAGCCGACAATGCTCGCCACTGATGCGCCCAGCACTTTGCGCACGCCAATTTCTTTGGTACGTTGCTCAATGCTGAGTACGGCAATCGCGAACAAGCCCATACACGATAGCAGGATAGCAATCCCAGCCGCCGTCGAGAAAATAGTCGATAGTCGTTGTTCGCGTCTGTACCAGCGGTCGGTGTTCTCGTTCAGGAAAGAGCCCTGAAATTCCTGTTTGGGAGCAATGGCTGACCAGGCTGCTTTCACGGTTTCCATCGCACTCGTCAGGTTTTGGGGAGCTACCCGAACCAGTACGTAGCTGATGGGCCCATCGCTCATTTGTAAGGTGATGGGCTCCGCCTTTTGATGCAATGAATACAGATTGAAGTCGCTGACAACGCCGACGATCTGATATTGCTTTTGATCGGGTTTAATGAACTTACCGACGGGGTTCGACTCGCCCAATTGTTTCGCCATGCTCTCCGAAATCAGCACGGACGATACGGTATCCGTGCCAAACGTTGGGCTAAAATCACGGCCCTGCACCAGTTTAACGCCCAGTGTTTTTAAGTAATCAAAATCAATCCGCAACCAGTCACAGCGGACATCTCGTTTCTTGTAGGCGAAGCCAAACATCATGCGCGACGAGTTACCGTCCAGTCCTGAGCCGATGTTAACACCCGAACCTGACACCGATACGATGCTCGGTTTGTTGGCCAGCTGATTACGGACTTGCTGTAGGGCAGTCGCACCGTCGAGGTCTTGCCCAACCGGTATGCTGATCACCTGCTCTTCATTAATACCCATTGGTTTTTCGCGCAGATACGTTATCTGCTGACCCATCACCAGCGTGCAGACAATAAGCAGGCAGGCAATGGCAAACTGGGCAACGATGAGCGAGTTACGTAAAACGCCGGGCCGTTTCATACTCACTTTACCCTTCAAGACCTCTACTGCATTGAACCGTGTCGCGAACCAGGAAGGGTAACCGCCCGCTATGAGGGTTACTAACAGAAAGCTTAGCCCAGTCACGGTCAGTACGTCGGCCTGGAGGAAATTATCTAATTTTAAGTGGCTGCTAAATAATTGGTTGAAGGTGGGCAAAGAGCCCCAGGCTACTCCCAGCCCGATAAGGAGCGAAACCGAGCAAAGCAGAAACGTTTCGCCCCAAATTTGGCCAAACAACTGAGCTCGACCTGCACCGAGCGATTTACGAACGCCTACTTCCCTGGCCCGGCCGACTGCCTGAGCAATGGTCAGGTTAATGAAGTTGATGCAGGCAATGACCAAAATGAACAGGCCGACCAGCAGGAGCGTGTAAATATACATGCGGCTGACACCCTGCCCGTTACCCGTTTCAGTATCGAAGTGGACATCCGTTAGGGGCATTAACAACAGGCTTTTCTGATAACCCAGCCTGTTCTTGGGGTAATCCTTCTCCCGCTCTTTGATGTCGCTTGCAAAGTATTTGTTGGTAAAAGCCTGCAAGCGTCGTTCCAGCATGGCTGGCGTTACACCCGGCTTTAGCTTTACAAAAACATCATGGTTTGTATGGTCCCAACGAGATTTATATTCGGCATAATCGCCTTTGTTTTCCACCCGAATGAGGGCGTCGTACTGCTGGGTTGAATTGTCCGGAAAGTCGCCGATGATGCCCGTAACTACGAACGGACGCCAGCCATCATCGACTCGGATTTGCAGGGATTTGCCAATAGGATCTTCTTTGCCAAACACATCTTTGGCCATGTTCTCACTAATGACAATGTTGCTCAGATCGGCCAGCGCCGAGTTAATATTGCCTTTTTTGAGCGGGAACGAAAACACTTTCAGAAAATCAGCGTCACAGCTTCGGACCATTTTTCGGTAGGTCTGATCGCCCCTGCGAACGCCACCACTGCTCCAGATAATCCGTGTAACGGCTTCTAGTTCCGGAATCTCTGCCTTCAAAGCAGGTGTCAGCGGATAAGGCATCGACGCACTATTATTGGAGGTGCCGTCGCGGTTGTTTTCTTCAAAGTAAAGCCGGAAGATGCGGTCGGCGTCGGTGTGAAAACGGTCGTACGACAACTCAAACGCTGAGGTCAGAAACAGGAGTAGGCCGGTTGCAAAAGCCACTGCAAGCCCCACAACGTTGATGACCGTATGAGTACGGTGCTTCCACAAATTGCGCAGAGCGATCTTAAGATAGGAACGGAACATAAAACTTTGTTTTATTATCTTTGGAGAAAAGCTGCTTGTCGATAAGCTAATAACACGATGTACACAAACCGTCCAACTTTTGATTACTCGTTCGTCTATGAAGACGATATGAGTGTCTATGGCCCTAAAGACCATCAGCGCGTCATCAGTAAGCTCAACACCAGGCTAGGTATGCTCTTTTATGTAGACAAATCTATTGAACTAGAGCCCTTCCCGGAGACAATGATTGATGAATCAAAAGCCAGCCCGGTCCCTGATCTGTTGCTTTACGATAATGAGACTGCCGAGAGCCGTATCATTATTGAGGTCTGCAATCAGGAAGGCCTGAAAAAAGACCTCAAAAAGATAATGCAGTTGGTTGATGAAGGCAGCTACGGTATTCTGGAAGCATTCGTTTACAACTACAAAACCCATGACTGGCACCAGTACCGCAAAGACAGTGGCTGGCAACTCGAATCACAATCCTTCTCTGACGTACTACAGTTAGATCTGAACGAATTTCTGCTCTAACGACTGGCCACTACTTTATCTTCACTTCATTTGCTTCACCGGCATTTACCGTAAATGGAAGTTCCGTTTGCAGTACGCCATTCTGCCAGTATTTGTTGCGATATTGCCCTGCACTCAAGCGAACTGTTAACGGGAACAGCGGTTGAGCATCGCGTTTCGTATTAAATGATCGGGTCATTAGAAAGTTATTGCCATAAACCTCTAGCCGACCCTTACCCGTACAGGTTTCGCACCCGAACGTAACGGCACTACTTTCTTGTGCTTTGTTATCGTTTTGTTCATCTACAGTACTTTTTAACGGCTTTAGACCTGGTACGTTTTTGATCCCTAATACGCCGAGCGTATGAAGGGTCTGCTCATAAAGCGAATCTCGTTGCATTTGAGTCAGGCCCTCTACATCAAAATGCAGATTATGCCGGAACGGCCGCCCGTCTCGTTTACCGACGATATTCATCGCCAGCGTCTTATCGTTATTGGTCGTTTGCATGCTTTTCACGATCGTCTGAGCTGAGACAATAAGTCTGAGGCCAACAAAAGAAATTGTTAAGCGTGTTTTCATGACATGACTTATTTATTCGCTGCGTAATGCATTGACCGGGTTCATCAGCGCAGCTTTGAGCGCTTGGAAGAGTACTGATACTAACGCAATACCTATGGCTAATGCGCCCGCCACGGCCACGTACCACCATTGAACATTGGTGTGATAAGCAAAGTAGTTTAGCAGATCCTGGCCAAGCCACCAGCCAATAGGGCCAGCAATAAAAATCGCCAGCAACACCAGCTTAAGAAAATCCATCGACAGAAGAATGGCAACACTGGCAACCGACGCACCCAGTACTTTTCGAACGCCAATCTCTTTGGTGCGCTGCCGCGCTACTAGTGAGATTAGACCAAAGATACCTGCACAGGCTGTCAAGATAGCGATCATGGTCACGAAGCGGATCATCTGCCAAATATTATCGAGCGACAGATAGGACCGCACTATATCGTCGGATAGGTACGTATAGCTGAGCGCACGCCGGGCTGGAATCTTTTTGAACTCACGATCTAACTCATGAAAGAGAGCAGGGGCTTTGCTTGGATCAGCAATCCGAATCATCAGATACCCACTGAGACTTTCGCGGCCACTGTAAGCCTGGAGCATCGGTTCCACCCGACTGGTTAGGTCGCGGTAATGGTAGTCCTTGGTTACGCCGATGATAGTATAGGCTGAGGAGTTGTTGAGCTGACGAAGCTTCTTGCCTACCGCCGTTTTCCAACCGAAGGCCCGCATGGCTGATTCGTTAATAATGACTGCATTGCTGACCGAATCGGCCGGTGTGGCATCGGAAAAATTACGCCCTTCCAGCATCGGTATCTTCAGCGTTTCGGTGTAGTTGACGGCTCCACCCATATGCCGCATGTGAACTTGCTGGCTTTGATTGCCGTCTGGGTAATACTGGTTGAAGTTATCCTGATAGGCAACAGGAGTGTAGTACGTACTGGTAAATGAAACCACATTCGGGTTTTGCCGAAGCTGATCAAAAATGCCTTTTGCCCGTGATGAAGCTACTTTTTCGTCTCGGTAAGCTAAGTCTGTTTTAAACACCAGTACATTCTCTTTATCGTAGCCTAGGTTAGCTTCTTTCATGTACTTGAGCTGTTGACGCATGCCAATGGTGCCGAGGATCAGCACAACGGCCAATACAAACTGTAATACGATCAGGGCGTTCTGACGGAGCCGCCCCTGCCTTGGACTGGCCGAAATTTTGCCTTTTACGGCCTCAGTCGTTTTCAGGTTTAGCAGATACAGCGCTGGGTACGTACCGGCTACCACGGCTACCGCCAGCGCAACGCCCAGTACCATCAGGATAGTAGGATAGTCTGTGGCCAAATTAATGACCAACTGCATATTTTCACTGCGTAACTGATTGAAATTAGGAATCAGGTAATACAGAGCGAACAGTACAGACAGCGCCAGCGAAAGAATAACGACTAAGCCTGATTCGATCCAAAACTGATTGAGTACTAACCGGCGTGTAGCGCCTACCACCTGCCGCATGGCCACTTCTTTAGCGCGTGGGAGGGCCGAGGCTGTATTTAAGTTAATGAGATTGACGCTGATGATGAATAGCAGAAACAAAGCAATCAGGATCGCCCCATAAATCAGACCCTGAAACGACGGATTTTCGGTATAGATATAATCTTTAAATGGAGCTAATCGTAATGTCGAATTCTGGGCATGAGCCTTATAATGTGCCTTTACTAACCGAGGTAGCTTGGCCTCTAGTTGGGCAGGGTCGGCGCCTTCCTTAAGGAGTATGAACGTTGATGCGAAGGTATTAGACCAATCGGCGTTTTCGGGAAAGTAGGGGTTATCGTACAAATTAGCGGCTGGTAGCAAGACCTCAAACTGCTGCGATGAGTTAGAAGGTAGTTTCGCTAGAACACCTGTAACGGCATATTGGAGCGTATCATTGACTGTTACGTACTTGCCGACGGGATTGGTTTCGCCAAACAGGTTTTGCGCTATTTTTTCACTCAGCACCACCGACCGTTTATTTTTAAGCGCGGTCGCTGGATCGCCGTATTTGAACGGAAATGTAAACACTCGGAAATAGGTCGAATCTACGTATCGGGTTGACTCCTGAATACTCTTACCGCCGTACTCAATCCACGGCCAATTCCAGCTTTGATTATGCGTACCGGTTTCAATCTCAGGGTAATCACGCAGCATCTGGTCGAGTAACGGGTATACCGTCTGGTTGCCGGCATCACCGCCCGGATATTGCGTCCTTACGTAGTAAATACGGTCAAGCTTAGCGTGGGTACTATCCCAGGTTAAACATTTTTGGGCAAACAGTATCAACACCACCACGCAGGCAAGCCCTACCGACAGCCCAAGCATGTTTATCCCTGTAAACAATCGGTTGCGCCACAGGGTACGTAGAGCGATTTTGAGGTAGTTGCGGAACATGTTGGTTTTCGGTTAGTTTTGTGAGAAACACGCATGTACTATGTATTTTCCACCGGCTATTCTTCCATCCGTCGCTAACGAGGACTTTGGCGTCTGGGCACCTGTTGATCATCAGCGAATCATATCCAGACTAACAATAGGTTTAGGTATTCTTTATCATCATAAAAAAACGATAAGACTGGAGCCGCTACCGGAAACGATGCTCGATGATACAAAAGCCAGTCCAGTCCCTGACTTATCTTTAGTCGATAACGACACCGATCAAACGCCAATCATCATTGAAGTCTGCAAAACCAATGGTCAGAAAGGCGACCTACAAAAGGTTATTCAACTTATTGACGAAGATATTTACGGCATTCGCGAGGGATTCATCTACAATTACAAAACTCAAAAATGGCTTCGTTATCGGTTTGGCGACGGCAGTAAGGCCACTGAATCGTCGTTCTCGGAAGTGCTACAAATTGACCTGAACACCTTCCTTTGAACCAAGATGTCTGAACTAGGATTTTTAAAGGATTGACAGAATTTTGCTGTCCGTTTCTATGAACAAATCTTGAAAGTCTTTTAAATCCTCCCAATCCCGGTTCAGACGTGGAAATTCTCCGTCACCACTTTACCATCAAACAGATTTACGATTCGGTGGGCAAAGCCAGCGTCGTAAGGGGAGTGCGTCACCATGATAATGGTCGTGCCTTCGTCGTTCAATTCGCCTAACAGCTTCATCACTTCTTCTCCGTTCTTCGAGTCGAGGTTACCCGTCGGCTCATCGGCCAGGATCAGCTTAGGCTTGGCAACGACGGCACGGGCAATGGCTGTCCGCTGTTGCTGACCACCTGACAGCTGTTGCGGGAAGTGATTTCTCCGGTGCATAATGCTCATCCGGTTCAGGGCTTCTTCTACACGCGCCTTACGTTCGTCGGCGGGCGTTTTCAGATACAACAAGGGTAGCTCAACGTTTTCATACACGGTTAATTCGTCAATCAGGTTAAAGCTCTGAAAGACGAACCCGATGGAGCCTTTTCGAAGTTGCGCCCGTTGCCGCTCCGTCATTTTGGCAACCTCTGTGCCGTAGAAATTGTACTCGCCATCACTGGGATTGTCCAGCAGGCCGAGAATGTTGAGCAGCGTTGATTTGCCGCAGCCCGATGGGCCCATAATGGCAACAAACTCGCCGTCTTTCACATCCATGTTGATGCCGTTCAGGGCAGTGGTTTCGACTTCTTCGGTTGCGAAGAGTTTCTGAAGGTTAATTGTCTGGATCATATTTGGAATGGTTGTCTGAACCGGGATTACACTGATTTGTGGATTAACAGGATTTTGCTTTTAAAAGCGAACAACAAAATCGGATTAATCCAAAAATCAGTGTAATCCCGGTTCAGACTTATTAAAATTCTAAGACTTCGTTATCACCAAAGTTTTCGTAAGAACTTGTAATGACTTGCTCGCCAGGTTGGAGGCCTTCCAGCACTTCGTAATATTCTGGATTCTTGCGACCCAGTGTAATGTTACGCTTGACGGCCCGCTTTCCCGAGTTATCAACGACGTACACCCAGTTACCACCGGTATCGGAGAAGAAGCCACCTACGGGTAATAAGGTTGCCTTGGCTGCTTTACCCAGTTCCAACTGGATTGGTGTCGACTGGCCTCGCTTGATGCCCTTAGGGGCAACTTTGGTGAAAACCATGTCGACATCGATGCGCCCATTCTTGGACTCCGGATAAACGCGCGTGATCTCCAGTTCGTGTTTCTCGCCGTTATACTCAAACGAGCCTTTCAGACCCGTAAAGATGCGGTTGTTGTAATGTTCATCGACACCCACCCGCATCTTAAACCCGTTCAGGTCATCGATCTGGCCGATATTCTGACCCTGGTTAATGTTCGATCCAACTTCAATATCCATCGACGACAGCAGGCCTGATACGGGGGCTTTCACCACAAGGTTGTTGAGCGTTTGCTGCCAGAGTGCTACGTTCTTCTGGGTCCGGGCCAACGTGCCTTCCAGCATCTGAATCTGCATTTTGGCGTTGTCTTCCTGGTACTTCTGCGACTCGGCCTCGATTTTACGTTGCTCCACCAGCTTCTCGTAGTCTAGCTTCGCTTTTACGTAATCCTGCTCGGAGACAACCTTGTCTTTAAACAGTTTGGCCTGGCGATCAAATACGTCTTTTGCCTGGTTGATCTGAAAGTCAAGGTCCGATAGGGCTTTGCGTTGCGAATACCGCTCGACCCGTAAGCGCTGCCGGGTATTCTGCAAGTCGTTGACCAGTCGGTTGGCTTCCGTCTCCGATTGCAGGAAGTTTAGGCGCAGGTTCTGGTTTTCCAGTCGCAACAAGACATCCCCCTGCTTTACCATGCTACCCCCTTCAACTAATTTTTCGGTTACATAACCACCCGCGATAGCATCAAGGCGAATCGTTTTCAGCGGTTGTACAACGCCCGTTACGGCAATGAAATCTTCAAACGGCCCAGTCGTGACATTCGAGACGGTAATTTTGTCTTTTTCAACGTTGAGTTTTGAGCGCCGATCGGCAAAAAAGAATGTGTACGCCAGCAAAGCTGCAATCAGTATACCTCCACCAGATAGGGCGATACGCTGTGTTGTCCAAAATCGTTTAGGTAAGACGCGATCCATTGTTAATGAGCGAAAGAGTGAAATAGTGAAAGCGCGAATAAACGCCGGAGACTCATTCGCCTGATTACTACTTCCCAATAGCCGTGCCAACTAGGTTGTGTGCCTATAAATCAGTTGTTTATCGGATTTTATTGCTTGCTATCTGTCCGGTTTCGGACAAATTGCTGTCCGCTTTTGTCGCTCTATTTTACTTCAGCCAGCACATAGGGTTCGACCGTCTGGGCTCGGGTTTCGTGATTAAGAAAGGCATACGTTAATACGCTAACATGGTAGTACGGAAATACGGCAATTCGCCGGATGTTGAAGCCTCTTGCAACCAGCGAATCGGCAAAAACGGCTGTCGTAAATACTTGCTTCGGTCCACTCTGCACCTGTCTTCTCAACGACGAATCGGAGCGGGCGTATCGCGTGGGTGCATCGGCATAAAACTCGTATGTCCAGAAACTACCTCCGCCAACACCAGTGCCAGGTTCGTACAATATCGTCGGTCGGTTAGATAGCCCTGGTTGCTGATTCGCATAGCGGGCGGCCGTCATGCCCGCCTGATAATACATGAAGGTTGGATACAGAAACAAATTCAAAATACCGGCTACTACCAGCATGGCTCCCACCATGCGCCCCGTGAGCGATAGGAGGTCCGTTTGCCGAAACAAAATGAACGTAGCCAATGTAACGACAGCGACCCAACCCAAAGCAAGGCCAACTTGCGCGGGCTGGACGACAAACAAAATT
This sequence comes from Spirosoma soli, assembly GCF_042684525.1. Taxonomy (NCBI): domain Bacteria; kingdom Pseudomonadati; phylum Bacteroidota; class Cytophagia; order Cytophagales; family Cytophagaceae; genus Spirosoma; species Spirosoma soli. The sequence continues at coordinate 173,363 of NZ_JBHULN010000005.1, read as the reverse complement.
GCGACAATCAGAATGATAACTAAGATTCCAATTACGGTTTGGCCAATGGTCCACCGACGCACGTTAAGTGGCTTTAAGCCGACCAGAAACTGAGCGGCTATAATGGCAAAAAATGGGAACACAATATTCATGTAGTGTGGCAGCTGAAAGCCTGACAGCGAAAACAGCACGAACGTTGCCAGGCCGGAACCTAGCGAAATATATTCTGGCTGGTTCTGGGTTGGCGACTTAGGCTGTCGGTTGACTACCCTGGCCAACGCTTTACCAATGCCGACGTAAAGCGGCAGTGACCACGGCAGAAACGCCCAAAGTAATGTGTGTACGAAGAAGAACTTGTCGCCCTGGCCCTTAATTGGTCCCGTGTTGAAGAAGCGACCGAATTGACTATCCCAAAAGAAAAACCGCACACCCGACACACCCGTCTCACCAAAAACAACTTTTTCGGGGTGCAGATCAAACTGTTGGTAGAGGCAATACATTTCGGGCAGAGTAAACAAGAAAGATAACAGAACCGCCAGATACCAGCGGGGTTTCAGGAGTTCACGCCAGTTGCCGGTCAACAGCCAATGCAGTACCAGGCCTGACCCGATCGGCACAAGCACAAATACGCCTTTTGTCATCAGGGCGCAACCAGTTAGTAAGGCCCCGAGCAGCAGATGTACTGATTTGGTAAGCTTATATCGTTGAGGGAAAGACGTACGAGTATCAAAGACGCGGTAAAAGTGGTAGACGGCTCCCATAATGAGGCCCATTAGGTAAGGCTCCGCCCGGACGTCACTGTTGGATATAACACCGTGGAGAGCCGTTAATAGGATAAGCGCGGTTACCTGCGCTACCAGCTTTGAGTAGGTTAACTGGGCGAACTTGTACGCGTAGAACACACTGCCGAAAAAGAACAGTAACGCCGGAAATTTATAGGCGAACGTATTAACGCCAAAAATTAAATAGCTTACAGCTGTAACCCAGAACGGAAAATGGGGTTTATCGAGCCAGTCGCTGCCCACCGCATACAGATTAACAAAATCGCCGGTTTGGGCCATTGTCTTGGCGATGCAGGCATACAAAGCGCCATCGGGTTCCAAGATTGGGGCAAACAGGCCGGTAGCGTTCAGAAATAGGCCGACGGCGACAAGAGCATAAAACCAACGGTCGTTAAAAGGAGCGTAATGAGCAGTCATTAAATTGTCATTGATCGTCATTAAATTGTAGTGGGCTTTTCGGTGATCGTCGAAAAAATAAACCTTAATCAACAGGTAGTACTACCAATGTAATGACTCTTTATAATCGTCAAAGTACGTAAGAAAAGCCTAATCTGCCGTTCAACCAGTATTTGCGTGCAACAATCTGCTCTTCCCGTATATCTTTGAACTATGCAAGATGCTAAACTTCTCATCGTTGACGATGACCCCGACGTGTTACTAGCGGCCCGGCTGCTGCTCAAACGACACGTTGGTACGGTGGACATCGAAAAGAACCCCGAAAAACTTCCGTTTCTGCTCAACAACAACCGCTATGACGCCATTGTGCTCGACATGAATTTTCAGCGTGATGTGAGCAGTGGGCGCGAAGGGTTCGCGTGGCTCGACCGCATTCTGGACATTGATCCCAAAGCGCGGGTCGTGCTCTTTACGGCTTACGGAGACGTAGAAATGGCTGTTCGCGCTATTAAAGCCGGAGCCGTTGACTTCGTGCTTAAACCCTGGCAAAACGACAAGTTTCTGGACACAATTCGGGCGGCTATTGCCAAAGCAGGCGGTAGTTTGCAAATGCCTGAGCCTGGTACTAAAGCTGAAGGACGTACGTCGTCACCCAAGCAAACGTCGATCATTGGCTCGGCCATGCGGCCTATACTGGAGACCGTTGAGCGAGTAGCGCCAACAGATGCCAACGTCTTAATTTTAGGTGAAAATGGCACCGGTAAAGACCTGATTGCGCGCGCTATCCATGAGCACTCGAACCGGAGCGATAAGCCATTTGTGAGTGTCGACGTCGGTGCCTTAACCGAGAGCCTGTTCGAGAGCGAGTTGTTTGGTCACGTAAAAGGCGCATTTACCGACGCCCGCGAAGATCGCGCCGGGCGATTTGAAGAGGCTAATGGCGGAACAATCTTCCTCGACGAAATTGGAAACCTGACACCTTCGCAACAGGCGCGGCTTTTAACGGTGCTGCAACAACGGCAGGTAACCCGCGTTGGGGCCAACAAAGCTAAGTCGGTTGATGTGCGGCTTATTTGCGCCACCAACGCCGACCTTAACGAGCGCGTAGCAGAGCGCGCCTTCCGCCAGGATTTGCTTTATCGGATCAACACAATTGAGCTGCACTTACCCGCCCTGCGTGATCGCCCAACCGACATTGGGCCACTCGCCGAGTACTTCCTGAAGAAATACGCCAAGCAATACAATCGTCCGGTGACCAGTCTAAGCCCGGCACTGCTGGCTGAGATGAAGCAATACCGCTGGCCGGGCAATGTGCGGGAGTTGCAGCACGCCATTGAGCGCGCCGTTATTTTGGCACGGCCTGAACTAACGAAAGGAACGACGCTGGAGCCGGGCGATTTCGTGTTCAGAAAAGATGCCTCAGCCACAACGCCGGTAAATGAGACACTGCAGCTAGAAGACATGGAGCGCCACCTGATTCAGCAAGCTATGCAAAAGCACCGGGGCAGCATTACCGACGTAGCGAAAGAACTGGGTCTATCGCGGCAGGCCTTGTACCGGCGATTGGAGAAGTTCGGGCTGTAACGACCAGAAACAGCGTATCTTTGCTGGTGTCCCTGAGTTTATGGCAAAAGATATATTTCACCAGGCTGTAAGGACAGCCCTTGAAAAAGATGGCTGGACAATTACCCACGATCCGTACCCCATCCGACTGCTTGGCTTTGACTTAGATGTTGATTTAGGGCAGAGCGTATTTTAGCCGCAGAGCGAGCGGGTGATAACCAGCTTGAAAAAATTGCTGTAGAGGTAAAAAGCTTCTTAAGTCCCTCGTTTATGCGGGATTTTCATCAGGCGGTTGGCCAGTATACAAACTATCGACTGTTGCTTGAAGAGCAGGAAAAAGACCGCATATTATTCCTGGCTGTTCCCAAAGAAGTATACGAATACCGGTTCGAATCACCGGGTGTTCGTTTTATTCGGGAAAAGCTAAATTATTTTTATTGGCTTTCGACGACGAAAAATTAACAATCAACACGTGGAAAAGATAGATCATTACCGCCAAAGCATTCTGGCGATCCTGAATGACTACCTTCACATAATACCCGTTAATCTGCAGGATGTAGAAAATCAATTGATTATCGATACGGAACGTAATCATTATCAATTTGTTAGTATTGGCTGGGATAAAAAAGCGTTTAGTTACGCTATTATTTATCATTTTGACATCAAGCCTGATGGGAAAATCAGGATTCAGGTCAACAATACAGATCGGGATGTTGCCGAAGAGCTTGAGCAGATGGGCGTGCCAAAGTCAGACATTGTTATTGGTTTTCAGCCACCCCAATACCGGCAGTATACAGGCTATGCAGTAGCTTAACAAGTATAAAAGCTACGTATTCAATTCGCTGACAATAGCCTCCCGCGCCAACTGAACTACCTCATCGGGTGTATGACCGGCCGGTTCGATGCCGGGCAGGACTTTCCACGACATTTTGGAAAACGACCGGAGCGGGAAGACGCCTTTGGGGTTAAAATGACCCGTTCCGCGAACGGCAATCGGAACCACCAGGGCGTTAGGGGCTCGTTTCAGCAACGTAGTAACCCCGCCGGTTACAAAGGGGCGCATCTGGCCCGACGACGATCGGGTGCCCTCCGGAAATATGACCGCCGAAAAGTTGTGCTCTTTGATGAACTTCCCCAGCCGCGCAATTTCAACAATAGCTTGCTTAGGGTCTTTCCGATCGATGAGCGCGGCCCCGCTCTTGCGTAAGTTATACGATACACCCGGGATGCCATGCGCCAGTTCGATCTTGGAAACAAAAACCGGCGTGTGTCGACGCAAAAACCAGATGATGGGCGAAATATCAAACATGCTCTGGTGGTTGGCTATGAATATGATCGGGCGATCGGTGGGGAGGCCCGGCTGTTGCTGAAACCGGATAGTACTTCCCGTTATGTACCAGCCGTAGGCAATGAAGGCGTTCATCCAGTCGACCGTTTTTTTGTGCGCTGGCTTGCCAAATGCGTGAAAGGCCACGACTTGGGCAACGTGAAACACAACTAACACCAGCCCAAAGTAGAGCAGATAGACGCAGCTCAATAGGTAATCAATAACTTTTTTCATAAGACCACTCCGCGGAATAGCTTCAACGGAGTTAATTGACGACGGCCAAAATTAACGATCAACCACCGTTTATTGGGTAGAAATCGTAATATGAAGGTAATCGAGTACTGATTTTAACCGTACTTTGTTAGGTTTTTGGATTATTTGTCAAATTTCTGTGTTGATTTTACATGAGTTTATCAGGGACACGTTTGGATGTTATGCGTTTCGTAGGCGAGAAGATTGACGCCTTGATCGGAGAGTTTCTTAAGCCCGTTGAATCACATTGGCAACCGGCCGATTTATTGCCCGATGCCACTAAGGATAATTTTCTGGATGAGGTTAAGTTACTCCGTGAAAGTGCTCGTGAATTGTCTTACGACTACGTGGCGGTACTCATCGGCGACACCATTACCGAAGAAGCCCTACCGACGTATGAGTCATGGCTGATGGATATGGAAGGCATTAACCAGGCCGATCCGCAGGGCTGGACCCGCTGGATTCGTGGCTGGACCGCCGAAGAAAATCGGCATGGCGACTTACTCAACAAGTTTCTGTATCTGTCAGGGCGGGTTAATATGCGGGCCATGGAAGTGTCGACGCAGTACTTAATCGCTGATGGATTTGATATCGGCACCGGACGTGATCCGTACCGCAATTTCGTCTATACGTCGTTTCAGGAACTGGCCACCAACGTATCGCACCGCCGGACGGCTACGCTGGCTAAACAGGCGGGGTGCCCACAGTTATCAAAAATATGCGGGGTGATTGCATCTGACGAAATGCGCCATGCCAAAGCCTATAAAGCCTTTGTGAGCCAGATTTTCGAGGTCGATCCGTCCGAAATGATGCTGGCATTTGAAGATATGATGCGCAAGAAAATCGTGATGCCCGCTCACTTCCTGCGCGAAACTGGCGTTAAAATTGGCCAAACGTTCAGCCACTTTTCGGACGCTGCCCAGCGCGTCGGCGTCTATACCACCAACGATTACATCGACATTGCCGAGTCATTGCTGGTGGATTGGAACATTGGGTCAATTGTTGACCTGAACGATGCCGGACAGCGTGCCCGCGACTACCTGATGGCGCTACCGAATCGGCTGCGTCGGGTGGCAGAGCGCACAAAAGTGCCTGAACTTGAGTATCCATTCAGCTGGATTGCCTAATCAGCTATGAACCGTTTCGCCATTGGTATTGGTTGGCGTATTGTCGCCATCGTTGTCGTGACCGGCGCGATAGTGACGATGTATTTACGCCAAACGAATCAGTTCTGGCTGTTTCCATCATCGATACTACTGCTTGTCTTAGGCATCAACCTTTACCAATACGTTACAGGGCTAAACCGTAAGCTTACCCGTTTTCTGGAGTCGGTTCGGTATTCAGACTTTGCCGTTGCCTTTCGTACGGATAGTAACCTGGGGCCTACATTTCTGGACCTTAACGACCAGTTCAACGAGGTGCTGGATGCGTTTCGGCAGGCTCGGGCCGAAAAGGAAGCTAATTTGCACTATGTTAACACCATTGTTCAGCACGTCAGTGTAGGTTTACTAACCTTCGACGCATCGGGGCAGGTTGAGTTGGTTAATCAAACAGCCCTGAGGCTACTGGGTATTTATCGAATCCGGACGTTAAACGACCTCAACGCAACTCACAAAGATTTAGCTGAATTACTCCGGTCGGCTACGAATGCATCGGCCCCCATCATGTACCAGACTGGAACGGATGGAGAGCTATCGGTTCGTTGTACGGCCGTTCGGCTGAGGGGGCGGCTGATAACGGTTGCTTCTCTACAAAACATTCGCACCGAGCTACAACAGCGCGAACTCGAAGCCTGGCAAAACCTAACTAAGGTATTACGGCACGAGATCATGAATTCCATAACGCCGATTGTGTCGCTGGCGGGCACCATGCGCGACATTGTAGAAACCGACTTAGTACCATTTACCAAAAGTGAACAGGCAGTTGAAACGCTGGGTCTCGACGGGACACCTTCCGGAAATCACGCAAACCTGCCGTCTATTGTATCTGAATCGGTCAGTGATCTGCGCGATGCTTTAACGACCATTGAGCAACGGGGAGCCGGAGTGATGCGCTTCGTTGATGCCTACCGCCACTTCACGACGATTCCGCAACCGGTATTTGCCGACGTACCGGTCGATCAACTGCTCCGACATGTTGCCCAACTGGCGCAAACAAACGCCCAGAAAACGCAGATTTCTATTACCACGACTTCCCCAAATCTGGCGATTCGGGCCGATGCTACTCAAATCGAGATGGTGTTGTTGAACTTACTTAAAAACGCGGTGGAAAGCCTGGAAAGCACCGCGGGGTGGTCGAATCATGCCAGCCCCGTTATTCAGCTTGAAGCGGTAGCCGACGGGCCACGGGTTATCATTCGGGTGTCGGACAACGGGCCTGGTATCGAGCCTGAAGCGCTGGAGCAAATTTTCATTCCCTTCTACACTACTAAGAAAACCGGCTCCGGCATTGGATTGAGCTTGTCGCGGCAGATTATGCAGCTTCATGGTGGCCAGCTAACGGCCGAATCGACACCGGGCCAGGGCAGCACGTTCAGCATGGTTTTCTGATTAATAATCTTTGACATTGTCGGTGACCTTCTGTAGGGCGTCGGACGCATTGGTGACAGGCTAGTAGTGGCTCCGCGAATGGTAGTTTGAACGGCAATTCACGGTTGAATTAGTTAGTCCTGTTATTTTTGAGTGAACTACCTCTTCACTGCTGACTGATACTCGCAATGCCACAGCTTATTGACCTGTCAAAACCAATCCGTTACAATGCCAACGACCCTTGGTTCATGCGGGTTAAGATAAAGCACAAACCTCACAGCCGGGCTCGCTGGCTGATTCGTTTTCTGGGTTTGCCGTTCGGGCTTTTTCCTAAAAACTTTACCGGCTGGGCCGATGACACTATTAAGTCGATGGGCGTTCACTCGACAACTCACCTCGATGCTCCCTGGCACTATTCACCCACGGTGGCAGGGCAACCCGCCAAAACGATTGACCAGATTCCGCTGGAGTGGTGCTACGGCGATGGCGTAGTCATCGATGTAAGTCATAAAGCTGACTTTGATCTTATAACCGTTGCCGATTTAGAGGAAGCGCTACAAAAAACCGGAGCAGTACTTACGCCTTCGATGATAGTTTTAATTCGGACGGGTAGGGATGTACTCAACGGCACAAAAGAGTTTGCCGAAAAAGGAACCGGGATGAGCCCCGAAGCCACGCGCTGGCTCATTGACCAGGGCATTAAGGTGATGGGGATCGACCAGTGGGGCTGGGATCTGCCGCTGCCCTACATGGTGAAGCAGGCTAAACAAACCCAAAATCGTGAGTTGTTCTGGCAGGCACACTTAGTAGGGCGTGAACACGAATACTGCCATATGGAGCAACTCGTTAATCTGGGCGCGTTACCGCCGTTCGGCTTCAAAGTCTGTGTGTTTCCCCTCAAGATTGTTGGGGCGTCTGCGGCCCCAGCTCGCGTAGTGGCTATTGTTGGCTAGTGGAACGTTGTTCTTGGGCATATTAGGCTAAGCCCTCAGCTATTCGTCAAGAGTAAGCTTATTTTCTGGAATCTTGCCAAATCAGCTGTTCGTCTGTTCGGGACTTAAAGAAATCAGTGCATGTTCCGTCTCCAGAGCCGCCTAAACCTCCATCTGGGGCGCAAACTACGTTACATTGTGCATCCAATACTATACCTGGAATGTCACAACATCTGGATGGAATGTAGTAGACAGGTTGTCCTTTGTATGAGTAGCGAAAGACCTTCGCTGGTGGATTCCATTTATCCTGGCTCTTAATCTGATTAATTCTATCCCTAATGCAGTCTGGTGTTTCTCTCGGAATAGGATCGTTGTCACAACCAAATCCAAGTAGACAAATAAAAGCGAGGCATCTGATCGAGAGTTTCATGTTGACAATACGTCTAGCTTAGAGATGTTACGAGCTACGATTCCCTATCTCGGACAACCGTTGGAATCTATACAACATTTAGGAAGCAGCATGGTTAGAACTTGAATACACGATGAGTTATCACCATTGCTTATACCAATGAAAGCACTATTCCTATTTTTACCGTTGCTGCTGATGGGAGCATCAGCGGTAGCGCAAACCAAATCGGCTCCGCCAACATCTGCTTCTATAGTTGCCGTGATTGAGAGCGTTACCAGCAAAAACTTTGAGCCCGATACGGCTTATGCTGCTTTGACCGACGAGGACGAAACGTTGCTGGCCAAAGAGCCGGTAGCTAATTGGAGCCTGCCCCAGGAATCGGGAAATAATATTACGTATTACAATCTGGTAGTCGGCACTCGGTCTTACCAGCTGCTTGTGGTTAAATCGCCGAAGGTCACCTTGCCAACCGCGACCTTGCTACGCTTTGCCACCCCAAAGTCGAAGCCTGAGCCCATTGCCCGTGGTACGTTAAAACCTAAGGAAGAAAAGCCGAAGTAGGCGTCGTTGGTTAAGTTGCCAGTGACAAGCCATTTAGTCAATCAAAAACGCATCCATGGCTTTGGTGGGTCTGCCATTCTCGCCCCAGGCGCTTAGGCCGTACTTACTCCAGCTCCGGGCCCCTTCTGGTTCCCAGTAAATAACCCCGAGCCCTTTCTGATTGGGTACCGCCCTAACCTTACGTTGCACGGCGACCAACATGTCGTAGGTGTTCTGCGCTTTATTGTCTTCACCTCCTACCTCAACAACCATAACCTCTTTGCCGTACCGCTTTACTAACTCGTTGAGGTTAGTGCCTAAGTCGTTAATGGAAAGCGTGTAGTCTGGATTTCCGGGTAGCCAGTAGGGGTAATACGATAAGCCAATGACGTCGTACTTCGCCCCGTGCACCTGTGCACTATCAAACCAGGTTCGGAACCGTTCCCGGTTGTTCCCCTGATCGAGGTGGAGAATCACTTTCGATTGTGGGCTTACTGCCTTGATGGCCTCGTAGCCTTTGTTGATGAGCTGGACCAGCTGACCCCAGTTGGCTGTGCTACCCTCCGGGTAAATCATGCCCCCAGGAGTTTCGTTGCCGATCTGTACCCATTCGGGCGAGATACCTTTGGTAGCCAGCGCTTTCATAACGTCGCGGGTGTAGTCGTGCAAGTCGGTTAACAACGTAGGGAAATCGTGGCCCTGCCAGGCGGCTGGCTTGTTTTGCTTCCCAGGGTCGGCCCAACTGTCGCTGTAATGAAAGTCAATCATGATACGCATGCCCCACTTTTGGGCGCGCTCGGCCATGGCAACTGTTTCTTCTTTGCTGCAATGGCCGCTGACTGGGTCGTTTGATGGATTTACCCAGGTTCGCAACCGAATGGTATTAATGCCGTGATCTTTCAGGATTTGGAAGCAGTCCTGTTCAATTCCCCGATCGTTATAGAATTTGTAGCCCGTTGCTTCCATCTGCGGCAACCAGCTCACATCGGCACCTTTTGCGAAAGCTTTTGACGGCCCATGGCCCACCTGCTTAACGGGGTCGGTCTCTACTGATATCTCGCTGGTAAATAGCCCCACCGAAAGCATGCTCAGCACGAAACCTAATATCGTTGATTTGTCGAGTACGTTCATGTTGCATTGTTTTAAAAGTCGTTTGGGTTAGTGTTTTGAGCCCCTACAGGGCTCAAAACACTAACCTATATCCTTAGCAGCCATTCAGGTCGTAATTAGGTTAGCTAAACGTTCCGTCGATGTAAGCTAAGTAACCTTATAATATTGTTAGTTAATGTTTTAACCATCAATCTCTTAGGCCTACTACGGTAAACGTATGGCCTCTTACCGTTCGTGGATTAGAACGACCACTCAGCTACAAATACTGATTCATTCGATTCCTGGCTTGTCTTTACGGTGTCGATTCCAAAACACCACATTGCTTACCTATCTCCAACTCTCTTAAAGACCTAGTCATGAGTACGTTCGTTAAATCGCTGGTAGTAGCTTTAAGTATTAGCTCTTTGACATTCGCTGGTGGGACTGGTGAATCTGGCCCCCGAGTGCCTCGCCCTACGAAGTTAGCCCATTATGAAATGGGTGTTTATTTGACAAAAGATAAAGCAAAACTGCGCATCAACGTCGACAAAGAATTAGGTGGACAGGTGTATGTCCAGCTCTACGACAAGAAAGGAACCCAGATTTTTGAACGGATCATGAATTCGGCAGAGACTGAAGTTCGATTAAGCCTGAATTTAACTAACTTAGATACGGGCGATTATACATTGAAAGTAACAAATGGGCTGGAGATGATGATTCGCGATATAAAGGTCACGAATCGTGAGCCCGTTGTCACAACGCGTAGCATAACTGTGCTATGAGATAGTGTCGCAGGAGGAGAGCAAGTAAAACCCTCGCTCTCCTCTTTCGTCTACGCTTCCCGCGCCCAAATAATAAAGTCGGTGAAGGGTGCTTCGGGTAGTTGAGGCCTAATAAGCTGTACAACCTGTCCACGGTGGTAGGCGGCATGATGGCTCATGTGCGTCAGAATGTCAATTAGTGTGCTCTGATAAGACTCACCTTGAGACGTGACGTACTCGACTGATCGCAACAGTTCTGACTCTGCCAGGCCGGTTACGTAGCTGACGATATGGCGATGCTGTCGCTCGGCGGTTTCGCCCAGCCAGCTAACGGGAATGTCTTCCCAGATGGATACAAACGTGGTTTCGTTCGTGACCCGACCCAACCAGACCTGCTGTGCCGACAAAATGTGGCCCATGATGGCAATGGCTCGCGCTGGTGGATTGTCTACTAATTCAAGGGACTCAATTACACGCTGGTTCGCCCAGAGTTCGTAGTTTAATAAGTGGATAAGATAGTTCTTCATTGAATACCGCGCTTGATTGCCTGGTAAAACGCTTCCGCAACGTTCGTTCTGGTGTTCAACGCCGTAATCTTGTTATTGTTTCGGGTTGGGTAGACTCGGTTGGACAAAAACACGTACGTAAGGTTGTAAGCCGGGTTTGGGTCAATCCAGGTGAATGTGCCCGTGAAGCCCGAATGCCCAAAGCTTTCCTTCGTTGCCGAGCGGGGGGCGTTACCCGTGTAGGTAAACGATGGCTTCTCGAAACCCAGGCCGCGTCGGTTGCCCAACTCCGGAAATTGATAGCGCGTGAACTCGGCAATCGTTTTGGCCGATATAAACTGCTGACCGGCATAACTGCCTCGCTGGCGGTACATTTCCACTAGTTTCATCAGGTCGTTGGCCGTGCCGAACAAACCAGCGTGTCCCGACAGGCCATTGAGCATAGCTGCTCCTTCATCGTGAACGCGTCCCCAGATCAACGTCTTACGAAACAGCGAATCATACTCGGTTGGCACGATTCGGTTGAGGCTGTAAAACCGACGTGGATTGTAGGTCAGAGTTGCTGCTCCGAGCGGTTTGTAGAAGTTGGTTTTTAAGTAATCTTCAAAATTTTCACCCGTCAGCCGTTTCACAATCTGAGGGTAAAGGATGAACGACAAGTCCGAATAAACGTATTCTTTTTTAGCGTTGAGGGGCGAGTCTTTGATTTGCTGAAAAATCGTTTTTGGGTACTTCCTGAACAGGTACAAGCTGTCGGTAACCTCAATTGGATAGCGGGCCGACCGTGCTGATTTAAACGTTTTGGGCTTCCAGGTGCTGTCGGGGTTCTTGGTGTCCATCCAGAACGGAATCCAGGCCTTCAGCCGGGCCTGGTGGGTTAATACGTCGCGCCAGAGCAGGTCGGCTTTATTCGATTTTTTGAATTCAGGCAGGTAATCAGCCATCTTGCCGTTCAGGTTAAATTTGCCCTGATCGACCAACCGCATAAGCGCGGGCACCGACGTACTGACTTTAGTCACCGATGCCATATCGAAGAGATCATCGAGCTGTGTGGGTTTGGGTTCTGCCCCCAATGAGGCATCATACGTATGCGTGCCGTACGCTTTGCGAAAAATAACCTTACCGTCTTTCGCCATCTGAACCACGCAGCCCGGAAAAGCTCGCTGCGTGATGCCGACGTTAACCAGCGAATCGACCTGCTGCGCCAGAAACTGGCCATCAACACCCACTTCTTCAGGAATAGTGTATTTCAACCGACCAATGGGCTGAACTTGTAATCCATCGCCGAGCCGGAAGCGTTGGTTGACCGTTACAGGTAATTTGCCTGAGGCTCCTATGGCTCCAAAAATTAACTGCGCCGACAGTTCTTCGGTGTGGGTCGTCAGTTGATACGGCATCACAATAGCCCGGGCCTGTTCAATATTGCGACTAGGCTGCGCCGTATCGGCCGGGAAGGTTAATTTATCTAACACATAAACATTGCCGAACACCGTCACGACAGCCTTACCAGTAGCGACCAGTTCGCTGACAAACCCTGCCGTTTTAGCCTGCAATCCGTAGCGAGCGCCCGGCCGGATGTTGTTCAGGTGAACGTCAACCAGCAACAGATTATAGTTTTTAAGCGAATCACGGATTTGGGCAACTAATGAATCCGGCGTTTTAGACGTCAGGTTGAAGTGATCGACCTGCGTATAGTTGGCCGCCATTTGCTGGAAAGCCGTCAGCTTATCGCTCTCGATGGCTACCGACGCGATACGTAACGTGTCCAGACGTTGCAGGGGCAAGATATTACGATCGTTTTTGAGGACAGTCAGACTTGCTTCGGTGAGCCGACGGTTTAGTAATTCGTCCTGCACAGGGTTAAGGTCACGTACCAGGTTGTCGAGCACAATGGGTTTATACTTGTCCAGACCCACCCAGGCTTTCGCCCGTAACACTTTCAGGCAACGCGCGTCCAGCGACTCCTGCGTAATGCGCCCTTCGGCCACGGCTTGCTTAATCAGGGCGATGGCCGCTGGCACATCTTCCGTAAATTCGAGTACGTCCATACCCGCTTCGATACCCAATGCATCGGCCTGTCCCGACGGAAAGTATTTCGTAACGCCTTTCATGTTCATGGCGTCCGAAAAAATCAATCCCTGAAAGCCAAGTTCGTTTTTCAGCAGGTTAGTGACAATATTGGGCGAAAGGGTAGAGGGGCGGTTGCGGGTCGTATCTAAAGCCGGAATGCTCAGGTGAGCGATCATGACGCCCGCTGCTCCGGCGTTGATAAGCTGCCGGAACGGATACAATTCCAGAGAGTCGAGTTGCGCCCGACTTTTGCTGATGAGTGGTAGATCATAGTGCGAATCCGTACCGGTATCGCCGTGACCGGGGAAATGTTTGATGCTGGTTAACAAGCGGTTGTCCTGCATACCCCGCATATAGGCGAGCGCTTTGCGAGTAACCGCATACTTATCTTCGCCAAACGACCGGAAATTGATGACTGGGTTATTTGGGTTGTTGTTAACATCGACAGAGGGCGCAAAGTTAACGTGAACGCCCAACCGACGCGCTTGCTTGGCCAGGTTAGCGCCCATTCGGTACAAGAGCGAGTCATTCCCCTGAATAGCTCCGAGGGTCATCTGGTACGGGTAACGAACCGTGCTGTCCAGCCGCATAGCCAGTCCCCATTCTGCGTCCATAGCAATCAGCAACGGCACCGTCGAAAGGGCTTGCAGACGGTTGGTAAGCTTTGCCTGTCGGATGGGGCCGCCCTGAAACATCACGACGCCACCGAGTTTATTGGTCCGTACGAGCGTAACGAGTGAGTCTTCGTAAGCTGGTTTGCGGTTCGAGTAACCCGCCACCATAATGAGCTGACCAATACGCTCGTCGGGCGTTAACGTAGCAAAAACGGAGTCGGCCCAGCGGTTTGTACGGTTGTTAGCTTGTAAAAAGGTAGGTAAGTTCGTTTGCGAAAAAGCCGTTACGGACAAAAAAATGCACAGTAAAGCAGAAAAGACGGACCGCAAGATGGTCATGAGCAATTATAGTAGGTCGTGAAGTGTCAAAAATACAAAATCTAGCCGATGACAGGGCCAGCGCTTTTGGTTAGCTAGCCCAAAGACAGCGTAAACACTCTTATTTTTACTCTTCGGTTACGTGAAACAAGCGTGGCCGTTGGTTTGTACGGCCAAAGTATTCATTGCCGGGTGTGGGCAATTCCGAGATCTGGCCAACACGAGCCTGAATGGTAAACGATTCGTAACTACACCACGATGGCCCTAATGCCTATCAAAAAAATGTCGTTCCCGTTAGTGTCAGAGCACATTCGGGAACGACTGAAGCGATTTGGTAGGTAGTCAGGCAGATATTGTCAGAAATCGTCAAGCAGTGTTAAGCGGCTCACCACTCATGACTACTTCTTAGCCATCACCTGACAATACTTGACCACCTACAGCGCATATTTGATATGACTAGCGACGGTAGCGGCTGCGGTATTCGGGACCAACACCAAAGCCGTAGCCGAGCGTGAGCGTAATGGTTGAACTACGTATGTCTTGTGAACCTCGGCCTCCAGAAATAGGTAGCTTCGTTACGTCTCCTAAACCCAGTGTATAGCGGGCGTCGATCAGAAAACGCTGGCGTTCGCCAAAACCAGGCCAGTTTAACTGGAACCCAGCCAAAATGCCCAGGTCTGTATTTTTGAAGGCGTCTGAATTGTCTACATCAGGCTGGTCTACATTATTGCTTTTGGTATTGACTCGTTTAGCGCTGAGCGGTAAAGCCAGCGATGGACCAAAGAAAATGTTAGGCCGGAAGTTGCCGTTTAGGGTCAGAAAGTAACGGAGAGCGACCGGAATTTCAAGATAATTGATCTGCTGGCGAAACGTATTGGTTACTGGGTTGCCGGCTTGGGGCGTAACCGTTTCCGAATATTTACCACCCCGTTGTGAATACAGTACATCGGCCGAGATGCCAAAGTGGTTTAAGGAGCTGTACATCAGGAAAACACCGCCTACGAAGCCTGGCGCTAGTTTATATCCGTCGACGTCTCCTCGTAAGGTAGACATGTTGGCACCCACCCGAGGCCCGGCGCTAAACCGTTGTTGGGCCGAAGCCGTTGATACACAAACTGAAAGAAGGAGTAAAGCGAAAAAATAACGCAATGAAGTTAAACCAGACATGAAATAAAAAATAATGATTTACTGAAAAGATACCTGTAACGATTGATTGTGGGAATCCTTAATCGTGCCCGCAAGGTAAACAGAACCGAATTAATTATCCTGGAAACCTATTTTAGCGCCGACTCTACCGTTTGTAGCGGCTAGGGTATTCACGACCCACTCCAAAACCATAGCCCAAAGTAAGTGTAATGGCCGAATTTTGAAGTGAGTTACGTCGACCCCATAGATTCGGTAAATTGGTTTGTACATCAGTCAGACCCAGCGTATAACGAGCATCGATCAGGAAGCGCTGCCGGTTGCCTGCACGCCAGTTGAGTTGAAAACCGCCGGTTGCTCCCAGATCCAGGTCGTTAAAATCATTGTTGTTATCACCATTTAAGCGGGGCTCATCGTTGCCATTTAGCTTGCCACCCACCCGTTTGGCGTTTAGTTTGATTCCCAGCGAAGGACCAATGAAAATATTGGGTCGAAAGTTACCAGACAAGGTCAAAAAGTAGCGTGCTACAACGGGAATCTCCAGGTAGTTAACTCGCTGACGGAACGTACTATTGCCGTTGAAACCCTGTATGGGGCCATCGTACTTAGTGCCCAGTTGCGAGTAGAGAACATCGGCCGAAATACCGAAGTGGTTCAGCGAGCTGTACATCAGAAAAGCGCCTGCCGTGAAGCCCGGCTTGATATGCATATAATCTGAGTTGCCCCAATAATTAGATAAATTCAAGCCTACTCTCGGGCCAGCACTAAAGCGTTGTTGCGCTAAACTGGTTGATAAACAGGCTAAAACCAATAGAACGGATAGACTTGTCGAGCGTAGCGAAATTGAGCGAAACATAGAACATGAAACAAGGTGTTACGCCCGGTTAACGCCCGACCTTTCTTAAATGTTTTATGACAATAGGCTACTTTTTAGGTTTTGGCTGAAATACAGTTTCTCAGATTAGCTTGTTCATTAGAAATTACGGTACTTATACTATCTCATCAGCAACGCATGAAACGCTATTCACTTTACTTCGTGGAAGAACACGAGTTGTTCCGGCAGAGCGTCCGTCAATTCATTGATAAAGAAGTCATTCCGCATACCGAAGCCTGGGAAACGAATCGTCGAATTCCCGCTTCCGTCTTTCAACGGCTGGGCGAACTAGGCTACCTGGGCCTGCCTTATCCCGAAGAATTTGGCGGTGTAAATGCCGATTTTTGGTATTCGGTGGTATTTCTGGAAGAACTGGCCCGCTGTGGTATGGGAGGTTTCTCAACCGCCGTTAGTGTCCACCAATATATGGCCGTTAACCATATTGCAAAAGTGGGCAGTTATGATCTGAAACAGCGGTATCTGGCACCGGCCGTTGCGGGCCATAAAGTCGCTGCTTTAGCCATAACCGAACCCGATGCTGGCTCCGACGTATCAGCCATTCGAACGACGGCGATCCGCACCGATACCGGCGACGAATTTGTTGTTAACGGGACCAAAACGTTTATCAGTAACGGCACCTATGGCGATTTTGTAACGCTCGCTGTCCGGACAAATGGTCCGGCGGCTGGTAGTAACGGCCTTAGTCTACTGGTGGTGGACCTGGATAGCCCCGGCGTGACGCGCACAAAACTCAATAAAATTGGCTGGCACAGTTCCGATACGGCCGAAATACGGTTTGATGAGGTACGCGTTCCGGCAGCTAATCTGATTGGACAGGAGAATAAAGGGTTCTACTACCTCATGGAGAGCCTGCAACTCGAACGGCTGGTGGCGGCTATATTGTCGGTATCGGGTGCGCAACTAGCGCTGGACTGGACCCTCCAGTACCTGAATGAACGAGAAGCGTTCGGCAAGAAAATTGGCGCGTTTCAGGCGATTCGCCACAAAATTGCCGACGTAGCGACCGAGATCGAGATGGCCCGCCAGTTTGTTTACCACACCTGCTGGCTATTCACCCAGGGCGAAACAGTGGTGAAAGAGTGTTCGATGGCTAAGCTGGCTACGTCGGAAATGCAGAAACGAGTGGTCGATACCTGTCTGCAATTTTTCGGAGGCTATGGTTATATTGAAGATTACCCCATTGCCCGCGCTTACCGCGACGTTCGGGTGGGAACCATTGCGGGCGGTTCATCGGAAATTATGCGCGAGATCATCGCCAAAATTGTCATTGATGCTGTTGCTTACAAACCTGTGTACAATCAGGGGTAGGCTACAACCTTAGATGAGCTTGTGACGTAATAGAACTGCTACCGGCAAAATAGTCTGTGGCCCGCGGCACAGATTGACTCGTTTGTTTTTGTACCGGTTTGGGCCTGGTAGGCTGTTTAGGTGCGAAGAAAATAAAATAGATCGCCATGGCCAGCATGAACAGGATAGCGGCCGTAGTCGTCGCAATCCAGAGGGGCCACAGCCGTTTTTTGGTGGCTGACTGATGAATGCGCTCGTGCAGGGCGTCGCGTAGGCTGGCCAGCTGCTCGGCAGTTGGCCGTGCCGTGGTGTCAGCGGCTTTTTGCTGCATGGCTTCCAGGCCCGCTAGTGCATCGGCATAAAACGGATCTTCGAGCAACAGGCGCTCTACACGGTATCGCGCCGGGCCGCTCAGCCGCCCGTCCTGATAAGCTCGTAGATCGTCAAAGGTTAGTTGTTCGTTCATCGTTTTGTTGGTGGGCCGTAGGCCACGCATTTATCGTATTGCCGAAGCAGGGTCAGCCGCTTTATTTATTCATACAAATTTTCAACATTCGGCGGCCATTTTGCAAATAACTTTTAACCTGTTTCAGATCGTATCCGGTTAAGTTGGCCACCTCCGTATACGTTTTTCGTTCCAAATAGAACAAGGTTAGGCAGGTGCGCTGCTCAAATGGCAACGTCTGCAAACAGGCTTCCATCCGGCTTAGGTCTTCTTCCAGGTCTGGCTCGTCGCTGACGGACATCTGCACCGGCGTAGCGCTTTCGTCTTTGCCTGATTGATCCAGCAAGTCTCGGTCTGTATCGTCAAGGCTGGCCATTACGTGTGTCTTTCGGCTACGCAGGAGCATGAGGCAATAGTTTCGGGCCACGCTATGCAGCCAGGGCTGAAACTGCTGCACATCATGTCGACGCAGGTCGGTCACTAATTGCTCGAAGAGGTGCATGACTGCGTCTTTGGCTTCTTCTTCGTCGCGGAGGTAGTTATAACAAACCGCGTACACCAGCTCCATGTGCTTCTCGTAGAGTTCGCCCAATACGGCCAGATCGCCCGTGGCTCGGTAGGCCGCGACGTACTCGGCGTCGGTAGAGGGTTTAGATTTACGGAACCGTTTCAGGAACATGCGCTGTCTGACTGCTTGCTAATAAGATGCACAAAGTGGTTAGATTCCACACCAGATTGTCATGTATAGAACGCTGATGGTTATGATTTTTAAGATCATGCTGACTATTAAAAGCTTACACTAATGCTGTTTAGTGAAAAATCATAGTAATCACCAAAATCAGGGTTCTATTTTGAAAAGGCGAAAAATAACTTGAATCCATGCCCGATCGTAAACCCACCACTGGCCCGTTAGTAGGCCTACGTATCCTTGACCTAACCCGGCTGCTACCTGGCCCGCTCGGTACCATGCTCATGGCCGATATGGGCGCCGAAGTGATCAAGATCGAACTGCCCCATGCGCCCGATTACGTCCGTGCGTTTCCGCCTTACGTTCAGGGTGAGTCGGTTAATTATCTAGCCTACAACCGCTCAAAACGAAGCGTTTTACTCGATTATCAAACACCAGAAGGACAGGATAAATTTCTGGCATTAGTGAAAACCGCCGATGTGGTTGTTGAGCAGTTTCGGCCGGGCTACTTAACTCGGCTTGGCATAGATTACCCAGTAGCCCGGGCTGTCAATCCACGCATTATTTACGTGTCTATTACGGGCTACGGGCAAACAGGGCCGTATGCGAACCTGGCGGGGCATGACCTAAATTATTTGGCCTTATCTGGTGTACTGAGCTTAACGGGCGAAACGCCAACGGAAGCGCCAACTATTCCAGGAGTTCAACTGGCCGATATTGCGGGTGGTTCATACATGGGGGTAATGGCGGTACTTTCGGCGTTGTACGCCCGCGAACGTACCGGCGAAGGTCAGCACGTTGACGTATCTATGACGGATGCCGTCATGCCGTTGCTGTCGGTGGCCTACGCTAGTTTCGCTGGAACGAGTCAAGTGCCAGAGCGTGGAACAATGCCGCTATCGGGCGGTTTGCCTAACTACGGTGTGTATCAATGTCGCGATGGCAAGTATATAGCCCTTGGTACGCTGGAACCAAAATTCTGGGAAAGATTCTGTACCCTGGTTAACAAACCCGATTGGCGTATGATCAACACCTACCAAAGCCCGGCTCAGCTAGCCGACATCAAAACGCAGATTCAGGGCGTATTTGCGGAGAAAGATCGTGACGAGTGGACGCAGGTTGGACTGGAGCAGGATATTCTCCTAACACCCGTTTATGGCCTTAACGAACTTGAAAACGATCCGCACCTGCAAGCGAGGGGTATGATTCTTAGGGAAACTCACCCAGTAGCGGGACCGATACATAGTATAGGCGTTCCGTTAAAGTTTTCGGCAACCCCTGCTCAACCAGCCTGGCCGGCACCAACATTAGGAGAAGACACCGATGCCGTACTGGGTCACTTCCTCGATAAGCCAGCCGAACCGTAACTTAACGCCTTGGTCAGTCGTTACTATGCATAGACTAAACTATCAACGTTATGAAATGTACCATGTTTATTGCCAGCCTCTTGAGCCTCGGTTTTGCGGTTGGCGCTTCGGCCCAGAGCAATCAGGCACCTGTTATGCAGCAATCGACCTCAACCGAAGATACCCGCCAGGCCAACCCGGTTAAGCCTCAACTGCAGAAGGTTAGTAAAGGTGATCAGTTAAAAATGCAACAGGCGCAAGACACAACCCGGCCTAAAGGTCGGAAGCAACGGCGGCTGCGGTCCGACTCGTTACGACGCGGTGGAGCCACCCGAGTAGACACCATTCGGTGATCTGG
This sequence comes from Spirosoma soli, assembly GCF_042684525.1. Taxonomy (NCBI): domain Bacteria; kingdom Pseudomonadati; phylum Bacteroidota; class Cytophagia; order Cytophagales; family Cytophagaceae; genus Spirosoma; species Spirosoma soli. Next base: position 153,135 of record NZ_JBHULN010000005.1, on the reverse strand, counting down.
TTATCTAGCGGTAAATGCTATGTCTGGTTAAGAAGGTGAAGGCGCCTAAAGATGGGTGCGTAAAATTTTTGTGGTGTCCAACTGCTTAGCCCGCCAAACAAATTTCGCTCTAGAATAGTCCTATTCAGGAATATTAACACAACCTATGAACAAGCTTTTGATAGGGCTACTGCTGATGACTAGTGTAGCAGTGGCTCAAACTGCATCTCCACAAGCTAAGACTGGCGCAGGTAAGCCAGCCTCAGCATCCAATGCTACGGCCTCGGCCGCTAAGCCAACTAAATCGTCGTCGGCCGCTGCTAAACCGGCAACTGGCTCAACCGCTTCAACATCTGGTGCGGCTGCATCTGGTGCCGCCAAGCCTGCGGCTGGTTCAGCTACTTCCGGGGCTGGAGCTACAAAACCCGCTTCGGTAACTCCAATGAAGCCGTTGCCCGAGCATTCGTTAGGAACAAAGCTGAAAAACGACAATACGAACAATCCATATTACAATGTTGAGAAGGCGAAAACAGATCGTGGAATGAAACGGGAATACACTCCTCGACGTACCGAGTCGGGTGCCCGCAAGGATACCATGACGCAACGGAAACCCTGATAACCAATTGTTTGATAGACGTGTCTGACATGTTGGCTCTCAGCGCGACTTCCCAACAGGAACGAACCAAAGCGTAGCGGTCGGAATTCTGACTGCTACGCTTTTTCTTTTTTCTCTCGGCGTTCGGCTTTACGCTCTTCTCGTTTTTCCTGACGCTCCTGCTTACGTTCTTCGCGTTTCTCTTTTCGCTCTTGTTTCCGCTCGGCGCGTTTGGCCTTGTAATCATCCTTGAAATCTTTAAGCGCGTCCTGTAACGTGATGGTATTGTCGAACTCACCCTTAAATGCTTCAATGTAAGCATTACGTAAAATACCGAATATGGTTGGCCAGACCGCCGTTTCGATGTCGTCAACGGTACCGTTGAGTGGAATGCGCGTGGCCACCTGGTCTTTCTTCTGATTTTTTAGAATAGCCGTACCTGCCTGAGCCACCAACTCGGTAAAGAACTTGCCCACTGAGCGACCCTCGTGCTCATTGAGCTTGAAGATCTTCATGTCTTTGGTCAGTGGCTTCAGGTAGCCATTCAGCTTACCATCCAGCATAGCCATCTCGCTATAGACACTTACCGTACCGCGTTCAAAGTCCAGGTTAGCATAGGCTTTCGCCAGTTCATTGACCTTAACGAGTTGAATGTCGCTGAAGCGGAGATTATAATCGAAGTCCGGCATGACCTTTAGCAGGTTCATGTTGGCCGAGAAGTTCATGGTACCGCCGTAACCTGGTACGTCGCCCGTGGCTATTACCGGAGAAGGTAACTTGTTACTCTTGTCCTCGACGTTGCGGATGTTACGAATTTCGGCCTGAAAGTTTTGTAGCGACAAATCAGCGCGGGGCTGCGTCACTAGGCTGGTCAGGTCGATTTTACCGTTAATGACGGCAAACCGGTTGATGCTGATGGGAAGTAATTTCTTGAGGTAGGCTGTCCAGTCGACTTCGGCTCCTGTCTGACTACTGGCTTCATCGTCGCTGAAGGCAAAGTTAAGTTCCGGCTCATAAGTTTCCACTTCACTCACCAGCTTGCCTTTGAACAAGGACTTCCACTCGACAGATAAATCAGTTTTGGGTATGTACAAAAAGGGTTCCTTTATCTTACCATTGATCTTTCGAATACGCAGGTCGTCAATTTGATAAGCCCCCCGAATAAGTTGAATATCAATATCGTCAACGTGGCCCGTGTAATCACCCATATCGGCCAGCGTCTTATTGACGTATTTCAGTACGAAATAAGGAAGCAGCAACCGGGCTATGACCAGCAGGACAGCAAGCGCAATCAGAATTTTGGTCGTACGTTTCAAAGCGTTGTATGACTTGATGTTACGCTAGTAAACGCAAAAAAAGGGTTGGAGGTTGGATTTTGACCTATCTTGGAAAGTCAATAGTTAGGTTTTGTGATCTAACCGGAGGGTTAATCTCTTACATCCATGCTGCGCTAGCTGCCGCTGTGTTATTCAAAAGCGCCTTAAATGTAAAAGCAGATTCCAGCTCTCTTGGCTGGAATCTGCTTTTCGTTAGATTAACAACCGAGTTACCGGCTGCTCGGGGCGAACTTACGACCGTCGAGCGTAGTGTATTTAAAGTCGGTAGAGCCTTCAAAGCGCACATCGTCGAACTTTGTGCCGCGTGGGAAGTGCGTGTACTTGAAGTCAGCGTTGCCGTTAAAACGAGCCTGCCGAAAATCGACACCTTCGTCAAATTTCGTGTATTTGAAATCTGCAGCCCGCTCGAAGGAAGCTTTCTGGAACGCTGAGGCTTCATCAAATTTGGTGTATTTAAAATCGGCATAGTCGCGGAACGTTGATCCGCTAAAGTCGGCTGCATTCCGGAATTTAGTGTACTTGAACAGTGCTTCGTCCCGGAAGGTGTTACCGGTGAACAGAGCGCGCTGACTGAATACCGAATATTTAAACGCTACATTGTCTTCGAACTGGCAATTTTCAATCGTGACAGCTTCCGTAAAGTCGGTGTTATACACGATGTTCGTCATGTTCAGTAGCCGTTTTTCTTGTTCTTCGGTCCGATACGCCAGGAATTTACCTTTAAAGGTGCAGTTTTTGAATGTCATTGGCACGTCAACAACACTCAAAAATTGTTGTGAATCACCACGCCAGTTGCCTTCCCGAATTTCCTTACGGTTGGCCAGATTAGTCAAATCGAAGTCGCCCGTAATGGTTACGTTCTGGTACGAAACGGCTTGCCTTCTATTAATTTTTTCAATGATCTCTTTGGCGTCAATCGTTTTCTGAGCGAATGCTGGTATTACCGCAAAGGCTAAAAACAAACAGGTAATGAGCGTTTTCATAAGCTTGTTGCTGGGGTTGTTTTCGTAAAGATGCAAACCAGCGAGAGAAGGTTGCGTGGCCCATAAACAAAAGCACCGGACTCGTTTCCGGGTCCGGCGTTTTTACATATGCCTTTATCTATAAAATTCCTTTTTTGATCTTCTCAACAATCGTGGCTACCCGCTCTTTTGATAGGCCGTAATCCTGATTGGCCAGCCTGGTAATGTCAATACCTTGCTGATGGGCTGTCTTGAGCAGTACAACCAACGTGCGTTCAGCACCTTCTGCAACTATCTGATCGTATGTGCTCATAACTTTAGAACTGGTACGTTTAAAGGAAAATAAGCTTTGGAAAAACTCTTTAGGTCTAAGTTCCAGGTTTCTCGACAAATATACAATGCTGGTGTGCAGATAGTTCTCGCCGGTTTCCGTGTCGATGATCTCTTCTAACCAAACAAACAGCCGTTCCTTCTGCGCTAGTAACCTTTCTTCGTTTTCCCGGTGTTTCATCAGAAACAACGACGTTGCCAGAAACTTATTCTGAAAATTTAGGATCTGTTCATCGGGATACCGCGAGATGTCAACCAATAAATAATCAAAAGCTGGCAAGAAAGGCATTAGATTGGCATCGACCGAGCCAAAATACGTTGGTAAGGATTCATACGGCCATCGGGCTTTGCCGTGGTAAATTATCACCGGGATCAGCAAAGTCAGTGGCTGGTCCTGCTTGCGGGCTTCTTCCCAGCGGTTAAGTAAATACCGTAGCAATTGAAAGTGTGGATACTTCTCTTTGTAGCTTTTGTGCTCGAACAGTATTGCAACCTCAATTGTCGTTTCACCTTGATAGTTGCAGGTATACACTATGTCCGCAAAATATTCGTCCAGCGCTGGGTCAGTATACGAGTTGTTAGTTATAGTTAGCGTATCCAGATTGATTTTGCCTACTAAATGTTTGGGGAAGAACTCGCGTACAAAATCAATAGCAATGTCCTGTCGGGAGAAGTTTTCTTTGAAAAACCTGTCATGGATGTTTTCGGCCATGTGGCCAAACTAGCACATTCAGTTGCTAAAACAAAAACGCCGGACTCGTTTCCAGGTCCGGCGCTTTTTATCAAAGCGGGCTTCCACCCGCATTACTAATCCATCCACATGACTTTATCATAGGCGATTTCATAATCCATCTCTTCGAGAGGAATCAGGCTAGCAAACTGGCCGTGCTCGTCGGTCTTAACGGCGTTCCAACGCCCCGACGCATCGCGCAACAGCAGGCGGTAGCCATAGAGCGGGTGCAACGTAGCGCCGTCTGTCCGATGGTCCCAACCGGTTTGTAATTCGATGGCGAACGCAATACGGTTCAGCACCTCATCGAGTTGACCCACAATGCTGTCGGCACCATCTAATTCCTCAATCCATAGCACTAACCCATCGGTACCCCAATCGAAGTGGAGTTCACTGGGCGTTAATGTGATGATGGAAGCGTTCATAATGATTTTTGTTTGGGGTTACCGTATTCGGTTTATGCACTCATACTCCAGGCCTGAACCGAGGGCTCAAACGTTTGCTGTTCTTCGCGCCACTTGCGGAGCCAGAAGCGGTACTTCTTCCGGCCGTAGTCAATAAAGTTGGGTATCGACGTAGCATCTACGGCAAACAGCCGATGCGGCCGCTGCTTCATAACGCCAATAAACACGAACCGAAACTGCCGGGTTGTGGCCCAGTCGGCGCTGTCGGCATGCCGAAGACTATCAATGTAAAACGCGGCCTGCCGGTCGTAATCATACGTATAACACGACTCCAGAAACTGGCTCTGCGTGCGGGCGGACGTTGTCTTAACGTCGATAATTAGGGCATTTCGGCGTTTCGGGCTCGTGTACACCATATCCAGCCGCGATTTGCAGGCTACCTGACTAACTGGGTCCGTAAACAACACTACCCGCTCGCGCTCCGACAAGCGCAGGTACCGACGGCAGAATGCGTCCTGGCGGATGGTTTGCATCAGGGTAGCTAATTGCTCAGTTTGCTTGGGTGCCAGTACGCCGTTATCGGGAGTCATGTCGGGCAGCAGTTGCTGCATCACCGTACCGATGGTTTCGGGTTCGAGCAAATGCTGGTGAAACGCTCGCCCAAACACTTTCGCCTTCTCCGGAATAAACCGGGCTGACGGTACTGACCAATAACCTAAATGCTCCTCCTTCAACCTTGTCAGATCAGAGTTCGACACCCGCTGCAAGGCGCGATAGTCGTCGCCAAGCGATGTCAGCAGTTGAGGAGACGTAATTATGGGTTGAGTAATCATAAAACAAGGGAGAGGGAGGAAAAGGACACAAAAGAGAGGAGAGCCATCGTGTGTAAATGGCTCTCTTGCTCAGTGTTCCTTTCCTCCGTTAATTAAATCTGACCGGGCGACAGCAACTCGGGCTCTTCGGTTGCGATGGCGAAGGGGTTATAGTAGTTCATTGCCGTTTTAATGTTGGCAATGTCCGTGAGCGTTTCCTGCCGGAATACTTTAACATCCTGCGCAAACTGCTTTAGCTCCTTCGTTTTTTCAACGTCGCCCATTTTATACGAGAACGTCGCGATGTAATAAACACCTTTGGGCTGAATCTTGGTGTTCTCTTTCTTCTCGGCCACGGCCGTGATTACTACGTCGGCCAATGTCAGGTCATCGTAATACAAAGGTTCAATCAGCCGGAAGATGTTATCGACCGAGTAGCCATGAAACAGCACCGCCGATACGCAGTTCTTATCGTCGATAAAAAAGATCTCCGCCCAGTTCTTGGTGCCCATGTTCAGGATGTTGTCCGTGAAAATGCGCCAGGCGATTGGCTGAAAGGTAAGGGTGCGGCCCAGCTTCTCGGTACCATTGATATTGAACACACCTTCTTTGGCATCGAACCGGTATTGGCGGGGGTGTCCTTCCAGATATTTATACCGCCGGGCGGCCCCGTTACTGACCACCTCGCCCGTAAGTTCATGAATCTTTTGGTACGGTTTCAGAGCATCATCGCTTTGAATTGTCTCAATTTGGCCTTTGTTTTGTGTGTTCATTAGTATTTGTTGTTTACTGTTCAAGCAGGGGACCCGTTTTGCGGTCCCTTTTGCCTTTTTAAAGGGTCGTGTTTACTGGTTTAAAATTACACAGTTTTGCGTAAAAACCAAACCCATTTCCTAACTATTACGCCTTATTTTTACGCAGTTTTATGTAATATTGGCAGAGGGCTTGGGGCAAAGAGTTGGACCATACCCCCTCCGCCCCAAGCCCTTGGCCCTACGCCTATGACAATCGAATCTCGCCTTCAGCAGTTAATTGATGCGCTTAATGTGAGCGTACTCGAATTTGCCCGGCAACTCGGTGAACGGCGGGGCGAAAAGGTGTATCACATTCTTCACGGTCGACTCAAACCGCGTTACGATACGATTGAAAAGATTTTGGTGGCTTACCCGCAGGTCAATGCCGACTGGCTGCTTCGGGGAGAGGGACTTATGTTTAAGCAACTTGATTCACCATCGGCCGCCATCACTACTGAGGAGCGCCTACGAAACATGGAATTTCTACTCTTTCAGCTGACTGAGCGCATAACCCTCTTACAGCAGACAAATGATCAATTACTTGCTGAAATTACTGCATTAAAAAGTCGTTAAAATATTACAAAATGATACTATATTAACATATAAATTATACACGGGTCTCTCTCACTAGAAGCTGCTCACTATGAACTAGTTACTTCGCTAGTCTGTAATGGGCAGTTTCTATTTATTATCTCTTATTTTTTATTGATATAAGCCTATTAAATAAGTTTTATCGACTTCAACCACTACGTTGGTACTTAGCTATAATACTATTTCAACAAAATGTATAATTTGTACTAGTTCTATGTTATTACTTAAGTATTTATCTATTAAATAATTAAACCATTTACTCAATGAGGAACTTCTGGAAATTGCATGTGCGTTTCTGGTTACCGGTTGGTATGTTGATGATAGGCTCATCGGCAGTAGGTCAGAATCCAACTGGTCAACAGAGTACGTCAACCACACAGGGTAGCCCCACGTCGGCTACACCGACACCCGCCGAGCGGGCCATCATGGGAACCGAAACAGCCTCTCCACAGAGCGCAACGCCCATCACGCCCACAACAGTACCTGCTCAAACGGCTGCGCCCGCTACTCCGCCCGCCACAGGCCAGTCCGCACCCACAACGCCAGCTCCGGCAACCGATCAGACGCCTACAGCTTCACAACCTACACCCGGTCAGGGTGGTAACCGCAGTGGTAAAGTAACCGATAAAAATGGAGGAAGTGGGTTGCCCGGTGTGAACGTCGCTATCAAAGGCACGCAACGCGGGGTAACCACCGATGCCCAGGGAAATTTTCGCATTCAGGCCGAGAATAACGCTACACTGGTGTTTTCGTTTATCGGCTATAAGCCCCAGGAGGTCGTTTTGGGGAGCCAAACCACAATCAACGTAACGCTGGTTGAGGATGTTTCGACGTTGAATGAAGTAGTCGTAACGGGCTACGCATCGCAGCAAAAGAAAGACCTGACTAGTGCCGTAGCCGTTGTTAATCCCAAAGAACTGCTTTCGGTACCGGCCGCCAATTTCGGTCAGCAGTTGCAGGGACGCGTGGCCGGGGTAACGGTCAACCAGGATAATTCGCCGGGCGGAGGAACCTCCATCCGGATTCGTGGATATGGAACGCTGGGTAACAACGATCCGCTCTACATCATCGACGGAGTGCCGACGCAGGAAAACCTAAATAATCTTAACCAGAACGATATTGAGAGTATTCAAATCTTGAAAGATGCCACGTCGGCGTCGGTATATGGTTCCAGAGCGTCGAACGGAGTGGTCATCATTACGACTAAAAAAGGAAAATCAGGCGATCCGAAACTTTCCTTTGATGCCTATTATGGTTCGCAGACGCCCCGCAAGTTCTTCGATGTACTGAACACACAGCAGTATGGTGATTATCTGTGGCAAAGTAAGCGAAACGCGGGCGTGGTGAATCCGGCGAATGGAAACCCATCGCAGGCGCAATACGGTAACGGCCCAAATCCGGTCATTCCCGATTATATCGTACCCGACGGAGCAATGGCTGGCGACCCTCGTGTCGATCCCAAGAACTACAGCATCGCTCGCTTTACTGACCCTAATTTCGGCAAGACGGTATTTCAGATTACCCCAGCCAATAAACAAGGTACTGACTGGCAGCGCGAAATCATCAAGGCCGCGCCTATCCAGAACTACAACCTGAGCGTAACGGGTGGCACGCCAACCGGCCGGTATGCTTTCTCGCTGGGCTACTACGACCAGAAGGGGATTATCATCTATAATGATTTCAACAAATACAGTCTGCGGGCCAACACCGAATTCACGATCAAAAAACGCTTCCGAATCGGTGAAAACCTGCAACTGTTGTTAAGTCAGCGGAAGGGCGCTTTCCGCAACGAAGACACGGAAGGGAATGCGATTTTCATGGCGTTGCGGATGCAGCCGATTGTGCCGGTCTATGACATTGCCGGTAACTTCGCTGGTACGCTCGGTAGTAACCTGGGTAATGCTAAAAACCCCGTTGCCTCCCTGTACCGTGGCAAAGACAATGGTTACCGCGATTACCGCGTATTCGGTAATACGTACGCCGAACTTGACATCATTGACGGACTGACGGCCCGTACCAGCTTCGGTCTGGATGCTACGGTTTCACGCGGCTCCTACGCTGGTTTCCCAGAGCCGGAAGCCTCAGAGCCCGGCCGAACCTATAACCTGTCGCAGGATTTTCAATACCGGTACTCATGGACGTGGACCAATACGTTGACTTACAAGAGGGTCATTAACAAAGACCACAGCATCAATGCTTACGTGGGCGTCGAATCGATTAAGTCGTTTGGTGAACTTCAGAGTGGCTACCGAAATAACTACTACAATGGTGATCCGTCGCTACGCTACCTGACCACGGGCGACCCGCAGACGCAGCAGAACAATGGCTATGCGTTCCAGGATTTTACGCTGTTCTCATACTTCGGTCAGGTCGGCTACTCGTTCAAGGACAAATACATTCTCCAGGGTACACTCCGGCAGGATGCTTCGTCACGTTTCCAGGCGGCCAGCCAGAGTGCGGTGTTTCCGGCGGTGTCGGGCGGCTGGCGGATATCCGAAGAGTCGTTTATGAAAGGCATCAAGCTGTTCAGCGACCTGAAATTGCGGGCCGGATGGGGACAGACGGGTAATCAGAACATCGGGGATTACAACGCCTACACAACCTACACATCAGACCTGTATCAGGCGGGGTATAGCCTGAACGGCAACCCGAACGCCTACAATCAGGGGTTCTCGATTCAGCGGTTTGGTAATCCAAATGCCAAGTGGGAAACCAACACGTCGACTAACTTTGGTTTAGATGTCGGCCTGTTCAATGGAGCGCTCGAACTGAACCTCGATGTATGGAACCGCAAAACTACGAATCTGCTTTATACACGCGCCCGGCCCTTTACGGGCGGCCAAGGCGACTTACCCGCCGAGAACGTAGCGTCGTTACAAAACCGCGGGGTAGATGTTCAACTCAGTTACCAGGGAACCACGCTGGGGAATCAGCTGCGCTACTCGGTGAGTGGAAACATCTCGACGTATCGCAACAAGGTGTTGCAACTCGATCCAACCTCACCCGATCAACCCCTGCTTGGCTACAGCACCCGGCTACCGCCCATTACACGTTCGGTGGTTGGCCAGCCGATTTCACTGTTTTACGGTTACGTGATTGATGGCATCTTGCAGACCGCCGAAGAAGCCGCTGCGGCACCGCAATTGGACGGGTACACGAATGCGTCTGTGTACATTAATGGGCAGCCCGTGAAAGGAGTTGGTAAATTCAAATACCGGGACATCAGCGGACCTAACGGAAAACCAGATGGCAAGATCGATGCAAATGACCAGACGTTTATTGGTAATCCGCACCCTAAGTTTACCTATGGGTTAAACGTTAATCTGGGGTATAAAGCTTTCGATTTAACACTATTTGCGCAGGGGGTACAAGGCAACGATATCTTTAATTACACGCGTTACTGGACAGATTTCAACACCTTCCAGGGGAACCGTAGCATCCGGGTGCTAAACGATTCGTGGACGCCAACCAATACGAATGCCAAACTGCCCATTTTAGACGAGAACGACGCGCTCAGCTCGCAGGCGTCTACCTACTTCGTGGAGAAAGGCTCGTACTTCCGGATGAAAAACGTGCAGCTGACCTACACCATTCCACCTATTGTGACAAAACGGGTGGGTTTAGGAACGGCCCGCGTTTACTTTCAGACAACTAACCTCTTCACGGTCACTAAATACACCGGCCTTGATCCCGACGTGAACACACGCGGCTATGGATCGGGTCAGGATTCGCAACTGGGCGTAGACGAAGGGCGATATCCAGCCTCGCGTAATTTCATATTTGGCATTAACCTCGGTTTTTAGGCTCCACTCATTGACGACATATAGAAACCAATGAAAAAAATACGTTTAGCAACGACTATTACCCTGACGGCTTCTTATCTGTTGAGCGGCTGTAGCGATCAATTCTTAGTGCGAGTGCCGCAGGGAACATACAGCCCCAGCGCTACGCAGAACGCGCAAGGCGTAGAGGCATTATTAACCGGTGCTTACGGACAGTTGGATGGTATTCCAGTGCCGGGTAGCGAATGGCAGGGCGCGGTGTCAAACTGGGTGTTTGGCGGCATTACGTCCGACGATGCGTATAAAGGTACCGATGCCGGTGACCAGCCCGAGCAAACCGCTTTAGAACGTTACGTTTGGGTAACGACCAACCAGCACGTTCGGGGAAAATGGGGAGCGTTGTATAACGGTGTCGCCCGGGCAAATCTGGTCTTACAGGGTATTCCTAAGGCGACTGACCTGAGTGCTACCCGACGGGTGCAGATTCGGGCGGAAGCTCGGTTCCTGCGTGGCTTCTATCTCCTCGAAGCTAAAAAGATGTGGAATAACATTCCGTACATCGACGAGAAGACGTATGACCCGCAGGATGGGAACAGTACTAAAGTGCCCAATACCGACAATGCCTGGCCGAAGATTGAAGCCGATTTCCAGGCCGCTATTGACTCTTTACCCGAGCAGTTTGCGGGTGAGCCCGGGCGGGCTACCAAGTGGTCGGCCATTGGGATGCTGGCGAAGGCCAAGATGTTTCAGGCATTTGACCCGTATACGGGCGCGCCCAACACGGCTGCGTTGCAGGCGGCTAAAGTGCTGCTCGATCAGATTATTAACAGCAACCGCTTCGCGCTGGCCGACCAGTATGGTTATAATTACTCGGCGGCACCGGCTAATCGAAATAATAAAGAGTCAATTTTTGAGGTGCAGTATTCCGTAACAGCCGCAGCCGATGGGGGCGGGGGCGCAGGCGATGACCTGGCCTGGCCGTATAATGCCGGACCGGGAGGCTGCTGTGGATTTTATCAACCATCGCAGAACCTAGTCAACGCCTTCAAGACCGATGCTAACGGATTGCCCATGCCGACCACCTTTAACGATACGGATGTGACCAATGATGAAGGAATCAAATCGAACCAGCCCTTTACGCCCTATGCTGGTACGCTTGACCCCCGTTTAGACCATACGGTTGGTCGTCGGGGTATTCCGTATAAAGATTGGGGCATTCATGCCGGGTATGACTGGATACGTGACCAGGCGTATGCCGGTCCCTATTCACCACTCAAGCACATCCCCGAAAAAGCATATTCAGGTACGTCGGCAGGTAACATTAAGCGGAGCGGCAATAACTACCGGTATCTGCGTTACGACCACATACTGCTCTGGGCGGCTGAAGTCGAAACCGAAATTGGTAGTCTGGAAACGGCCCGCACGTACGTCAATCAGATTCGTACACGAGCGGGCAATCCGGCGGGTTTCGTAAAAACCAGCGACGGTAAGCCCGCAGCCAATTACGTAATCGGTCTCTACACGGCACCCTGGACCGATAAAGCAGCTGCCCGCCAGGCGGTGCGGTTTGAAGAGCGGCTGGAGTTTGGTATGGAAGGCACGCGTTTCTTCGATTTAGTACGCTGGGGCATTGCCGAACCGACGCTGAACGCTTACGTAGCCAAAGAGCAGCTTAAACGAACGTTTCTGAATGGGGCTCAATTCAAGAAAAACCAGAACGAGTATTTCCCGATTCCGCAACAGGAGATTATCAACAGCACGTCTAACGGCAAGGCGACGTTAGTTCAGAATCAGGGGTATTAAGGGCATGGAGCTCGGTGCGTAGGGCTGGGGTTAAGCGCGTAGGGTGAGAGTTAGACTTTGTTGAGTCTGGTTTCCCTTGGTTAAGCGTAGTCTCCAGACTATGCTTTAGCGCTATCCGGTCTTTGACCGGTCTGACCAAGCTACTAATCAGACGTTAATAAGGTGTATAGAATTTGTACACCGGTCACAGACCGGATAACGCCCGGCCGTAGTTTTAAACTACGGCCAACGGCGGGCTAAGGGCATAGGGCTGAGAGTATAGGGTATCGGACGCCCCCCGTACTCTCAGCCCCCAGCCCTTAGCCCCACACCTTCCAAACAACCAAAGCCCTTTTCAGGTTATACCTCGAAAAACACGTAACGTTATGGCAACGACATCCCCATTCGATCCCGATAAAGTTGATCCTGAGTTTTATTCGCACGATCCAAACCAGCATGGTGATTCCGACTACGGTCGCGAATCCGAAGGCGTAGGTAACGCTCAGTATAACTCAGTAACAACAAACGACCGCGGAGGGACTTCCGAAGAAATGGCCCGTGTTCGTGAAGCTAATGTCAATATAGGCGACCCGGACTTGCCGGAGGGTGAGAACTACGGCGTTACCCAGGAGTGGGACGTTAACGCCGACGCCATCCAGACAGATCAGCCTAAAGGCCACATGATGAGCGACGAAGCCAGCCGTAAGCTCGACGAGGTGGCGGAAAATCCATCTGACGATGCGCTTTTCCACCGGGGCGACGCTACATATCTGGAAGAAGGCGATAACCCAAATCAGGGATATGACCCTCATAATCAAGGGTATAAAGACAAAGACAAAGTTAATCCACAATAAACTTATCCAACTTGATTTGTTGACTAAGGCGACCGGAGTAAATCCCGGTCGCTTTTTTTATTAGTAAAGTGGCTGGTCCTTCATTCTTATGCGTAGTATTCTTTTGTAAACTTGCCCCTTAATCGTTTAGCTGCGGACGACGCGTTCGCCTACCGTTTTGCTTATTGAAACCCGTGCCTATGCCCGAGCGGGCTTATTAGGAAACCCGTCCGACGGCTTTTTCGGTAAAACCATCGCCATTACCGTTCGCAACTTCGGCGCGTCGGTCACGCTCTATCCGTCGCCGGAACTGCATATTGAACCTCAGTTGCAGGATACCAACGTTTTTCGGAGCTTGTATCACCTCCGCGACTCGGTCAGCACGCTGGGTTATCACGGGGGTGTTCCGTTGCTGAAAGCAGCCATCAAAAAATTTTCTGAGTACTGCGAAACAGAAGGCATCCGTTTACCGAATCAGAATTTTTCCATTCGTTATAACACGTCGATTCCCCGGCAGGTGGGATTGTCGGGCTCCAGCGCCATTATTGTCGCTACGTTTCGGGCTCTGATGCAATTTTACAGCGTCGAGATTCTGCAGCCGGTGCTCCCCAACTTAGTGCTGGCCACAGAATCTGAAGAGTTAGGCATTACGGCCGGATTACAGGATCGAGTCATCCAGTGCTACGAGGGCTGTGTGTATATGGACTTCGACCGCACCATTATGGATCGACAAGGCTATGGCCAGTATGAGCCGCTGGACCCGCGCCTGCTGCCAAAACTGTACATTGCCTATAATACCGACCTGGGCAAACAGTCGGGGCGCGTCCATAACGACGTACGCACACGTTGGGTAAAAGGCGAAGAGCTGGTGGTCGAAACAATGAGCGCCATTGCCGATGTGGCCCGCGAGGGGCGCGAAGCCCTGTTTCGGCAGGACACTGAAGCTTTGCATGAATTAGTCAATCGTAATTTCGATTTACGAGCGAAGATTTATACCATCAGCGACCGCAATCGAAGTCTGATTGAAACAGCGCGGGCGTGCGGTGCGTCGGCTTCGTTTACGGGATCGGGCGGCTCCATCATCGGGCTTTACCGCGACGATGCCATGCTAAACCGGCTGTTTGTCGAACTAAAGAAAATTAACGCCCGCGTGATAAAACCATATGTTGTATAAAGAGCGAAAGGGTGGCAGACGCGACAACCTTTCACTCTATCACTCTATCACTCCATTACTCTCTGCCCATGATTAAAAAAGCCGTTATTCCCGCTGCCGGACTTGGAACCCGGTTTCTGCCTGCTACCAAGGCTCAGCCTAAAGAAATGCTGCCCATTATTGACCGCCCTACGATTCAGTACGTCGTGCAGGAGGCCGTTGATTCAGGCATTGAAGACATTCTGATTATTACCGGTAAGGGTAAACGAGCCATTGAGGATCACTTCGACCGCAACTTCGAACTGGAGATGCGGCTGGAAGAAAAGGAAGATCAACTGCTGCTGGACGAGATGCGTCGCCTATCGGATATGGCCAATCTGCATTACGTTCGTCAGCGCGAGTTAAACGGTCTGGGTGACGCCATCCGCTACGCCCGCCACCATGTCGGTAATGAGCCGTTTGCCGTGTTGCTGGGCGACACGATCATGGATGCCGTCATTCCCGTAACGCAGCAGCTTATTGACACTCACGCCCAATATGGCGGTTCGGTGATTGCTGTTGAGAAGGTGCCCCACGACAAAGTGAACCGATACGGCATTGTTGGTGGCAAGTTCCTGAGCGACCGAATCATGGAGCTCGAAACGTTGGTCGAGAAACCCGCTCTGAGCGAAGCTCCGTCGAATCTGGCCATTGCCGGTCGGTACATCCTGACGCCGGAAATCTTTTCGATGCTGGAGCAGACACCCGTTGGAAAGAATAATGAAATCCAATTGACCGACGCCATGCTCCTGCTACTGAAGCGCGAAAACCTGTACGCACATTGCATTGAGGGCAAGCGCCACGACATCGGCAATAAGCTTGACTTCCTGAAAACAACGGTCGAGTTTGCCCTCAAGCGCCCCGAGTTTGCCGATAAGTTCCGGGCGTTTTTAGAAGAGATTGTAAGCAAAGACTAACAATGAGGCCCCAGTAATGGGGCCTCATGGGTTATTACCGCGTCCGCACCGTTAGGGTGGCTTCGTCGTCTTCGCCGTTGGTGTAGCCGTTGTTTGGTGTTGAGTCCGAGTCGCCGGGTGTAGCTGTCTGGATTTGGGCGAGCAGGGTAGCGCTACCCGTTGGCCGAACCGATAGAACTAGGGTCGCGGAACTACCTGCTGAAATAGCAGGAAGGGCACCCGTCACACTTTGCCCATTGACGCCTAATCCGTTCGTGCTGGTGAGCTGCCAGCCGGCTGGCAGTTGCGCTTGAACCGTTACGTTATTGGCCGTTGCACCCCCCCGATTGCTTACTGTGAGCGATAGACTGATGGGCGTGCTTACCTGAGGAGTTAACTGGCTGCTGGACAAGCTCAGGCTCAGGTCGGCTTTTGCCGGATCGGCTGGCGGTTGGTTCGATTGTACGGGAGGAAGGGGTACCTGATCGGGGTTGGGCGAAGTGCTCAGCGGCCCACCCCCGTCACTCGTCCGAAGGTCTACCTGGGCGGCATCGTCCTGACCGTCGCCCGTGCCCGAGTTAGGCTGGCTGTCGGGGTCAGTAACGCTACTGGTTGTAATCTGAGCCGCCGTAGCAAATGCGCCGGAGCGGTTCGCTTTGAGTCGGAAAACAAACGGGGCGCTGGCGCCACTGGGCAATGTACCTGCGTTGATGTTGACCTGATTTGCGTTGACACTAACAGCTGACGTGGGGGCATCAACAAAGTCGACGCCACTAGGTAATATGCTTTTGACTGACACATCGTTGACGGGAAGAGGACCCGAATTCGCCAATACCAACGTCAGCGTAACGGGCTGGTTGATCTGCGCGGTTCGGGTACTGACGCGTAAAGCCATTGACAAATCGGCGGTATTGTTTGCCGTCGAACAAAGCGTTAATGGATCGCTGGGGGCGCTGGCTACGTTTGGGCTACTGGCCAGTACGCGAAGCCGGTAGTTGTTGCCTGCCGGCAATGAAGCGGGTAGCGTAGCCGTAACCGGGTTACCAGAACCACTGCCAATCGTTGTTTCGTTGGCAAATGACCCGTTCGCATCTGAGAGACGGACGCTAAAGACATTATCGTTGTTTAGTGTACCGTCGGTTACTTCAATGTTGACGTTGAACGAGCTCCCCCGGCAAATGGCTTGGGCGGTGTTGTTGAGATTCAATACTGGCGGAATGGCGCCAAGCGGCTCCATGGCATAGTACAGAATAACGCGGCCATCAATTAAATTCATCTCATACGATAGACCGGGCCCTGTATCCCCCTGCCGACGTACCGACAGCCGATAACGACCCGGCTCAACACCTCCCACAGCGAAGGCAACGGGCGGATAATAACGTACATAGTTGAAATCGGCGAAGTCTACGTAATCGGGGGCCTGGCTTCTGGGCGGTATGACGTTCCAGCCCGAATCGTTGAAAGGGCCGCCGTCCGTACGTTCTACCCGGACTTCGGTCTGCACATCAGCCTGCACCATCAGAAAGAAACCGTGGCTACCGCTCTCGTATCGGTAGGCAAAGCGCTGAATCAACGGATTTTCAGCGCCATTCTTAACGGGTGGGCGTATAACCGGCAGCAAACCCGACGAAGGAGCCGACCGGAGTATCCGAAATGGTTCGCCTAACGTACCGGCAGTGGCCGGATGGGTTGAGAGGGTTCGCAACTGGTAGCTGCCATCGGGCAGGTCGTTGGGTAGGGTAACTAGTAACGGATTGTCGTTGCTACGGGGCGATTCATAAACCGTTGCGCCGTCGCTGGTTCGGATGATCTGGGCAAAAAACTGGTTATCAGCCTCGGCTGGAACACTACGTAGCGAGGCAACCGCAATGGTTTCACCGGGTCGTCGGGTTAAGGGTAAGGTATAGCCGCTGGTGATAAGCGACGATTCGTCATCCGGAATGAAGGGCACTGCATTCTGAAAAAACTCATTGGAGAGGCTCTGATTCCACCGGTCGGTGAACTGCAAAAGTCCTGGCCCCTTCATGTGAATGTTGTCTGGGCGGTTGTCCGGCCCAATGATGTCATCGGTGGATGGCCCTGGAAACACGTTGGCCAGTTCGGCAATGAGCCGGTTCTGGGCCGCGATCACGTTGGGATTCGTTTCGTTGTTGATGTAGCTCGCCCGCGAAACCATCCACGGAATGGATACATTGCCAATTTGCTGCCGACTTTTGTCAATAACCGCTTTTACGTTATTGAAGTACGTTTGGTTATCGGTTTTAATATCGGTCTCACCCTGATGCCAGAGCACAGCGCGGGCGCCCGTCCGAAGAACGTAGTGCAGTAAGGCCACGCCCAGCCGTCGATAGACCGAAGATCGGTAGTCGGTGCCGATGTTGCCGATGGCTGACTGCTGCCACTCGGTGCTGCTGGTACCGCCTAACGCTGACCCCAGAAACAAAACCGGCACATTGAGCCGTTGCACTAGTTTGTCGCCCAACATACCCCACAGGTGTGGTGGCTGGCTGGGGCCAATGGCCGTTCCTTCACTGATGTAGCTAAACCGAAGGGGTAGCAATTGCTCGCTTAGGCTGTCCTGCCGGAAATCAAGGCACGAAACGCGGTCTTCTGTGGCACCGGGAACTCGCTCGAAGCCGCCATAGGCGTTGGACTGCCCGGCAACGACAAACACTTCGCCCACCCCCACTCGATTGACCTGCGTCTGCGCGAGTGTTGCGCTACCCGATTTGGCTCGAACATCAAGCCGGTACCAACCCGCCGATACCGTAACCGATCCGCGAAACGCTTTCGAGCCCGGTAAAAAGGCAAGGGGTGTCCAGGGCGTTACCGCCCCCTGATTAACGGCTAAGGGCACAAAGCGTGCTTCGATAGTTATGGCCGACGAGGGGGCTAAGCCTGCCACCAGAACTGAAGCTTGGTTCACTAAATCCCGCTGAAATACCATTCGCGGAACGGGTGTAGAGATTGTAAGCTGCGCCAAGGAAACACCAGGCAGCAGGCCGGCTACGAGTAGCCATATCCGCAAAACGTGTGTGAGCATGAAAGAGGAATGGTTAAATAAAGTGGGATTTGACTAAGGCAAACGGAGCAATTATTATGCCTTCCTACCTAAACTCATGTTAAAATTTTGATATAATAATTTGCTTTTTTTGAATAGTAATTTGTTGTTAATTAGATAGTTATGTTGTAAGTACTCGTGGTCTGTATACGCAATTAGACAATTAGTAAGCCAAGTTGATAGAAATAGGCTGATAAATAGAGCCGAGACGATGATTCCATTAGTAACCGTAACCTCGACTAAGCTAGCAACGGAGTCTTTTTCACCTTAACGTTTCACCAGTAGTCGTACGAATTCCGTGTTTTATTTATAAAAGGCTTATAACGTTAATGTCCAGTCTTTACCACAGAATCACTGTTGGCAAAGACTGGACATTAACGTTAATTAGCTGTATTGGGGAAATCGCTCCGCGTTACTTGCTTTCGGGCACGGTTGCTATTTTTAGTTCGTCTAGCTGCTTGTCAGAAATCACTGAAGGAGAATCGATCATGACGTCGCGGCCCGAGTTGTTTTTCGGGAAGGCGATGAAGTCACGGATCGAATCGGCCCCGCCGAAGAGTGAACACAACCGGTCGAAGCCAAAGGCAATACCGCCGTGCGGTGGAGCACCAAACTCAAAGGCGTCCATCAGGAAGCCGAACTGCGCTTTCGCTTCTTCATCCGTGAAGCCAAGCAGGCTGAACATGCGGGCCTGTAAGTCCCGGTTGAAAATCCGGATGGAGCCACCGCCTACTTCAGTACCGTTGATAACCAAATCATAGGCATTGGCGCGTACGGAGCCGGGGGCGGTGTCGAGCAGCGGAATGTCTTCCGGTTTGGGCGATGTGAAGGGGTGGTGCATGGCGAACCACCGCTGCTCTTCTTCGCCGTATTCGAGCAGCGGAAAATCGAGTACCCACAACGTACTGAATACGTTCGGATCGCGGAGGCCCAGGCGGTTGCCCATTTCCAGGCGTAGCTCGTTAAGTTGTTTGCGCGCCTTAGCCGCATCGCCCGAAATGATCAGCATCAGGTCGCCAGGTTTCGCACCAAAACGGGCGCCCCACTGCTTGAGTGATTCTTCGTCGTAGAACTTATCGACGGACGATTTTAGCGTACCATCTTCGTTATAGCGGACGTAGATCAGGCCTTTGGCACCAATCTGCGGCCGTTTTACCCAGTCCGTCAGCTCATCCAATTGCTTACGCGTATAGCTCGCGCAGCCCGGTGCGTTGATACCCACCACAATCTCGGCGGAATCGAACACGCCGAAGCCTTTGCCTGATGTCAGGTCGATGGTGTCGAACGTACCCTTTAACTCGACGAACTCCATACCAAAGCGCGTATCGGGTTTGTCGGACCCGTACAATCGCATGGCGTCGGCGTAGGTCATGCGCGGTACTTCAGCCAGGTCGATACCTTTCACGGCCTTGAACAGGTGACGTACCAGGCCCTCGAACATGTTCAGGATGTCTTCCTGCTCCACGAACGACATCTCGCAGTCGATTTGCGTAAACTCCGGCTGACGGTCGGCGCGGAGGTCTTCGTCGCGGAAGCACTTCACAATCTGGTAGTAGCGGTCGAAGCCTGACACCATCAGCAACTGTTTGAACGTCTGGGGCGACTGCGGCAGGGCGTAGAACTCACCAGGATTCATGCGGCTCGGTACCACGAAATCCCGTGCGCCTTCCGGCGTCGACTTGATCAGCACCGGCGTTTCGACCTCAATAAAATTTTGCCCATCCATATACAGCCGCGTCTGCTGCGCCATCCGGTGACGCAATTCAAGGTTTCGGCGAACCGGATTCCGGCGCAGGTCGAGATAGCGGTATTTCATCCGCAGGTCGTCGCCCCCGTCAGTGTCGTCTTCAATGAGGAATGGCGGTAATTTGGCCGGATTCAAAATCTCCAGAGCCGTAACACGCACCTCAACATCACCCGTTGGAATGTTCGGGTTTTTAGACTTACGTTCGACCACCGTGCCGGTAGCTTTCAGCACGTATTCGCGGCCCAGCATCCGGGCGATGGTGAACAGTTCAGGGGTCGTAACGCCTTCTTCCAAAATGAGTTGAGTAATGCCGTAGCGGTCGCGGAGATCAATCCAGAGAACTCCGCCTTTGTCGCGGGTGACCTGAACCCAGCCGGCCAGTGTAACGGTGGTGTTAGCGTCTGCAAGGCGAAGTTCTCCGCAAGTATGCGTTCGAAGCATGTTTGAAAAGCGAAAGGGTGAAAGGGTGAAAGAGTGAATAAAAGCACAGAAATTTCCACTCTTTCGCTCATTCACTCTTTCACTCTTATAAAATCTGGTCGCAAAGGTAGGGAGTTTGTGCGTATTGGGCACACCTTTCGCTCTTTCACTCCGGTCCGGCGCTCCGGTTGACTCTTTCACTCATTATTTTCGATAGTCCAGTGCAGGTTTTCGGTCGCCGAGCAACGCTTCGTATTTGAAGTCGGCTCCGCGTTTCTGCTGCCATTCGGCACGGGCTTTCTCGATCAGGGCCGGTGTTTTGTACAGATCGAGCGCCGTTAAGGCCAACGTTTTGGCCGCCACGATCATGCCTTTCTGGCCGATGCTCATGCCACTGGCTGCTGTCGACTGCCAGCTGTGCGCCGACGAGCCCGGTACCCACGTAGCCGTTTGTAAGCCTACGGTCGGAACGGTCCAGCTTACATCACCAACATCGGTAGAGCCGCCACTCGTAGCACTTTCGGAGGCATCGCGGAAATCTTTTACCAGCGCTGCGTTGGTAATCGGTACTTTCTGGCCTTCGCCAAAGGTTTCGCTGATTTTGTTGGCAAAGGCAGTTTCTTCCGGCGTATACGTGACACCGCCGACGGTTTGCAGGTTTTTATGCATCACCTCGGCCAGTGTGACATTGGGCAGGAGGTTAAATACGCCACCTAGTACTTCCCACTCTACCTTGGTGCCGGTGCCTTTGGCGGCTCCTTCGGCTGCGTTCTCGATCCGTTTCCAGACGCTTTGCAGGATGTCGCGGTCTTTATGACGGGCGTAGTAATATACCTCCGCAAAGGCGGGCACAACGTTTGGGGCCTCGCCACCCTTCGTGATGACGTAGTGAATGCGGGTGTCGGACGGAATGTGTTCGCGCATCAGGTTGACCATGTAGTCCATGGCTTCAACGCCGTCCAGCGCCGACCGGCCGCGCTCGGGTGAAGCGGCTGCGTGGGCGGCAATGCCCTTAAAGCGAAATTTGGCGTTCTTGTTCGCCAGCGACGTACCGGCATCGGCGGCATTCTGCGAACCGGGGTGCCAGTGCAGCACCACATCAACGTCGTTGAACAGCCCTTCCCGCACCATATACACTTTCCCCGAACCACCTTCTTCGGCCGGACAACCGTAGATTTTGATCGTTCCGCTATGACCTGACTTCTTCAGCCAGTCCTTTATCTCGGTGGCCGCAGCCACGGAAGCCGTCCCGAACAGATTGTGTCCACAGCCGTGCCCACCTTTCTGTCCCTGGATGGGCGTGAATTCGGGTTTGGCTTCCGTCGCCAGACCGGGCAGGGCATCGTATTCACCCAGAATACCAATTACAGGTTTACCACTGCCGTAGGTCGCGACGAAAGCCGTCGGAATACCGGCTACACCCGCTTTCACGTCGAAGCCTTCTTTTTTGAGTTGTTCTTGCAGCAGTGCCGAGCTTTTCTCTTCCTGATAGCCGAGTTCGGCAAAGTCCCAGATTTGCTTCGAGATGCCCGCGTATTCCGGAAATCGTTTGTCAAGGTCGGCAACGATGGTTTGTTTGTCTTTGTCGGTTGAACCACTCTCTTTAGCGGCTGTTTTTTTCGCTTTAGGTTGGGCCAGGGCGAGTAGCGGCAAGAGCATGACTGTTGTGAGAAGTCGTGTTTTCATAGTGTCGGACCGCCGAAGCGGTTGTATGGGGAGTTGGTTGTAAGCTGATAAAAATAGGCGAAAAAGGTAAGCCGGGCAATGTGAAGAAGCCAATCTATGTAAAACGCGATGGACACGTCTTCAAGGCTTTACGTCATAGCCTATCCAGCGTTAGGAATTCCTAACGTGTTGTATTTATAAAAGCCAGCCTACCGAACCCTAAATTTCGGCATATTTGTAAAATTAACCGTTGTCAGAAGTTTACTTTATCCGGCAATAATCCTACTTTCGCCAATACCACCTCCGTTATGTCGCTCAAGCTCCCATTCATCGAAGACGAAATTATTGACCAGTATCTGTACGATGACAATCCACGTCCGTAGATCATTGGATTTAGTGGTGGTAAGGATTCGACCATGCTGCTACAGGTCGTCTGGCGGGCACTTTTGAAAATACCGGATGGTACTCGTAACCGTCCAATTTATGTGGTCTGTAACGACACGCTGGTTGAGAATCCTAAAATTGTTAGTTTCATTAATCGGACGCTCGAACGGGTTCAAAAAGCAGCCGCCGAGCAAAGTCTGCCTATTACCGTTCACCGCACGACACCCCGACTTGAAGACACATTCTGGGTGAACCTGCTAGGACGGGGCTACCCCGCGCCGAATAACTCGTTCCGGTGGTGTACCGAACGGCTTAAGATTAACCCGACGACGCGCTTTATTCAGGAGAAAATCAGCGAAAAAGGAGAGGCTATCATTCTGCTCGGTACACGTTCGCAGGAAAGCCAGACCCGCGCCCGGTCCATGAAACGGCATTCGATGAAAACGGGTCGGTTGCGCAAGCACCTGTTGCCAAATGCGTTCGTTTTTGCGCCCTTGCAGGATATTACAACCAACGAAGTTTGGCAATACTTAATGCAGATTGATGCCCCCTGGGGTGGAAAGCACAAAGAACTGCAAACATTGTATCGCAATGCGAATACCGATGGTGATTGCCCATTAGTAATTGATGAAACAACGCCTTCTTGCGGACAGAGCCGGTTTGGGTGCTGGGTTTGCACGGTTGTAGCCCGCGACAAGTCAATGGAAGGGTTGGTAGTGAACGGCGACGATTGGATGGAACCGCTCATGGAATTTCGGGATGTATTGATCAACACGCGTAACGACCGGGCTTACCGCGAAATGCGCCGACGTACCGATAGTCCGTTCAAAGAAGATGATCCAAATACGTGGGGACCATACACGCCCGAATCTCGTGCCAAATTCCTGACAATGCTACTCCGGGCGCAACGTGAAATCCAGCTTTCGCAGGGTGAGGACATGCAATTAATTTCACACCAGGAGTTAGTTGCTATTCAGTTGACGTGGTATCGCGACGGGATTTTTAACTATAAAGTTGCCGATATTTATAACCAGATAAATGAACAACAAATAGACATGAGCAAACACGAAGAGAAGTTCAAGCGGGAGGAGCAACTGCTACGGGAAGTATGCGCCGACAACCCCGATGATTTCAACCTGATCCAGGAATTGCTGACTCTTCAGAAGAATAAATCGCTGATGAAGGTAAAACGCAACCTTAAAGACGAGTTGGAGCGGCATATTGAACGACATTTGGCTAAAACGAAACGAAGCGAAGAATCTATTCATGCCTGAAAAATCTATACTTGATTACTTTATCTACGCTTTTACGCATCTACACCGGGATGAAAAAAACGGCGGTGCTCCTCACCAACCAATCCTCCTGTTAAGTGTAATTCATGAATACGAATCAGGGCGCATAAATACCAACAGGATATATATTACGCCAGAGCTAACTCATTCTTTTTCGGTTTACTGGTCAGCTTTAGTAACAACAAACCACACTCTTGGCTTTGCTCTGCCTTTTTACCATCTGAATAATGCGAAAGGTAATTGGTGGCAGTTAGTGGCTAATCCCGGTTGTGAAATCTGGTTAGAGAATAAAGGCTCAATGAAAAGTTTCGGCAACTTGAACGTAGCAGTTGCTTACGCTGAAATAGACAATAAACTTACTGATCTGCTGCTCCGCAAAGAGACTCGTCAGATTCTGCGCCAAACATTATTAAGTAAATATTTTCCCAATCAACAAACGCAACCGAATGTTTCGGAAGATGGCTACGTTGACGGCTTACTTAAGGATATAGTAGAAGAAAGCCCTGCTCAATACAAAGCACAAATAATTGACCTGAAAACCCGGCTTGACCCCGAAACGTATCAAGTTGAAGTCTACAACAGAGGGGCTGTGTTTCGGCGGGAAATAGTGAAAATTTATAATGAAACCTGTTGCATTTCAGGCGTTCGCGTATCCGCTACGTTTACAATAACTATGGTAGATGCCTGCCATATTATGCCGTTTGCGCTTCACTTCAACAATAGTCTAACCAATGGCATTGCACTTTGCCCCAATCTCCATCGGGCATTTGACCGTGGTTTAATCGCTATAGATGATAATTATCGGGTGATTCTATCTGAAGCGTTTACCGAAAATGTAGATAGCCCGTTTAGCTTTAAACAGCTAGAAGGTCAGCAGATTAATCTGCCAAAAGACAAGCAATTTCAGCCATCATTGGAAGGTTTTGCTTGGCACCGGATGAACACCTTTAAGAAGTAGTCTATTTATGATTGTGATTTTACAGATTTATGGCCGTCCTGATGGACTCACTTGACCAGCGTAAAAGATTGGCTTTATCGCCACTATCTCGTGATTAGGAAACTTATGCCGGGCCTGAAGGTAAGCCAATCGCTCGCACTCGTATTGCCCTTCCTCCCACTCCCATTGCAATAGATATAAAGTATCGCTAGGATCAATAATTTGTCTACTAACAACAAATGCATTTCGGTATTCATCAAACTTAATTTTAATACTTTCCATATAGCAAATGGGTTTTATCTACCTGCACAGATGAGATGATAAGACGCACATCTTCCAGTGAAAAAAGCCTGAAAAAGTAACTGTGGTGTGTGTTTGAATGATTTTTGATACTTTCATCAGGCTTTTTGACACGATAATACTGATAATACTATTGATCAGTATTCTAATAGCTAGGCCAGCGTTGCATGAGCGCAAAGCAAGTAAAAAATCGTTATCTTGCTGATAGCTAACCCCAGACAGCTATGGATACGGCCCCGGATTTAGAACAACTGATTACGGAAGGCATCAAAGGTTTATCAGCACAATACCTGAGCGAGGTAGCTGATTTCGTCGTGTTCATCCGGCGTCGGGCTATGGAACAGGAGCCGTATGATGCAGAGAGCATCCGTCAAGAACTGAGTCTCTTGGATGCTCGTGAGCGGCAACACCTCGAAGACGAGTTTGCCGATTTTGACCAGCAATTACCGGAAGAATGAATCAGTACATTACTGACACAATGACCATTGTGCTATATCTGGAAACGGTTTGGTAAGCAACCTAGCCACCCTAAATTTCGTTATCTTGCCAATAGATAACCGTGTATGCGTATGGAAGCGACGTTTGTAGTGAATCCCAAAGAGATTGATGCTCAAGTGCTTGAGCGAATGCTTAGCTTTTTCGTAGATAAGGAAAGATCGGTAATTGTTCACATGACCGAAGCCCAGCCGAAACAATTCGACTTTCACCAGTTATTTCAGGGTATGGAAGCAATTCGGATGAGAACAGAGCTTGTTCCGATTCCGGTTAATATTGGGGATATAAACGAACTAATCGACAGCGTCAATGACATGGACTTTGATCAACCATGACCTATTTTGACACCGACGTCCTCGTTCATTATTTTGTAAACTACGATCCAACCAAACATCAGCAGGCACGGCAGGTAGTGCAACAGGCCGTTGATGAAAAAACGTTTTACGTGTCGCTGTTGTGCATTCAGGAGTTGAGCTTTGCAATGACTAAGCTGCAACAGTCGCTGATTGATATAAATCAGGCAGTGAGTCAGTTATTGTTGACAAGCCCGATTGGCTACAACCTGGCCAACTTCCGACGAGCCTCAGAAATCGCGCAGCACATTGGCTTCAAAAATATCAATGACTGTCTGCACACGGCCATCGCTGAAGCGCAAAACTGCACCGGGTTGATAACCTACAATCGAAAAGAATTTGATCGCATTCGTTCGTTAACCAGCTTAACGATCAATATTCTGTAGTGCCGATGGCCAATCAACGTCTTTATCGACTTGACGTGGCCTCAGAAGTGCCACAGCCGGGAAATAACTTAGCGACGCTTTTAGCTGGCTCAGCAAATGGCGCTCAACATTATCCAAGTAAATCTAAAGTCAGATTTAAAATTTACTTGGATAACGTAAAGTTAACGGACTATCGCTCGTAACTCTTCCACTATTTCCTTCACTCACTATAGCCGTTACGTCTGCGTCGGTGTTGAACCCTCCCAGGCTAAACCGTAGACACGAGAACGGTTCTTGCTCGTTTAGGCTGAGCGCTAGTAATACGTGCTAGGGATCAATACATAGCTGGGGCTACGTATCCTTGATGCAATTGTGAAATGGGAAAAATCATGTCCCAGTCTCTTCCCCAAACCAAGTTACCCCGTTCAAGCCGGAACCGTTTGAAATTGGTCAGTTTGCGGTATTTGTTATGTTGAGGATGCGGGTGATTCAGCAAAAAAGGACCAAAATCAACCACCTGCGACGTCCTATCAGAAAATGATAACCGCAGCTGATATTGATCTACATAGTCGGCATTGGTAACTGTAAGCGTTCTCATAGTTTGTATAGGTTTGAAATCTATCATGTACACAAAATGCACACGAGTCGATTGTCATGTACAAAAAAAGCACATTTTTGTACATGATAAATTTACAGCTC
Organism: Spirosoma soli; assembly: GCF_042684525.1. Classification (NCBI taxonomy): domain Bacteria; kingdom Pseudomonadati; phylum Bacteroidota; class Cytophagia; order Cytophagales; family Cytophagaceae; genus Spirosoma; species Spirosoma soli. Next base: position 126,398 of record NZ_JBHULN010000005.1, on the reverse strand, counting down.
GACCATCCCTACAATCAGCTACCTCTGTTGCCACCTATGCGTGAGCAAATTGAGAGTTTGCCTATTCTTCGGCAGGAAAGCCGGTCCGTTCGGGCATTGGCAGAGCTGAAAGGGTTAACCCGACTGTTACCTAATCCAGATATCCTGGTTGATGCACTGGTGCTCAAAGAAGCGAAAGCCAGCTCGGAAATCGAAAACATAATCACCACCAGCGACCGATTATACCAGGCCTTAACCACCGAAGGGCGACTGGTTGACAATGCCACCAAGGAAGTTTTGCGGTATCGTCAGGCACTGTATACCGGGTTTCGCTTTGTTCGCGAACGAGGTTTTCTAAGCACCAATGCAATCATAGCCATCCAGCAGGAATTAGAAGCCAATCAAGCGGGCATTCGGCGATTACCCGGTACGGCGTTGCGTAACGACCGCACCAACGAAGTAATCTACACACCTCCCGACGACCCGAATGTACTTCAGACATTGATGCGAAACCTGGAATTGTACCTGAATTCAGATGAGGAGGATGACGTTTCGCCCTTGATCAAATTAGCAATTCAGCATTACCAGTTTGAGAGCATTCACCCGTTTTACGACGGCAATGGCCGCACGGGACGTATTATCAACGTATTGTATCTGATCTTGCAGGACCTGCTGACCGAGCCGATTCTTTATCTAAGTGGTTACATCATTAGTCATAAGGCTGACTACTATCGGCTGCTACAGGAAGTACGCACGCGTCAGAACTGGACGGATTGGATTCTATTCATATTGCGGGCAGTGGAGGAAACCGCCCGACAGACAATTGAGCAGATACTCAGCATCCAGACGCTTTTTGATCAGACGAGCGAACAAATACGGCGCGAAGCACCCCGTGTTTATAGTAAAGAACTGGTTGAAGTGCTGTTTCTGTATCCTTACAGCAAGATTGAGTACGTTGTCGAGCGGTTAGCAGTTGACCGGCGAACAGCTTCCAAATACTTGCGTACAGTTGAGAAGCTTGGCTTGTTACGCTCGGAGCAAAAGTGGAAGGAAACCTTATTCATTAACACCCGTTTGTTCGACTTACTGAGAGAATAGTTAAATACCGAAACTAGGTGGTATTGAACAATTAACCCCGTAAATTTTAAATTCAATTTAAAATTTACGGGGTTAAGATGGCGTTACACCAACGCCCGCAACTCTTCCACAACTCCCTTTACCGCATCAATCGTAGTTGCTATATCTGCTTCGGTATTGAACCGCCCGAGGCTAAACCGCAGACACGAAAAGGCTTCCTGCTCATTTAAGCCCAGCGCCAGTAATACGTGCGAGGGATCAATAGAAGCCGCCGTACATGCTGAACCGTTGGAAACGGCCATGCCTTCTAAGCCCATAATTAATGCGTCGCTGTCGCAGTTTTCAAAATAGATGTTGGTGACGTTGTACAGCCTGTGTTCCTGATTACCGTTTATTTTAGTACCGGGAATCGTCAGCAAGCCCGTTTCCAGTTCGTCGCGGAGGGCGCTGATGCGCAGACTGTCCTTTGCCATGTCTAGCCGGGCGAGCTCGGCGGCCTTGCCGAGTCCGACAATACCCGGTACGTTGAGCGTTCCACTTCGTAAACCGCGCTCATGGCCTCCGCCGTGTAGCAGTGCTTCTAACTTTACTTTATTCGGGCGACGCTGACGGATGAACAGGCCACCGACACCTTTTGGGCCGTAGAATTTGTGCGCCGAAAATGTAAGCAGGTCAACCGAAGCGTCGGACCGTCCCATCGCATCCACATCAATCGGCATCTTACCAACGGCCTGTGTTGCGTCGGTCATGAATAAGGCACCCGCTTCGTGGGCCAAAGCCGCAATTTCGTTGATGGGTTGAATAACGCCCGTTTCGTTGTTGGCCAGCATTACCGACACCAAAATGGTATCTGGCCGGATAGCGGCTTTCACTACGTCAATATCGAGTAACCCGTCAGACTGAACAGGTAAATAGGTGATCTCGAAGCCACGCGTTTCCAAATAGTGGCAAACATCGAGCACAGCTTTATGCTCAGTCTGAACGGTAACGATGTGTTTGCCCCGACTTTGATAATTTTCAGCGACGCCTTTAATGGCCAAGTTGATTGCCTCCGTAGCGCCCGACGTAAAGACCAGTTCATGTGTTTCGCAACTTAACAAATCGGCTACCTGCTGCCGGGCGGTCTTGACGGCTTCGTGCGCCGATACGCCAAACGGGTGCGTGCTGGCGGCATTGGCGAAGTTGTCAGTCAGGAACGGCATCATCGTATCCAGGACGCGCGGGTCAATGCGAGTGGTGGCGTTATTGTCGAGGTAGATCATTCAGTAAAGATAAGCAGCAGAAGATAGGGTTTGAGAGATTACGTCGGTACGTTTTCACGGGTTTCTACATAGGCGGGTTACGGAAGCTGTACGGGTTAATCCGGCCAGGGTACGAACGGCGTTTCCTACAGGCTTGGGCTGAGCAATTATATGTCGAAAAGGGGTTGTATTGTCCATAACGGGACAAAGCGTGCTGAGCGAGGCATTTTGCTACCGACGCTGCGCTGTTGCGTCCCTACGGGACGAAGGGTGGGCTACTCGTAACTGTAAGCCGCCTTGGCGCTTTTGGGAAGTGAGTGCAGGAAAAGACGTTGTAAGATTTTGAATAACGGAATTGATGTTTACGTGACGTCGTAGAGAGTTGTCAGGCCATGCGATAAAGCATAAAGTAAAGTTAACAGCAACGATGAATGGTCTTTCGCAAATCAGTCGTTAGAACGGTATTCACTTTCAAACCCCAACTTTCATGAAAAACATAACCATCACCTTAGACCTGAAATCGCTGTGCATCGGCGCTTTGGGCGTATTCGCTATCATGTCGCTGTCGAACTTCAATAAATCAGATACGCACCAGCAAGACACGGGTGAGATACGCCGGTACCAGGTAGCCACCGGCGAGAAGGGCACTGTTATTCTCGATACAAAAACAGGGAAGTACATCTTTGAGGGCACTACCATCGGAAGACCTCGCTGGCTGAAAGGTGATTTCGAAGAACTCCAAAGCCAGGAAAAGAAATAGCTGCTTAGTGCCTAGACATTATTTCCCCCGCGTTGGCAATTTGTCGACAATCTCGTCGGTTGTGGCTAGTTCGCTAATGCGGGGGAATACATGTTTCGTGGGCAGCGACTCCGTATGTTTGCACCGTAGACAACGCTACCGGAATCAACCTGTGGCGAACGACAATGCTCATAAAAGCTACCCATGACAACTACACAAACGACTACTAATCTCGAACAGCTTCAATACCCCATCGGGCGTTTTGCGCCGAAGGAAGATTACTCGATCGAAGAGGTAAACCGGATGATCGGGCTTCAGGAAACGGCACCGGCCCGATACCAAAAGCTGCTCGCCGGGCGCTCGGATGAAGACCTTGCCAGAACGTATCGGGAAGGAAGCTGGACCGTCCAGCAACTGGTTCACCACATAGCCGATATTCAACTGCTGAATTTCCTGCGGCTCAAGAAGGCGCTGACCGAAGATGACTACGTGATAACCTTGGTGCAAATGAACGATTGGGCGAAAACGCCGGATGCTACGACTGCACCAATTGACGATTCATTGCTGATGTTTGACGGCATCACCCGGCGGTTTGTGTATCTGTGGCGCACGCTTGACGAGCAAACGCAGACCAAAACGTATTACCACCCATCCCGGCAAATTAACCTGAGCCTGAAGCAGTTTCTGTACATGGCCACGTGGCATGTCGTGCATCATCAGGGGCATATCGAGTTAGCACTGGGGCTTCAACCAAGTGCTTTCCTGGGCGATGGGCTTAGCAGGTAGCTTAAAAATGTAAACTAATGCCGATCCATAGCGATTACTTAGTACGAAAGTCGCAAGTGGGTAGGGTGCCTGCTTGCATTATGTTCTAGCAAATCTCTGTATGGACTTACAATTAACAGGCAAGACAGCCCTGGTTACCGGCTCGACGGCGGGTATTGGCTTTGCCATTGCTAAACTGCTGGCCAAAGAAGGTGCAAACGTTGTGCTAACCGGGCGGAGCCAGGAACGAATCGACGAAGCAATTGGCAAGATTCAGGCCGAAGCTGGTGGCGGAACGCTGACCGGTGTAGTAGTCGATTTTGGCAAGGTGGACATGATCGACCAACTGCTCAAACAAGTACCGGATGTGGATATCCTCGTTAATAATGTGGGTATCTTCGGTCCAAAAGACTTTGAGCATATTACCGATGAAGAATGGCTTAGATTCTTTGACGTCAACGTCCTGAGTGGTGTTCGGCTGTCGCGGGTTTATTTCCCGAAGATGCTGGCTAAAGATTGGGGACGCATCCTGTTTATTTCCAGCGAGTCGGCCCTTCAGATTCCGCAAGAGATGATTCATTACGGCACTACCAAAACAGCACAGCTCGCCGTAGCGCGGGGATTAGCTGAGTTAACAAAAGGCACCAACGTCACCGTAAATTCAGTTTTGCCCGGCCCGACCAAGAGCGAAGGCGTAGGTACGTTCGTTAAAGAACTGGCCGACAAACAAGGCATCAGTGAGGATGAGATGGAAGATCAGTTCTTCCGCGAAATGCGTCCGACTTCTTTAATTCATCGCTTCGCCACAACCGACGAAGTCGCGCAGATGGTCGCGTTCCTGTGTAGTCCGTTATCCTCAGCCACCAACGGAGCCGCCATCCGCGTTGATGGGGGCGTCGTCAAAGCCGCTGTGTAACGTAGCTGGGATTGGTGTAGCTCCGAAGCGGTAACGACGGACCGGTGGGGGCTACACCAATCCCGGCTACAAGCCGGTTAGGGTAACAAGCTACAAACACAACAGGTAATTAAAAATTTTAATCACTTGCGCAGAATCTCCTAGTTACCCGCTCAGATTTCAGTATGTTTGGGGGTACACTAATTTGCTATGTTTACTCGTCAGTCAGTATCTCTCGTAACAGCCCTTTGCCTGTCTGTTCTTATTACCAGTGGCATCACTGGTTGTCAATCCAAAGGCTCCGACACCAACGAAGCCGCCAACACGACCGCAGCTGCGGCAGGGGCGAGCCCCGAAAAGTCCGCCGACGCGAACGCTAAGCCCGGCGCATCTGCAGCAGTAGACCCTACTAAGATTCCAGTCAGTAAAATAGCCGATGCCGCTACGATCCTGAGCCGTCCGCAGGTGCCAATCCTGTGCTACCACCAAATCCGCGACTGGCGTGCTAAAGATTCAAAAAGCGCGAAAGACTACATCGTTCCCGTAGCCGCTTTCAAAGAACAAATGCAGATGCTGGCGGATAGCGGTTATCATACCATCCTGCCCGACCAGCTGTATGCGTACCTGGCAACCGGAGCACCGCTACCTCCAAAACCAATCATGCTTACGTTCGACGACGGCGACCTCGATCAGTATACGGTGGCGATGCCCGAGTTAGAGAAGCATGGGTTTAAGGGTACGTTCTTTATCATGACGGTAGCCATTGGTCGGCGGGGAAAACAACCCTACATGGATAAAACCCAGATTAAAGATTTGGCAGACCGCGGCCACGTCATTGGCGCGCACACCTGGGATCACCACAACGTGAAAAAATACCAGGGTGAAGACTGGAAGATCCAGATCGAAGAGCCAAAAGCAAAGCTGGAGGCTATTACGGGTAAGCCCATTCATTACTTTGCTTATCCGTTTGGCTTGTGGAATAAGCAGGCGCTTCCTGAATTGCAGAAACGTGGTTACCTGGCCGCCTTCACATTAGCCGACGGCCGCGACGAAGAAATGCCGCTCCTGACCGTCCGACGTATTATTGCGGGTGGTCAATGGAAAACAAAAACCCTGTACCGCAACATGATCGGAAGTTTTGATTGAACAGGGTAGCCAATAAATTTATAAAACACAGCGTCACAGAACACACAAAGGGCCTAACTAGCTACTCCGTGTGTTCTCTGTGACGCTGTATTTAATTAGCCTTTGTAGCACTATTCAGGTAATAAATAAGAATGAATAAATAGCTTTTAGGCTCATTGGTTTTATGTCTAAACCTTATGGTTGCTGTACTGTTTAGGTACCCGAAACACTACTGTATTCTATGGATACCCGCATTCGCTTAGCCCTCGATTGGACGCCAAATACCAACCACACCGGATTTTATGTTGCTTTGGCAAAAGGAGCTTACCAAAAAGCTGGTCTTGATGTAGAGATCATCCTCCCTGACGAAGACAATTACCAGGTGACCCCCGCTAAACGAGTCGCCCAAGGGACTGCCGATCTGGCCATTACGCCTTCTGAAAGTATCATTAGTTACCAGACGAATGGGGTGCCGCTAGTAGCTATAGCCGCTGTATTGGCTCGCGATGCCAGTGCTATTGTTACGCTCAAACAAAGCGGCATCACCCGGCCACAACAGCTCGACGGTAAAGTGTACGCATCTTATAGCGCTCGATACGAAGATGAAATCGTTCGGCATATGATTCAGAACGATGGCGGACAGGGACAGTTTGTGGCGCACAAGCCCGCCCGGCTCGATATGTGGCAGACGCTCTTGACGAACGAAGCTGACGCTACCTGGATCTTCCTGCCGTGGGAAGGGGTCGAAGCTGACATTCGCGGTATTGAGCTTCATCAGTTTTTGCTGGACGATTACGAAATCCCATACGGCTACAGTCCGGTGCTGGCCGCTCATAGCGACTGGGCCAACGAAAACGCGGAAGCATTACGTCAATTCCTGGAAATAACGGCTGCGGGTTTCAAGTTTGCCGTTAAAGATCCTGACGAAGCCGCCCGGTTGTTGGCTGAAACGGCTAAGCATCCCACATTATCGAATCGAAACTTCCTGGAGCAAAGTCAGCAAATGGTGTCGGGTTATTACCTGGATGGCGAGGGTAACTGGGGATTCATGCACCGGACCGTTTGGGCGTCGTTTTCCAGCTGGTTGATTCGTAATGAGCTACTGAAGAATACAGAGGGTGAACTGATTCCGCAAATTGATCCGGAGACGCTGTTTACCAATGAATATTTAGAAGGAGTACCAGCGCTTGCGGTCGAGAAGTCCGCTTAGCTGTCTAAAGCAGTCGACGGACCATTGATTTGGTAGTTCGTTTCTTCAGGAGCAACCTCGAGGTCGTAATTTACATTGCCGTAGGTAGGGACAGACCAACAACATCAGACTGTTACGCTGGTAGTCTGGCGCAATAGCACTGCTGACCATCCACCAACCACCACCGCCATACCTACCTGTAACCAAGCCATTGGAGTTTTGACGCCGTTGACAATAGCCAGTGTATGTAGCACGACCCAGCCCGTATTCTGAAACACGAGCATCCAAAGCATAGCTTGACTGCCACTAGTGAGGCCCGTGCTTCGGAGAACCCAGCAGGCCACCCCTTGTGCAAGCAGTATCATGCCCCACCCCTGCGCTATAAAGGCTGCACCGGGATTGAATCAGCTGGGGTTAGTCAGATACTGAGTGGCCATGACTTGAGGAGCGAATACGAGCCCTAGCCCAAACAGTACGTTTATAAGGGTAACAAAAGAGAACAGATTTCGGGAGTTCATAGTCTATTGGGTTTAACAATGATTTATTAATCTTTGCGTAACTCGATAGCCGACGTCTTGCCCCGCGACAATCGCATCAGTAAACAACTTGTAGTGTTCTGCACCCTGTTTTGGATCGTACATCTTCTTGATGAGCGATTCGACATCAAAGTCCCCGCCTTTGATGTAGGGGTCCATGACAAACAGGTAAATGGAGGTACCATCAGAGTTTGCTTTCAGCGGGTGCATAACCCGTGTTTGCTGGAATACGCGTTGTGCGGAAGCCGACAATTTGTTGGCTCCCGCTCAGAATATGTCGTGTATAAAGTGTTCGTACTGTTTTTGTTTTCCGGCTTTGACCGGATAGGCCCATGATTAGTTAGGCTCACATCATCTGGTACAGTAGCGGTGATTGACCCCTATCACCCGCCATGTGGGCTTCGTAGTCGCTCATGCGTCAAGCGCGACCCGTTTTGCTATGGTGTGGCTTCCTCTTTTTCTTTTTGGCAACCTACTGCAAGTACAGCGGGCAAAACTGAATACCTTACTAAGGTGCACAGGGGCAACACCCCGATAACTACTTCTTCTATGATGGTCTGGATTTGACAGCGAAAATTTACCGTAGAACCATTTTGTAGATAGGCCAATCGAGTCCGGTTTATAATCGCCGGTAGCGTTCCATAAAATAGGTGATATTGAGGGGCAGCTTTGTCAACGTATTTTTAAACACAAAGTAGTAATTGCCCGCAGGAAGCTTCAGTTCTTCGACGGCTAATGTGCCATCGGCACCCGCTACATAATCAGTGTATGATTGAAAAGTCCGGCCGCTGGTGAAGTTGGCCAATTCGCTTTCGGGAATAAAATAGCCCCTTAAATTCCACGAAGAATAACCACCATTGAATACATACCGAAAGCCTTCCTGAATGGTGAATTTGTGATACAGATATTCGCCAGCCTGTAATGTCTTTAAGTCTTTAATATATATATCGACAAACTCACAGCGGTCTGATTCCGGAATCTGCGTAGCATAGTAGACCTGATAACAGTAATAGTTTTCTTTGCTATTTCCGCTGGCGTCCCGAACGCCCACGTAATATGTACCCGGATCGAGTGTCAGAAATTCATAGCCGTTCTGTTTATCAAACACTCCCCAGCCCTGGAACGCACCGTTGTTGATGAATTTTGCGTATTCATCGGCCGTCATAAGGCCCGCTTGAGAAGCATAGCGCGAGGTGTTCATAATCACCACGGGTGTGGGCCTGGTTATTCTAAACGAACGAGCGGTCAACTCTTTAGATTGCAGCGAAGTGGCATGGCGTGCCAGATACCGAAATGGATTAATATTCGAGGTGGTTGGCGGGGCAGCAGCCCCTTTTACGGATATGATTGTTGATTTCTGTGTCGACTGACTTCTCGTATCGGTAGCTGTCAATTTCACCTCATAATTGCCTGCTCTATTATACTCTTTTGTCGGGTTTGTTTCGACTGAAGTTGTGCCATCGCCAAAATCCCATTTATAACTACTCGCGTTTTTTGATGTATTCGTAAATGTGATTTTTATAGGAGCCGTCAAGTTACTACTAGGAGAGAATGTGAAATCAGCCGTAGGTTGGGTAGCGGGTGGCGTAACGACCGTAGGATTCTCTACCGAAATCGTGCGTGAATACGTGTCCGAACCACCCTTGCCGATTGCCTTCAACGTAATAGTGTACGTGCCTCCAGTACTTATTTGTAAAGTTAGGTCTTCATCCGTGTCCGTTTGGCCGTTGCCATACGTCCACAGATAGCTATCTGCGTTGGTTGAAGTGTTGGTAAAGGAGATGGTTATAGGTGCGGTGAGGTTGCTGTTGGGCGTATAAGAAAACGATGCGTTAGGAGCGGGAACTGGATCGGTTTTGGTTGTACACATACTCATAGCAAATACTACAGTGAGCATGGATGACCAAATAATTGACCTGAACTTAACGAGAATCAGTTTCATGATGTGGAGTGGATTGTGGAGTTAAATAAGATTACTCAGGCTACATTGGCCGAAATAATTCTTTGCAGCGCTCATGCGTGAAGTGCGACCGATTGTTCAAATGTCTTGCGTCGGCCAGTAACAGCGCGGCTTCAAAGAGATTTTTCATTGGATTGATGAAGTTGGTGAGTACGTAGAAGCGGAGCCGTGCGGGTAATTATTCGTCGTGAATCAGCGATTTTAGACCCTCGGCGAGTTCGGGCGTTACGGTTACGCCGTGAATGCTATAGGCGTGTTCAGCGGCTTGCGTCAGAATAGCTTCTTCGGTCTCAGCTTTGATTTGTGCGTTGCAGTCGAAACCCGCATCGCGGCAGTTCAGGGTTTTCATGGCGTTTGAACTAAGGGTGTCAGGTGAAGTTAACTTAGTACGTAAAGAGTCGATCACTGTCGGCGGCAAGCTGAACCAGTTTGGTAGGCATGGCAAATTCAGCGGGCTTACCGGCTATGTCGGCATCGGCAACGCCCCGCGCTTTGGCCGACATCCCCGATACATAAAATCGTGCTCCGCCTTTGGCCAACGCATCGTAGTGTTCACGGAGTTTACCCGTACCCAGCCCTTCAATCTTATCGAGCTCAGCGTCGCGTAGCAATACAGCTGCATCGCCTGCCAGAAAGAGCGTAACGGTATGCCCTTCGGCGAGGGCCGTTTTGGCCACCAGAAAACCCAGCGCAGCACGGGTAGGGTCGGCTGGACTGCAAGTGATGTGAATGAGAAATTTCATGGTCGGCTTGTTCGGATTGGGTTGTGCAAACGAAGTACTTACAAACAGGAGCAGTACAGGAAGTAGTCGGGCGTTCATAAAAAACAGAAAGGGCAGGTTTATTTTAGAGGTGGGACATACTTAATTGATACTGATCCGACGTGAATGATTTTCCAGACACCGCTCCTGTTCTCCGGATAGCGAGTCCGGTAGGAGAAGTTCCCGGCTCCATCGTCATGGGTCAGGTGTTGATTATACTGGACAAAGGCCGTGTTGCGGTTCAGCCGTATCTGCTCGTTCGTTGTATCAATTTTTACCCCAACGGGTTTCCGCCCAGCTATGATTGCAGCCGCATTGGCTGGCATTACACTTTGGCTAACCTTACTTGTCATAGCACCATAGCTTAGCGCGCGTGCTTCAGCAACATTGGCCCAACAGTTGCGCCAGGCGTTAGCGTCGGCAGCACAATAGGCCTGAGTTTCGTTTTGGACCAACGTTCTGATGGCCGCTGTATCGTTGCTTTGCGCCACAACAAGCGTAGCACTCGGCAGGGCAGCAACGATGAAGCTTGAAATAGACAACTTCATAGTTAAAAGCACTGGCCTACAGTTCTTTAAAAGATAGTGTGGATATAAGAGTAAAAGTTAGCTTTGCTGACCGGTAAGCCAATATTCTCTGTTTGATGGTTTATTGGCTGCTCAACGGGCCTTCTCTGCCTTTGAATTACTCTGACAAAAATCGCAGTCTGTAAGTTGGTAGACAATACTCATTTTTAAGTATATTTATCACTTGACTTTAAGTATTTTATTTTCAAAGTCTTGCTATCCACTGGCCATACAGATGAAAACCGTTACCCTCCCAACCTATGTCGATTACCTTAACCTACTGGCGCAACAGCCTCAACCCAGTGGGTGGGATTATGGGCAGTACCTAGCCGAAGTCGGTACGCGGCACCTGTGGTCGGGGCTATCCTCGACCGATGTGTTTATCCTCGATTACAGTTCCAAACAATATCCGTTTCTAAGTCCAGATGCGAAACAGGTAATTGGGCAACCCAGAGAAGCTTTTGTGGAAGGGGGGCTGGATTTTATGCTCTACCACCGACACGATTTTGCCGTGTTCAGCGAAACAATATTTCCAGATGAGGTTCGGTTTATTGCCCAACATCAGGATGAAGACCTGGCCTCGTTTCGGTTTTCCAAGACCTACCGATTCAGAAATCAGGAAGGGCATTATCGTACTATTTTGCAGCGAAATACTATTATTAGCGTAAGCGAGCAGTCAACGCCTATTGCCATTTTTGGCTCGGCGACCGACATTACTGATTTTACCGAAAAAGGGAAGATTGTTCATCAGATCGAGCAGTATGATTCAGTGAATCAGCAATGGAAATTGCTGTTGTCGAAGGAGTACTTTCCGGATATAGCACCGGATAACCTGTTGAGCAAACGGGAAATTGAAATTATGAAGTGGGCCGTAGAAGGCTACAGCAGCAAACAGATTGCCGACAAACTTCACGTTAGTTTCAACACAGTGAACACACACCGGCGGAATATGCTTCGTAAAACCAACTGCCAGAACTCGCTTGAATTGTTACAGTACGCCATAGCGCGTAAACTTTTGTAGTAAACCATTTCTGCCGCTTATGACTGATTCTATACGTGAATATGACACAATCATCAACGGCATTACTATCCATTGCATGGAAAGACCTGGTGCGGGTGAGCTCACCATCTTGTTTGTCCATGGCCGTTGCATGTCAGTCCGCGTTTGGGAAAAGCAATTTGCAAGTCCGCTGCTCCGCTCCTCTCGGCTGGTGGCATTTGATCTGCCCGGGCATGGTACATCGGGAAATGCTGCCGGTTCGTCGGAGTATAGTTTGGAAAGCTACAGACAGATGTTGATTGAGCTAATCGCGCATTGTCAGCTGACCCAATTTTTCCTGGTTGGTCTTTCTTTGGGTGGGCATATCGTGTTGCAGGCCTTACCCAAGCTGCACGGATGCCGGGGTGTTTTTGCTATGACCATGCCTATACTTAAACCACTGGAGGCCGAACGCATGTACACCAGAAAATGGCTGGATGGGCGGGCACTGCAACCAAATCCTTTGCCTGCTGATGTTGATGAATACGTAAACCATATGCTCCGGTTCGCGCCAGATTATGTCCCGGACTTTTTAAAAACTGACTTCAACCGTACTGACCCGGCCGTTCATATAGGACTTTTGCAGACTATCATCAACGAGAACTATGAAGACGAGCTGAAATTGATTGAAAATAACCACATTCCCGTAGCGCTAGCGGCTGGCGTAGAAGATCAAATTCACGAGCTGAGCTACCTGAAAACGCTCGATCTACCCATCTGGCGACATGAACCCCAGTTTGTCGATAAAGCCGGGCATCTACTGCCGTGGGAAAACCCGGTTACGATCAACGAATTGCTGGCCAGTTTTATTGAAGACTGCGCGTAATGGAAGCCGCCTAAAATTGTCGTCTTGCTGTATCATTCAGCAGGGCTATCACATCGGCTACCCAATGAACATTCACCCACCAATCGTTGCCATAGATTCAGTGACACTATCGCGCTTGCCCTCCGCTTCAAAACCATTCGCCGGGCGATGGGCGAAAGCCTTCAGAAAAGCAGCCGTCAATTCTTCATCTGAAGCGCCGGAACGTAGTAAGGCCCGAACATCCAGCACGCCAGTATCGTACAAACAGGTTTTGAGTGTTCCCTGTGCGGTCAGACGGATGCGGTTGCAGGTGCCACAGAAGGTGCGGCTGAAGGCGGCAATCACGCCGATTGTTCCCTGATGGCCCGGTACCTGATAATTCGCCGAGGTCGAAAAAGGCGAATCGGGCAGTTTTTTCAGCAACGGAAAATGCCTACGGAGTTCGTCGACAATGCGCTGGTGTGTCCAATGTAATACTGGGTAGTGACTCCCTTCACCGTTGAACGGCATCTCTTCAATAAAGCGTACATCAACCGGTGCCGTGCGGGTCAGATTAGCCAATGGAATTAAGTCCTGCGTGTTCTGCCCATCCATCACAACCGCGTTGATCTTAGTCTGAATGCCGACCGCCAGGAGCGCATCTAACGTTTTCAGGACAGCCGGTAGTTCATCCCGCCGGGTAATTTGCCGAAAACGCTCCCGATCTAACGTATCCAAACTTAAGTTTACCGCTTTAACCCCCAGCGCGGCTAGGTCAGTCACGTGTGGTGCCGTCAATACGCCGTTGGTTGTCACCGAGAGGTCGTTAAGCCCCTCAACGCTGGCCAGCTTGTGCATGAAGTCCATCAAGCCTGTCCTGACAAATGGCTCTCCACCCGTGATCCGTACCTTCGAGACTCCCAACCTGGCCAACACACGCACAATACGCTCCATCTCCTCGTAGGTCAGTACCTGATGCCTGGGCAGGTACTTGATTCCCTCTTCGGGCATACAGTAAAAGCACCGCAGGTTACAGCGGTCCGTCACGGCCAGTCGGAGGTAAGTGATGGGGCGGTTGTGGTTGTCGTAAATCATTGGCTATCGGACTAACACAAATCTACGAATTTTGATTGCAGAGGTAAGAAAAAGGAAACCCCATTAACAAACTAGAAAAACAGAGTCAATAGAAAAGTGTATGGATTGTTTCAGAATTAGTATTATTTTTGGGATAAATTTACTTTGTTTCCGTGAAGAAAATTGTTTCTATAAGTCTCTTTGGCTTGCTACTCTACCACACCCTGGCTCATGTGCTGGTGTGTGTGGGCGCGTGGTGGCAGGCAGAGCATGACTTATCGGAACGATTGCTGGTGTATCGGTCAGTTGACAGTATTGTCGAGTTTCAGATTCCTCTCAAAGATTCCCCCGATGCCAGCGCCATTACGACAACTACCTCCGACGGTTTCACATATCGGGGACATTATTACGACGTAGTGAGTCTGGAAGTACGGGGAGACACGCTGCATATCGCTGGCTTAGAATCTGAAAGTCGATCGTTCTGGCAAAGTGATTTATTATCTTTTCTGAACGACCACGTCACCGGTGCCACCAATTCGCACCAGAAAGAAAATCAACTTCTGAAGTTGTTGTTGAAAGAATATTCACCCAATCCACGCGTTAGTTTTTCCTTTCCCTCTCCTGTTTGGCGCGAGGCCATACGTATCCCACAACAATTGTTTGTGGTTACTGCCCGCGCGCTGCCTGTTCATTCACCCCCGCCCGAAGTGTAAGCTGTTTTCCTGGTATTTAAGACTGCTTTCTTGCGCTTTCCGGAAGAGGTTCACTGCTGAGTTGGTGTTGAGCCTACCCACGCGTTTGGTGTTTGATACTTAAGTCTGTCTTCACCGACAGCCTATGTGTCAGCGTGCACTATCGGTGAAGTGATCAGTGTCCTCAAAGACCACGGGTAAAGTAGTCTTAGCACAAATCCATCAAACATCTTAGACATTCGAATTCATGAAAGCGACATCTACTATCGTTCTGGCGATAGCGTTTATATTTCTTTCTATTGCATCCGTCTGGGCGCAGGGCTGTGTGGCAGTCCGGCACATGAGCTGCTCGGCTCCAGCAGGCATATCCATGCAGGGCACCAACTCCGCTGATTTTTTTAAACAACGTACTGGTCGCTGGCAAGTGTCGGCGGGCTACCGGTTCTTCCGTTCCTATAAGCATTTTGTGGGCGACGTTGAACAAAAACAGCGCGTTGAGCAGGGAACACAGGTGATCAACGTATCGCACGCCATTGATCTGGGCATCACGTACATTGTCAACCCTCGGCTGTCGTTCTCGGCAAATCTGCCCGTTCAGGATAACGATCGTTCTTCTCTTTACGAACATTACGGCAACGCCGTTGCGCAAAATCCTGAGCAAAAGCGGTTTCATACAGGCTCGCGTGGCATTGGCGATCTACGCCTTTCGGGAAGCTACTGGCTGGTTAATCCCGTTAAGCTACCTAAAGCAAATTTAGCCGTTGGAGTAGGAGTAAAGCTGCCAACCGGCAACTACCGCGTAACCGACGATTTCCATAAACTGACAAAAGAAGGGGCCGACTATACCATCAACAAGCCCGTTGATCAGTCCATCCAACTCGGCGACGGTGGCGTAGGAGTAAGCATCGAACTACAAGCCTATGCGCAACTAACAAAGGGGCTGACGGCTTATGCCAACGGCTACTACTTGTTCAATCCCCGCGAAACGAATGGCGTTGTTCGCAGTCCGGAAGCAACTACAATTGATCTGGTGACGGGCAAATTCTCGGTGGCTGACCAGTTTGCCGCCCGTGTTGGATTGAGTCAGTCAATCGCGTTCATCCCTGGCTTATCAGTAATGCTCGGTGGCCGCGTTGAGGGCGTCCCGGCCATCGACGCGTTTGGTGGCAGTAGTGGTTTTCGTCGGCCCGGCTACATTGTATCGGTCGAGCCCGGACTGGCCTACATGCGCCATAAAACGTCTGTTGCTGCTACAGTTCCAGTAGCTATCTACCGCAATCGCATCAAGAGCTTTGCGGATCGGCTCGACCCGCTGGGCCTGAGGCAAGGTGACGCTGCTTTTGCGGATTATCTTATTTCTGTCAACGTATCTCGCTGGTTTTAATACTTGAAAACCCTACGGCCGGATACTAGCCCCTGGCCGTAGGGAACATCATTTACCGTACTTATCATGAAAAAAATTAGTCAGTTGCTGCTCATAGGCATCGCGTTTGTATCAGCTCCGGCCTGGGCCCAGATGCCACACGACGCCATATATATGCCTAAGAAAACGGTATGTATTGCTGGTATGTATAGTCATAGCTCCTGGAATCAATATTGGGAAGGGTCGCTCAAGCGCGAAAACTTCAATATTGGTACCCTAACTACACAAAGCGTTGGGATAATGCCCGCTATTGGTGTTAGTGATCGGGTCAACGTCATCTTAAACTTGCCTTACGTCTGGACGAGCACGAGCGCGGGTAACTTAATGGGCCAGAAAGGCCTCCAGGATGTATCGGCCTGGCTGAAAGTAAAGGCTGTACAAGTGGGTGGACTCTCCTTACATGCGGTTGTAGGCGGCTCCGTTCCGGTCAGCAATTACGTCCCTGACTTTTTACCGTTGTCGATTGGATTACAGGCTCGGACGGCCATCGGACGGCTCCTGGTCAACTATACGCATCCTAAAACGGGGCTGTACCTGACCGCACATGGCTCTTATAACTGGCGGAGTACCATCAAAGTTGACCGGGATGCTTATCAGGCTGAGGGTCGAGTTTATAACACGAATGTGGTGAGCGTACCCAATGCCTATGACGCAGGCATAAGGCTGGGTGTTGTGCGCCAGAAATGGCAGACTGAAGTATGGGCTGAACGCATGGCTGGCCTGAGTGGCGACGACATTCGCCGGAACGATATGCCTTTCCCCACCAACAACATGCAGGCAACGTCGGTCGGCTGGTATGGTAAAGTACAACCTCGCAACATTGGCCTCAACGCCCGGATCGGTTACGTCATTGATGGCCGAAACGTGGGCCAGAATACAAGCTATACCGTTGGTGTTTTGTACCAGTTAAATTTTAAGTAAGCATCCCTATGAAATCAATAATCCGTAACATTGTCATAGCCAGTGTATCTGTTTTGGGCGTTTCGGCCTCTCTGATATCCTGCGATAAAAGTATTACTGAGCCTCAGCGCGTTGGTTATACACCCGCCAGTGTAGATGAAAAAGCCGGAACCTGGAAAACATACGTATTAACCAGTCCAACTGACGTAACACTAGCTACGCCATCGGCTACTTCTTCGGCAGAATATCAGGCCGAACTAGCCGATTTGAAATCAAAATCGGCTAGCCTTAGTCAGGAGCAGCAGGAAGCGGTCGTGTATTGGGGAGCTGGGGCTGTTTATCGCTGGAACGAGATTGCCCGTGAATTGGCGGCCCGCTATAACGTACCCCCGGCGTCGACGCCCGACGGTAAGTATCCTGTTCCTGACGCGGCTAACCCGCTGGCCGACCCACGGTTTCCGTTTGCTAATCCGCCTTACACCGCTCGTGCCCTGGCGTATTTGAGCGTAGCGCAGTACGATGCGCTGGTAGCGGCCTGGAGTTACAAGTATCAATTCAAGCGAGTGGCTCCATCAAAAGTTGACGGTACCGTGCGCGTGGCATTGCCAACGTCGGCATTACCGTCGTATCCATCTGAAGATGCCGTCGTGGCAGCTGCGTCGTATACCATATTGAAGGCGATGTTTCCTGGCGAAGTGCCGTTCCTGGACGCTAAACTGGCCGAGCATCGCAACAGCCGCTTGTGGGCGGGCATGAACGTAGCGAGTGACCTGACAGCGGGCAGTGACCTTGGCAATCAGGTGGCGGCCAAAGTGATGGGGCGTGCCAGAACAGACGGCATGGGTGCCGCTAACAACCAGACTGTGACGGCTGGTATGATCGAATCGGCCAAAGCCCGGGGCTTGACTGAGATATGGACAAGTCAGGAAAGCCCTATTCGCCCACCAATGCTGCCTAACTACGGAGCTGTTTCGACCTGGAATTTCGATGCGGCTACTAAGATAAAGCTGCGTCCAGAAGCTCCCCCAGCCCTGAACAGCCCCGAGTTTACGAAAGCATTGGACGAGTTGAAGGCCATCAACAAAAACCAAACCCGTGAACAGGCTCGCATCGCCAACTTCTGGTCGGACGGTGCCGGAAGTTACACACCACCCGGTCACTGGCATCGTACGGCGGCCAATGCGGCTCACGAGGCCAAGTATAGTGAAATACGTATGGCCCGAACGTTAGCCCTGGTCGGCACAGCGTTGATGGACGCTGGTGTTTGCTGTTGGGAGACGAAATACTACTATTACTACCCGCGGCCACAGCAGTTTGGTTTAAAAACATCGGTTGGTCTACCCAACTTCCCGTCCTACACATCGGGACATTCTACGTTCTCCGCAGCTGCTGCTACAGTGCTGGGCAGTGTTTTTCCCGATCGTGCCAACGAATTTGAAGCACAGGCAAAGGAAGCATCAGATTCACGTATGTATGGGCTGATTCATTATCGTTTCGACTGCGAAGTTGGCTTAAAGTGTGGTAAGAACATTGGGGCGTACGCCGTGGCACGGGGTAAAGCCGACGGCTCAGGATTGTAAACCGAGCTTTAATTAATTGCTAACAAAGACAATGGCAACCTGCTGAAGGTTGCCATTGTCTTTGTTACAGATTTCTTCGAACGTGTTTATAACGCTTTTGTTGGCGTATGTATTAAGCTAGGATCAGGGGCAACAAATATTGTTAGCCATGTCCGGCGGGCCATCCGGAAAAAATAGGGCGTTAGAAGCACTAACGTAGGGATCAAGCCCATCAAATAATAGTCCAGGTCAATGTCAAGCCATAATACAACTACCCCGAACGTAAAAAGGGTATAGATGGTGTAAAAGGCATAGCTCACGAACATAGACGCCCAGTAAAAGCCAGGCTCTGGCATAAAATTCTCACCGCAATGCGGGCAGTGCTTGTGCATCTGGTCGAAATGTCGGCTGAACGCACTTTTCTCAACAAAGAAGTCGCCTTGATGACAACGAGGGCATTTGTTATTCAGAACACTATAGAATCGGCTGTCAGTTAACATGGCTATCGAGCGGTTATGGATGTCTGTTTCGGGTTTCAGCACGCAATTAGTACGTGCTTTAAAACAATGTAAAAGTACCTGACCCGAACCGCTCCTATAAGGACAGATTCGCCTATGTATAGGACAAATCAGCCGTTGGTATTGGGGAACCTACTGATATTGTTTGGAGGGAATTAATAAAAAGTATAGTATACAGAATAACTAGTAAGGATGTTTTGAAAAGGAGCAACACAACTTTCGCCTGCCCGTATCGATATGGGGCCGGTTATACAGAATACCAATTTAGATAACGGACGAGTAAACCTAACGATTAACTTTACTCGCTCTACTACTATTCTATGCGATCTATACCCATCACGCTTGCTATCTTCTTTTCTGTTTTTTTAGGCCAGCAAACCAAGGCGCAAGGATTGGTAGACGGGTTTATGCGAGGGAAGCGACACGGATTATTAGCCGTAACCTATTCGCAGGGGTCTTACGATACGTACTACGTCAACACGACCGAAGTTCGTAATCCTAATCTGGGTACTGTTTCAACCCAGGCGCTTAATCTCTATGCCAGCTATGGGCTGGACTATGACCTCGATTTGATTGTATCTGCTCCCTACGTTCGTACCGAAGCGAGCGCTGGCTACTGGCAAAAACAGGAAGGTTTTCAGGATCTATCGGCGGCCCTGCGGTGGGAAGCGTATGACTATAAGTTCGGCGGCCTCAGAGTGTCCTGGTTATTTTCGGTAGGGTATTCAATGCCGCTCCAAAACTACGTGATTGACTCACCCGTAACCATCGGACAAGGCTCCCGCAACATCGACGGCCGCACGATGTTGCACTTCAAGGCGGGCGCTTTCTTCCTCACAGGTCAGTTTGGCTACATCCGGCGCGGTAAAGTGACCCTCGACCGAATCGTTAACTATTACGATCCCAGCCAGCTCAATCCCAACAGCGGCACATCGGCCAACGTACCGGACGTAACGGATGCAGTCGTACGTACTGGCATAACAACTAAGCATTTCTATCTAGATGGCTGGGCTCAGCGCCAAACCCCTTATAACGAAGGGACCAACATCGGTCCCGGTATTCCGTTTCCAACGAACGCTATCGGGTTTACCCGCGTGGGCGCCACGGTGTATATACCCCTGCTGAAAAAATTTGGTTTAACCGCGGGTTATAGCACGACCCTGAGCGGCCGAAACACTGGCAAAGCCGAACGGCTGAATGCAGGAATTGTTATTGGACGATAGCTTACGATTTCCGGCTTGTACCTATGAAACACCCGTCGATAAAGTATCTTTTTGTTTGTGCCATTACCCTGTTTCTGCCGGGTTGTAAAGAGCAGACCATCAGCGAAGGCGTTTTGCCACTTCGCGAGCCTGCTACCGCTGACCCGAACGGGGGAAACTGGCGTACCATTGTGCTGAAATCAGCGGCTGAGATTAGTGTGCCACAGCCTGCTTCTATCACCTCGGATGAATACCAGCGCGAATTGACGGCGGTTAAAACGGGTGTACAGGGATTAACCCCCGAGCAGCTGACGGCCGTTAGCTATTGGGCTGATGGGGGCGTATTACGCTGGAACCAGATTGCCCGTCAGTTAGTCGCCAAATACAATATATCGCCCGATAATGCCCAGCAACCCGGTCAGTACCAGGCCTACGATGCCAATAATCCATTCGCCAATCCGCCCTATGCGGCTCGTGTCTATGCGCTGCTTAGTGTAGCGCAGTATGATGCCTTAGTGGTTGCCTGGCGAGCTAAGTACCAATATAACCGCCCGTCGCTGGCGCGTCAGGACGTTGCTACGCAGGTGCCCGTAGCAGATGTGCCCTCATATCCATCAGAAGATGCGGCCATTGCGGAAGCTTCCTGCCGAATGCTTGCTTATTTCTTTCCCAACGAAACCGCCTGGCTCAAAGCCAAAGCTGCTGAACATAAGCAAAGTCGTATTTCGGCTGGAGTCAACGTACCCAGTGATCTGAAAGCGGGTGAAGATCTGGCGGCTGCCGTTACAGCTAAAGTAATGGCCTACGCTCAAAACGATCGATACGGTCAGGCTCGTAACCCCACTGATACCTGGCAGACGCTGTTAGCCAATGCGCCTTACGACGTGAAATGGAAGAGCCTGGAAATTCCGGAGCGGCCACCCATGCTGCCGCTGGCTACGAACGTAAAGACCTGGTACGACTCAACGGCTGTATTTCGTAGTGTGCCACCGGCTCCACCGTTGACATCATCACCGGAATTCCAGAAGGCGTTGGCCGAAGTGCGTGACATCGCCAACACCCGCACCCGTGAGCAATGGCGTATCGCCGATTTCTGGACCGACGGAGCTGGTACGTACACGCCCATTGGTCACTGGAATTACATAACCGAAGATCTTGTTCGGCAAGCCCGTCAGAACGAACTACGAGCCGCTCGTACGTATGCCCTCATGAACCGGGCTATGCAAGATGGGGCCGCTGCCTGTTGGCAAACCACTTACAAATATTTTGTGCCGCGTCCTTCTCAACTAGACCCTACCATCAAGACGGTTAATGGCATTCCTAACTTCCCAAGTTATGCCTCAAGCCATGCTACAATAGCCGCGGCCGCGGCTACTGTGCTTAAATATATTTTCCCCGACGAAGCAACCACATTGCAACAGCAGGCTGATGAAGCAGCTGTTTCCCGACTCTACAGTGGCATTCATTATCGATTCGATAACGAAGCCGGAACCCAGAGCGGAACACGTGTTGGTCAAATAGCTGTCGACTGGGCCAAAGCCGACGGTGCCCAATAAAGAAAGCATACCATATATTCACCCAGCCAGAAAGTGACATTCGGTCAAAGCTCCTGTCTGAGTGGCGGTGTATAGGAAATTAACGCTTATGGCTTTCTTAATACCTTTTTGTTACTTTCTTGTTGATAACAAAGTGACCTTTTAAACTAACTTTTCGTCTTATTGAATAAATACGCTGTTCAACAAGCGTAAGGGCCTGGTGTCTATTCGGCACTTTGCCGGTTTGATAAACACTTGTTATTGATCGCTTTAGTTATTGCCTTATGTCCATACTTTACGTTATCTACTTATTCTTTCTGGGTTACATTGCATTCACTGTACTGTATATAACGGCTTTTGCTATTGCTGGCCGGATCGGTCGGGCGGATGACATACAAACTGTGCGCCTGCCTAACATCTTTAGAAAAATAGCGGTGCTAATCCCGGCTTATAAAGAAGATGCCGTAATCGTTGAGTCGGTCCTGGTAAATCTGAAGCAGAGTTACCCCACGGATCGGTTCGATCTGATTGTTATTGCCGATTCCCTGCAACCTACCACTCTAGCTGAGCTGGCAACTTTGCCCATCAAAGTGCTTGAGGTTTCGTTCGAGGTTTCTACCGTAACTAAGGCAATCAACGAAGCTTTAAACTGGTTACCAGAGGGGCGTTACGACATAGCGCTAGTGTCGGATGCCGACAATCACATGGCTCCTGATTTCCTGATGCGGGTAAACACCGCGTTTGAGCACGGTTGGCAAGCGGTTCAGGGGCATCGGGTTGCTAAGAATACGAACACGAGCGTTGCCGTTCTGGACGCTATTAGCGAAGAAATTAACAACCATATCTTCCGTAAGGGAAGCCGGGCGCTGGGCTTATCATCGTCAATTATCGGTTCAGGCATGGCCATTGACTTTAAGTTGATGAAAGCTGCCATGACCGATCTGCATACCATTGGCGGGTATGATAAGGAGCTGGAGAAAAAAATTGTGTTGAGTGGCGTCAAGATTGGCTACCTCGAACAGGCGTTTATTTACGACGAAAAAGTAGCCAACCGAGCGGTATTTGAAAAGCAACGGACTCGCTGGATAGCGGCTCAATGGCAGTTTTTGAAATTTTACTCCAGCGTGGGTATAAGCGAGCTTTTGAAGGGGCGTATAGCTAGTGCGTTCAAATTTATTCAAGCGTTCGTGCTGCCCAGAGTCATGTTACTTGGGCTGCTAGCTGTGTGCACCTGTGTGGGCTTGTTAAGCAGTGACGTACTCTTGTGGGGCTTGCCGCTGGTGTCGCTTATTACCCTGTGCATCAGTCTGGTTATTTCCGTTCCGTTCTATTTATGGAAGCGCGTTACCCTACGTGAGCTACTGCTTATTCCGGCTCTCATGCTAAATTTTGCCAAGGCTATATTTAACATGCGTAAAGCCTTTAAAAGTTTTATTCACACTCCGCATCAGACCCCTATACCAGTAGATAAAATCAAGTAGGGACCAGCCACAGTCCGACGGCCTAATCTTTACCAACTCGACACATAACCTCTAGTTACTATAAGCAACGGTTACTAATGTGACACAAAAGCAAATGAAACGTCAGAAGTAACAAGAGTCTACCGTGTAAATAGAGAAAGTGGCTGAATAGGTAGCAAGATGTTGACCAATAGGTAGTTAAAATAATTTCTGGGCTGCTGATTGAAGGTTCTACTATCAAATAATATTAGTAAATTACAGGGTACACCTACCGCCGTAAATTTTTTTAGAATGAACATTTATTTGTCAACTGTACTTGTACGTAATCTGTATCAAATCTTTCTGGTTGCTGTAATCGGATTATTCTGTACCGTCTGCTCGGGCCAGACGGTTAGTGGCCGTAAACTCATGATGTTTGGTCAATCATCGGGAGCGGCTGCTGATACGGTATACCTCGACATTGATCAGGACATTGCTGTACAATTGATTCCTTTTGATGAACTGGTAAAAATAGCGGCCACCAATTCGCCGTTCGTCAAGTACCAGAATGAAGTAGCGAATTCCTTGAGTTCGGGGTACGCCCTTTCTAAAGCTCAGGTTTTACAGAATGCTGCAGGATTTGCGAATTATTCGGGCGGTAACCAGTCGATAATCTCATCAGGATCATCGTTACCAACGGGTACAGGCTCAGATGCCATCGGTCAGATCGCTAATGGCTACCGGGTTGGGGTTGAGGTTCGGATGTCGCTGTATGATTTATTCGGACGTAAGCATCAGATCCGGCAGGCCCAATCCAATTATCAGGCTGCTTTAGCGCAGAAACAAACCGTTGAATTGCAACTAAGACGCGAACTGATCACCATTTATCAGGATATGATCACGGCGCAGCAGCTGCTAAAAATTCGTCTGACCGACGAGCAGGCTTCGTTGGTGGCCCTTCGGATTGCAGAAGTTGAAGCCCAGAAGGGAAAAATAACCGCCGACCAACTGGCCGAATCCACGTCTCGCTACGTACAGACTAAGTCGGCATCTGAGGAAATAAAAGGCAATTTCCTGAAGAATGTTCATCAGTTCGAAGCTATGGTTGGTATGCCTATCCAACGCATGAAACGTAATTAACAGCATCGTATGAGTATCCAGGTCTTTCTACGTCTTCTCAAGCAGCACTTGCTTTTGTTTATTCTGATTCCGTGCATAACAGCGCTTACCGCCTGGTATGTAACACGTAACCAGTTAAACATATATAAGTCGCAGGCCACGATTTACACGGGCATGGTGTCGCGCTATTCATTGCTGTCTGATAAGCAGAATAGTTATTTTGACCGGTCAGCGAATGCGTTCGATAACCTACTGACGACCCTTAACTCGAAAGAGACGTTACTTCAGATCGGCATTAGCTTGCTGGCTGATCATCTTCGGCTCCAGCAGTCTGATACATTGGTATTGGGAGAAACTGGCTTTCAGCGGCTTCAGAGCGAAATTCCACTGGATTGGCGTGCCATGTTGCCCGTTGAAGGCGATTCTGCTCAACTATACCGAGCTATTGACAGTCTGTCGAAAACACAGACTGATAATCCGATCAAGAACTTGCTATTGAAGTCAGATTCGTATTACTCGATTGAACAAATCAGCAAGAAGCTCGAAGCGTCGGCTCGTAAGAACACAAACGATATATTGTTGATGGAGTATGAGTCGGATGACCCGGCCGTGGCACAACAAACGCTTCGTTACGCTATCCAGATCTTAAATAAGCGCTATTCGCTGTTTAAAACCTCCGAGACAAACTCGGTTGTTGGCTATTATGAAGTTCAGTTAAAGAAAGCTAAAGAGAACCTGGATCGTGCTGAAGCAAACCTGCGCGAATTCAATGTCAGGCACCAGGTCGTTGATTTCGACGAAGAGTCTAAAAATGTGGCGGCTTCGCGCGAAGCAATCATTAGTGAATATAATCAGGAGCTGATGCGGAAAAATGCCGCCAAAGCGGCCTTAGATGCCCTCAGCCGGCGCATGAGCCAGCAGGGCAATGTGTATACGGCAAACAACGACCTGAGCGAGAAACAGCGCAAGCTGACGCAGGCTGAAAACCAATTGGCCAATGCCCGGGCGTATAACCAGCCAAAGAACGTTATCAGTCGCCTACAGGCCAATGTGGCCCAGGCTGGCGAAGAGTTGAAGGCGAGTGCTCAGAAATACGATGCTGCTACCAATACGCCCGATGCGGTGCCCACTCAGTCAATGGCCAATGATCGGTTAGCAAAGGTGCTGGAATACGAAGAGTCATCCGCCCGTTTGGAACTGTATCAGAAACGCCTGGACGAATACCAGGCCAAAACAGATGAGTATAGCCCGTTAGGGTCCCAACTGCGTCAGTTGAACCGCGAGTTAAGCGTTGCCGAGAAAGAATACCTAGATTTGCTTCAGAATGTAGATCAGTCCCGTACGCGCCGTCAGGATGTGGCTATTGCTGGTACGTTGCAAACGCTGGACGCTCCTGATTTTCCGTTGGCTCCGCAGGCGTCTAAACGCTGGCAGCTAATTGCCATTGGTTTTGGCGTTGGACTTTTCATTGCGCTATTATTGACGGCGCTCCGATTCTTGATTGACAAACGTATTCATTCGCCGGAGCAGGCCGAAGCGTTGATTGGCATGCCCGTTACCGCTTTGTTCCCGAACGTGAGGAAACCCCGGGTGTACTCGCGAGTGACCCGGGCGGCTCAGAGCATGTTTGAGCAGCTTTTCAACGCTATCAACATCGAAATTGTTGAAGCATCGGGTAAACCCTACCTGCCAATTGTTACGTTGTTTAGCATTCGTTCTAAGCAGGGGAAATCCTGGGTGGCTAATGGCCTGGTCGATCTGTATACGAATGCCGAACAGCGGGTGGCTTATTGCTATCCGAGAGTGACCGGGCGCGAACAGCGGGAAGTGAAAAAAGGAGTTACGTTTTTGCCGTATACAGTACGTCCTGATTTCATGAACGTAACGAGCATAGAATACTTACTCGATCACAACCAGCCCTTTGATGCTACACAATTTGACCGGATCATTTTAGAATTACCAGCGCTTATCAACAATCAAATTCCGGTTTATTTAATGAATGAAAGTGCCATGTCGCTGTTGGTTGTCGATGCCAACAGTACCTGGGGGCGGACGGAGAAGCAGCTTTTAAGCCTCTATGAGCGGGTTACGAACCAGCCCGTACTTACCATTCTGAACCGGGTTGAAGACAATTACATAGACGTTCCAAAGCCGGCTGATGCTATGCCTACTCTCCAGCCAGAACGCCCCGTACAACCTCGGCAAGCTCAACGTAATGCTAATTGGGATTACCGCAGCCTAACCAGCGGTAGATAAGCGAATGAACCAGACTGTCCAGTCGATCAGCTGCCTTGGCGATCTAAGTTTTTGTCTGAGTCGGTGATATAGAAAACCATCAACTGTATGCAGGTCTTCAATGGTATTGAAGCAGGGGCAGGTATAACCAGTCCGTTGCTAATTCATCAGTTCGTTGAGCAGGTTTCCCGTGCAAATCAGGAGCGTATTGCGGTCATTTTTGGTGATGAGCAGCTTACGTACGGGCAGCTAAACGAGCGGGCCGATCAGCTCTGCCGAGCTATTTTGCACAACGATCCGAAGGCTAACCTGATCGGAGTAAGTAGCGCCCGCAACCTGGACATGGTTGTCGGCGTACTGGCAATCCTGAAAGCGGGTAAAGCATACCTGCCGCTCGACCCGGCCTATCCGGAGCAGCGTCTGCACCAAATTATCACCGATTCTGGACTGAAAACATGCTTAAGCACTAAGCAAGACAGAGCTAAGTTCGCGGGCTTGGGGGTACAGGTAATAACCGGTGATCAATCACATTCGTATACAGAACAACTGGTTGTTCAACAAGGCAGCACGGCTTACGTCTTATATACATCCGGTTCCACGGGTAAGCCAAAAGGAGTAGCTATGGGACACGATCCCCTAGTGAACTTACTCAAATGGCAGGCTAACAACTCTCAGGCGGGTCTGGGAACGCGAACACTGCAATTGGCACCGTTAAGTTTCGACGTATCGTTTCAGGAACTGTTTGCCACATTCAGTACGGGGGGAACGGTCGTGCTCGTTGACGAAACGCTCCGGTTAGATTTAAGTGCTCTTTTAGTGTTTATTAATGAGCAGGCCATTAACCGGCTGTTTCTGCCTTTTGTCGCGTTACAGTATTTAGCCGAAGCGGCCGTTAGCGCCGAGCTGTTCCCCCAATATTTACAGGAGGTAATGACGGCTGGTGAACAGCTAAAGATTACGCCACAAGTAGCTACCTTCTTTTCAGCACTGCCGGGTTGCGTGCTTTATAATCAATACGGTCCAACAGAGTGCCATGTGGTAAGCCAGCTGAAGTTAGACGGCAATGCTGCCGAATGGCCTGCACTACCATCAATTGGTACACCCATTGACAACGTCAGCCTGTTTGTTGTTGATGAACAACTAAACCTGTTGCCCGACGGATCGATTGGCGAGCTTTGCATCAGTGGAAGCTGTCTGGCAGAAGGGTATCTGAATCAGCCAACCCTAACCCACGAAAAATTTACCAGCTTAACACGACCCGAAGGCATCATTCGGACGTATCGCACGGGTGACTTGGCGCGCTACTTACCCGATGGAAATATCGAGTTTTTAGGTCGTCGCGACGATCAGGTGAAAATACGAGGGCACCGGGTTGAACTGGGTGAGATCGAAGTAGTCATCAATCAGATGGGGGGCGTCAAGCAAGCTGTGGTTGCTGCCCGTGATGGTGTCGACGGACAGAAGCAGTTAGTCGCTTACCTCGTGACCTCTACAGGGCACACGGATACCCTGGCACTGCGACAGGGGTTGTCGCAACGGCTGCCCGAATACATGATGCCTTCTGCCTTTGTCTGGATGGACGATTTTCCCCGGACCAGCAGTGGCAAAATTGATAAAAACAAACTACCCAGTCCTGAACGTAAACGGTCGGAATGGGCAACCATTTACCGTAAGCCAAAAACCGCTCTCGAACAGACCATCACGCGCATTTGGGCGGGTCTGCTCCAGATTGATAAAGTAGGGTTAGACGACAACTTTTTTGAGTTAGGCGGTAATTCGTTGCTGGCTCAGAAAACCGTCGCAACCTTTAGAGAACAAGGTCACACATTACCGATTACGAAGCTTTATCAATACCCAACTCCGGCCGGTATTGCCCGTTACCTACAGCCGCACACAGCGGTAGAGTCAAAAGCACAGCCAGTTGTAGCCAACCCGCCGACTACCCAGAAAGATATTGCGGTGATCGGAATGGCGGGCCGTTTTCCGGGGGCTAATACCATCGACGAATTGTGGGAGTTACTGAAGCAAGGAAAGGAAACTACTCGGTTTTTTACTGATGAGGAGCTTGATCAAAGCATATCTGATCAGGTTAAAAACGATCCACTTTACGTAAAAGCTAGAGGTATTCTGGACGATGCTGACCAGTTTGATGCGCAGCTTTTTGGCATACCGCCCACGGTTGCGCAACTCATGGACCCGCAGCAGCGAATTTTCTTAACCATTGCCTGGGAAGCGCTGGAGCAAACCGGTTACCTGCCTCAGCATTACAGCGGTCGTGTCGGCGTGTTTGCGGGCTGTGGCAATAATACGTATTACCTGAATAACGTACTTAGCCACAAAGATCTGATTGATCAAGTCGGTGCGTTTCAAGTAATGACCATCAATGAAAAAGATTACATCGCCACCCGTACGGCCTATCAACTCAATCTGAAAGGGCCAGCCGTTAGTGTTTATTCGGCCTGCTCTACGTCGTTGCTCGCCATTAGTCAGGCGGTGCAAAGCATACGGAATGGACAGTGTGATGTGGCGCTGGCGGGTGGAGCCAGCATAACGGCACCAATCAAAAGCGGTTATGCCTACCAGGAAGGAGCTATGCTGAGCCGGGATGGGCATTGCCGCTCGTTCGATGAACAGGCACAAGGAACCGTTTTCAGCGATGGGGCTGGGGTTGTGCTATTAAAAGATGCCGAAGCGGCCCGCCGGGATGGTGATACCATTTACGCCGTAATCAAAGGAATTGGGGTTAACAATGATGGGAGCGCGAAAGGTAGTTTTACCGCTCCCAATGCCGACGGACAAGCTGGCGCTATTGCCATGGCCATTGTCGACGCCGGTGTTGAGCCGTCAACCATTAGCTACGTAGAAGCGCATGGAACGGCCACTCCGCTGGGTGATCCGATTGAGATTGACGGCTTAATTCAGGCGTTTGGCGAGCAGACTCAGAAGCAGTTCTGCGCGATTGGCTCCATCAAAAGTAACATGGGGCACCTGACTCAGGCTGCTGGCGTGGCTGGATTGATAAAAACGGCCCTGTCGCTGTATCACAAACAAATTCCGGCCTCCATAAACTTTGAGAAGCCCAATCCGGCCATTGACTTTGCCAACAGCCCCTTCTTCGTCAATACGCATCTCACCGCCTGGCCATCTGCCGGTCTGCAACCTGCTCACCCGCGCCGGGCTGGCGTAAGCTCGTTTGGGGTGGGAGGAACTAACGTACACGTTGTTTTAGAAGAAGCAAATCAGCAGGTGTTCGTGTCAACCGATACAGGTCGGCCGGTGCAACTGATTACATGGTCGGCAAAATCGGCAACGAGCCGGGACGCCTATGCAAAACGGCTGGCCGATCATCTTCCCGGTGAGGACCAGCTGAATCTGGCCGACGCAGCCTTTACGTTGCAAACGACCCGTGCCGACTTTAAACACCGTGGATTTGTTGTCGCGGCTACAGCTACTGAACTACGGGAAAAGCTTGACTCGTCCGGGCAAACCGGCCGCCTAAGTTCAGGCGTGAATGTGCCGGGGGAAATGGTCTTCTTATTTCCGGGTCAAGGGGCGCAATACCTCAATATGGGCCGTGAATTATACGAGCATGAAACCGTATTCCGGCAAGCTGTTGACGAATGTGCCCAGGAATTAATGGCATATCTGGAGACTGATATTCGCGATATTATTTATCCCGAAGCAATTGATTCGCAGGCTGAGCAGCAGCTGCGGAACACCCGGTATACGCAACCTGCGCTCTTTGTTACCGAATACGCACTGGCTCGGTTGTGGATGAGCTGGGGCATTGAGCCATCAGTATTTTGTGGACACAGCATTGGCGAGTTCGTCGCTGCTCATCTGGCGGGCGTGTTTAGTCTGTCGGATGCCTTAACGTTGATTGCGACCCGAGGCCGGATGGTCAGCGAACAGCCCCGGGGAAGTATGCTATCGGTGCGGCTGGATGCCCCGGCGCTGCAAACGATCCTGCCTGAAACGCTGTCTATTGCTGCTATCAATAGCCGTAAATTATGCGTAGTAGCAGGTCCCGATGAGCACATTGCTGATTTTGCGCGCTTGTTAGACGAACAGGAAATTCCTAACCGGCTCCTGCTGACGAGTCATGCGTTTCATTCGGTCATGATGGACCCGATTGTCGACGAGTTTGCCCAAGTTGTAAAGACAGTTTCGTTGAACCGGCCTCAAAAGCCAATCGTATCAACGACAACCGGTACGTGGATGACGGATGCGCAAGCCACTGACCCGCAGTATTGGGCCAGGCACCTGCGCGAAACGGTCCGCTTCGCTGATGCGCTCGACACCATTCTGGAGCTGGAAAACCCGTTGCTATTAGACATTGGCCCTGGGCAGGTTTCGGCTACGTTGGCCCGGCAGCAGGCCGCTGGCAAGCCTGTTACAGTATTGACGGGCTTAACAAACGAGCCGGGTTGGCCGACGGTTTGCACGTCGATGCTAACAACTTTAGGACAATTGTATCTGAACGGCGTAGTGCCTAACTGGCCTGCGATTTATGCGAACCAGCGTCGGCGAAAAGTGGCTTTGCCTACTTACGTCTTTGATAACAAACGCTGCTGGGTTGATCCTATCCTTACAGAAACATCAGTTACACCATCATCCCATACACCCGAATCAATCCAATACTCCACACCCCTGGCACCAATACCTATGAGAAAAGAAACACTGCTTACTAAAGTCAACGAGCTGTTAGAAGACGCATCTGGCATTGATATGGCCGGTCTAAAGCCTGACATGAGCTTTCTGGAAATAGGCCTTGATTCGCTGCTGCTGACGCAGGTCGCTCTGACGCTGAAAAAGGAATTTAACCTGCCTGTTACGTTCCGGCAGTTGACAAATGAATATGCTACCCCAGAATTGCTGGTCACGTATCTCGATCAGGCGCTACCGGCTGAGGCTTACCAACCCGCCCCGGTAGTTCAACCCGTGCATCATGTTGCTGCTCCACAGCCTACAGCTCCTGCTCCAATGTACACGCCTACAGTGGCCCCTGTTCCTGAAAGTGACACAGCTCTCGGAATTATAGCCCAGCAATTGCAATTACTGGCTAAGCAGGTGGCACTGCTACAAGGCAGTCAGCCAACGGCTTCTCTATCCCCCGTTTCGGCCGCTCCAGCAGTTACGGTACCAATGCCAATACCACCGATGCCTACCACAAATGGGCATGTAACGGCTAAGCAATCCTCTTCAGTGCCGTCAATTGCTGACTTAACACCAGAAGAGGTGGTCGAGCTCAAGAAACCATTTGGCGCAACAGCGCGCATTGAACGCCAAGCCTCTGAATTAAGTAATAAACAACAGGATTTTCTTAAACAGCTTACACAACGCTACAACCTGAAAACGAGCCGTAGTAAAGCTTATGCGCAGGAGCACCGTTCGCACATGGCCGACCCTCGCGTTGTGTCAGGGTTCAGGCCCCTTACCAAAGAGATTGTGTATCCCCTTGTCGTCAATCAGTCGAAAGGCAGCCGCTTGTGGGATATTGACGGTAACGAATACATCGACGCCCTGAACGGTTTTGGCTCAAACATGTTCGGTTATCAGCCTAATTTAGTCAAGCAGGCGCTTCATGATCAGATTGAGAAGGGCTACGAAGTCGGACCGCAGCACGAATTGGCGGGCGAAGTGAGCCAGCTGATCTGTGAGTTGACAGGAGCCGACCGTGCGGCCCTGTGTAACACAGGATCTGAAGCCGTACTCGGTACCATGCGGATCGCTCGCACCGTAACTGGCCGATCACTAATCGTAGCTTTTTCGGGGTCTTATCATGGCATTGTCGACGAAGTACTTGTTAGAGGCACCAAAAAACTTAAGTCGTTTCCGGCCTCTCCCGGCATTATGCCCGAGTCGGTGCAGAACATGCTGATTCTGGATTATGGCACCGACGAAAGTTTGCGCATAATCCGCGAACGGGCGCACGAACTGGCCGCTGTGCTGGTGGAGCCGGTACAAAGCCGCCGACCAGAATTCGTCCCTATTGATTTCTTGAAGCAAGTACGGGCCATTACAGCCGAATCGGGTACTGCGCTGATTTTCGACGAAGTAATCACTGGGTTCCGGATGCATCCCGGCGGAGCACAGGCCCTATTTGGCATCAAGGCCGACTTAGGTTCATACGGAAAAGTAGTTGGCGCTGGGTTGCCCATCGGAGTTATTGCTGGCAAACGTGAATTCATGGATGCTCTCGATGGGGGTTTCTGGCAGTATGGCGACAGCTCTGTCCCTGAAGTGGGCGTTACGTACTTTGCCGGTACGTTCGTTCGGCATCCGTTGGCATTGGCCGCAGCTAAAGTATCCTTGCAATACATGAAGCAGATGGGGCCAGCTTTGCAGCAGGAACTAACCCGCAAAACGAAGTGGCTGGCCGATGCCTTGAACGCAGCCTTGACCCAGCGGCAACTCCCCATGTTTGCAGCACAGTTTGGATCGCTCTGGAAAATAAAATTCAAAGAGGAGATACCATACGGAGAGTTACTATTTACACTAATGCGTGACAAAGGAATTCATATTTGGGACGGTTTCCCCTGTTTTATGACCGAAGTGCATACCGATAAAGAAATAGATGCGATAATTAGTAAATTTATTGATAGCTTAGATGAATTAATAGAAGCCGGGTTCTTACGCATAGATTCAACAAGAGGGGCTAAAACACAGGTAGTTGGCTTGAATTTTGCCCAAAATATACCGCCAACTCCTGGTGCTAGATTAGGCCGCGATCAGCATGGGAATCCAGCCTGGTTTATGCCTAATCCTGATCAGCCCGGCAAATACTTACAAGTTGAATTAAACTGATGCTTGAATGGTGACAAGCTCTACCCATGTGAATTTTATCGCCGTTGACTTTGACCCTTTTGCCGGGCCTGATCTGGTGCGGTTAGCGCCTTCTACCGAGCCGCAAACCGAAATATGGACAGCCTGTCAGTTTGGGGGAGACGATGCTAATCGCGCTTATAATGAGTCTGTATCCTTACGGTTCAATGGACCAGTAGACAAGCTTGCTTTAGAGCTGGCCTTGTCGGGCCTGGTGCATCGGCATGAAGCGTTACGTTCGGCCTTTAGCGCCGATGGTAAGCACATTTGCGTGTTTCAGGAGATGCCCGTTGGCCTTGATTACCGGGACTATTCTGACAAGGCAGACGCCGAAAAGGAGCAGATCGTTGCAGAATACGTGAAACAGGACGCCCTGCATGTATTTGATCTGGTGAATGGGCCATTGCTTAAGGCTGGCCTGATTAAGTTATCTGACACAATACACCACTTCACTTTTACGGCGCACCACCTTGTCTGCGATGGTTGGTCGTTAGGCGTAATGTTGCAGGACATTAGCGTTTTGTACTCGGCTTACGTTCAGCACAAAACTCCTGACCTGCCTGCTGTACTGCCCTTCAGCCAATATGCTATTGACGAGCAAACGTTTGTCGGTAGTCGGGAGTATGAACAAATAGAACAGTTTTGGCTGGACCAGTATCGACAGTCGGTACCTGTTCTGGAGATGCCGATTGACACTTCCCGGCCTAGAATACGAACCTACGCTGGTAATCGTCTCGATTTTCCGCTGGATGATGAGTTAGTACTGGCTGTCAGGCAAATGGGTATTAAAGCCGGTTGTAGTTTCGTGACTACGTTGATGGCCGCCTTTGAAGTGCTCCTGCACCGGCTAACGGGCCAAAATGATATTGTGTTGGGATTACCAGCGGCTGGGCAATCGGCGACCGACAATCCCGGTCTGGTTGGGCATTGTGTTAATTTGCTTCCCCTACGGAGTTATCCAAGCCCTGAGCAGCGATTCGTCGATTTTCTGAAGCAACGGAAAATTGGTCTTCTGGATGCGTTGGAGCATCAGCGGCTAACCTTTGGCCGGTTGCTGAAAAAACTACCCATTACCCGCGACGTATCGCGAATGCCGCTTGTACCGGTTGTTTTCAATGTTGACATCGGCTTAGACAATGGTGTTTCGTTTCATGGGCTCCAATACCAGCTTATTAGTAATCCGAGAGCTTTTGAAAACTTTGAGCTCTCACTGAACGCGTCAGGCTCCGAAAAAAAGATGACGCTGGAGTGGTCATACAATGCTCATCTCTTTAAGGCGAAAACTATTCAGGGCATTCACCAAAAATTTGAGCGTTTGCTTTGGTCAGTTGTCGAAGCTCCAGAGCAACTGCTGGGCGATATACCCCTGGTCGAAAAACCGCGGCTTAGCCCACAAATTGCGCCCTGGAATGACACGCAGGCCGACTTCCCCAGCCATAAATCACTGCACGACCTATTCACTGAAACGGCCCGTGCATTTCCGGATAACATAGCTGTCCGATTTGGTAAAGCTACTCTGACGTATCAGGCCTTGAATGAGAAAGCTAATCAGTTAGCCCGGCTTCTGGTAGCGAAAGGAGTACAACCCGGCGACCGGATAGGCCTGGCCGCTGAGCGCTCTCTGGAATTGATGGTTAGCCTCCTGGCGGTCATGAAAACCGGAGCTGCTTACATTCCCGTTGATCCGCAACATCCAGCCGAACGTATTGAATTTATACTGGCTGATGCATCTTGCCAAATCCTGCTTACCTCGGCCAATTTTAAAAACCGCATTTCGCTAGCGCTGGAAGAAATCGTTCTCGAAGAAATCTGGCCATCCCTAGATCAATACGCGACGGCAGACCTGAATGTGCCAACATCCGGTGATGATCTTATTTATGTGCTTTATACGTCCGGAACAACCGGTAAACCAAAGGGCGTTCAGACGAAGCATAATGGCGTAGTCAACGTGTTACTGAGTGTTCAGAAGAGGCCTGGTCTACTGCCTGCTGACAAAACTGTTACGCTGGCCACGATCTCGTTCGACCTGGCTACGGTCGAGATTTACCTGCCTTTACTAACCGGGGCCGAATTGGTCTTTGTTGACAATACCGTTAGCCGAAATGGACAGGCGTTAGCCGATCTGCTACGTACTGAAGGAATCTCCTTTCTGCAAACGACTCCTGCCACATTGCGGATGCTTTGGGAAGCGGGCTGGCGGGGTGATAAGCAGTTAACCGTAATCTCGTGTGCCGAAGCCCTGCCCATGGATTTGGCGCATAAACTGATGGCTTCGTGTAAGTCATTATGGAATTTTTATGGCCCCACTGAAACGACTATATACGCGACAGGCACCCAGATTCTGCCGACTGACGAACTGATCACGATAGGAAAACCCATTGACAATACGCAGGTCTTCATCGTTGATGAACAGCTCCAGTCATTAGCCGAAGGGCAGGCAGGTGAGATTTGTATTGCCGGGGTTGGACTTGCTAGGGGCTACTTGAACCAGCCTGGATTGACGGCAGAAAAATTTATCGACTTCGTTACGCCGGACGGCCGTCAGGTAAAACTGTACCGGTCCGGCGATTTAGGCCAGTTTGAGTCCGGTGGTAACATTCGGTACCTGGGTCGCATTGATCAGCAGGTTAAAATTCGTGGGCACCGCATTGAAGTAGCCGAGATCGAACATAATCTGCTGAAGCAGGCCGGTGTGAAGAATGCTGTAGTCATCGCTCGGGAAGATACCCCCGGCGATCAACGATTGGTGGCCTACCTTGTTCCGGATCGGTACATTAGCGACGAAGAGGAGCAAATCAAAACATGGCGTACGGGTATTCGGCGAATGCTGCCGGAGTACATGATACCTAATAATTTCGTGCTGCTCGCAGAGTTACCCGTTACGGCAAACGGAAAGACGGATAAGAAGGCGTTGCCCAAGCCCGGTTCCCGTGCCGTAGCCGTAGAAGCCCGGTCTACCCAACCACAAACCAAAGAAGAAATCCAACTGGCTTCCATTTGGATGGATGTGTTTGGTTTGAGCACGATCAGTATTGATGATAACTTCTTTGACATTGGTGGGCATTCACTAATTGCGGTTCAGGTTATGAACCGGCTCGAACAACAAACCGGTCGCCGGTTGCCCTTATCTGCGTTGTTTGAGTACCCAACCATACGGAAACTAGCGGCATTGATTCAACCTGATAAACCGGTTAAATCATGGAAATCACTCGTTCCTATCAAGCCGGATGGGAGTAAAGAACCCATCTACATCATTCATGGTATTGGTCTGAATCTGTTAAACTTTAGCAGCTTAGCCACATACATGGATGCTGAGCAACCCATTTACGGGTTGCAGGCCCGTGGACTTGATGGTACCGAGGAGCCGCTGGATAAGATGGAGTCAATTGCGGCCTGCTATATTGAAGAGGTGCTGGAGCAAAACCCTACCGGCCCCTATGCCATTGCCGGTTACTCATTTGGTGGGTACGTCGCTTATGAAATGGCTCGTCAGCTAACCGCCATGGGCAAAGAAATAAAAATGCTGGCTATGTTTGATACAGATGCCCGTGCTCTGGCGATGCACCATTCGGGGCTGAACCGGGTGATGTGGAAAATTGGTCGGCAGTTCCCTAAGCTAGTCTGGATTGGTCGATCACTGCTTGAACGCCCTGCGCAGACGATTCAGTATCAACGGGATTATTTTAAACGGAAGGCCGTAAAATTGCTTCAAATGGTCGGCCTTGGGCAAGAGCCAAAACCTCAGGCCGAGATGGCGCATCTGAACTATATCATGGACAAACACGAGACTGCGTTCCAAAACTACGTGTTGCATCCCTACGATGGTACGCTTGATCTATTCAGAGCGACAACCCGGCTGTACTTCGTGGATGATTATCACTATCTGGGCTGGAAAGAGTTTGCTCTCCGTGGTGTACGTGTACATGATGTTCCCGGGGATCACGAAACGATTATGCACGCGCCGAACGATAAAGCACTGGCGGAGTCACTACAACGCGCTCTGGATAATAGCCAGGCCTAGAAGTTGCCTAAAAAAAACTCGTAGTTTGAAGTTTACAGTCGCTTCAAACTACGAGTTTTTGCATATAACAAAGGTAAGACAAAGATTAAGCGAACAGCTACACCTATGAACCAATAATCTCTTGTAGGTTAATCAGCTGTCCCAGTACTTTTCCGTAAATCAGCGCTGGAAGGGCAAGTTTAGGGTTATACTTTTTCAACGATAAAAAGTTGTCAGTCGTAAAATCATCCCAATTAGAAGCATTCAAATGAACCCGGCCTAAGGAGATGCAAGGCTCGTTTATCTGGGTGGTGTGCCACCATTTCGTCGGGAAAAGCACGGTTTCACCTTCCTCTACGGTTACTTTAATAGGTTTCGCTTTTTTGAACAGCGGATGCTTTTCGTAGTCGGGGTTGAACGCATTGACTTGAGATATCTTTGGGTTATCCTCTTTGGGATACATGAACGGCGTCTGATCGGGCGAAAAAAAGAAGAAGTCTTTCGACCCATACAATTGCGTAATTTGCGTGTGAAGGAACAGCGCATCGACGTGCAAAAAGGGAAACGCGCTCCCGTTACCACCGAGAAATAGTTCATATACTTCCGTTCCGCTGAGCATGAACTTGGGCAGGAGCGGATGCTTGACCCGGTCCGACTTGGCGTACACTATTTCGGGCTTCATGTCGTCCAGCAACTCTGGCGCAAACCGTTCCAGGTTAAAGTTGTATGGATAGGGAGCGGGATTCTCGGGGGTAGACGCCAGCATCAGATCGATGTAATCTGACATGGCATACGTTTTCCCTTTCACTTCTTTAGACAGGTGTTTGTAGTTCTCTTTGAAAAATTGAGGAGTGAACTTGCCCATCGCCTTCCACTCTTTGGTGGCGTCGGTTAGAACGACCGGAATCGCCGGTTCAATGTATTCTTTAATAAGCTCTCTGCGGGTGATGTTACTACGTTTGTCAATTTTAGTAATAACGTTTTGAGGGGATAGCTGTTGAATGGCTTCCATGTTCATAGGAGTGAATTGTATAAAAAATTATGGCACTATAAAACCAGCTATGGTCTGTGAAGGCAGACTACAGCTAGGTAAGTTTATCAATCAAGACATTATAGCATCGACTGCCGGTAGGCTTTAATTTCGGTGAAGGAGAGCTTGTAGGTTACAGTGAAGAGGGCATATGTGAGACCGCCTAATCCGATTTCTACTAATGTGTTCGTTAAACCGGAGGAGCCTACTAAAGATTTATACACGGTAATGACACCAATCATGATGAGACAGAATAGAAGAGGCTTTGATATGTTCTTCAGGAAAATTCCTGCGAAATCGCCGATCAGATAATGCACAATGATAAAGTTGGCAACCATGTTGAGAAAGGTTGTTATTAAAAAAGCCGTTGCTATACCCGTGATTCCCCAGTGCGTACCAAGTATATACACCAACGGAATTTTGAAAAGTAGCGTACCCAGATTTAAGTAGAACAGCAGATTAGGTTTTCCTTTTGTGAACGCCACCGTGTAAAGCGGATGGCTAAGGCAAAAGAATAAACCTACAAAAACGAAAAGACGGATAAGATCAATAGTCTGCTCCCAGCCTGGACCATAAATAAGCGGTACAACTCCGTCAGCGGTTATGAACAAACCAGCTAGCAGCGGTAGGTTACAATAGCTGATGAAATCCAAGATTTTAAGGTATGATTTCTTCAATTCTGCTGTACTATTCTTCATTTTAGCCAGGATAGGATAAGCCACCTGCAAAATGATCGGATTCAGTTTTGTGATTGGAAAGATGGACAGCTGATAGGCAATAGTATAGTATCCGAGCATTTTCACGCCGAGCATACCGCCCAGAAAAATATTGTCGGAATTAGATTGAATGAAGCCCAGGAAGCCATCCCCCATATTGAAAAGTCCGAAACGTAGGTGGTCTTTAACTTTATTCAGGTTGAAAGAAAGCGCCGGAAGGAATAATTTGAGCCCAAACGTAATTTGTAATACCGTTTTGACGGCTTGCATAACCAGTGAGCCAATAATCAACGATAGTTCGTGGTAGCCATTATACGCCAGATAGATCGTAACTGTTGATCCAATAATAGTACCTGTTATATCAATGATAGCTACTGATTTAAAGCGCAGCTCTTTCTCCAGCAGGAACATGTATAACTGACCAAAATAAGCAATCAGAAAATAATAGGAGGAATAGTTTAGCACTCGTTCCAGTTTTGGTTCCTTGTAGAACGAGATCACATAGGGTGCGGTGGTATGAATGAGTGTAAAGATCAGAAGGCCCGCTATCAAGTTCAAAAAATACAGAGTCGACAAAACGTTACGATCACTTTCCTGCTTATAAATAACAGAGTTAGAGAATCCGAGATTGGCGAAAACCTGAAAGAAAGAGATAATTAGATTACTAATGCTTACAATCCCAAAATCGGAGGGAGCTAATAAGCGGGCTAGCACAGCTACCTGTACAAACTGAAATAGGGTCGAAATGACCGTGGATACCGTTATCCACTTCCCCCCATCTATCGCCTTTTTGGTATTACTCATGTAAGTACTTTATTGGCTGGTTATCTGGTCTACTACGTCAAATAGCCTTGTTTACCGAGCTCTGATAATTTTTTTTACTAATCTGGCTTGTCCCTGCCGTACTTCCAGCATATAGATGCCATTAGGTAGTGAGCCCAGATCGATTTGTGCCCTAAGCTGCCGGACTGGTTTAGCAAAGCTTACTTGCTTAAGCCGACGGCCCGAACTACCGTACACCGTTACGTCCACGGCTTCGTTAGCTCCATTCTCCATGGCTAGCTCTGCGTAATCGGCGGCAGGATTCGGAAAAATTTGCAGGGAGCTTAAATCGTTGTTCTTAACCTCACCTGCTTTGGAAAAAGGCATGACAAACACGGGAGTTTCACTTACGTTTATCGTGATCGTTCCTGTTTGACTGACCTGCGTGGTTTTCGTCATCTCATCCCGACCAACTGCTGGGGTACATATTTGTACCGTATCGCCTTTGTTGACCGGGAGGTTATAGGTGCCGGTTCGGCCGCGCTCATCGGGAATCAGGAGTACGTAAGCCGACTGGCCATCCTGCTCATAACGGTCAACGAGCGGGTCTTTATTAAGCGTTTCCTTATATTGATAGTCACCCAAAAGGTTCTTTGCCTGGTAGAGATAGTCAGCAGCGGGCTTGCGACTTTTGTTGGCATTGAGCAAACCCATTGAACTGAATTGGGTCGGATTAAGCAGATTGTCGTCATAAGCCTGGAAGAAAAAGACCCGGTCAATCCCTATTCGGCTATACAGCAGGGAGGTACGTAGCGTCCAATCGGCCTGAGTTTCAAGTACGCTCTTTTCGCCAATGGGAATTGCGTGAAACGGACTGCCCTGATTAACGTCGTATCCCGCTTCGGTAATCCATACGGGCATTCCTCCGGCATACTGACGGGCCAGCTTCACAAACTCAGCGGCTTGTTCGCCAACGCCAGCTAGTTCGGGCGCGGCTCCCCGGGTGGCTCCTCCGCTTTGCGACGATTTTGCATCGTTAGCGTATAAATGCTGATTGATAACATCCCAGCACAGGTTTATAGAACCGTCGGGGCGATAGCCTCTAAACTCTTTACACCAGTCGATCATGGCTCGTACATAATCAGTGGTCGAAGCAGACATACCACCGATGACGACTGTTACAGACGGATCGGCATTTTTGACGCCAACGCCTGGCCCCATTGTGTTTTTATGCCCATCATAGAAGGCTGATAGATTGGCTGCGTACTCCCGGGCCGATTGATAGCCATTCCGACCTTTCCAGAACTTGTCAGGTTCGTTGTTGCACTCGATATACCGAATCAATCCCAGCCCAATTTTCAGGACGTTAACACCGGCAGATGTAACAATGGGGCTAACCTTTACCAGGCTCGGATCAATGTTTTTGTTAAAGCCGTAGCGAGCCATATACTGAAATCCTACTCGGGCATGTTCAATATAAGAACTAGGTAACGATAGGTCACTGCCATACCGCGCCGGTATATTGCTATAATCGCGACCGTCGGCCGGATATGTATTCTCCATCCATTTCGGAAGGGTTTGTAAACAAGCCAACACCTCGATTCCTTCCTTTTGCAGACGCTCGTACATGCCATCGTACGTCCAGCTACCGCTGAAGGTTGGATTATAGGTATAGCTACCCTGCTCTGCTTCGAGCTTATCCCAGTCCATATAGTGGCGCATGGACGAAAAACTTTTGAGCGCATTAATACGAGAATCTTCGACTACACGTAGGGGAGAAGGTGCATCGGGGTCCTGAGCATACCATTCG
Source organism: Spirosoma soli (assembly GCF_042684525.1). Taxonomy (NCBI): domain Bacteria; kingdom Pseudomonadati; phylum Bacteroidota; class Cytophagia; order Cytophagales; family Cytophagaceae; genus Spirosoma; species Spirosoma soli. Next base: position 84,903 of record NZ_JBHULN010000005.1, on the reverse strand, counting down.
AATCCATTGATGCCTAATGTATGTCGGAAAGGATAAGATCGGCGGGCCGCCAGCGCAGGTTCTTTTCCGGCCTGATACGTACCATACAGTTCCATTTCTGTAGGATAATCGCCGGAGGAATTCAAGACCAGGTAGCGGGCGTTTTTGATGGAAGTTTTAAGGGTAAACTCGTTGGGCTGGGTTGGGTCAGGGCCAACCCACGCTTGATATTTATCCCCTATAAAACGGCCGATGGGAATTCGCTCCCATTTCTCGGTGATGATCGACAAGGTTACAGGCGTTTCCAGATTGGTACCTGCGCCGTCATAAAACCGGATACTTTCAATGGTCAATTGCTCCCCTTCCAGCAAGGGGTAATAAGCATCAAAATTACTTAATATTTTTCCCCATCCGGTATTAACACTTACATCAGTGACGCCGTCGAAGAGCCCTTCGAGACCCGTACCGACATGATTAACCTGATACCACCGCTTAGGGTCAATAGGTATTTTGCCAGCCTTAGGGGCTGAGTACTCAGTTACGTTTGCCGATAGGCTACGCTCCTGGATAGGTGCTATTGCCAGTACGGAAGCGTAGACAATGATCGACGTGAAAACGATTTTTATCATCTTATTCATTACTTAAACTTATGTAAGCTACCGGCATCAATGATTCGATGACGAAGCATAGCAGGCTGACTACCCTAATGGATTGAATCAGCGGAGTAGCAAAATCTGACCGGTTCGAACATACTCTCTGCCCTTACGGCTTGGCTGATCAAAGCGATACGTAAGCGACCATGAGTAGTTGCCTGGTAAGCACGGCGCACCGGCATAGGTTCCGTCCCATCGGGAATCTCGGCTGGTACTGGTAAAAATCACACTACCCCATCGGTTGTACACATTCAGATTGAACGTAGCCGCTGGGTTCAGAAAAATTTCGAGCGCGTCGTTTTTACCATCATTATTCGGCGTAAACACGTCTGGAACGTAAACTTGCTCGGTTACGCACTCACCACACTGTTTTAACTGAATGTCATCGATGACTATGTCGTTACCACAACCGTAATTACCCTGATAATTTATCAGTTTAATAACAACCTCATCGGTGGTCGTCGACGCGGTGAACAGGGTTGAATAACGACGCCAGGTCGGACTGTCCGTTTGCAGAACTAAGCCTATATCGGCTGTCTGAATCACTAGGCCGGTTTTTGTTTCAATGCTTATGGATAAGTTAGGCAGCAACGGATTCTGACAGGTACCTGTTCTGAGCAGGTTCATCACCCATAGAGAAATCTCGTAGCTGGTTCCTCCGCACAAGCTGGATACGGATTGCTGGTAAAACGTTCCGGGAGCGTTTGTACCGTTAACAATCATAACGTTACCTCGTACATCACCAGGCGTGTGATCCGTTGTAACGTTATGCCAGGTAGAGTTAAAGCAAGTGCCATCTACGGTTTCCGATACCGTGTACTGACCATCGCTGGGACAAGCTTGTGGTATATACTGATACGTAGTTAATTCTCCCAATGAACTAGTACCAGCGCTGCCAAACGTTTGGTTAATCAAAAACTCGCCAGACGATTCATTACATACCTGAGCCAGTAAAGGATGGTACACTCCATACGCTAAATAGCTAACTAAACCGATTGTCACATGTAACTTATTAAGCAACACAATACCATTGCTGATAAATTTACGAATCGGAGTTACCATAAATAATAGTCAAGGCGGGCCTGATGAAGCTTTGTAATCATCCTAAAACCAGGCGTTTGTCGTATTTATTACGTCTTGGTTATTTGCTATTTGAGACGAAACTGGCCGGTGATGGTCACTATATTTTTGGTTGAATCGTTTAATTATCAATATATTATACGCTTGATAGATAAACAGTTAGGTATTCAGAATGAGTACAACCGGATCAAGAATGTCTAATGCTGTAGTTTCGTGTGCTGCTATTCAAGACGTTAGGTGGGAGAGTTGGCTAGCCAGCTCATTTAACGAGGAGTTAGCTATATTCCGGTTTTCGTTAACCAATCGGCCTGATAACATGCCAGCTTGGCAAACCTTGTTGCAATCCGACGAAATCAGTCGGGCATACCGGTATCGTCGGCAAGAAGACTACCTTCGATTCATTTACTCAAGGAGTATTCTGAGAAAGCTGCTTGGTATCTACACAAGCCTGGAGCCTGACAAAATCCGGTTTGTAGTGGGCTCAACTAACAAGCCCGAGCTACAGGATAACACAGACTGGTTTTTCAACGTATCGCATTCCGGTGATTGGGTCGTGCTGGCTATTGCGAAGAACTGCGTTGGGATAGATGTCGAAAGGGTCGATACCGGATTTTGTTTTGACGAGGTGCTATTGACTAGCTTTACTCAAGAAGAACGTTATCAGGTAGAAAGTAGCCTTGATCCCCGGTTGCTTTTTTATCGGTTCTGGACCCGTAAAGAGTCACTCATTAAGGCGACTGGTAAAGGCATAGATGATGACTTTGGGCAGGTTCCTTCGGCGGATGGTATCCATCATATAGCCAGCCAGTTGATTGGGGCGACCGGCGAGTGGGTGGTTCGTAGCTTTGACATTGCGCCTGATTATGTAGCGGCTGTTTCTTGTCTGGCAGAACTGAAAACTCCTAAATTTTACACACTAGACAGTGGCTTATTCAATAATTTTAAGTCATAAGTTGAAAAAATAAAATTAGCTGGTCTTGATAAGTCGTTAACTAGTAGCAACTCAGGGTACAGTAAGAAGAACAAATAGTTGGTCTAATAACCTTTAGTGTATGCAGCGATTCATGCTGAAATTTCTATACGTAGTTGCCACGTTTAAGTATCCAGGAATCAGACGTGATCTGCGTTATTTTATTCGGGATAACTATTTTTCTCGGTTAAATCAGATTCGATTTGTAACGAAAGATTATATAGCCAGGAAGAAATATAAAGTGATTGATTTTCACGGCGAGTTTGATCAGGAACTGCGTTATGTATTACCGTTTGCTTATTGGCACCACCTGAACGGAACGTTGAAGCAAACCATCTCCTGCACGAACACCAGAGATTTCTATTTCTTCAGCGAACACCACACAGAGCAGTACGAGAAACGTGTATGGCAGGCTGGGTATGAATACTACGATGTACCCAACATGACCCACAGCCCAACTTTCGATTTCTCGAAATGGACTAGAGTGCCATTCAAAAAACGGTATCAGAATGAGGTGTTTGTATTTGACAAGCCGATGCTGATGATCGCCAATAAATACAACATCGAATGGGATAAGCCCCCGATTAATTTCTTAGACATTCCGGCGCTTAATCGGATTGTTTCAACGTATAAAACAAAGTATCAGATCGTTTACAACCGGCCGCTATCGACGCAGATTGTGCTGGACAATAGCGAAATAATGGATTTGAATGAACATCAATGGCTTCGCGAAAACCATCCGGAAGTCATCTTGATGCACGACCTGTTTGAGCAGCATAAGAACATGGTCAATAATTTCAATCACCTCCAATTGATGGTATATGCAAACTGCAATCGGTTTATTTCCATGCACGGAGGAACCGCAGCGTTGGCTAGTTATTTTGGCGGGATGAACATTATTCTGTCGCATCCGGGAGGTGGCATGGAGCATCACTTCAATGAGTACGCCACCATTTTCCCAGCTTTATCCGGTGCCCAAATTTTACATGCGAAGAATACCGACGACGTCTTTCGATACCTCAGTGAGTATTATTAGCCACTAGGTGTTGAACTACTGTGGGGATAAACCGCTGGTAAATTGTTACAAACGCTCTGTAACCGGGTCTGGTGTCCAGGCCGCCTGTACTTGCCGGATAACCGCTTCAAACTCTTCTGCCCGCTTCTGCCAGGAGTTCGCTTTGGCCATGGTGATCCGCTCATTAAGTCGTTGATCGCTGTCGTCAGCCAGGGCACGACGAAGGGCTTGGGCAAACTGAGCGGGCTGATCAGCTAGCTCGACTACACCGTTAAAATCGTCCAGTATAGAGAAAGGCGTGGCAACAACTGGTAGGCCAGCTGCTAAATACTCATTGATTTTCAGGGGGTAAATTGTGTACGTATGTTCATTGCAGACGAAAGGAATCATAGCCGCTTTCATCTGGGCCAGTAAAGGAGGAAGATCGGCGGGTTGGTGCGGAGGGGTGAACGTAACGTTGGAGTACTGGGATAGCCGCTGTTTAAGAGCAGGTTCATTCACCTCGCCGACAAATTGAAAAATTACGTCCGGCATGGTACGAACGCAATAGTCCACCAGATCGATGTTAATCCGATTGTCGGCCGTGCCTAGGTAGCCTACCACTGGCCTGTCGGGGGGCTGTTGCTGAGCTATCTGATGTGCCTGGTTGAATAATTCAAAGTTAACCCCGTTCTTGACGCAGTACGCATTGGGCTGTAGCTCTGACTTAGATCGGCGCAGTGTTTCGGAAGTAGTAACCACTGCATCAACCTGTTTGAGGTACGCTGGCTCGTAGCGGCTACCGTGGCGGCTCATCCAGTTGATGATGTTTATTTCATCGAAGCAGTAATAGATGGTGGCGCACTCGTTTAATTGATTGAGCATAGGCAGACCAAATACGGGATTGAGTCCGTTAATCACCAGGGGTCTGGTCATATTTAACTGCTGCATGATCTGCCTCAGGCCTTTCACTAACCGACTCACATTCTGCTGCACAAGCAAGTCATGTGGTTTGGGCGGCATCCAGTTAATGGGGAGCATGAGGGGAGGAGTCCAGACGTAGACCTCACTGCCATTCTCGAACGTTTTTTTGGTAAGGGGGCTAGCTAGTCGCATTGATGCTCGGACGGGCATATCCTGCCGCCCGGCCACGCCCATGGCCCAGTCTTTTAAGGTATATTGGTAATCGACGTATAAAACTCGGTGTCGTACCGATAACTCAGTCATCAATTGCACCACAGCCTTCTGATAATCCCCCTCCCAAGTCGTCTGCCCCAGGCAAACTATGCTGTCAAATTGTTGCATGTATAAATAGGTAAAGTACGGGACAACTAGCTAATTGATAGTTATTTAATGCCTAATGCCCCGTTAATTGTTAGACGTTTTGGTATCGTGAGGAGGATGAGGAGTTAGGTAGGTAGGTGCTCGTTTTACTTCTTTAGCGATACGTAGTTTGAGGCCTTCCCAGATGGTTGCGCTTTCGTTAAACAACGTACGTGGTGCTGTCCAGACACGCGCTGAACGAGTTTTCATCTGACGAACTTTGCCGTATTGCATCATGTCAAAGCAGAGTCGGCCATCTTCGCCCCGAATATTGTTGGTCATGTAGCCAACTTTCAAACCCGCTTCCCGAACGTATCCCATACTAATACCATACGCGTTGAGGTACGGCCTGTTGTAATGACGAAACCCAGCTATAACGTCTTTTAAGGTCTCATGCAGAAACAGCTGCCACCTGGGCACATTGGGCGGGGCAATGAATGAATAGCGGCCGTATACGCATACGACGCCAGGCTGTTGAAGTACTTTCATCATTTCGTCCAGCCAGTTGGTAGGGTAAAGGCAATCGGCATCAGCCAACAGAATGTATTTCCCGATTGCCATCTCCTGTCCCATCTGTCGTGCTGGTCCACATCCCTGAACGGGTTGAAAAAAACACTTAACGTGCAGTTTGTCGACCGTTTCCTGCGTTTTGTCAGTTGAGTTATTATTGATGACAACAATCTCAAAAGGAATACTGGTTGCCAGAGAAGAAAGTGTGCTTATGGTACGTAGGATGTTGATCTCTTCGTTATAGGCGATGACCATAACAGAAACCAATGGGGTCGCACTAATGCGCTTGTCTAAGCGGGCATTTATCCCATCGAATACAGTTTGAGGCACCTGGTCGATGCTTTCAAACGGATACTCATGTTGCTTGATCCATATGGGATTTGAAAAGATGCTCATTAGTAATGGGAGTTGAACTATCTACACCTACCGTTTAGAGTAACCTCAGAATGATAGGGCAACGATCAACAATTTTATGGATCTAATTATGTTCAGCTTATAGATTGCTAGTGTTTAGTGAGGAGGTTAGTAGTCAGAGGATTGTGTATTACTAATACTAATTGTTTGATTAACTTTTATCGAATCGGCATAAACGTCGAGTAAGTTAGAAGCAGTAGCTGCCCACGAAAACAGGGTAGCCCGCTCCAACCCCTTTCGGCGCAACTCATCCCGCAGTGACGGCTCTTTAAGTAGCCGGTCCAGCTGTGAGGCCATTGCTTCTACCGAACTAGGGTCAACCAACAGGGCTGCATCACCAGCCACTTCCGGCATTGATGATGTTGTAGACGTTATGACCGGGGTACCACAAGCCATAGCTTCTAATATCGGTAGGCCAAAGCTTTCCCGAAGCGAGGGGCAGAGGAAAACAGTGGCCGCATTGTACACCAGCGGTAATACATGGTTTGGGATGTAGCCACACAAGATAATGTCGCCCGCTAACTGCTGACCACCGATGTCAGTGAGTATACTGTCCAGCGAAGCGGCCGGTAGGTTAGAAATAACAACCGGGAGCGAAAGCTTTCCTTCTTGCTTGAGCAACAGCAACGCTTTTAGTACTCCCTGCACATTCTTTTTAGGATCTGTATTGCCCAGAAAAAAGATAAACTCCTGGGGTAGGTTATACTGGGACCGAACATTCGCTAATTGCTCAGCGTCATCAATGAGACGAAACTGATCGCTAACGGCATTCCAGATGGTCACTACACGTGCTGGGTCGAGTTTCAAATGATCGATAATGCGCTGGCGCTCGAAATGAGATACGGTAATGACGCGTTCACATTCGGTTATGATGCGTGGCACGTTCCAGCGACGGTATTGATTTCCAAAGCGTTGGTATAAGCTTCCCCTAAGTAGTGGTTGATTCTCCAGAAAAATGATATCGTGCAGGGTAAGCACTCTCGGGACAGAGCAACGTAACGGGGCTGTGTTGGCCGTGCAATGCAATAAGTCAATGCCATATTGTTTTACCGCCCTAGGCAATGCGTATTGTTCCCAAACAGGATAAGGACCGCCGGGTAGCTCGACAAGCTCGATATTCGGGCTGCTAGGAAGACCAAAATGCGCTGAGTCAGGCTTCACAAAGACAACGAACTCATGTTGTGAGTAGTCAGCTAATGCCCGAATTGTTTCCAGGGCCACAATGTCCATGCCGTGCCTGTGAGGTCGTAGGAGCCGCTGCGCTTCAATGCCAATTCTCATACCAACATTTTACTCGTTAAATTCTTATTGGAGGCTGTCGATGCGGTGGGCGTATCCCATCGTTCGCAGGTCGTAAACAGAATTGATGTGATAAATACAACTGTGCTGGTCGGAAACTGACCTAGTATCGGATTAGAGTAGCTCACTACAGCGATACCGATAAACTCGGCAAGCAGGGCCAACATCATACTTATCAACCAGGGATCTTTCAGTTGCCATACTTTGTAAACACCAAGCAAAATAATGCCCAGCAGCATGGCCAGATAAATAGAGAGGCCAACAACACCTGTTTCGATCCAAAGCTGAACATACCAGCTATCGGGCGGAATTTGAGCGGCAAAATGGTCGGGAGAGAAGCGTGCTCCGGCTCCCGACGATGTGCCAATACCGGCTCCGAAGGGTTTGTCTTTTAAGTACTCTCGTAATTTTTGCTGATTCTCAAGCCGCACCAGAAAGGAAGCGTCCTGGGTAGGGCGTAGGGCCGTCCGAATCCGGTAGATCTGATAGTTAGAATCGCCAATGTGGGTGAACAGCAGAATCGCCATGACAGGAGCAGCTACCATTACCCCCCGAAGTATATGAACCGGATTACGTTTAAGAATCAGATAGGATGGATATCCAGCGATCAAAACAAACAAAGCACTACGGGTTCCCGAAACAGCGTACCCCCAAAAGATAACCGCGGCCAGAGCGAGGTAAGCGATCCTACGTAACCAAGCCTTATTTTCAAAGAAACGGATTAAACAAATCAAGGTTACCCCAGCCATCTCTGAGCCAAACTGACCGGCATCTGAGTAAAAAGAAAAGCTACGTAATTGGCCCCAAAGGATATGGGTTCTGGCTCCACCTTCGGCCAACCATCTATCTTCGGCAGCCGCCAGGCCAATATACTGTTGCTTGAATCCCCATAGAGCAGCCAGAAATGACCAGAAGAGCCACATTCGCACCAGCCACTTAATGTCTTCCTTTGTAATGGGGTTCACAAGCACAATGATAGCAATGTAAAACCAACTCAACGAAAAGGACCGGGCATGATAGAACCAGGCCGGCCGGTAAGGAGCTTCTGGGTTGAAGTATTCTAATATGGTGTAGGTCAGCCAAACGATGAGCAGCCAGAATACAGGCTGCCGAAGCTGTTTCCAGTCCATTCGCTTGCCATTCAAAACGGTGCTGAATAAAGTCAGCATCAGCAACCCGTCGAGACCGAGACCTAATGGCGTATCGCCTGGAATAAACCGTGTAAAGCCAATAAGAAAGCTTAGGTTTACATAGACCAGCAGGCCAAATTTGGGTTCTACGAAGATACAGACGAGCACAATCAGAGCTACTGGCACACCTAGGGTCATGAGCGCGCCTACTACCCCCCAAGTACCAATTAGCCACCCCGCTATTAACGCAATCAAGACTCCCAATAGACTATACAGCCATTGGTTGTCGCGCCATTGATTGGTTAAAGAAGTAGTCCGTTCAAGCATATTGTTTTGTTGTCACTGGCTTACATATTAAGCCGCTCGTCTCGATTTTTCCCAAACGCCCGAAATATTACCCGTTTGAAACTGAGCGAATCCGACTAGCACGCACCAGTTCATGAACACGAAGTAGAAAGGCACGAAAGTTAGCTTCCAGCGTGTCTGGCGATTTTCAAGCGTATACCCGATGTAGGCAGCAACATAGAAAATCAGTTGCAGACTAAGTATACACCACCAGAAATTAGTAGCCGATAAGTTCGTTGTTTGCGTTAAGATAATACAATTTAAGAGAAAAAGCAGCGGTAAGCAGAATGGAGTAACTGCCCAACGTAATACGCGGTGGGATATGTACTGGAAACTGAGCCAGCCGTATTTGAAGAAGTTAAGCAGATGCGCTAACCGACGAATGGCCTGAAAGCCACCAGTGGCGATGCGCACTTTTCGTTTCATCTCTTCCGACACAGAATGCGACGGCCGCTCAAAGGCATAGGCATCCGGAGCATATTCAACGCGGTAGCCTCGTCCGGCAATCCGAAGCGAGATCATAAAGTCATCGAGTAACGTGTCTGGCTCTACGGGTTCGTACAATTCTGTCCGAATGGCGAACAACTCGCCAGCCGCACCTACAATAGTATGTAACTGGGCGTCTAATTTCTTCAGAAATGATTCATAGCGCCAATAGAGCCCTTCTCCGCTACCGGCCGCTGATTCTTCACCGTGCACCCGGATACGTTTTTCACCTGTTACCGCCCCAACGTTCGGATTGGCAAACCGGTTGGCTAGCCGACTAATGGCTTCGAGGTTAAGCTCGGTATTGGCATCCGTAAAGATAGTAATCGGGGTTTTCACCTGAAGCATGGCCTGATTCATAGCCGCTACTTTACCCAGCCGTCGTGTTCCCGAGATAATTGTTAAGTTGGGCACATCTGCTTTTCGCTGCTCTAGATAGTCTGCTGATCCATCCGTCGATCCTTCCACAACAAACAATAAATGCAGCGACTTAGCCGGATAATCCTGGCTAAGGCAATTCTGAAGTTTATCGGCTAAATAAGCCAGTTCATTATAGGCTGGCACCACAATAGTGACGTCAGGTACTTTAGCAGATTGATTAATTGATGTAGACGGTGTTCTTAGCCAATGTTTTGCTTTCACCAAAAGCCAGGCTACAATGCCGTATCCTAAGTAGGTATAGAACACCAGGAACGTTAGGAAAAAGAAAATGAGGCTTGTGTAATAGTACGAAGAAGTCATCGTCTGAACTTGATTTAGGCTAAACCGGCGAAGCGCTTGCCGACGTAAGGTTCCATAGTACTCCTTTGGCAAACGCCCGCGCGTGCCAGAACTTACCGGCTACCACATAGGATAACATGTGTTTAGGAAACACGCAGCCTGCGAAGAACAAGTAAAAGAACAACCGCTGCGACCACGAGCAATGGCGTCTCATATATAAAATCCGATTGCGGGTCATGTAATATGTTTTCAGCGGGTTATGCGGCCCAACGGACACTGACTCTTTGTGCAGAATGGAGGCCGAGGGTTGGTAATAAATGAGGAAGCCCGCATTCCGGATGCGCTGCGACCAGTCGAGTTCTTCGTAATACAGGAAAAAACGTTCGGCAAACCGCCCAACTTTGTCCACAACCGCCCGACGAACCATCATAGCGCAACCATGAGCGAAAGGGGTCTGACTAGGTTTGTCGTAGTTGCCATTGTCAGTCTGTTTATAGCCAATAGCCGTTGCTGTACCGGTATACATATTCATTGGATTGTAGCCGGCATACTGGACTAAACTAGGCGTATCGTAAAACTTTATTTTGGGGCAGGTAACACCAATCTGTTCGTTTTCCTGAAAGGGCTTAAGTAGCTCGTCAAGGAGTGAAGGCGTTAGTTCGGTGTCGTTGTTGACAATAAAGAAAAAGTCACCCTGGGCTTCCTGAATTCCCAGGTTGTTTCCTCCAGTAAATCCTAAATTACGCTCACTACGGATAATACGTAGCCGGGGGTATTTCGTCTGGTCAATAACGTTACTCAATATAGGTTCGGACGCGTTGTCGACCACAATTATCTCATAATTCGGGTAGGTCAATAACAACGACGAATCCAGAAACTGATGAGTAATCTCAGCTTGGTTATAGTTGATGGTGATGATAGATACCAACGCCGGTGAAACTGTGCTGTCTATACGTTCTCTTGTTGCCATAAGCTGAAAAAAGTTCTCCAGAGAATATAGATATCGGTCTTGAACGAGAAAGTAGTAGCGTATTCAATGTCAAGTTCTGTCCGTTCGCGATCTGACATCGGTCCTTGTCCCCTGGCCCGTTTCTTAATTTGCCACAGGCCAGTAAGGCCTGCTGGTCCGGCGAAGCGCTGGGCTGACTCGTTAGACGTAAGTTTTTCTGCTTCATATAAGGGAAGCGGACGGTTCCCGACCAACGACATATCGCCGAATAAGATATTTAATAACTGTGGAAGCTCATCGATGCTGCTATTACGGAGAAAAGTACCGATTCGGGTAATGCGGGGATCATTTCTGAATTTCATGAACTTGGCAGCTCCTTCGTTTTCCCGTAAAAACTGCTTTTCGCAGATAGGTCGGTCCTGATCAAAGAGAAGTTGCTGGCATGAAGTCCCCTTTTGTCTACAGGCACTGCATAAGTGAGAGAGTTCGTCGGTAGTTTCGGCCTCAGCGGTATCAGCTGCTGTTATCTTACTATAAATGTTATTAGAGCTTAACGTATCGATTAACTGATCAGCTTCGACCCGCATCGTGCGGAACTTATACATGTTGAAGATATGGAAACGAGCACCAGCTCGCTTTGATTTATAAAATATAGGCCCTTTCGAGTCTAATCTTATACATACAGCCACTAATAACAGTAGGGGAGATAATAGTAGTAAAGCGGTAAAAGAAACGGCGATGTCAATTGTTCGCTTCCACCAGGGCGTTCCTACGTGCCGCACAACAGGTGAAGGAGGAGCCGGTTGCGGCAAAGCCTCCACATGAGCATTTAAATTGAGATAGTGGTGGATTGTCGATTGAATGCTTTGCGTATCCTCATTAGCAAGCAGCACATCAGTCACCTCGACATCAAAAGCGGTTTTTAATAGACGATTGTTCATGGAGTTACAGATGGTTAGAACAGGCACCGAAGTACTAGCTGGATTACTCCTTGCTATTGTTACCATAGTACGCCCGTTTTTTATATCAGTAACTATCAAGTCAACTTTGGCGTCACATTTTAAATATTCATCTGCGTCTTTGACACCCTTGAAGCGTACTACTGAACAAATCTCGCCGGCTATAGAAACAAATCGGTTGGCAATAAGATCGTTTTCTTCAACTATCAAGAGACGTAGCACGGCGGATTAAGTCACAGTTGTTTTTTAAAAACCAATTTGAGTAACGCTAAATTTTATAAATTGGCATGTAGTTTGATTATTAACTACTAATTATAGTCCAGTATGGTTTTTCGAAAAATTCTTGCCGATTAGTTAATTTATTTGAGGAATAGATAACAAATAAAGAATTATCACAGTATATTTGTTCTAGATATAGTTGAGCACCATTATGGCTCGATATCTGGCACAAATTTTGCAACAAAACGGTGAATACCCTACGCTACACTTCGTTCGTATCAGGTATCAAAATTTAGGCGCTTTGAGATACTGCGTAATCTCCCAGGATCATGGATAAGATTCTTGACTTCAACATCCCCAACGATCGATTCTCGGTTCGGCCGCGAACGGGAAGTGGGCGTTCCTGGAGATTCTCGGCTGGAAGTGCAACCCGACGAAGCACAGCCTGTAGGCGAGCTTTTACTTCTAGTGGATTGAATGGTTTGGAAATGAAGCTGTCAACGCCCTGTTCCAGACACATAATTCGGGTATTACTGTCCGAAGCATTAGAAAGAACAACGATTGGTGTGTGACTGAGCAACCGACTCATGCGTATGAGTTTGGTTAGTTCTAAACCATCAAAGAAAGGTAAATTTAGCTCAGTGAGTACGCAATCAAATCGAGTACCCTGGATTAGTAAACGAGCTGCATCTTGACCAGTGCTAGCTACGGTGACAATAAAATCGTTTTTGAGGGTTTGTACGAGAATGTCTGCTACGTAGGGATTGCCGTCCACTATGAGTAAGCGATGTTTGGATGTCATTTTGTAATCGTTTAGTACCAAATGTGGGTAAGATGATTTTTAGACTATCTAGCTCATATTCGGTTACTTTTGCGATCAGATAATTCGTGGTTTTAATAGTTGGTATTGAGTAACTATAAAGGTTTCCAGCCAAAATAATATAAGTAGCCGAGCTCTTAAAAATATTTATCAACTTTTTGATAATTAGAAGGTTATCTTTTGGGGAGAGGTTTGATTATCGAAGTTTTGTATTCTACCAATATTTTCATCATCTAACAATTCTTATGATTATTAGATGATGAAAAATTGTATATTTATATATTAAACGGTGGGCGTTTTGTTTAAACAAAACGTCAATTAGATAGTAAAATAGAGGCCAGGTCTACGAACCTGGCCTTTTTTTGTAACATTGTTCGTCCTTCTTGCTTCATATAGCATAGACTAACCGAATAATCTTCTGTATGAGTATCCCTATTAATCTATCCGGCCAGTCCCGCGTAGTGATAGAACGAGTAACGCCCGAGCTCGATGGCGGCCGTTTCCCTATAAAAGCCGTGCCTGGTGATGTTATTGCTGTAGAAGCTGACATCTTTGCCGACGGGCATGATTATTTAGCTGTTCGGCTTCTTTATAAACACACTGACGACACCACCTGGAGGGAAACTCCTATGACTTTACTCGGTAATGACCGATGGGGAGCTTCATTTGTAGTCGAAAAACAGGGCCGCTATACATACACGTTCGAAGGGTGGGTAGATCACCTGGCCTCGTGGCAGCATGAAATCCACTTAAAGGTTGCCGATGGGCAACGGATCACGAGTGAACTCCTGGCCGGAGCTCAGTATCTAGATAAGATGCTTGAGCGGGTAAGCGGCAGCACACCGCTTATTAATAGTAAATCGCCAGCTAAAGGCAAAAAGAAAGCCGAATCCATAAATGAGTCGCCTGATGTTAGTGGATTGCGGGAAATGGCAGCCTTATTCCGTGATGAAAGTCGTTACGACGAAGCCGTCTCTGTGGCTGAAAGCGATCAGTTCACGTTTTATGCGAATCGGTATCCCGAACGCCAGCATCCCACCCGCTATCATCAGGAATTAGCTGTAGAAGTAGACCGTGCTAAGGCGGGCTTTAGTACATGGTACTGCTTGTTCCCACGTTCCGCATCGCGCGAAGAGGTCGGGAGAACGGTTCCGCGTCATGGTACGTTTCGGGACGTAGAAGCGCTATTACCCCGGATTTCGGGTATGGGCTTTGACGTCTTGTATTTACCCCCAATTCACCCAATTGGCCATGCCCATCGGAAAGGCAAAAATAATTCGGTCGTATGTCAGCCGGGCGAACCGGGTGTTCCTTATGGCATTGGCTCTGAGGAGGGAGGTCATGATGCGATACACGCCGAGTTAGGAACGGTTGACGATTTCAAGCACCTGATTGCCATTGCGAAAAACTATGATATGGAAGTCGCAATGGATCTGGCTATTCAATGTTCGCCCGATCATCCCTGGGCTAAACAACATCCTGAATGGTTTAAGAAGCGGCCGGATGGTACGATCCAATACGCTGAAAATCCGCCGAAGAAATATCAGGATATTTACCCTGTTTACTTCGAGACCGAAGACTGGCGAAACCTTTGGGAAGAGCTAAAGCGAGTATTGCTGGTGTGGGGTTCCTGGGGCGTTCGCATGATTCGAGTGGACAATCCGCACACAAAGCCGTTTGCCTTCTGGGAATGGATCATTGCTGAAGTCAAGAAGGAGTATCCAGACATGATCTTCTTATCGGAAGCGTTCACCAAGCCTAAAGTAATGCAGGAACTAGCCAAGCGGGGCTTTGCGCATTCCTATACGTACTACACCTGGCGTAACACAAAGGCAGAGCTACAGGAGTATCTGACAGAGTTAACGCAGAGTGAAATGAAGTATTATTTCCGCCCGAACTTCTGGCCAACGACCCACGACATCAATCCTTACAGTTTGCAGTCGGGGCATGAACCTCAATTTTTGATTCGCTATTTCCTGGCTGCTACGTTATCAAGCAATTATGGTATTTATGGTCCATCGTTTGAGCTAATGGAACACGTACCATTTCCGGGTAAGGAAGAATACCTGAACTCAGAGAAGTACGAGATCCGGCTTTGGGACTGGGACAAGACCAATAAGCTCACGTACCTGATTACGCTCACAAATCGCCTGCGTAAAGAGAATGCGGCTCTACAAGAGACAAACAACCTTACATTCTGTAACGTTAGTGACGATGCTATCATGGCTTATATAAAAGCCTCGGGCGATAACCGTTTGCTAATAGCGGTCAATACCGACGCCTATCAACGTAGAGCTGGTATGGTGCAAGTGCCTATATGGCAACTCGGAATAAGCCAGGACCAGTCGTATACAGTACGTGACCTATTAACCGGAGCGTATTATACCTGGAAAGGTGAATGGAACTATGTCGAGCTAGACCCTTACGTCCTGCCTATGCATTTATTCCGGATCGAAGTGTAAGAATAGAACGAATAAATAGAAAGCCGCGCCAGATAGATCTAATCTGACGCGGCTTTTTGCTTAATAACGCTCCTGCAACTAAGGTTACTTAATTATAAGACGCTTAGACGTAACGCTTGTGCCTGTATTAACATTGAACAAGTACGTACCACTTGGAAGGGTGCTGCCGTCAAATTTGACTTGATAATCACCCGCTGGCTTAAACTCATTAACCAGCGTTTTAAGCTTTCCGCCCAGAACGTTATACACTTCTACGGTTACGTGATTTTGCTGAGGTAAGCTATAGTTGATTGTCGTGCTACCCGAAAATGGGTTTGGATAAGCGTACGTCTTGTCGGTAAGAGGCTCACCGAAGGCCGCAATCCGGCCCTGCGCAGCTGGTTGAGTGACGGCCTCCCAATGCGGGAAGGTCCGCGTTACGATAACGGCGAAATCAGCGCGGGTAACAGCTTGTGTCGGTTTGAACGTTGCATGCAGCGTTGGCTTTAGGTCAAACGGTCCCTGCGTTGATTTGTAGAACGCGTTGATCAGGTTGAGTTCTAAAGCAATACTCACGTAACCTTCCATACCAGCGGGGATGGTAGCGGCATCTTCAACAGGAAGGGTCTTACCGTCAACCTGCACCGTTACGGCTTTCCCGGTACGTTCCAGGGCATATTGTTGCAAACCAAGTCCCTGCACTAAAGCATAAGCTACCGTCACGCGGTCTACATTGCCCGTTGGCGAAAATTTACCGCTGGCTGTTGGTTGCATCACCCCATTAAACTGATGCGTCCGGTCACGTAACGCAGCCCCTTTGGTCGAAACAGCTTCTGATAACAAGACGTCGCTACCACTTACATCGGAATAGGTTTTTGTGCCATTCGTTGGATAGTACTGACGAATAGCCTGCCCCATCAGCAGGTAGTCAGCCAGCTGAATTCGTTTAAGTATATCATTGGGTTTAAAGCTACCGTTAACGCCGTCCATTAATCGATTGCTAATGGCCATTTTAATAGAGGCTTCAGCCGCATGACCCGCGATGTCTCTTAAGCCAGAGGTACCGCTGGCTACCATTTGAGTGATCTTTCCCGATACAGTTTCCGGAATACCAACTCCGTTCAAACCATTTACTTTCAGTGTCCAGGTACCCGGTGCTGGCGATGCAACAGCAACGCTACGGTCCTGATATAAAGCAAAAGCTACTGGAATGCCAGCCCGGTATTCGACGCCAGCCGGATCAACCAGAATCAGATTGATTGGATTACCCGTTTGCCCCGAAACGCCACCGGCAATAATCTTGGCCTCCAGACTGTTCGTGCCAGCACCTACAAAAAAAGTCAGTTGGTTATTAGCAGTGAGCAGCGGATTATAATCCAGAGTAAAGTCTTGCGTACTGCTGCGGGCGTCGACAGTGCTGCTAAAGGTGCGGGTGCTGTTGACACTAGCCCCGAAAGCCGACGACCGGAATGCCATGTCAACGGCAGCATAGGCGTTAACGTAACCCGCTCCAACTTGCCACGGTTCGAGCCCTGGCATATTGGTAGCGGTTTTCTGAATAATTTGCTTTACCTGAGCAGGCGACAGCGAAGGCTTCGCTTCGAGCATCAATGCGACAATACCCGATACGTGAGGAGTAGCCATCGATGTACCGCTGCTCAATGTATAGAACGGGATCTGGCCGGGCTCCAGCTGCTCGATGTCGGATTGAGCCCCTAGTGTAGAAACCGGACCAATGGCGCGGGTAGATACAACGTCGACACCGGGAGCTACAATGGTAGGTTCATTCTTGAATGTCCACGTTTCACCATCAACGGTAAAGGTACCTTGTTCACCTTTTACCCCACGCGACGAAAAGTCGGCCAATTTGCCGTTTTTATCACCGGCTCCTACCGAGATAACCCAGGGCGCAATGGCGTAAGGATTGTGGGTGTCAGCACCTGGTCCTTCGTTACCAGCCGCAAAAACGATAACCATTCCCCGGTCATATGCTTTTTTAGTAGCCACGTTGATGGGGTGAGCCGGATCGAAATCACCGCTGGAACCAAATGAATTGCTAATGACCCGAATGTTATATTGATACTGGTGAGTGAGGGCGTAATCGAAGCCACTAAGGGCGTCCAGCACGAGCAATGCAGCCCCGGAACCAAAACCCACGAGCGAAGCCCCGGGAGCCACGCCCTCATACTTACCGTTTGATCGAGTGCCGTTGCCACCTACCGTACCAGCACAGTGCGTACCATGACCCGAGTTGGAATCGGTGTTGAGTACCCCTTCCTGATAGGTAACGGGTAGCATGGCATCAAACGAGTTGAGGTTGATGGAGCCGAGGACATTCTGTACCAGATGAGTACCAAATTTGATGTCTTCGTGCGTACCATCGACGCCACTATCGTTGATCAATACGCCAATGCCTTTACCTGAAACAGGAATGCCGTTATTGCGGGCTGTCATTTCCTTATCGGCGCGTAGGCGTTTCACACCAGTTAAGTGCGTATCGTCGAAGTTATAGTAAGTAAGCCGTTTGTTTAAGTAGATTGACTTAACCTCGGGCCGCTGCGACAAGGCTTCGATTTGAGCTGATGTGGCCAGTACACCAGCAATGGGTAAGGCCTGAAGCGTAACTCCTTTGGTTATGCCTAGCTGCTGAAGCAAGTTTATCTGGCTAGGAAGTGGAGCTCCACTCCCGTGAAACGTGACGACTACCTGAGCAACGGGACTCGTTTGTAATATAGTCTTTAACGCGGCATCCACTACTGTTTGAGCGCTCAAGCGTTGCCCACTCAAAATAACTGTTACTAGTACTGCTAAAAGTTTTCGCATGAGATGTGTGCTTTGAGTAAATGTTAGTTAGTGTTAAGAAAGCAAACAGAGCCTGGGCTTCAACGGCTGAAGCTACGGCACTAGCCAGGAAAACATAATTAGTAGTTAACGTAAAAGCAGCCTGCAGTCTGCATGAATCACTAACTCTGCTCCTAAGCAATATTACTTACGGGCAAACAGTGTTAGTAGTTTTTACTGAGATATGTAAAAATCGAAGAATTATATTTTGTATTGAACAGAATAAGTCGTATAATGTACTAATAATCTGAAGAATAGAAATGTTTATAGATGTATTTTACAAATAAAGATTATTTAAAATCTACAAAATTATATAAAGGTTTTAGCATAATTAAAGCCAGGAGAGTAGCTAGTAAGTCAGCTACTCTCCTGGCTTTAATGCGATTACTTGGCGCGAATAGCAATTACTGGGTCCATACGGGCGGCTGAAAAGGCCGGGATGATACCCGACAAGATGCCAATGACGCTGGATACGCCTAGCCCTAATGCAATATTGTTGGCCGTCAATTGGAGATCCAGACTTCCTAGCTTCATAAACGACAGCAGATATACTAAGAGGATACCGGCCAGACCGCCCACCAGACTTAAGAGCACGGCTTCGAAGAGAAATTGAAAAAGAACAAAATAATTCTTCGCCCCCAGCGACTTCTGGATGCCAATGATGTTGGTACGCTCTTTTACGCTCACAAACATGATATTAGCGATACCAAAGCCCCCAATCAAAATCGAAAAACCACCAATAACCCAGCCTGCTATAGTCAATACGGCAAATAATCCACTAATTGCCTGGGCAGCCGCTTCAGGGCGGTTGATGGCGAAGTTGTCGTCCTGGGAAGGGCGGAGGCCACGGCGCGTACGTAATAGCCCCCTGATTTCGCTTTCAAGTTCGAGTAATCCTTCGTCGTCGTCGTACCCTTTAATGGCAATGTCAATATCTGGGTTTACCGAATGGAACATTTTGGCAAAGGCTCCAAAAGGAATCAGGCACTTAATGTCCGGATTACCGCCCACATTGATTATACTTTCGCCTTTTTTACGCTGAACGCCAATAACGGTAAAGTTGAGGCCGTTAAGCTTAAACGTTTTACCGACCGGATCTTGCCCCAAAAACAGATTCTCGGACACATCCGAACCGATAATGGCTACGTTTCGGGCTACGTCGATCTCTTGTTGGGTAAAATAGCGACCCTGTTCGATGGGTACGTCGGAAATCTTGTTGTAATCAAAAGTAGTACCCTGAATAAGCGATGCCATACTGTTGTTGCCACGCTTCACGGTAATACGTCCTTTAAAATCCATAGCCACAATCGCCTGGGCGGTTTCTAAGCGATCGCTCAGAAATCGAAACTCGTTATAGGTCGAAACAGGGCGTTGAAAATATTTCCACCACTGATATTCTCCCCCAAACGACCACGGCCACTTCTGTACGTACACAACCTTATCGCCAATGAAAGAGAGACTGGTCCGGATGTTACGCTCCAGCGAATCGACAAGCGTAAATACGGCGATGATGGCGAAGATACCGATGGTAACTCCTAATAACGAAAGGGTTGTACGAAGCAAATTAGAGCGTAGGGCCTGCCACGCAAATCGGAAACTTTCAAAGACCTGACGAAGGAACTGCATGACTTTCGTGGGATTCTGTTCAAGTTCTGAAACAGACGGAGTACCAACAAAAGTAACGCATTATAGGCGTTCTTTTCAAGCGGTTTCAAGGAGTGCGGACGTATCGCCGGACGTTTGGTCAATTTTCGTAGATTAGTGGTTTCTGATGACAACCTGAAGCTCTATGAAACAATCATTTCTCTTCCTGTTTACCCTGCCTTTCGTACTGCTTACATCCTGCAAAACTCAGTCGCCAGGTAGCAAAGATGCTAAAGTACGCGAGAGTCAGGGCGTTTATCAATACCGCGACGAAGGTCCCGCCCGGTCTGGTACGCCCACCAGTCCATTTTACTCTGACCGTCAGGGCGTCATTGGGCGAAATGGTATGGTAGCCTCGGCTCATCCTGAAGCTTCGCAGGTAGGGCTAAACGTATTGAAAGCAGGTGGCAATGCCGTCGATGCGGCTGTGGCTGTACAGTTTGCGCTGGCCGTCGTATTTCCGAGTGCCGGAAACATCGGCGGGGGCGGATTTATGGTGTATCGAGATAATACTGGGAATGCTTATACGCTCGACTACCGCGAGAAAGCGCCGGGTAAAGCTACTCAAAACATGTACCTCGACTCGCTTGGTAACGTGCGGCCAGGACTGAGTATCAGCGGTCATCTGGCAAGTGGCGTACCGGGTTCGGTTGATGGCATGGCCGAAGCGCACAAACGGTTTGGCAAGCTTTCGTGGGCACAGGTGCTGCAACCCGCTATTGATCTGGCCGAGAAAGGGTTCGATCTCACCCAGCGAGATGCACTAGCATTGAACCGGATTAAAAATGACTTAACTACGATCAATCCAGGTAAAGCGTATTTCCTGAAAAGCATTAGTCCAACCGACACCACTACCTGGCACAAGGGCGACTTATTGGTTCAGACGGATCTGGCCAAGACATTACAACGCATTCAAAGCCAGGGACGCGCCGGTTTTTATGAGGGAGAAACCGCTCGTCTGCTCGCCGAAGAAATGAAACGCGGAAACGGCCTGATTACTGAAGAAGACCTCAAAAATTATCACTCTGTCTGGCGTGAACCCATCCGGGCTACCTATAAAAGGTATAATGTGATCACGATGCCACCGACTTCCAGTGGGGGCGTAGCGCTGGTTCAATTAATGCGCTTCACGGAACCATATCCGTTAAAGAAATGGGGCTGGAACAGCGATTCGACGGTGCAGGTCATGATTGAAGCCGAACGGCGCGTGTATGCCGACCGAGCCAAATTTTTGGGTGATCCGGACTTTGTGAAGGTGCCCGTCGATAAACTCATGAGCGTCGATTACCTGCGCAGCCGCTGGACGGACTTTTCGTTCGCGAAAGCGACGGACAGCAAAGCGGTGAAAGGCGGTAATATCCCCGGCTACGAAAGTCTGGAAACGACACATTTTTCCGTCGTAGACAAAGAGGGTAATGCCGTAAGCATTACTACGACGCTCAATGGCGGTTACGGAAGTCGGGTGGTTATTGGGGGAGCCGGCTTTTTTATGAACAACGAAATGGATGACTTCAGCGTGAAGCCGGGCGTACCGAACATGTTTGGCCTGATTGGCAATCAGGCCAATGCCATTGCTCCGAACAAGCGTATGTTATCATCCATGACGCCAACGATTCTGGAAAAAGACGGTAAGCTGTTTATGGTAGTCGGAACGCCGGGTGGCTCAACCATCATTACGTCAGTGTATCAGACAATCCTGAACGTCGTTGAGCATGGTATGACGATGCAGCAGGCGGTTAATGCGCTGAAGTTTCACCACCAGTGGTTGCCCGATAAAACAACGTTTGAGAACGGGGCCTTCTCCGACGCCACCATTCAGACGCTGCAGAACCGCGGCTACATTCTGGAGAAGCTGACCAATACGCTCGGTCGAATGGACTGCGTTTTGATTCGTCCCGATGGGTCATACGAAGGAGCCTCTGACCCAAGGGCTGATAACACGGCTAGAGGGTATTAGAGAGTTTGGTGGAGTAAGTGATTGTCACTTACTCCACTTATTTCACCGAATGAACAACTTCTAATCCAGGGCATTCTTGAGCTGCTTAGCCCGATCCTTATGTTTTTTGTCGTCTTCGGTAATCTTTTTGGCAAAGCTTTTAACGTTATCCGCCGGGGCGCTGTCCTCCAGCTCATCAGCTGCGTCGAGAGCGTCGTCATTAACGTTAGTCATGTAATCGAGGTATTGAAGATCAAACTCGGTGCCCGCTTTCATATCGCTCAGCTTGCCTATACTACCTTTGCTTTTACCCGATAATTCGGTTGGCAGTATTACGTTCATTTGCTTCGCAATGGCGCGTAGAGTCCGTTCGTCCTGCTGGTGATCATTCATAGCTTGCTGGGCGAAGGATCTTACTTCCGGATTTGTCGCTTTTTGCAAAGCCACCTTGCTCAGCTCGTATTCTGTCATGCTGGTGTTGGTTAACTCCACCATGCTTTTGCTGACGTTCTTCGCTTCGTCTTTGGCATCGCTACTGGCAGCAACAGCTTGTTTATCAATCCGTTCTTCGTTGGCTTTATTGGCGTTTTCAGTGCTGTCTGTTCCCGACGAACAGCTGTAAAACAGGGTCAGAGCTAGTAAGAAACTAGTGGTTAGCTGATTGATTTTCATAGCGTAGTATGGAATTGTTGTATCCAGAGAACCCGCTAAAGGACAGCTTGTTTCGTAAGTTTATTAACAAGTAATGAACTGACTTCATCGCCTTAAGGCTAATTGATACTCTTCTTTAAATCGGTTGCCTTTTTCATATGCAGCTCATCAGTAGCAATGAGGTTTTCGAAAAAGCCAGCCAGAGCTGGTTTATCGGTGTTTTTGATCAGATTCTGAGCCTTGCTGATCGCGCTATCGTTGAGTTCGGCTATGTAGCTAAGGTAATAACTGTCAAAGTCGGCTCCCGTTTTTTGCTCCTCTAACTTTGCTACCATGAGCTGACTTGTGTTGGAGAGCGTTGATGGCAAGGTAATTTTGTATTGTTGACCCTGAGCGTTGAGCCTCTGCCTTTCTTCGTCCTCCTGCTGAACGGTCTCATGGGCATACACTTGTACGGCTGGATGAACAGATCGTTTAATGGCTAACAAGCTCATTACGTGCTTGGCCAAACTAATATCTGCCAGGTCGACCATGTATTCTGCCACGTCTTTCTGGTCGTTTTTAGAAGTAGCTGCCTTAGCTTCAGGAGTATTTTCACTGGCGTTTTCGATTCGCTGGTTGTTAATCTCTTCAGCCAATCCGTTACTATCTGGTTCCGATGAGCAACCGGCCAACAGAAGTATGCCTGCAACTAACGTAAGAGAGAATATTATACCTTTCATAACAATGCTATGCGTAAAGACGTACGTTCTTAACGGCACCGTTACGGCATTGTTTACAGTGGCGATAGCTACAGGCCGGTTTGCAGCAACGTAAGCCATGCTTCGCGTACCTTGTTTTCCGCAAGTAGTTGTTTGGCTCGCATATGCAGCAGATCAGGCAGGTACTGACAGCCGTGTTTTGCCTCGTCGAACAGTTCGTTCATCACGCCGGACGCCCGAAATTCACTTATCTCGTCCGCCGTGGGCAGTTCTGCAAAGCTGCCTAGTTTACCAAGATCGTTGCCTGATAAAATTGCACTGTTACGTATCGTAGCCGGAATCCGGTCGACGCCGATACCAACTTTAG
This sequence comes from Spirosoma soli, assembly GCF_042684525.1. NCBI lineage: Bacteria > Pseudomonadati > Bacteroidota > Cytophagia > Cytophagales > Cytophagaceae > Spirosoma > Spirosoma soli. The sequence goes on along the minus strand of NZ_JBHULN010000005.1, from coordinate 61,472 downwards.
GCCGGGCCACTTCGAACAACGCATCACCATGCGCACGGGCGTACCAGTCGGCTCCCAAGCGACCGATGAGGTCAACACGGTGCGGATCAATGGCTCCTTTTTCGTCGAAAATGATATCGTGCAAATGCGCCATGACAACTTCGCAAATGACTAAATGGCCCGCGCCGGGTTTATCACCGGTGGCGATGATCTGCCGGACTACACACTCAAAAGCAGCCGGTGACTCCAGTACCCTTGGTGGGCGAACTCGCTCAGATGCCACGGCCGTAAAGCCAGCTTTTTCAAACTCATTCACTCCTCGCTCGAACTCGGCACTGGCCAGTGACATCTGCTCGACCATGGCATAGCTCACGACATTAATAACCACCTCGCCCACCTCTTCCAGATTCAGCAGCGTATGCTTCTTGTGGCCGTGTCGGTTAAGGCTTGGCGCAAACACCAGCGTCGGCGGGTTGTAACCAAAGACGTTAAAAAAGCTAAAGGGGCTTAAATTGACGTTGCCCTGCGCATCAATTGTGCTGGCAAAGGCAATCGGTCGAGGGCCTATCGTACCGATCATGAACTTATAGAACTCGGGGGGAGTAAGGTCAGCGGGGTTAATCGTTTTGATCATTGTTGAGGAGTTGCAATTGGGCGCGTATTGGTTTGGTACAGCAAATGTACCCCAACCCCAACGCTATACATAATTGGGTCACCTGTAACCAGGCCAACGCCCGGTGCGAAAACAACCGGAATTTTATCGGTTCGATTACCGACCATGCCAGCTAACGTGGCTCGGGCGCTCATACGAAGCAGGAATCGTTTAGATAAAGGTGTCTGATGGGCAAGGAACCCTTCTATGCCCACCGCTACACGATTTTGCCGGAGGGCAATCGCTCGATAGTCGCCGAAATTTGGTCCTGAAAACACGTAATCAGCAGACTCATTTGAGAATGCTGCCAAACCATGAAAGCCTTTTATGAAACCTCGTTCGGTAACGGACTCCACTCCAACTTTGAGATAACCACCCTGCAAGTTCATGAGCACATTGCGAAAGGTGGTGTCCGATCGCATCTGGCCATAACCGCCCACGACTGACAGGTAGGAACCATACTGTCGTGGGACCTTCACTGTAAGCTCTGCTAGCCGAAAGGCAGGTCGGTTGGGCGTAGCTACCGAAAGCACCGGTTTTAATACGTCGATACCAATTAGCAAAGGACTCTTTGTTTGCCCGAGGCCTGGTAAGGTCACCAGCAGCAAGACAATTCCTAGTATAAACCGTTTCATAGGCGCACCGATAATTGAACTTGTGTGTTCTGAGAGCTACTAAGAAATGCCCCATCGCGGTTTTGCAGATACGATACGTAAGGGATTGTACCACGGGTTGTCCGGGCCGACTTGCCTTTGGGCTGGTACAAGTCCAGAACGTAGCCGCACTTCCGGTTGCGGTAAGCAAATCGACGTTCGTAGAAGACGGTTACTGTATCCCGTTGCCCGTCTATTCTGAACACATACCGGGTGCTATCGGCGTTAAGATTTAGCGGAAGCGCAAGCTGTGTGCCCGTTGTCAGAGCTGTGGTTGAATAAGGTTGAGCCGGAACGGGCTTCTGGCTGCCAATGGCGTATAACGTATCAATTTTCTGCCGAGTGTTCGTCTGGAACGATAGTATAAGCGACGGTTCGGCTGAAGGCCCGCAGTTCTCACAGCTATACAAACTGAGCAACGATAAGGCAGCCAGTAAATGAATAAACCAGGAACGATACATATACGCTTAAAAGGAAGAAAGGTGTTTAACCAACTGACCCTTACCTTAACTAAACCGTTGCAACGCCGATAATACTTTACCCGAAACATCACCTAGTTCTACTCGTAGACCAAACTCGTCGTCAACGGCCAAACCACGTAACGTAATGCTGTCTCCGTCTTCCAGAAAGGTTCGCCTGGAGCCGTCGGCTAACGCCAATGGTTGAGTACCGTTCCAGCTCAACTCCAGCAGTGAGCCAAACGAGTCGGGCGCGGTGCCGGAAATCGTTCCTGTAGCCAGCACATCGCCAATTTTCAGGTTACAACCCCCAACGGTGTGGTGCGCAATTAGCTGGGCAAAACTCCAGTACAGGTGTTTCGCATTCGTCTGACAGATGCGATGCTCGGTCCCCTGTTTCGTCTGTAGTATCGCTTCCAACTGAATATCAAAGTGCCCTGGTTTAGACGATTGTAGGTAGGGCAGGGGCGCTGGTTCCTGAACCGGGCCTTCTACCCTAAACGGCTCTAATTCGTCGAGTGGCACCACCCAGGCCGACATAGATGACGAGAAATTCTTACCCAGAAAAGGGCCCAACGGCTGATATTCCCACCGTTGAATATCGCGTGCCGACCAGTCGTTGAACAACGTAATACCAAAGATATAGTCTTCGGCTTCGTCAATGGGTATTGGCTTACCTAATGGATTGCTTTTGCCAATAATCAGCCCCAGCTCTAACTCAAAGTCCAGCGCCTGTGATGGGCCAAACGTGACCTGGCCGTTTTGCATGAACTGTCCCTGCGGCCGTCGAACGGGTGTTTCGGATACGACAATTGACGAGGCCCGGCCGTGATACGCTACGGGTAGATGTCTGTAATTGGGCAATAACGGCTCGGCATCAGGCCGGAACATGCGCCCGACGTTTTCGGCATGATGGATACCCGCGTAGAAATCGGTATAGTCGCCGATACGTACCGGCAGGTGCATCGTCGCTCTCGACTGGTGAATGAATACCTGGTCATGAATGTCGGCCAAAGCGGCTTGTTCGTCACTCAATAATGCTTTGATGTGCTGGTTAACCGCTTGCCAGACTGGCTTGCCCAGGGCGATAAAGTCATTCAATACGGGCTGGGCAAACACGGCCGGATCGATGTTGAGATCTCCGAAATAGCCAAGCAAACTAACTAATTCCAGATCAAGAATATACTCGCCAACTTTCACGCCCATGCGAGGGCTGGCAATGTCGTAGTTGAAAATTCCGTACATGATCGAGCGCTGATGCATTCACTGACTGATATACAAAAGCCGACAAGGGTGTCGGCTTCACAGTTATTCACTTACGTTCGTATAAATCGAATCCATGATTCGGACGAAGTGCTGATAATCTTCTTCGCTTAAATTTCCCCAACCCTTCCGTCGCATGGCTGATACAACCGGCAACACTTCCTGATGCTTGGCTTCACCGGCTGGTGTTAGATAGACTAGAAATTTACGCCGATCGTTATCTGCCATTCGCCGTTCGGTCAGGCCTTTCTGGCTCAATAAATCAATGATTCGGGTAACCGTTGGCGCATCTTTGGTGGTCATTTCCGAGATTGTATTCTGACTGATTCCTGGATTGCGAAACAGATGGTCGATCACTACCCACTGATCCACCGTCAAGTCGAAACCGGCGTCGTTGAACTGCTTTTGAAGTGCATTACGAATTTTCTTGATTGTGGTGTCAATCTTAAAAAAATAGGCCCGCGTGTCGGAGGGGTGCGTCATTGTTGGCGAACAGAAACCGGTTACTAGTTGGCAGTAATCGTGTATTGCTGACAAAAATAACCAAACTAGCTAACTAACAACCCTTCCAGCTTCTGTTCAATTTCGGGTACTGACTGAAACAGTTGCTCGTGGGAGTTGATTACGAAATACTGTTCCTGAAAGTGATCAATGATGTATGGTGTCTGGAGCAGCGTCTCTACGTCGTAAGGCAGTCGTTTTGGGTGATCACTTTCCAGGCTGTAAACGGTTTCGCCCGGCGATGACAAGATGCCGCCCCCGTAGATGCGTAGACCGTCGGCTTCCTGAATTAGCCCGAACTCAACGGTGTACCAATACAGACGGGCAATCATGTCGATAGCTTCCTCGTGATCAATGAATTTGAGGGCGATCCGGCTTAACGCGGCCAGAAAATCACAAAAGGATTGATTGGTCAGCACCGGCACATGCCCGAACGTATCATGAAACATGTCGGGTTCGGGCAGGTAATCAAGCTGGTCGCGTTGGCGGAGCCAGGTCGTTGCCGGAAACTGCCGATCGGCCATCAGTTCAAAAAATTCGCGGTTACCAATCAAGCCAGGCACGGCCACAACCCGCCATCCCGTGAGTGGAACGAGTCGTGGGTTCAAATCCCGGTCAAAATCCGGGATGTTGCTGTTTGGAAAACCCGTTGCCACAATGCCATCCATGTATGCCTGGCTGGCCCGGCCGGGCAGACGTTCCATCTGCCGCTCGAACAAGAGCTTCCAAACGGCCTGGTCGTCAGGTGTGTATTTAGAATAATCCTGAGTCATAAGTAAAGAGCGAAAGAGTGCAAGAGAGAAAGGGTGACTGGGCAGTAGGGATTCGCTCACTCTTTCGCTCTTGCACTCATTAATTACAACGTTCCTCTTAACTCCTGTTCGCGTTCGATGGCCTCAAACAGCGCTTTAAAATTGCCTTTCCCGAACGAACGGGCGCCTTTGCGCTGGATAATCTCGAAAAACAGGGTTGGCCGGGGGCAAATTGGCTTCGTAAAAATCTGAAGCAGATACCCCTCGTCGTCCCGGTCGACCAGAATGCCCAGCGGCCGTAGCGTTGCAATCTCTTCGTCTATTTTACCCACGCGTTCGGCCAGGTCATCGTAATACGTATCGGGTACGCTCAGAAATTCAACGCCCCGATCACGCAGTGTCAACACTGTTTCAACGATGTTATCCGTAGCGACGGCGATGTGCTGAACGCCCGGTCCGCCGTAAAAATCCAGATACTCTTCAATCTGCGATTTCTTCTTGCCCTCGGCTGGTTCATTGATCGGAAACTTAACCCGACCGTTGCCATTGCTCATGACCTTACTCATCAAGGCCGTGTAATCCGTTGAAATGTCTTTGTCGTCAAAGGAAACGAGCTGCTGGAAGCCCATCACGTCGGCATAAAATTGCATCCAGGTGTTCATCTCATTCCAGCCGACATTGCCCACCATGTGATCTACGTATTTCAAACCGGCATCGGCTGGGCGATAGGTTGGCGTCCAGGGCTGATAATTAGGTAGAAAAACGCCAGTATACTCGTTGCGTTCTACAAATACGTGAACCGTATCGCCGTAGGTATGGATGCCCGACCGAACTACGTAGCCGTGTTCGTCTTCTTCGCGAGTAGGCTGCATGAACGCCTTCGCGCCCCGGCTAATGGTTTCCTCGAAGGCCTTAGTGGCGTCATCTACCCATAAGGCCACCACCCGAACGCCATCGCCGTGCAGGTCAATGTGCCGGCCAATGGCGGAATCACCGTGCAAAGGTGAGGTTAACACAAGGCGAATCTTCCCCTGCTGAACAACGTACGATTCCCGGTCTTTTACGCCCGTCGACAGTCCCGCGTGGGCTACTGGCTGAAAGCCAAACGCCGTCTGGAAATAATGGGCGGCCTGGCGGGCATTACCAACGTAAAGCTCCAAATAATCGGTGCCATTGAGGGGCAGAAAGTCGGTGTGCTCCGTGGCTCCGGTCTGTGGTTCAAGAATGTCTAAAGCTTCCATGTTTGTTGATGTGTAGAGCGGGTGGAACCCGCTACATTAATAATCTGCGGGCGGAAACCCGCTCTACTCTAACCACGATTTATAATACTTCCCGTCGTCTAATTTCAGGGCTTGTTCGGTTACCATGAGCGGCCGAAACGTATCGACCATGACGGCGTACTCCTGCGTTTCTTTCTTGCCGATACTGCGTTCCATTGCCCCTGGTGCCGGGCCATGAGGGATGCCGCCGGGGTGCAGGGTAATGTGCCCCTGGGCAATGTCGTTGCGGCTCATGAAGTCGCCATCCACGTAATAGATTACTTCATCGGAGTCGATGTTCGAGTGGTTATACGGAGCCGGTATGGCCTTCGGGTGGTAATCGTAGAGCCGGGGAACAAACGAGCAAACCACAAACGTATCGGTCTGAAACGTTTGGTGTACGGGTGGCGGCTGGTGCACACGGCCTGTTATCGGTTCGAAGTTGAAAATGGAAAAACCGTACGGATAATTATAGCCGTCCCAACCAACGACATCGAACGGATGGCTGGCATACACCAGTGAGTGAAGTGCTCCCTGCTTCTTAATCTTCATCAGGAAGTCGCCGGTTTCGTCATGCGTTTCGAGGTCCTGTGGGCGCTTTATGTCGCGTTCGCAGAAAGGCGCATGTTCGAGCATCTGCCCAAAATGGTTCCGATAGCGTTTGGGCGTATAAATCGGCGAATGCGATTCGACGTAGAGCAATCGATTGTCGGGAGTATCAAACTCAATCTGGTAAATCATCCCGCGTGGAATAACCAGATAATCCCCGTACTCGAATGGAATGGTACCGAACAACGTCCGTAACCGTCCCGATCCCCGATGCACAAACAACAGCTCGTCGGCATCCGCATTTTTATAGAAGTAGTCGGTCAGCGATTGGCGGGGAGCGGCTAATCCAAAAGTCAGATCACTATTAACCAACAGTGGTACGCGGCTTTCTACGTAATCATCAGCGGGTTCAACGTTAAAGCCGATCAGCTTCCGAGCCAACATGTTTTTTTCAACGGCCAGCTTAGGCGTCATATCTACGCTGTCCAGCACCTCACGCACCATCGTTGGGCGATGAACGTGGTACAGCAGCGACGACATGCCATCGAAACCGATTGTACCGAACAACTGCTCGTAGTAGAACGGTCCCGGTCCGTTGTTGCGGTCGCCACGGCCGCCCGACGGTTTCTCGAACTGTGTGTGTCGTTTAGGTGGTATTTGCCCCAATGTGTGATAGAATGGCATACCCGGTCAGATTTACCACTCGTGCCAAAACATACAGCTCTGGCACGAGTAACGTTTGATTGATGAAGGATAATTGCTAGAACAACTATTGTTTAACATACAATTATACTAACAACAAAGATAAATAGTATGTTTTGGAGAATTAATTTTCATTAAAACTGATTAGCCGGGGTGCATACGCTTAATGAGTATTCGGATAGGTCGCCGAAATCCTTTTCCCTAATTTTGACCGGGCAACGTTTGCCGGGCAAGCGTTGCCCGGCAATTATTACTGAAAACGTTTGCTTGTCAGGCAACATCTGCCCCAACTTAAAGTTGATAACTAATTACCTGATTATTCTTAACTGAAATGCAACCAACTCTTTTGATTCTGGCCGCCGGCATGGGCAGCCGCTACGGTGGTATCAAACAGCTCGATCAATTTGGGCCTCATGGGGAAACCATCATGGATTATTCCTTATTCGACGCTGTCCGGGCCGGTTTTGGTAAAGTCGTTTTCATCATTCGTGATGAATTGCGCAAGGACTTTGAAGAGATCTTTACCGAAAAATTAGCCGGTAAGATCGAGGTGGACTATGCTATCCAGGCCCTTGATTCGTATGTTCCGGCTGAGTTAGGCGAGGTAAAACGTACCAAACCCTGGGGAACGGGTCATGCTATGCTCTGCGCGAAAGACCATGTAGAAACGCCTTTTGCCGTGATCAACGCCGATGATTTCTATGGCCTGGAAGCCTTCCAACTAATTGGCAACTTCTTGAAAACCGATACGGATGACCAACTTCATGCCATGGTTGGTTATGAAGTAAAAAATACGTTGTCAGAGAACGGTTCGGTGTCGCGGGGCGTGTGTGCCGTCGGTGAAAACGGAAATCTGGCATCGGTGATCGAGCGAACTAAAATCTACGAGAAGGAAGGCCGAATCGTGTACGAAGAAGCCGAGGGCGTTACGCCTTTGTCGCCGGATACACCCGTGTCGATGAACTTTTGGGGGTTCAAACCCAGCGTGTTCCCGTTGGTGCAGCATCAGTTTGAAAGCTACGCCATTGCCAACATCGATTCGCCGAAAGCCGAGTTTTATATCCCTACTGTAATGACAAATCTGATCCAGACCGATACCGGGCATTGCAAGGTGTTCCGGAGCCGGTCGGCCTGGTTTGGCGTAACGTACCCGGAGGATAAGCCAACGGTGCAGGCAGCGTTGAAAAAGCTCCACGATGAAGGTGCTTACCCGGAGAAGTTGTGGTAATGATCAAGGTCTTAACGCAAAGAGCCCCAATGTAACCTAGGTTACATTGGGGCTCTTTGCGTTAAGACATAACTGCTAATTAACTCTTTCGTTCCGGAAATTTCTCGGCGATACGTTCCGCTTCTTTGGTTAACTGAGCTGCAATCCGGGCAGGATCAGCAACGGCGTTCTGAACCGAACCTCGCCATACCAATTTGCGGGTACGGGCATCGACCATGTCTACTACAAGCGTACCGGCCTGATACTGTTCCTGCGTGTATTGCTGGCCACCCCAGCCCCACCAGCCAGGTCCCCAGCCACCGTAGCCCCACCGTCCCCAGCCTGCGTATGGCCCGTAGAACGCTGAGTTGGGCGTCGCTACCGTTCGGGTTTTGTCTTCTACAAAGAAGTGGTAGCCTACAATGAGGTCCGGCTTCGACTTCACTTCTTTCAATCCCTTTTCGCTTAACACCCTACCCATGGTGTTTTCAACGCTCTCGGTTGCCAGCTGATTATAGTACAACGGATTTTGCCCAGCCTTCACGTCGGAGTCCATCCAGGCAAACGTCTTGTATTTATTGAAATCAATATTGCTGTTACTATCAACGGTAACACGGGGGGCACAACCATAAATTACGGATAGTAATCCGACTATCATCAATACTTGTTTCATAACGTTTTGTTGTTTACATCCATTTATTTAACCCTAACTCATAAAGAAAGTTTGTCTAAAAACGGGTAACGGCTCTCCGATACGCTATGTTGAAAAGCACATTGGGGAGCCGTTTGGCCTGATGTTCTTGAATTTACTTACTTAAGATTTGGGTGTTTTTTGTGCCATTCGGTAGCGTCCTGATAGGCTTTAGCAACCGCCAGCACTTTGCCTTCTTCGAACAATTGACCCATAAATGTAATGCTGCTCGGCGTGTTCTGCTTGTTAAATCCATTGGGCAACACTACGCAGGGATTACCCGTCAGGTTCGTCAGCGTCAAATTACCTCCGGCGTAAGTTGGGCTTACGTAAACGTCAATCTTGGCGTCTTTAAGCTGCTTGTTCATCTCGTTAATCAGTTTGGTGCGGGCACGATTGGCTTGTACGTACTCTACGGCCGGGACAAAACGCGATGAGCGGAATTCATTCGGCCATGCATTCTTGATCTGCCGAACCATTTGATCATCGCGACCTGAGCGGGTCAGTTCGTCGAACGAGGCAGCGGCTTCAACACCTAGCACAAACGAAATTCGGTTAGCCGGAACGCCCGTTGGTAAATCAAACGGTACGAGTTCGGCCCCCAGCTTACGAAGGGTTTGTAAAGTCAGGGAGTCGTTTGCTTTGGTCGGGTAGTTACTGTCGAATGCTTTCTTAACGTATCCGATCCGCATGCCTTTGAGCGATGCCATGGGTGCATACCGGAACGGCGCAGCCATAACGGTTAAGTCGTTCCCATCAGGACCATAGATGGCGTTGAACACCAGGGCGCAATCTTCAACCGAGCGCGTAATGGGACCAATCTTGTCCATGCTCCAGCTTAAGGCCATGGCGCCATGTCGGCTTACACGGCCAAACGTGGGACGTAAACCTGTAGTGCCACAAATGGTTGAAGGCGACACAATAGAGCCGAGTGTTTCGGTGCCTATACCAAAGGGTAACAAACCGGCTGATACGGCCGAAGCGGTCCCGGCCGACGAGCCGCTGGAGCCAGTTTCGGGTTTCCAGGGGTTGCGGGTCATACCGCCAAACCAAACATCGCCCCAGGCCAGCTCACCCACCGACGTTTTGGCGCACAGGACGGCACCAGCTGTTTCCAGCTTTTGAATGACCGTAGCGTCAGAGTTGATTGTCTGGTCTTTATAAGGCACCGATCCCCAGGTTGTTTTGTAGCCTTTCTTGGCCAACAGATCTTTAGCACCGTACGGAATTCCATGAAGTGGGCCTCTGTACTTACCGGCCTTTATCTCGGCATCAGCCTGCTTGGCCTGCTGTAAGGCCAACTCTTCTGTGAGTGTAATCACGCACAGTAGCTTTGGATTGTATGTTTTAAGCCGATTCAAGAAGAACTGCGTTAGCTCAACGGATGAAATCTGCCGGGTTCGGATGAGCTCGCCTAATTGCGCTACGGTATAAAAAGCCAGCTCGTCGCGATTGGTGGGCAAGGTAACTTTGGCCGCAACCGATGCTTTAAACGATGAGGGCCCCGTCGCTAGCTTAAACCCGGCTGGCAGTGGATTAAAATACAGGGCTGGGGAAACCTCGTTCGGCAAGTCGATCTTGCGCAGAGCATCGTAATCCGTGCGAAAATCGTTGAGGTTGTCGAGCATAGAATCTCGCTCGGCGGGGGAAAACTCGAGGCCAAACAGCCGGGCGGCTACATCGGCCATATCCGCAGTTAGCGGCTTTTTAGGATCATCGGGGGCGCTGATAAAAGCACCCAGCAAAAAACTTCCAGTGCAGGCTGTAAGAAGAGTAAGTACAGTTTTTTTCATACGTTAAAATTAACAAAAGCCTCGTGTAATGCTACTACCTGGGGTAATAGGAGCTGGCTTTCGTTATTCTCAACTACGAAGTCGGCAATCGCCACTCGGTCGGCATCGCTGACCTGCCGCTCAATGATGTTCTTGATCTCAGCTTCTGATCGGTGAGGGTCGCGCTGCCGGATGCGACGGATACGAAGGTCGATGGGGGCCTGAACGGTGATCACCCAGTTAAGGGAGTTACTGTCTCCGGCGGCTTTCATAATGGCCGCTTCTTTTATGAGATACGGCTGATTCGCGTTCTCGTTTACCCAGGCTGCGGTGTCGGCCATCACCCGCGGATGAATGACGCCATTGAGCTGGCTCAACAAAGCCGGATCGGTAAACACCTGCGAGGCTACCCAACCGCGGTTATAATGTCCAGCGGCATCATACGCCTGCGGACCTAGTACCCGAATGATGTCTGCTTTCAGGATAGGGTCGTGTTCGGTGAGCCACTTAGCGCGCTCATCGGCTACGTAAACCGGAATGCCGAAGGCCTGGAAAATACGGCACACTATGCTTTTGCCCGAACCAATGCCGCCCGTGACGCCTACCTGAAATGGTCTTTTGGTGGGGAGCTGACTCATCGGCGGGTGCGGGCGGCTGATTTGTTTGATTTAGCGGAGGTTGTTGATTCAGGCTGGGAGGCCGCTGGCAGAGGAGATAATAACTCCCCTACTTCAAAGCTTACAGCTACGCGATCAGCGCTGGTGCGAAGTAGCGGATGACGGAGGTGATTTAACGGAATCTCTTCGTCATAGTTATCGACAATACGTTTACGAGGAATTTTCACCACCAACGTATCCGGAACCCCTCGTACAAGTCGCGCCGGGCCTTCAACCTGAATGGTACGTGGCGTAAGGTTGATGATGCTGGAGACAACAAAACGGGGAGCCAGATTAATATGTAAGCTGTCGGGTATTAGGCGAACCGTCTTCGTCATCCGACGGTCGAAATCCATTTCGAGCGTATCGGCCACAACGTAGTTAACCTGTAGTTTCTTGACATGCTCAGCCAGCGCAGCCGTCAGAGACGACGTGTTAATGACCGACGCCTGCATTGGATTCTTTACAACGTAATCAACCGGCTCAACCCGAAATGGCAGCCATGAATGACGTAACAAGCCCCAGCCATCGCTCGATACGTTGACCGTTACTGTGCGGGGAAGGGGCGAAGTTGGTATGAAGAGCGAGTCGTTATACACAAACCGCACTGGGTACTCAACATTAAGCGTATAACCAGTTTTGTTCAGGGCGTTCAGAAACCAGAAAAGCGCTGCTGCACCTAAACACAGCAGCGCTTTAGTTGGCTGAAATGACTGACTGTTTTGCGGGGAAATCACAATAGTGGGTGGAGTAGTTGGAGAGCGTGGAATGCGTGTATTGAGGGTAGGAAGTACAATAGACTTCACCCAATACACGCACTTTACTCAGGTCACGAATTACTTATTCTCAGCTTCAACCGGTTTAACCGTTGCTTCGCGGGAGATCGATGTTTTCTCAAATGTCATCTTAACCCCCCGATCCACTTCGAGTGTAACGGTGGTGCCTTCTACTGATGCCACACGGCCGTGCAGACCTCCGATGGTCACAACGTTGTCGCCCTTTTTCAGGTTGTCGACAAAATTTTTCTGATCCTTCTGCTTCTTCTGTTGCGGCCGAATCATGAAAAAATAAAAGACGCCTATGATGGCTACCCATAGCAACACGTTGTAAAGCATGGGTGTGCCAGTCGCGGCTTGTAACAGGATAGAATACATGAGTTAGTGGTTATGACGTTTTGGGTGAATCAGCTTTGGGTTGCACCAGGGCCTTAAATTGCAGATCGGTCATGGCCGGGTCGGTATTAGCGAAAATGGTGATCGTTTTGTTTTGCTCTCCGCTTTTGCCTCGACTGTTGAACCGCACCCGAACCGACGATTTAGCTCCGGGTGCAACTGGTTCGCGGGGCCATTCTGGCGTGGTGCACCCGCACGAAGCTGTAATGTTGTTAATAATCAGCGGAAACTGTCCCGTGTTTGTGAACTCGAACACGTGCTCGACCGTATCGCCTTCGGTAAGCGTGCCAAAATCATAAATGCCTTTTTCGGAGAACGTAATCTTAGGCATTTTTTCAGAAGCTACTTCTTTCGAGGCTTCACCCTGCTGCCGGTTGTCGCAGCTAATTTGTGCAAAGCTCATGGCCGTTGCGGCCACAACTAAAAGCCAATTTCTGAATCGCATTGTTCTTGCATATCAGTTTTTAATTAACACGTTCCTGTTCGCTTGCTTATTTTTTTGGAACGTGCTAATTAAAAACGTGTCGACGAAAATTAGGCGTTTTGCTGTTTAATCTGTGCCATCAGGCGGTCTACATCTTCCAGGAGTCGTTCCGCCTTCTCGCGGGCGTCATTAACAACTCGCTGCCCTTCATTTTTCGATAAGTTTTCGGGCAACTCCGACGAATTGATTAGGTCCGTCAATAATTGCTGAATTTGCTCACGGTATTTCGATAACCGAAACGACAAACGGTCGCGGGTGATTTCTCCCTTGTCGGGAGCATATAACAAACCAACAACAGTACCGGCAACGAGTCCGGCTAGCAAAAAGGTTAAATCACGGCCAATTCTGCTCATTTTTTTAAAGTTCTAAAGTTGTAGAGTTATAGAGTAGGAGAGTTCTAAGGGTAGCTAATCCAGCTTTACAACCTTACAACTTGATGACTTTATAACTCTTATTTATTATCCAGTAAACCACGTCCGCTTTTGCGCAGACGCCCCGATGTTTGCAATTTTTCGGATAGGTTGTCTAGTATTCCGTTGACAAACTTACCGCTTTTGGGCGTACTGTAGGCTTTAGCGAGTTCGATATATTCGTTAATCGTCACTTTAACTGGAATGTTTGGGAAATTAAGCAGCTCGCAAACAGCCAGTTTCAAAATAATCTTGTCGAGTATTGCAACGCGTTCAACATCCCAGTTTTTAAGCTGGTCAGCCAGTAACTGTTCGTAATCGACATTATTCTCAACCGATTTTTCAAATAACGTATTCAAAAACAACTCATCTTCTTCCCAGTCGTCGGTCAACGGTTCGAGTTGCAAACCAGCAGCACTCTGCGCCGATTTAAAGGTTCGGATAGCCAAACCACGCACTACTTCACTGTTTTCGGTCCAGCTCAGGTCGATTTCGGCCAGGTGTCCCCGAATAATCTCGTGTTTGAATATCAAGGTTCGTAGCACGTATTGTGCCAGGGCCTGATCTTCGTCGGCCGTATGCGTTTTCTGTTCGCAGTAAGCCCGATACGTCTCGTCCGTTTTCAGCACTTCACGCAGGGCCTTACGAACAAAGCCAAGATCTTCAGTCCAGGAGATGCCGTGCCGAACCGCTTCGTTACGAAGAGGCTGGTGGTCGGCCAGTGCTTTAACCACGCTGTTATCGTTCAAATCAGACTCGAATGGGAACGGAGTTTCGTCGACGTCTCGGTACCGACGTTCCCGGTCAATGCGAGCGGCATGACCAAGCTCAACCATTAGCAGCAACACCCGCAGATAATCATCGTAAATGCTGTTCACCTGCTTGATGAGCATCTGAGCGAGGTGCTGACGGTCTTTCTTCGTGCGAATCTGATAAAAGAGGTACCCGTCATTAGCGGCTTTCAACACCTTGGTTGGAGCATCTTCGTCCTGAGCGGGCTGATTGTTTTTAATGGCCTCCTCAAACAAAAGACCGGCAAGTTTTCGGTAGCCTTCGAGCTGCCGTTTGTCTTGCGGCAACATCGAGTTAAGGTCGGGTTGGAAGAGATCTGCAATGCCATCGAGGGCTAATTGCTGGTTGGAAAATTCGGCCTGCCGAAGCGCGTATAACGCCTGCATGACCTTTATTCGGAGTAGTCGCCTATTGAGCATCCCGCCTAAAACTAGTAAATCTACCGATAAAGAAAAGAACTGTCTGAACTGGTTGCAAAAGTACGGAATACCGCGTATTTTTCCCAATCGAAACCGTATGACTTAACCTGTACTTCCTCTTTTATGTTCCTTGCTCGCTGGCAATTTGGCCGTTCATTGGCCATTGCCCTCTCCTCCGTGCTTGCTCTGCTATCGGGCTGTGGCCCATCGCGCTACGCTTACTTCCAGCCACAACGAAACGCTCCTCACCATCAGGCACCGGCTCTGGCCGACCTTACTGCTTCGGCCGACACGCTACCCGATCAAGCCAGCCCAATTTCGTTACGTACGGATAAACCCACAGCGCTAAAAGAAGTTGCTGAACCGGCTGCTCCAGTGAGGCAAATGTCTGCGGTGGCCAGTCAGGCATCAACGCACTCAACCCGGCATAGTAATCCGGATAGCTACCCGACCCGACGTATCAACACCTGGTTTAGCAAAATTCCGGTAGCGCACGTAGCGCCCCGAACGCACACCATCGACCGGAACAGCACGAACCGAAAAACCCACCCGTTAGCATTAGTTGCCCTGGGGTTATCGGTTCTGGCGTATGCGCCCTTACTCTTAGCGGCTACGGGAACGGCCATGTGGGTATTAAGCGTTACGTTGCCACTAGCAGCCATTTTACTGGGCGTTGCAAGTGTGACAACCATTAAGCGTAACAAGGATCGCTACCGCGGCAAAGGCTGGGCGATGGCTGCCATTGTGCTCGGCACGGGCGTATTGGGGCTGGCGTTAGTGGCCATAGCCGCTCTTTCGCTGTCAAATCTGGTGTGGGAGAAATAATGAATGGTTGCAGACTAAGGGAGGTCGGCAAATGGTAACGGCTTCCCTGGTTCAGCAAAAGAGAAGCTGCAACTTTTCGCCAACGCGTACGGTTAGCAATAAAAAGCTGTTCGGCCGCCCGTGAAAGCACTTTCCTACCTCAATAAATACCTTCTTAAATATAAATGGTACCTGATTTGGGGGACGGTTTTTACCGTCATTTCCAATCTGTTTGGCATTTTTCCGGCTCAGTTGGTCCGTTACGCCCTGGATCTGGTCCGCGAAACGCTCGACATCTATTACCTATACGATAAGTCGCCGTTGCAGTCGGCGCTCTACGACGTCTTTGCGTTCAGTATCTTGCTGTTTGGGGTGCTCACCCTGGTGATGGCGCTGCTGAAAGGGTTCTTCTTGTTCCTGGTTCGGCAAGCGCTCATTGTGATGTCCCGGCACGTTGAGTATGATCTGAAGAATGAAATCTACGATCACTACCAGACCCTTCCGCTAAGCTTTTACCGGCAACATAACACGGGAGATCTGATGGCCCGAATTTCAGAAGATGTTAGTAAGGTCAGAATGTATATCGGGCCTAGCATTATGTATGGCCTGAACCTGATTGTGCTATTCATTCTGGTCATTACGTACATGGTAAGCATCAACGCTCGCTTATCGCTGTACGTGTTGCTGCCCCTGCCGATTTTGTCAGTGGCGATTTACATTGTCAATAACATCATCATTCGCCGGTCCGAAGAAATTCAGCGGAGCTTATCTCGCCTTTCAACTTATGTGCAGGAGGCTTTCTCGGGTATTCGAGTGCTGAAAGCGTTCGTGCAGGAAAACAATTCGGCGGCCAAGTTTGAAGTCGAAAGCGACGAATACCGCAACAAATCGCTTAGTCTGACCCGGGTCGACTCCTTGTTTTTTCCTATCGTGGCTATTCTAGTTGGGCTCAGCAATGTGCTGGTTGTGTTTGTCGGTGGCCAGGAAATTCTGGCCGGACGACTGACGCCGGGTAACATCACTGAATTCATTTTGTACGTTAACATGCTTACCTGGCCAGTGATGGCACTGGGCTGGACAACGAGCCAAACCCAACGGGCGGCTGCCTCACAGGAGCGGATTAACGAGTTTCTGAACATCAAAACCGACATCGTATCCCAGAAAAACGTACAGCATACAGTTAAAGGCGAGATTGAATTTAAGAATGTCCGGTTCGTTTATCCGGATTCGGGTATCATTGCCATCAAAGACTTCTCGATGCACGTTCGGGCGGGCGAAACGGTAGCCATTCTGGGTACGACCGGCTCGGGCAAAAGCACGCTGGCTAACCTGCTGACCCGGATGTACGACGTTACGTCTGGAGAAATTCGCGTAGACGGCATTCCCATTAAGGATTACAACCTGACCTCGCTACGCGAACAAATGGGCTACGTGCCGCAGGACGTTTTTCTGTTCTCCGACACAATTAGCAACAACGTCCGCTTTGGTAAGCCTGAACTACCACAGGAACGCGTTGAACAGGCGATTCGTGACGCCGATCTCTACCAAAATGTTGTTGGCTTTCCGGAGCAATTCGACACACGCGTTGGCGAGCGGGGCGTTACGTTGTCGGGCGGACAAAAGCAGCGGCTCAGCATTGCTCGAGCCATTGCCCGTGACCCGAAAATTCTGATTCTCGACGATTGTCTGTCAGCGGTAGACACCAACACCGAAAATATCATCCTGAATAACCTCCGGCGCATCATGGCCGATCGGACGTCGGTTGTGATTTCGCACCGTGTTTCGTCGGCCAAGCTGGCGGATTACATCATCATGCTGGATGAAGGCGAGATTGTGGAGGAGGGCACCCATGAGGAGCTGTTCGCCAAGAATGGCGCGTACCGTGAGCTGTACGAGAAGCAGTTGCAAACAGAGGAAGTGTAAGGTTTACTAATTCAGTTGTACGCCCGAAGGAAGTCGTCAAACATCACGATTTTGCGGAATCCTTTTTGCCGAGCTGCAACGTAGATGGGCCGGTCGCGGGTTAGCAGAACTGAATCTGTTTGCAAGGCCAGAGCAAGATAGCTTATGTCGTTGGGGGCAGCCTCGCCGATCAGGCTTCCGGCTTCAGTTAATGAAGCGGTTGTTAAAAAGTAGTTAGGTAAAATTGTGAGACGTCTGAAAAGGTCAAACGTGAAACGTCGCATCTGCTCATCGTTTAACTTTGATTTTGTTGCAACCGTTTGCTTGTACTTCTCAATTTCAATCAGGGCAAAATCTGGCGTGATGAGATCAAACGTGTTAAATACCGTTTTGTAAAACGCTTTGCCGCTGATCAGTGCACTCATCAATACGTTGGCGTCAATAACATAAATCATCCGTCAGTCTTGAATAAGTATTTATGTTTTTCCTGTTCCCAGGCCTGTTGACGAGCCGTTTGCCAGGCAGGATCATGCATAGGGTCTTCTTCGCTGAATTCTTTAAGGATTTCTTGAGCGGCTACTTTCATTTCCAGGTGAGCCGCTGAATCGCTTAACAGGTCTTTGACTCGCTCGTAGCCCAGCGCTTCAATCAGGCTATCTTCCACTTCAATTGTCACTTGCATAGTATATTTGTAATTAAGTGATTGTCTTCTTAACACAGACAATCGTCGAATTCGTGCCAATTTGTATATATGTAAAGTAACTCAAATTACTAAATTGAAGGCTGGTTTTGATTAGTGCCTTAATGTAAAAAAAGCATATTTAACAACTTTTGCCTTAACCTGGCAGCCGGGTAAGCTGTACAAGATCGTTCACACGCCACAATGCCCAGGCAGGATCTGTAGAACGATATTGGCTACTGGCCGTTTCAATTACCCATTGTTGCTGGGTCTCGTCGAAATAAATTCGTTTGATACGTTCTCTTTCTAACGCAGGAACGGATAGCTCCCGGCGAGGAGTATCGGCTGTAATATGCCCCTGTTCAAGCCGAATAATTCGGTCGGCCAGCGCCTGTACATCAGCCTCATAATGACTTACTAAAACTGTGGTTGTGCCCCATTCCTGATGCAACTCCAGCACCACCTGCCGTAGTTGATTGGCCGCTTCATCGTCTAAGCCCGCAAACGGCTCGTCGAGTAGCAGTAAGCTGGGCCGACG
Organism: Spirosoma soli; assembly: GCF_042684525.1. Classification (NCBI taxonomy): domain Bacteria; kingdom Pseudomonadati; phylum Bacteroidota; class Cytophagia; order Cytophagales; family Cytophagaceae; genus Spirosoma; species Spirosoma soli. Next base: position 43,178 of record NZ_JBHULN010000005.1, on the reverse strand, counting down.
AACCAGCGCCCGCGCTAGCGCCACCCGCTGCTGTTGCCCACCCGATAATGTGTTGGGCTTTTGATTGGCAAAAGAGCTTAGGCCTGTAGCCTTAATGAGTTTGTCGGCTAGTGCCTGCTGACCTTTGGGGGTGACAAACAAGATATTATCGCGTACTGTTAAATTCGGGAACAAGGCGGCATCCTGAAAGATGTAGCCAACCGAACGTTGCTGCGGTTGTTGGTTGATGCCTCGCGTTGTATCCAGCCATACAGCCACGTCTACAGTAATCTTACCCTGACTTGGTGTTTCTAATCCCGCCAGTAGCCGTAATAGCGTTGTTTTGCCTGAGCCAGACGGGCCGACCAAGGCGGTGAGGCTGCCTGCTGCTAGTTCAAACTGTACGCGTAACTCACCGGCGCCTTCGGCAAATAAACGAGCCAATGTCAGGTCGGCAGAGATCATACAGTGACGCGTTTGTTGATACTGTAGACCAGCAACAGGATAACGAACGATACCCCCAGCAACAGCGCAGCGTAGGCATGGGCCGTTTCGAAATGCAGCAATTCGACCTCGTCATAAATCGCAATGGATGCTACTCTGGTCTGTCCCGGTAGGTTACCACCGATCATTAACACTAAGCCAAATTCGCCAATTGTGTGCGCAAACGACAGGACAATACCCGTCAACAAGGCTGGTTTACAGTTTGGCAATAGAACCCGCCAAAGGGTTCGGGCTGGAGATTGACCTAACGTGTAGGCCGCTTCGCGCCAGGACACCGGTAAATTTTCGAGTCCAGCCTGAATCGGGTGAACCATGAACGGCAAGCTATATAGTAATGAAGCAACAACCAGTCCTTCAAAGGAAAAGACGAGTTGCAGATCAAACGTACGCAGAAGCCACGCTCCTAAGCGGCTCGTTGGACTGAATGTCAATAATAGATAAAATCCTACTACCGAAGGAGGGAGAACCAGCGGTAGACTAACCAGCGCTTCGATGATGGGTTTAAGCCGAAATTGGCTGAGGGCTAGCCAACTCGCTAACGGAATCCCAAGAATGAGCAGAAAAACAGTGGTGATGCTGGCCAGCCGTAGCGTTAGCCAGAGGGGTTCCCAATCAATGGGCATGGATAAAAACGTTAAGACGTTGGGAAACGATACCCATACTGTTGAATGATACGTCGGGCGGTTGAACTACGCAAAAACTGTACGAACTGCTGGGCCGTTTTGGCCTGGCTCGACCGTTTCAAGACAACGACGCCCTGGGCAATTGGCGAGTAACCTGGCGGAGGCAGATCGACCCAGCGGCCCCGTTGCTTTAAGCTTGGATCGAGCACAACCGATTTGGCCGTGATGCCTACCTCAGCGGCACCGGATAAAATGTACTGGTTTACCTGCGATATGCTTTCACCGTACACCAGTTTAGCTTTAGTCGTCTCCACAAGGTTACGATATTTTAGGAGTGACATAGCCGCTTGGCCATAAGGGGCCAGGGCCGGGTTGGCAATGGCAATATGGCGAACCGCCGAATTTTGCAGCACCTTCAAATCCGCCGAAATGGGTAAGTTGCCGAGAGTCCACAGAACCAACGAGCCGTAAGCATACACCGTGGGCGCTGTTGTGGTTAGGCCTTGTTTATGTAATGCGTTCGGATAGTCCATGTCCGCTGACAGGAATACGTCGAAAGGAGCACCCTGCTGAATCTGCGTAGTAAGTTTGCCCGACGAGCTAACGATCGGTTCGATCGTGACGCCAGTTTGTTTCTGAAAGGCGTCGCTCAATGATTCCATCACAAATTGAGCATTAGCCGCAACGGCTACGCGAAGCGATTGAGCATGTATGCTGGTTGACCAAACTAAAAGCAGACAAAGCAATTTTTTTAGCATACAGATCAGGGAGCTACTGTGTGTAACTTGTTACCGAAAGCGCAGGGTATTTTATTTTGCTGACCTTATTTCAATACTTTTCACTTCTCGAATCCAACGGGCAAGCTTTTTTTCGCCGGGAACAACCACCCGATACGGCCCTGTACCTGCTGGTAACGCGGCCCCATCGACGCTATCAGCCAAAATGATTATGCGGGTAGCAAACTCCGGATCAAGTTCGGGTAAGGCAAAGATCACTTCGTAATCATCATTGGCCTTGATGATCGCGTATTTGATCAAATTTTTACCTCTTAGCTCGCTGCCTACGCTGGTCCCCGCCTGCTTTAGGAACTCGATCAGCGGAACGCCCGAGTAGCGGTGCTCTTTGCCATCGTGGTCTCTGCCGGTTACGTCGGTATGCGGCATGGCTTTCAGATCAGCGGCTTGTAGCGTTAGTGGCTTTGTTACCTCGCCGGAAACTGTCAGGGTTTGGGCATAAGATTGACTGAGCAGTAAAAGCAGGCCGGTGAGGAGTAATGCGGGGCGGTTCAGTATCAAATTAATCATAGGTAAGACTACACAAGACTGGATAGGTTCTGACTATTGGATAGGGGCGAAGTAGATGTACACTAAGCTAGCCATCAGCATCACTTTTACAGACAGTTTTGCTTGAACGGACCTCCGCTTACTTAAGCGCTATTTCTGAACAAATATAACGACTTGGCTGAAGAAGTGTTATGCCTCATAGAAACCAGTCGGTAATTGGTAATTAATTACGAAATAATGATAACAGAGTAGTCATTACAGAAAGCTGTGTCTACTCTTTCAATTTAGCTTGGGCTAGCCAATAATTCCTATTCGTAACGTAGAGGAATTACTGGCTGTTCTAGCTTAGCTAAGCTCCAGCGTAGTCCTGTTAGCATGGCAGAAGGAGATATCGACCACTTGAAGTCAGCGCTTTTCTGCCAGTCGATTTCTTTTTGTACTTGTAAAAAGTAATCTTTTTGTACTCCACTAGTGATAACGGGTGAGCATACCTGGGTGATTGTGTGTAATTTTCTTCCCTTCACAATTTTTAAAGCTCCAACGTATTGGTCTGATAAATCGAAAGGTAGATAACAGATAGGTTGGGCATTAAGTAGCATTTCTTCCCACAGGAGAATCAAATAGGCAACATCCGCTTTCTTACTTTTTATTAATGCCTCTTCGGTAAGTAAGGGCTCATTAGCCGTGTCAAAGAAGTCGCCTAGTCCTGATGAATCGACAACGTAGGTGTGGCTTATAGCCCCATCGATTATAACAAATAAATCATTGAGGCCACTTCCCTGGTCATCGAACATAACTCTCAACATAGCTCAAGCGAAGATAAAATAGAGGTTCTTGTAAAAAAGAGAAGCTTTACCTAGTAGTTCTCCAAACTAAAACCTAGAAGAAGGATACAATTGAAATTGTCTGGGCCAAGCTGGAGCTTGGCCCGTGAATAATTGATTAAGTTCGTTACCCAGGCCAAGCTCCAGCTTGGCCCAGACAAGACGCATTTTATTGGCTACAAATTAAATTGGAAAAGCACTAGTTAGATATAGAGGCAATGGGTCATGGTGAGTAACCTGGTTTACTAAGCCATCAGTTCACCCGATTTGGATCGGCGGGGCGGCTGACAATTGGTTTGGCCGTTGCGTTCTTCAACGCTTGCAATACCACCTCTGTAGCTTTAGCCAATTGCGGGTCGGCTCCGACCTCGGTGGTTTTAGGTGTCATTTCTATTTCGATATCTGGAGCCACACCTTCGTTTTCAACTTCCCACTTACCATCTGGGCTAACAACACCCAACCGTGGGGCCGTGATCTGACCGCCATCCATCAGCACGGGGTAGTCGTAGATGCCAACTAATCCGCCCCAGGTACGTTTGCCGACGATCTTACCGAGGTTCCGACGGCGATAAAACTGCGGTAATGCGTCACCCCCTGAGCCTGCATATTCGTTGGTAATCATGACGCTCGGTCCGAAGATAGCCGCGGCTGGTGAGGTAAACATCTTCCCTTCACGGGTAGCCCAATAGCTCATCACTGGTCGGTTGATGTTGTCCAAGATATAATCAGCCACGGAGCCACCGCCGTTAAATCGTTCATCTAAAATGACTGCTTTCTTATCCAGTTGGGAGAAATAATAACGATTGAAGTACGTGTAGCCCCCTTCACCGGTGTTAGGTAGATACACGTAAGCAACCTGTCCGTTGGTTTGCTTATCTACCCACTTGCGGTTGTTTTCGACCCAAGCCCGGTTACGAAGTGCATTTTCATTTTTAATAGGAACAACTGTCACTGTTCGTGCCCCATCCGTTGTGGGCTTGCTGTTAACGGTTAGGAGTGTTTGGCGGTCGGCGGTATTCTCGAAGAAACTATATACATCGTCACCGCTGGTCAATGGTTTGCCGTTTACAGCTAATAAATAATCACCTTTATTTACTACAACGCCTGGTTCAGTAAGAGGAGCTCGCAGGTCGGGGTTCCAGTTCAGTCCACTGTAAATATTGACAAAGCGGTATCGGCCGTTCTCAATGCTATAATCAGCACCCAGCAGACCAATGGGCGTAGCATCAGCAGTAGCTATGTCTCCCCCACGTATGTTATTGTGTCCTACGACCATCTCGCCAATCATTTCAGCCAATAAGTAATTCAGGTCGGCGCGGTGGCCAACGTGTGCCAGAAACGGCTCATATTTTTTTCGTATAGCAGGCCAATCGGCACCGTGCATGTTCTTGACGTAGAAAAAGTCACGTTCAATGCGCCAGGCTTCGTTGAAAATTTGTGTCCATTCGGCTTTGGGGTCTACGTAGGTCTCCATTTTACTCAAGTCTAGCTTTCCGGCTTCAGCCGTCGGCTTAGTTTTCGTATCGACAATAGCCCATTTGTCGCCCGGTTGTGCGTAAAGTAATTTGCTGCCGTCGGCGCAGATGGCGTAATCCGTTACTTTTTTCACGAACTCTTCAACTTTTCGGCTCTTCCAGTCGAATGAGCTAAGAATATCACCACTTCCATCAGCGGCTTTTTCGAGGAAAAACAACTTCTCGTCAGCGGCCGTTTGCAGATCTGAATAGTCGCGTTCGGGAGCGGGTAAAGCCAAAATCCGCTGGTCGATCTGATCGAGATCTATGGCGAACGTAGCGCTGACAGGCTTGCTGGCCATCGCTACCTTAATTGCTTTTACGGCTTTTTGTGTACTATCGGCGGGAAGTTCGTCGCGTGGTTTTTCTTCATCGCTCTGCGGAGCCAACGGCGACGGATCGCCTTTCTTTAAGACAATTACGTACAAGCTTCGCTTCACCGGGCGTTCAATAGAGGTCATGTCCAGCCAACCCGAATTATAGCCAAAGTTTGTACTGGCAGCAAAGTAAAGGTGCTTCCCATTGCGGCTAAAACAGGCTGAAACGGCATCGCTCATACCGTCCGTAATCTGCGTGCTCTTGCCCGTAGTGAGACTATATAAGAACACCGCTCGCAATTGACTATCAAGCCGTTTAGTGTAGGCGATCCAACGGCTGTCGGGTGACCAGACCGGATTTAGCGACCGTTCAGGGTTGTCGTAGGTGTCTTCGTCAATAAGCGTTCGTTTTTGCGTGGCCACGTCGACGTAATACGCCCGCAGCCGTTTATCGGTGAACACTATCTTTTTGCTGTCGGGCGACCAGCGCGGTTCATAATAGAATGAAGGGTCGTTCCAGTCTATAACGGTTTTTTTTGACCCGTCTAGTTGGTCAGCAATCACGAGGTTATACTCTCCACTCGCGTCCGAAAAATAGGCAACCCGCCGACCATCTGGTGACCAGGCTGGCGAACGCTCGTGAACGCCCGGTGTCTGAGTAAGGTTACGAATATCGCCTTTTTCAAGGGGAACGGTCATGATTTCCCCACGAGCCTCAAACACCGCCCGGATGCCAGCCGGAGAGATATCGCTGCCGTGGATGAACTTGGTAGCTGACTTAAACTGTGGGCGAAGCGCCAGGAGATCGGGTGCGATTCGGATGCGTAACGGTTGCGTTTTACCCGTTGTCAGATCGAACTTGTGAAGTCGTCCGGCCTGTTCGTAAACTAGCTCATTGCCGCTGGCCGTTAATGATTTGACATCGAAGTCAGTGTGATTGGTTAACTGCCGGACCTGCTTTGTACCCGTTTCGTACGCAAAGATGTTCATCATCCGGTTCCGATCCGACAAGAAACAGACCGTTTTGCCAACCCAGATCGGGCGGGTATCTGATGCGTTTTCGTGCGGAAGGGCGAGGGTCTCACGCGTCTTTAGATCATATAACCAAACAGGTGTTGTTTGCCCACCCCGATATCGTTTCCAGGTGCCAAACGGATCTTTGATTGGCGTGTAAGCAATTGTACTGCCATCGGGCGAATACTGACCATGTTCAGCCATTGGCATTGGCAACAACTCTGGTAAACCGCCATTGAGTGATACGGTAAATAGTTGATTATAGCGGGCTGAATTCGCTTGTCTGTTCGAGGCAAACAGGATGCGCTTGCTATCGGGCGTCCAGCCGCGTACGATGTCTGCATTCGGGTGAAAGGTAATCCGACGAGGGATGCCTCCGTTGACCGATACGACATAGACGTCGTTATTACCATTGTAATTGCCCGAAAAGGCAATCCACTGGCCATCGGGCGAAAACATTGGATCGGTTTCTGCTTCGGGATGGACAGTCAGACGTTGCGGATTCTGACCATTTCGGTCCGCGAGATATATGTCGCCTGCATAAGCGAACGCGAGATGATCAGCGCTTAATGTTGGCGTACGGAGGAGTAAGGTTTCGTCAGAAGTTTGGAGTTGTGCTAAAGCGCTTAGGGCGCTCAGCGATAAACCGACTGCAAGCGGTAATGTAGAGAGAGGATTCACTGCAATGACAGGTTGAAAGTTAGTTGTTCAAGATAGGAAAAAGTCTTATACCATTGGCATTGCCGCTGACCCGTTGGTTTCAGTATCAAAACTTTAAACGAAGCCCTACTTGTAAGGAACTACTGGTAGCCAACAGTCAACTTTAAATGGCTAAAGTGATCGACTAGCACGATGCTACGCATGACAGGTTCGCGCCAACTTTCCCGAACTTATCTGAACTATGAATGAGCTGTACAGTTTTAGCCGTATGGCCTCACAACTACGTTTAGAACTATATACGCCCGTTATCGACGATCGGCCGGTGTTCGTGTCGGGTAATTTTTGCGACTGGCAACCCAACGCTCCTGCGTTCCAGATGCAGTTTACGGGACCGGGGCAATACACGTTTACGTTCCCATCGGATTTGTCATTGCCTGACTCCATTGAGTACAAATACACAAAAGGAGGCTGGGACCATGTTGAACTAAGCTCGTCAGGAGAGGGAACGTCTAATCGGGTTACCACCTCGAAGGCACATGCTGAACCCGATATTGTGCCGCACTGGCGCTGGTTTGGCCAGCCGTTCAATACGGAGTTTCTGCCTAAAGTTGTCGACGAAGAGTTTCATTTACCTCAATTAGACACCAATCGTCGGGTCAACGTACTACTGCCTCATGATTACGAAACACAACCTGATAAACGCTATCCGGTACTGTACCTGAATGACGGGCAGAACCTGATCGGTGAGGGCACCGGCTATGGTAGCTGGCACGTTGAACAGAAGATGGCGATACTGGCCAGCCGCAAACGACACGAGGTCATCTTGGTCACCATTGATCACGGCGAAGAACAGCGCATTCAGGAATACACCGTTGAGAAAACGCGGCTAGCTGGGCGGGCACGTGGCCGGGAATACCTGACGTTCATCCGCGATACGCTCAAACCGGTTATAGATGCTAAAATACGAACCCGGCCCGAAGCCGAGTGTACAGGCATTGGCGGTAGCTCGCTGGGAGGACTCATCAGTATCTATGGAGGCCTGATGCATCCTGACGTATTCGGACGATTAATGGTATTTTCGCCCTCGCTCTGGATATCGCCTAAGATTTATTTCGATGCAATTCGGTTTAAAGCGCCTGTACCCATGCGGGTGTTTGCCTATGGCGGACAAGCCGAATCGAAATATATGGTCTCTAACCTCGAACGGTTTAAAGAGTCTCTGGTGAAGCAGCAGTACGGTGGTAGCCCCATTGATGTGTATGTGTCAATCTATCCCGAGGGTACTCATGAGGAGGCCCACTGGAGTCGCGAATTTCCCCGAGCGCTCGAGTGGTTATTTTACGGGGAACATGTTGTATGACTATCAATATACAGACCCAATCGTCGCTCAACACCGACCGAATCATTCCGTTTGCTCAAACCGAGTCATTAGCTGACCAGTTGGCTGAACTTGCCCGGCAAATTGGCTTACCGGCGTCGATGTTGCAGCGCGATTTTAAGGCTGATGCCCGCGAAAACCTAGTCTTTTACGGTACCGAAGGTCGCAAAACATACCTGCTTGGGTTAGGAAAAGAGCCTCAGTCAATGAATTGGCTACGGGCATTTCGTAAACTATTCTTCGATCAGCGCGATAAGCTGCCAGCTGAAGTGGCTATTGACCTGACAGCGTTTGACGCAACCGTCGTCGAAGCGGTAGTGCTGGGCGTTCGTGGCGGTGGCTATGATCTTCGGCTCTATCAAACCGATAAAGCCGAAGGGCCGGTCTTTTTCTCGGATGCGGGTCATCTGACGCTTGTTGTACGGCCTGACCAGCAGCAAACGGCGCATCAGGCCGTGAGCCAGGGGGAAGCCATTGCTCAGACGCAGCGCGAAATGATGGACTTGATGAACGCACCGGCTAACTACAAGACTCCACAGACGCTGGCCGACTGGACCATTAAATCCGGACAACAGCATGGCTATGCCGTTACGATACTTGACAAAGCCGAACTCGAAAAGCAAGGCCTGGGTGCTTTGCTGAGCGTTAGCCAGGGGAGCGATGTGCCACCGGTGTTAATCATTGCGGAGTATAAACCCGAAGGAGTAGCCCAAGCTCGGAATGTTGGTTTGGTTGGCAAAGGTGTTACGTTCGATACGGGTGGTGTATCCATTAAAACGTCGGCGAACATGCACCTCATGAAAAGCGACATGGGTGGAGCTGCGGCTGTGCTGGGCACCGTGGAGCTCGCGGCCAAACTAAAGCTGCCGGTTCATGTGATTGGCATTGTTCCATCTACCGAAAACTCGACGGATGGACGTTCGACCAAACCTGGCGATGTGGTTACGTCATACAGCGGAAAAACCATCGAGGTCATTGATACCGATGCCGAAGGTCGGGTAATTCTGGCCGATGGCCTGGGGTATATGATCCGGAATTTCCAGCCCGATACGTTGATTGATCTGGCTACGCTAACCGGTAGCGTTATTGCTACACTAGGGTATCATGCGGCTGGCTTATTTACGCCAAACGACAAACTGGCTACCCAGTTAACCACAGCCGCCGATCGTACCGGCGAACGAATCTGGCGCCTGCCGGTCTGGGACGTTTATAAAGAAGACATCAAGTCGGACGTAGCGGACGTGAAAAATTTCCATGGCAAACCCATCAACGGAGCCATTGCAGCTGCCAAGTTCCTTGAGTTTTTCACCGACGGGCACCCCGCCTGGGCGCACCTGGACATCGCAGGCACCGCCTTCGCCGACACAGAATTTGGTTCGCAGAAGAACGCAACGGGATTTGGCATTCGGTTATTAATTGACTTTCTGCAAAACATAGAATAGCTTGTCCGCAGTTTAGATTACGTGTTTACGGCAGATACGCAGCCGTAAAGGAGGTCCCTAACCGACTACAATTATGAGCCAGTTGTCATTTTTGTGCATTGCTACCTTTTTCAAAGGCCACGAATTCATGCGGACCTGCAAAGAGTTAGGTAACACTGTTTATTTGCTAACCGATCAAAAACTGGCACAGGCGGAGTGGCCACACGAAGCCATCGCCGAAATGTTTTATCTGCCATCTCCGAGTAATGCTCCGCAAGATCTGGACCGTATGATTGTTGGTCTGGCTCACGCGATGCGCTCACGGCGGATTGATCGGGTTGTGGCGCTGGACGATTTTGACGTTGAGAAAGGAGCCTTAATTCGTGAAACGTTCCGCATCGATGGCATGGGGCAAACGACGTCTCGCTACTTTCGCGATAAGCTGGCCATGCGAACACGGGCTGCCGCAGCCGGTATTCGGGTGCCCGCCTTTAGCCCGTTGTTTCACGACGAAACCATCACGACGTTTCTGCAAACTACGGAGGCTCCCTGGCTCATAAAGCCACGCTCTGAAGCCTCGGCCACCGGTATCCGCAAGGTTCATTCGCTGGAAGAAGCCTGGTCGGTGATTCATTCGTTAGGAGATAGTCGGCATCAGTATCTCATCGAGCAGTTTAAACCGGGGAAGGTCTATCACGTAGACAGCTTATCGGTGGAAGGCCGGTCGGTATTTTCGCGGGTAAGTCAGTATCTGGCTACACCGATGGAAGTTGCCCACGGCGGGGGCGTTTTCCGGACGAGTACATTACCCATTGATAGCCTCGAAACAACGGCTTTACGGCAGCTGAACGATCAGGTACTCGAAGCGTTCGGAATGCGGTACAGCGCTTCACACTCGGAGTACATTCGAGGGGATCATGATGGCGAACTCTATTTCCTGGAGACGGCATCCCGCGTGGGGGGCGCTCATATTGCCGAAATGGTTGAAGCGGCATCGGGGGTAAATCTGTGGCGCGAATGGGCGAAGCTCGAAACCGCCATGGCCTTAAAAGAACATTACGTACCACCCGTTGATCAGCCTTCTCATGCGGGGCTAATTGTGTCGCTGGCGCGGCAGCAGTGGCCCGATTTAAGCGGGTTTACCGAGCCGGAAATCTACTGGCGCATGAATAAAGAGCACCATGTTGGCCTGATTGTCCGCTCCGACGACCGGGAGCGAATCCAATATCTGCTGGACGACTACATGCGCCGTATCTACCAGGAGTTTCATGCATCAGCTCCGGTACCCGAGAAACCAACAAACTAACGGTTAATCTGCTAAAGCTTTGGGCTCGATAAGGTCCCACTTGTTGCCATACAAGTCTTCAAAAACGGCTATAGTGCCGTAAGGTTCTTCGACGGGCGGACGTATGAAACGGATTTCGTTCGCAGTCATGCGATTATAATCACGCCAGAAATCATCAGTGTGCAGAAAGAGAAAAACTCGGCCCCCTGTTTGATTACCGATGCGGCTTCGTTGCTCGTCTCCATCGGCTTTTGCCAGTAGGAGAGCACAGCTTCCGTCGCCGGACGGAGCCACACGTACCCAGCGCTTAGTGGGGCTGAGAATGGTATCTTCCAGAAGCACAAACTTTAGCTTTTCGGTGTAATATCGGATGGCCTCGTCATAGTCGTTGACTACGAGGCTCAGCTGTACCAGGCGTTGGTTCATGTGTTTTATTCTGTCAGCTTCTCCACCAGTCCCATCATCATTTCTTCAAAATAGGCGCCGTTATAAGGGCCGAACCAGTTCATATCACGAGTTTCGTAGGTTTGCCGGTCGTAGTACTTATCCGGCGTTACGTAGCCAATGTAGCCGCCGTCGAAGCTGGTAATCATCAGATTGATATTTTTCTTAGCCGCTAACGGCTTGAAATCGGCCACAAACTCGCCCGAAAAATCGCAGGGTGTGCCCAGCATCACCGTTTGACCGATGCGTAACGCTTTCAGATCGGAAGGATAGTCGCCGTAAATGGCGTAAAAGAGCCACGGCCGTACGCGCCAATTGCCAATAACCCGGGGATGCGGTTCGCGCAGGCCTAAGGGCAGGGTTAACAAGGCCAGCGTACTGTCGGGCTTGGTCTTGATTTGCGGTACGGTCCGTTCGATGCGGAGCGCCAAATCACCGGCATAGTTCCGGATTTCCTGAAAGTCAGTTTTGCCGCGCGACTGCGGTCCGGTGCTGCCAACCGTCCCTGCCAGGAACAGGGCGAAGCTGGCCGACTTTTTTTCCAGCCGATCCACCAGCGAGCCGGGATAGTCGCGGCTGAGGTAATCACCATTATTGCCGTCGAACAGGGTTGGGTGGCCCGCAAATGTGCAAAGCAGGGCCGACTCACCCGTGTTCTTTTTCAACGTCAGTAAGTGAATTTGCCCATCGAGCGGTCCGGTTGGCCCCGAAGAGCTAATTCGGTTGTAGATATGATCGCTGGCGTCTGCCTGGCCAACCCCAATCTGCACCGGAGCCATGTTGCCCTGGGCCTTGCGAATGGCGTTTAACACACCGTCGGTAATGAGGGTTACGATCTTCTCGTCGTATTTCCCGGCAATGAGCTGACCGACTAGTTTAGGAGCCCAGCCACCTATGCTGTTGTGCGAATGAATAGCGCCCATGTACACGTTCTCCCACGTCATACCAACCTCCGGCAGGCGCTTTTTGAGGGCCTCTGTAACGGTAGGGGGCGTAATAACCAGATCAAGCCCGACAACCGCGACTTTCGTGCTGCCATTGTCAAGCACAATAGCCCGTGCAAAAATGGAGTCGCTCAGAATGCGCCAATGTTTCCCAAGTCGTTCGCCATAGCCACCGGTTGGCGTTGTGTAGGCCGGGGTAATGTTTACTTTGCCCCAACCAGCCTTCAGAGCAGTTTTGGCAGGTGGGGGCAGGGTTAATTGAGTTAGTCGTTGTTTCGTTTGGGTGTAATAAGGCATTTTTTGGTAAGGCGTGTCGTCTACGGGGGCTATACTAACGGCCACGAACAGGACGAGAAACAAGATAAGTCCCAATAGGACTTTCGCCAAAATGCGGAGGAACTTCATACTACTTGGCCACAAACAGGGGCGAATTTAGATGCAAGCAACAAAAAAAAGGGCGGATCAGAAAGCTGAAACAAAAAGGCACCGGAGAAACTCCCCGATGCCTTTCAATGATCTGCCGGTTGCCCGGCTCCTCAAACTAACCTTTACTTTTTGTCGTTCGGTACCAATGGCCAAAGCTGTCGGTAACCATTAATATATTCTCAACATTGGTGCGGTAACTACAGCCAATGCCTATAGTGCCTATTTATCCAAGAAATGGGGCCGCCAATGCCAGCACCTGTGCTTTGGTCAGCGGCTCGTCGAATGCTTCGCGAAGTGCATCATCCGATTTGCCTAGATTTAATGCTTTCAGATCAACACCGCCCTGGTTGAAGGTCGTTTGTGCCGGGTTAGATACCCAACCTTTCTGGCCTCTTAACCGACGAACTTCCGACGCGTGCCGGGCCTCAACCGAATGAATTTGCAAAGCTACTTGCAAAATATCCTTATCGTTGATCAGCTCGGTCGCCTGACCTTTATAAGCCTGGACGCCAACGTCTTCCAGTGTTTGTGCCGTAAGCAGAAACGTTGGATAGTCGGTAAAGGTGGTAGCCGGATACTTAAATGTCGGCTTTGCACTCGCAGCTGTACCCAAAGCACCTTTCAACAAAGTAACGTGAGCTGCTTCATGCTTACTGATCTGACTGATCAATGTACGATCAGAAGCAGGAATTAGATTTGCTGCGGCAAGACCTTTCGCATAAAAATCGTCTTCCAGGTATTCAAGTGTCAACGCGTACTGCAATACAGCTACTGCAGCTGCCGATGGAGTACCTTGCGCAAACGCCTGGTTGGCGGTGGTGGCAACGAAAGCTGGAACAGCCGCAGCGGCCAGGCTTGTACCAAACTTGATCAGATTCCGGCGCGAATAAAACTTGTACCGCTCGTTCGCTTCGGGATCGACCTTTTCTATTTCGGAAATTATGTTTAACAGATTCATCGTGTGTGTCAGGTTTACTTTGGAAGATTAGCCGCGGTTATCGTGGTCGTTACAAACATCTGAGCCGTTGGTAAGACTACTGATGGTTTATCGGCTTTGTCGAGGCCAGTCGTTGGCGCTACGACATCATCGCCCGCAAAGTCAGCTGACTTAGGGTTGAGCAAATCGCGGATGGCAGCTGCATGGCGGGCTTCAACTGACACAATCTTACCGGCTAGCAACAGATAGGTGGGATTGGTGATCAGGTTACCAGCACCGTTGTAGGCCGATACGCCTAAATCTTCGAACGCTTTAGCAGTACCTAATACGCTGGCCCGGTCATTGAACTTAATCGCACTGAAATTTGGTGTCAGGTCAGCAATCCGGTTTGCGGCTGGAATCGCTGCTTTAAAGAATTCGCGGTGAATGATTTCGTGGTCCCGAATGTCTGTTAAAATTTGACGTTCCGCATCCGTCATACCTGTGTAAGGAGTAGCAATAACCTGTGTGTAAAAAGCAGCCTCCAACTGCTCTAAGGCGTAAGCGTAATTTAGGATACCAACATCGCCAGTACCTAAGTCTACCATGGCTGTCGTGGGCGGAACGTTTGGATTCTCTTCATCTTTACAGGATGCGAGAAGTGCTCCACCAGCGGCAAAAGCCCCTGCGTAGCGCAGAAATAACCGGCGCCCTACCATGACCGGCTCCAACTGACCCGGCAGCATTGTTAGTCCCGATTCATTCTGTGGCTTGCTCATACTTAATTAAATTAGTGTTCGTGAAATGGCCTATCTTGTCTCAGGCATTTGCACACACTTACGGAAGTTTCATAAACTTAGATTTGTGAAATTTCGTAAACGGTAAAGTGCCAAACGGTATAACCGGGCTCTTTCGCGGGTAACTACTGTGACTAACAGTAGCTATTGCGGTTTTTATGCCGAGGCTTTTCGTTAATAAATACTGTGTACTGATGAAATTAAATGGCCTTTGCATGGTCTTTTGCTGGTTGATGTCTCTACCCGTATGGGCTAAAGAAGATGTTCGTATCACCTCGCCCAACGGACGTATTGTTTTCTCTTTTGACCTGACGAAAACAGCGCCGACGTACCGGGTAACGTATGACAAACAGACACTGATCGATGACTCTCCGCTTAGCCTATTATTTCGTAACGATAGTGCCTTTGGGGCAAACCTGACGTTAGGAAAACCTAAGCTGCGAACAGTCGATGAGACGTATGATTTAGTGGTCGGGAAGGTTAAAACCGCCCGAAATCACTGCCGGGAAGCTGTTATTCCGCTGATAAACAAGAAGGGAAGTAAACGGCAGCTCAACCTGACGGTGCGCGTGTTTGATGACGGTGTTGCCTTTCGGTACGAATTTCCGAAGCAGGCTAACTGGACATCCTATACGTTAATGGAGGAGAATACGACATTTCGCTTGACCCAGCATCCGGTTGCTCGGGCACTGTTTCTGCCCAACTTCATCAGCTCTCACGAAGGTGAATACACAACGATTTTGCTTGACTCAATCAAGAACGACACGTTGATGGATGTGCCAGCCTTGTTTGAGTTTCCTGGTAAAGTATATCTGGCAATTACAGAAGCCGCGTTGGTCGATTATGCCGGCATGTATCTAACCAAGAAAAAAGGTTTGTTAACCAGCCAGCTTTCTCCCTTACCGGGCCAAAACGGCACGAAAGTCAAAGCGGTTCTGCCGCACCAAACGCCCTGGCGCGTGCTGTTGATCAGCGATCGGGCTGGTGCCTTAATTGAGTCAAACATCATCACTAGCCTAAACGAACCCTGTAAACTCACTGACCTATCCTGGCTTAAACCGGGTAAAACAACCTTCCCCTGGTGGAACGGCAACATTACGCCCGATACTACGTTTCAGCCAGGGCATAATTTCGAAACGGCGAAATACTACATTGACTTTTGCGCGGATAACCACATTGAATACCATTCGGTGGTTGAATATGGCGGTCACGAATGGTACGTCAGCGATGGTGTTAATTACGTGCCGGGCCCCAACGCCGATGTGACAAAACCGCTGCCCGGCCTGAACATGCAGCAGATTTGCGATTATGGGAGGCAACGGGGAGTAGGCATTCGGGCGTGGGTGTACTGGAGTGCTCTGTATCCTAAGCTGGAAGAGGCCTTTGCTCTATACGAGAAATGGGGTATGAGCGGACTAATGGTTGATTTCATGGACCGCGACGATCAGGAGATGGTTAACATTCAGAATGAGATACTGCAGAAAGCAGCCGAGCATAAATTGCACATTCAGTTTCATGGTGCGTATAAACCCACCGGTCGGCACCGCACGTATCCGAACGAGCTTACCCGAGAGGGTACACTCAACTACGAGACCAACAAATGGAGTGGCCTCGATACGCCTGACCACGATATATCATTTCCGTTTACGAGAATGCTGGCCGGGCCAACCGATATGCATATGGGCGGTTTTCGGGCGGTGCCCAAAGAGAAATTCCGGATTCAGTACACGCGTCCGCTGATGCACGGCACGCGGTGCCACCAGTTAGCCATGTACGTTGTTATGGAAAGTTACCTCCAAATTCTGGCCGATTATCCAGATGCTTACAAAGGTCAGCCGGGATTTGACTTTCTGACGCAGGTACCCACTACCTGGGACGAAACCCGGGTGCCAGCCGCCGAAGTTGGACAGTTCGTTACCATTACCCGACGGAGCGGTACCGATTGGTTCGTGGGCAGCATCACCAACTCGACGGCACGTGAACTAACGATCAAGCTAGATTTCTTGCCCGAAGGCAACTATACCGCCGAATTATACGCCGACGCGCCTGATGTGGACCAGGAACCCAACCACCTGAGGCAGCAAACTCGAACCGTCAACCGGAATGATGTGCTGACGGTGAAACTGGCATCGGGTGGAGGACATGCCATTCACTTGCGTAGGCAGTAAGCGTAACAAACCCACCGAATTGGGGTTGTTGATGAATACGTCATGACGTAACAATGATTCGAACTTACATTAATACTTTTCAGATCGGCCTTGTTGCTGGGATGCGTACGTTTACTGCCCCCGCTCTTGTTAATTATAAACTAACTAACACACGCCCTGATCGTTTAGCTGGCTCTAGGCTTGCGGTTATGTCTTCACCAAAAGCGTCTATCCTTCTAACCGTATTAGCTGCGGGCGAGTTAGTCGGCGATAAAGTGCCTAGCGCTCCCAATCGAATTGACATACAACCATTGTCGGCACGGATGGTGTCAGGGGCAGTATGCGGGGCGTCTCTGAGCGAAGCCGAAGGTAAACAAGCTACGCTTGGGGCCGTGGCGGGTAGTGTTGGTGCCCTGGTCGGATCGTACACTTTCTTTTATCTACGTCGCTGGTTAACCGTCGAAAAAGGGCTGCCCGATTTTGTTGTAGCCCTTGCGGAAGATGCCCTGGCTATCGGGATCGGTTTAGCCGCTACCGATGTTGCTCAAGACTATGCCCAGTAGGATACAGGTTAGCTTATGAAACAATCAGGTTATGACAAATCGACGTATGCTAATTAATTCGCACACCAGGTGAGTTTGTGCGTTGGTAAGATAGTATACAACCTGGTTTCATGAAGGATTACCGATTAGTTTTGATTTTTGCCATTTCCATCATTGACGTTGTTGCTGCAAATGGCCTTGGTGCTCTGGCTACCAAATTTGTGGTTGCGTTACCTAACAAGCCCTTGTTACTTACTGGCGGAACAGCGCTAATGCTATGCATCCAGCTGGCATTTTCTCCTTCTGTTGGTCTTTTATCCGATAAGATTGGACGTCGGCCGGTCGTGATTGGGGCCACAATTGCTTCTTTGTTCACTTCTCTCTTTCTGCTACCGGTTCAAACGTGGGGGTATTTAACGAACCGAGTAGCGAAGGGCAGCACCAACGGTTTGTATGCCGTTATGCGCTCGGCAGCGTCCGATATTCTTGATAAAGACGAGTTAATCAAGTATTCCAGTATTCTAAGCTTTATTATCGGCACCGGGGTTATTGTGGGCCCGATGGTGACCGGATTGTTTTTGCTGGCGTTTCCTGACTTACGGATCGATGCTCGACCAACGGTCCTTTTCCTGATTGCATTAGGAGCTTTGAACATTCTTCTGGCCTTTTTATTCAAGGAAACCAGCGACAAAGAGAAAGAGAAGGTCGATATTAAGGAGCTTAGGGACAAAGCCCTTAATTCGTTAAAAGTTGTCACCCTTTGGCAGCAGCTTGGCGAATCGGATAAGCAACTACCGGGTATTAAAGCAATATTCATTTTGAACATGCTCGGTACGCTCAGCTTTGGTTATTACAATTTCTTTATTGCTTTTCTGACGCAGAGCGATATTAATATGGATGTATTAGGTGTAGCTCGGTTTTTTGTGTTTTTCGGCGCTTTGTCGTTGCTGGCCAACGTAGTGTTCTTTCGGTTCATCGTCAATCATGTCGACAAGCAGAAAACAATCATTGCCATTGTCTCGCTTGGCATTGTCTTACAGATACTGTACATCTTCTCCGAATCGTCGGTTACGCTTTTGTACGTCGTGGCAGGTGTTGACGCAATCACCGTTTCGCTCATTGGCGGCCTGATTGGAGGCATTCTAACCAGGATTACGAAAGAAGGAGGTGGGGTAGGCGAAATGTTCGGTAACATTCAGGCATTGGGGGGCGTAGCCAGCTTCGTGACCGCTTTGGTCAATAGCCTATTGGCCGGGGTTAGCACGATGGCTCCGTTTATATTTTGCGCGATTAGTTCGGCCGTCGTCATCTGGTGGACAACCCGCCTGCCCGAAGAGACAAAAAAATATACCCAGATCAGACAAGAAGGGCCCGAAGAACCTGAACCAGCAGGGGCTTGAAAGCAAAGCCATTTAACTTTAGGCCTTATCTTTGCTGTACACAATTGTCTTCATCAACAGCTTCCTGATTATCTTGCAGAGAGTGCCACTAGCAGGCGCTCTTTCGCCTTTCACTCTTTCGCTCATTACTAATGCAGGTTCTTAAGTTCGGCGGTACGTCGGTTGGCTCAGTTGAGAGCATTAAACAAGTTCTTCAAATAATAGAAAACCACCGCCGTGGCGACCGGTACGCCGGAGCGGGACCGCAAAACGGCGATCGGATAGCCGTCGTTTTTTCGGCGATGGGGGGCGTTACCAACCAATTAATCGAAATTGGTCGGATGGCTACCACCGGCAATACCGACTACATGGAACTGGTTCGGCGCATTGAAGACCGGCATTTCAACGTAGTTAAAGCCCTCATTCCGGTTAAGGAGCAAAGTAAGGTATTCGCCAATGTTCGCGGTATCATCAATGAACTGGAAGATCTGTTGCGGGGCGTCTCGCTCATTCGCGAACTGTCGCCACGAACCCACGACCTCATTACCAGTTTTGGGGAACGATTGTCGACTACAGTCATAACCGAATGCGTAAAAAGCCGGGGCATTCCGGCGCAGTTCTGCGATGCACGTACCCTCATCAAAACGGGTCCGCAGTTTGGGCAGGCCGAAGTCAACTACGCGTTGACTAATGAGTTGATCCAAAATCATTTTGCCAAAACAACCGATGCGGCTGGTGCTCCGATTCAGCTAATTACGGGCTTCATTGGCTCGACTGAGAAAAACGAGACCACAACCTTAGGGCGTGGTGGTTCTGACTATACCGCCAGCATCATCGGCGCGGCTTTAAACGCCGAAGTGATCGACATCTGGACTGACGTAGACGGTATGATGACGGCCGACCCGCGGAAGGTGCCTAACGCGTTCAATATTCCCACGATCACCTATGCCGAAGCAATGGAACTGAGCCACTTCGGCGCTAAGGTGATTTATCCGCCCAGCTTGCAACCCGCCTTTGCTCGTAATATCCCAATTCGGGTGCTGAATACGTTCAATCCGACGCACGAAGGTACCGTTGTGAGCCGCACGGCCGAGCGACGTCAATACACAATTACTGGCATTTCGAGTATCGACGACATTGCACTCGTCAACGTGCAGGGTTCGGGCATGATTGGTGTAGCGGGCGTATCGGCGAAGCTATTCGGCGTACTGGCCGCGCATAAAATCAGCGTGATTCTGATTTCACAAGCCTCGTCAGAGCACTCCATCTGTTTCGCTATCGACCCGCGCGGTGCGGAGAATGTAAAGGCAATTCTAGACGCTGAGTTCGCTACCGAGATTGCCCAGGGACACATCGACAACATCGCCATCGAGCGGGAGTTGTCAGTCATTGCCACCGTCGGCGAAGGCATGAGAAAGAGTTCGGGTATTGCCGGTAAGCTCTTTTCCGTATTAGGTAAAAACGGGGTGAACATTGTCGCCGTCGCCCAGGGATCGTCGGAGATTAATATTTCGGTCGTTATTAACAAAAACAACCTCTCCAAGGCGCTGAACGCGCTGCATAACATCTTCTTCCAGTCCGAAGCCCGGGTGCTGAACCTGTATCTGGTGGGAACGGGACTGATCGGAAAAACGCTGCTGAAACAGGTGTTCGATCAAAATCGATACCTACGTACCGAAAAATTGCTGAAGGTGTGCGTCGTGGGTATGTCGAACACAAAAAAGATGCTGCTTGACCCACGAGGCATCGCCCTCGATGATTGGCGTGAGCGACTTTTGACCGAAGGTGTTACGACCTCGCTCCCCGCTTTCGTTGAGAAAATAAAAGATTACAACTTACCCAACTCGGTATTTATCGACTGTACGTCCGACAAAGAGATTGTGCAGTTTTATGAGTCGCTGCTGGACGCTAACATTTCAGTCGTGACGCCCAATAAAGTGGCCAACTCGGGGCCGTATAGCGAATACCGGCGACTTCAACGGACAGCCCTGAACCGGGGTGTTAAGTTTCTGTATGAAACCAACGTTGGGGCTGGTCTACCCATCATCAACACTGTGCAGGGCCTGATGACAGCCGGCGACCAGTTTTTGAAGATCGAAGCAATTCTGTCAGGTACTTTGTCCTATATCTTCAACAATTTCAAACCGGGTAGCAACGGAGAACCGGTTTCCTTTGCTGACATTGTTCGGGAAGCTAAAGAGAAAGGGTATACCGAACCCGATCCGCGCGACGATCTGAGCGGTCAGGACGTGGCCCGAAAAATATTGATTCTGGCTCGCGAGGCCGGTTTTGCCCTTGAGCCCGAGGACGTAACGATCAATAATTTATTGCCCGAATCCTGCCTGGCAGCCCCGACCATTCCGGCCTTCTTCGACGAACTCGAACGTAACAACGCTTACTTCGAAAGCTTGCTGGCCGAAGCTGAAGCAAAAGGCGAGAAGCTTCGCTTTGTAGCTGCTTTTGAAAATAATAAGGCGGTTATCGAATTACGGTCGGTGGGGGCGGAGCATCCGTTTTATATGTTGTCGGGATCGGACAACATTGTTTCGTTTACAACCGAGCGGTATAAAGACCGGCCGCTGGTTATAAAAGGACCCGGCGCGGGAGCTGAAGTAACCGCTTCGGGTGTGTTTGCCGATGTAGTCAGTATCGGAAGTTATTTGGCGTAGATGTGTTAGTGCCGCTACGAAGCCCGACGTTTGGCGAAGTCTCCAGACTTCGCCACTGCGTTATCCGGTCTCCGACCGGTTTATATCAAATCTATAGTATCAGTTAACCACTCCGGTCACAGACCGGATAACGCCTGAGCATAGTCTGAGACTATGCTCAACGAACATTAACTACATTCAGCGGAGTGATTAGTTACGCAACTAATCACTTACACTCATACACAAAGGCTTGCCGGTTGTTCTTCGTTATTGGGGTAGGCACGCTCGATTGATATAATAACGCCGTTTGGTCCTGTGTCATCAGTTTGTTGTCGGCGTCGTAGGTAGGGGCAAAAGTCGACGATTCGCGCAAGGTACTGCGGCTGCCATCGGTGTTCAGGTCATACGTTTTATAAGCCGTAGGCGCGTTTTGATGCCAGAAACGACTAGGGTGCGTTTCACTTACCTGACTTAATGCCGTGACGGTTAGTATACTTCGTGCCGAAAAATGAGTATAGGGAGAGGGATTCATTCCGGTTGTGTATTCCGTTACCTGCTCAAATACTGGTCCTCCGCCCTGAAAGATAAATTTGACCCGTTCGTTTGTCAGATTTCCGGTATTGTCATACGTGAACATGTATGTTCTTTCGATAACTAATGAATTGGCGGGTAAAATCTGCCGACGTTCGTTGATCTGACTCAATTGGCCCGCCGTGGTATATTGCATCGTGAACACAGACTGTACTTTGCCGCCTTGTGTGAACGTAGCGCTGGTGGGCGGAGCAGTACCACCGGCCGAATACGCAAAGGCAATTACGGTTGCGGAGCCATCGGCAACCTGAACGATACGGCCGTTGGTTTGCGCTGTGCCAAATGTGATATTTCGGTTCGGCGACAGTTCTTTCATCCCGATCAGGGTATCATTCAGGTATAAAAACGTGCGTTGCAGCTCGTTCGTTAGCTTACCGCTGCTTTCTACAAGTTGATCCGTTACGCTCGTCAGTCGGCAAACCGTAGCCGGCTTCTCAGCCTCGTGTTTACAGGCAAACAAGCCTGGTAAGAACGTAAGTAGAAAGAATAGAATACGTATAGGTTTAGTTCTCATTTTCATTTAGTAAAGGAAAGCAAATGTATAGCGAACGTGTAGGTTAACCTACGATAATAACGTTGTAAATTTGTAGTTTCGCAAATTATAATTTCATTCTATTGTGCTTACCGAAACCCATCAGCAAGCGCTTATCGAACGCATCCGTGACATTGGTCATGCCGAAGCTGTTCGGCGATTTTTTGGGTTGCTGAAGGACTTAATTGATATTGTCAACCTCCCCAATGGAGACGCTCGTTTGGCGTTCTCGGTTCGGCGCGAGAAAGCCACCATTGTAGCTGATATTAACTTCTTTCAGGCATTACGGATTCAGAAGCCCCGCCGAAGTGAAGTCGAATATCACCTGACGGTTAAGAAAACCTGCCGCGACCGGCTCTCCGCTATTGAAGAGCTAGTATTTGAACCGATCACCGAAAAGTCAGACTACGTAGCCGTTGTCATTGGTCAGTCGAATGTGCATTTGCTGCACCAACCAACCCTGCGAACCTGCTGGGAAGACTGCTTGCTCGAATTAGTTGAAAGCAACAAACGGGGGCCGCACCTAGCGCGGCACAATCCTGACATTTACGAAGCTGCCGAAGACGAAGCCCGACTTAGTGACCTCATGCGGCTAGCCGACGACCCGACCCTTGGCAATAGTGTTTTAAATGGACATACTGTTGAAGAGCCAGAGGTTGGATACGCAGTTGACGCAATTAATCAGCCGCAAAACCTGATCTTGTTCGGTCCTCCAGGAACGGGCAAAACCTTTGCGTTACAACCTTACCTGAAAGAGCAGGAATCAAGCCTGATTACGTTCCACCCATCGTACAGCTATGAAGAGTTCGTGGAAGGTATCCGGCCAGAGGTAATGGGCGGCCAAATTAGCTATCGCATTCGTAAAGGCATTTTTTACAGGGCCTGTTTGGCCGCCATTCATCAGGCGGGTTATGCTACGCTTGGCGACTGCCTAAACGACTCCCCCGAGAACCGAAACCGTAAGCTCCGACAGGCTCCAGCGCATTATCTGCTTATTGACGAGGTTAACCGCGCCAATGTAGCTAGTGTGTTCGGGGATTTGATTACGTTGCTTGAATCCGATAAACGCCTGGGTGCCGAACACGAGTTGTGGTTGACGTTACCGTATTCGCAGGAACGGTTTGGCGTACCTATGAACCTCTACGTCGTTGGTACCATGAACACCACCGACCGATCCATTGCGTTGCTGGACATTGCGTTGCGACGGCGGTTTTCGTTTCGCGAAGTGATGCCCGATCCATCGGTACTAAGTGTGGTTGAAGGCGTTGACTTATCGCAGCTGCTCCGAACGTTGAACGAACGGATCGAGTATTTGCTTGACCGCGATCATCAGATTGGCCATGCCTACCTGACTAACATTCAGACGCACGCCGATCTGTGCGACACGTTCCGCAACCGAATTATCCCCTTGTTGCAGGAGTACTTTTTTAACGATTGGGCAAAAATTCAGTTAGTTTTAGGAGATAATCCTGCCTGGGGGAAAGAGCCGGATCATCGATTAGTCTGGGTTAAGAAAAAATACACCGCCAACGCTGCCAGCAAGTTGTTTGGCGAAACGCCCGACTTTGTCGACGAAGTTGTTACGTACGAGATCAACCCGTATTTGCAGCGAGAAGACTACGAACAAGTGCCCGTTGAAGCGTTTGTCAAAGTCTACCAAAAGTAGCCTGAACGGCCACGTTCGGGTGAGGTAAAATACAATCGTTATAACGCCCGGACGTGGCCGTCCAGGCTACTACTGATCATGAAAGCCCTCGTTCTCACCGAATACAACCATTTTGATTTGCAAGATGTGCCAAAGCCGACCATTAAGCCGAATGAGGTGTTGGTACGGGTGCAGGCCGTTGGTATCTGCGGCTCCGACGTGCATGGAATGGATGGCAGTAGCGGCCGACGTATTCCGCCTATTGTGATGGGGCACGAAGCGTCGGGTATTATTGCCGAGGTAGGGGCCGACGTGCATGGCTGGGCCACTGGTGATCGCGTTACGTTCGACTCGACCGTTTACGTACTCGACGATTGGTATACCCGACGAGGTATGTATAACCTGAGCGATGGCCGTGAAGTGGTGGGCGTTTCGACACCTGATTTTAAACGCCAGGGGGCATTTGCCGAATATGTAGCGGTGCCACAACATATCTTATACGCCATTCCTGACAATGTCAGCTTCACACAAGCTGCGCTGGTTGAGCCGGTTGCTGTCGCCCTTCACGCTGTAAGCCTGACGCCGATTCAAATAAACGACTCAGCCGCGGTGGTAGGCGCGGGTATGATCGGTCTGTTTATCATTCAAGCCTTGAAGCTAGCCGGCTGCGGCACGATCATCGCCATTGATCTGGACGATGATCGGTTGGCGCTAGCTCAGAAGCTCGGCGCTACGCACATGATTAACGCCCGGTCGGAGGGCGTCCCAAAGCAGGTACAAGCTCTCACGCACGGCCGCGGTGCCGATGTGTCCTTTGAAGTGGTGGGAGCGGGGCCAACCGTTAAAACGGCTATTGATTGTGTTCGGAAAGGTGCTACAGTAACTCTAGTAGGCAATCTGGCACCAACCGTCGAGATTCCACTGCAGGCGGTTGTTACGCGGCAGTTGCGACTTCAAGGCTCTTGTGCCATTAATGGTGAGTATGAAGCGTCGCTGGCGCTGATCTCGTCGGGCCGAATTAATGTCGAAGCCATCTTAAGCGCCGAAGTCCCCCTTCATGAAGGAGCAGATTGGTTCAAAAGGCTGTACAACAAAGAGAAAGGGCTTATTAAAGTAGTGTTGAAACCCTGATCTAGTCGGAATGAATTATCTGTTCAGGCGACGTTACTGTCATGAATGCTGTTCTGCTGCTTAGCTACCTGCTTTTAATGCCTGAAGACTCGGTTCGTCGGCAATTTGGTGTGCAGACGCAGGCTGGCTTTATTATTCCCCACGCCCCCGATCTACAGGCCGTTTCGCAGTCGAGGCCCGTTGGTATCGAACTCACTTATAGCCGGACTTCCTTACATCGGACAGCTTATGAACGCTGTAACTGCTTTGCGCGGGTTGGGGCTTACGTTAACTATTTTACTTTTAACAACCCGGCTGAACTAGGACAGACAATTGGCGCTGGCGCTTTCTTTGAGCCATTGATCCGTTACCGTAAGCCACTCTATTTTTCGCTCAGAGCAACGGCCGGCTTAACGTATCTGACTCGGGTGTACGATGCTGAGTCGAACCCAAGAAACACATTTTATAGTGCTCCCTTGAGTGGATTGCTCGCCTTATCAGCGGGTGTACACTACCGTGTAACAAGTCGCATTCATCTATCAGCTACAGCTAACTACAATCATATTTCCAATGGTGGTACGCGCCAGCCAAATCGAGGTATGAACTTTCCAACGGCGGGGATTGGGTTGACCTATACACCTGGTTCAATGTCATTTCCTGACCCCCGCCGTTGGGCTAGACCCCGGTTAGAGCGTCACTTTACAAAGCGGCTCATGGCCTTCGGCTCCATACGGACACTACCCGAGGTCGATAATTTTCCGGAGCGTGCCGAGTGGCTGTGGGGTGTGACGGCGACGGCTGGCTATCGTCTGAGCCGCTTTCACGCATTCACGGGTGGGTTGGAGTTTGTAGACGACCGGTACCGGCGCGAGCAGCTTCGTCGCGAAAACTCTACCAGCGATTATCGTGAGCTGGCCCTGTTGGGTGGCTATGAGCTTTGGCTGGGCCGGTACATATTTACGATACACGCTGGCTGGAATGTTTACCAGCCGAACGAGTTGCTGGAAGGGCGTATTTTTCAGCGATACCAACTTCTTTACAGCTTCCCAAAGCGCTTTCTGGTAGGCGTTGGCCTAAAATCAAAACTAAATGTGGCCGAAGGATTCGATGTGCGAATGGGAATGGAATTTTAACGCAGAGCTTATTCTAATCTAAATTCAATGCGTCCTGAATCAACATCGCATTTGTGGTTTGATTAAGCCGTTGGGGTTTGAAGCCGATCAATCGCCCAAAAATTATTTCTTCAAGGAACTGCTTCAAACGTCAATGTTGTGTGTCAGTACTAACGTATCAGATGTTAATTGCGAAATTTGCCAGGTTACTCCACCCGCAAAAGGTGAGACTGCACAATTCACAAGCGTACAATTTGCGGCCGATGCATTCCAGTGAAATACAATAGTTTTTGTAGTTGCGCTGAAAGATACCGGACCACAGCAATTAGAAGGTGATTGCCCCTTAACAAATTGCCCATCCCGTGGAAAAGTAATTGAGTTCCGGTACTGACCTGTCAAGTCTTGCCCGTCCCGTACAACCTGTGTTATAAGCCAGGTGCGATACAATTCGTCCGGTGCAGATGAAAAGACTGAACCATCCGGCTGGCAGGCTAACAAGCTACTGAGTACGAGAAGACACAATAAATAAGTTCTCGTAATTTCGGCCATCATAAGTAGATGACCCGCCTGCTGCGCATTTCGTTGGAATACAGTATAAAATAAGCTATGCCTAATCCCATTCGCATTGCCATTATTGGCCCTGGAAAAGTGGCCCACCTACACGCCAAAGCTGCTTTACAAACGCCTGATACCGAACTAGTAGCTGTTTATGGCCGGACGTACCAGAAAGCCGAAGATTTCGCCAACCAGTACGGTATCAGTGCCTACAGCGATGTGTACGACATGGTGCATCGCGAAAATGTTGATCTCTGTCTTGTCTGTACCACGCACCCGGCCCACCGCGAGCCCACCGTTGCCGCTCTCGATGCCGGAGCTCACGTGTTAGTCGAAAAACCCCTGGCGTCAACGCTGGAGGACTGCGACGCCATGATTGAAGCGGCCCGCCGTAATGGCCGCTATCTGGGTACCATTAGCCAACGCCGTTTCTACGAACCCAGCCAGCGAATTCGCCGGGCCATTGACGAAGGTAAGATTGGTAAACCCGTGCTGGGGACCGTTCAGATGCTGGGTTGGCGCGATGAAAAATATTACCAAAGCGATGCCTGGCGAGGAACTTGGGCTGAGGAAGGCGGTGGCGTACTGGTTAATCAATCGCCCCATCAGCTGGATCTGTTGTTGTGGTATATGGGCGAGATTGACGAAGTGTACGGCGTCTGGCGTAACCTGAACCACCCATATATTGAAGTAGACGACACAGCCCTGGCCATCACCAAGTTTAAAAATGGTGGGCTAGGAAATATCATCGTCAGTAATTCGCAGAAGCCGGGTATCTTTGGGAAAGTCCACGTTCACGGAGAGAACGGCGCATCAGTAGGTGTTCAGACGGACGGTGGTGCCTTGTTTATTGCCGGTATGTCGAGCATTACTGACCCGCCTGTCAACGACCTTTGGACAGTGCCCGGCGAAGAAAACCGGTTGGCTGAGTTTGTGGCTGAAGACACCGCTTTTTTCAACACCATCGACGCAACCGTTTATTACTTTGGACTACAAATTGCCGAATTCTGTGATGCAATTCGTGAAAATCGCCCGCCGTCAGTGACCGGCGAGGACGGACGAAACGTTGTCGCACTGTTCCAGGCTATTTATGAATCAACCCGAACGGGATTACCGGTAAAGATGGGGTAACTCATAAAGCAAACGGGTGGTAATACGTCCTGAACATACTACCACCCGTTTGTTACAACCCAACGAGCTTAGATTGTTGGGTCCGGTGGTGTACTCGTGTTGTTTTCGCGTTCGGTACGTGGGTACGGGAAGAAGTTTCGGTTGCGTTCGGCACCTGCAGCACTTGGACCAGGTCGGCCAAACCGCCGACTGTCTTCGAGCCGGAAGCCCTGGAAAGCAAGCTCAATGTTCCTGTTTCGATAAATTTCTAACAGAATGGCATCGGCGGTGCTCGGTCCACTATAGGCTGGCAGACCAGCGCCCGGAAGTGCTGTCGGCAGATTATTTATCGTAGTAGCCGCGGCTGTGCTTGTTCTGAACCAGTTCAGAAACGTAACAGCGTTGGTGAGATCACCCTTGCGAGCCGACGCTTCCGCTTGAATCAGCAGTATTTCGCCAGGTACATAAACCGGAATGGGTGCGTTGTTAGCCGTGTAAAAAGCCGTGGCCACCACAGGTGTAACGGCTGTATTGCTGCTTGTCCTGGTCAGAAACGGAAGCCGTTTGTCAGCTGGATCAGGCGCCAGTGCGCCGGTAAGGCCTAGGTTGGCATTCGTAGGCTGGTACACGTTCAGCGTCTGGAAAGCCGCTTCAAACAACGGATTGCGGGTGTTGTCATCGAAGTTGAAGACCGACCTGGACGTCAGGCTGACACGGCCGGCAGCTGCCAGCGCTTTGTCGTAATCACCAGCAAACAAGGCATACCGAGCAATCAGGGCCTGAATGGTGTTCGGGATATCGATACCCGGCACAATGCGGCTGGTGAAATTAGCCGAAACAGGTGTAGCTGATACTTGCGTAGCGGCTTGTTCGAGCGTTTTGATAGCTTCTGCTAACACCTGCGCTTTGGAAACAAATGGTACGTTGGTACCCGTCGTAACCGGTGCCTGCTCGAAGAACTGGGCTAACGTACCCAGCGATAGTGCCCGGAAAATAGACGCGTAGCCCACAATGCCGCTCTTTGTGCCCGGTTCGTAGCTGGCTACCTCGGCGTTGGCCAGTATCAGTTCAGCGTTGGCCCGAACCAGGTTGCTCTGCGTCCAGAGGTTACGTACAACGGCGTTACCGTTACCTACGTTGCCACCCCCAGCGGCCAGGTTAGCCTCTTCAATATTCCCAACGTTCAGAACCCTTAATTCGTTGGTAGTGAGTCCTGCACCTGCTGTTGCATTGTAGAGTACACTTAAGGCACCGCCGGTGGTGTAACGGTATTGCAGACCATTGCAGAGCGTCAGCAGGCTTTCAATTGAGCTTACCGCCTGTGTTTGGTTAAGGCTACTAGGGTTGATGTATTCCCGCTGGCAGGCATACTGTCCCAGCAGCAGGCTACCCAAAAGGGTAGTTAGGATGATTTTTTTCATAGAAGTAAATTGTTGCGTTCGTAGTCAGCTGATTCAGCTAACCAAAAACTTTTTAGAAAGTAGCTGTCAGTTTGACCTGATACGTACGTGGAATCGGAACGTTACCAAAGTCAACGCCCCGGAACAAATCGTTATTACCACCCGCATTTGTTTCCGGATCAAAGCCAGTGTACTTATCCCACGAATACAGGTTACGGCCGATCAGCGATACGTTCAGTCGGCTGATGGCTTTCACCAACTGGGGTAAAGTATAGCTCAACGAGACCTCGCGCAGCTTCGTGTACGAACCATCGTCAATCCGGAATTCCTGCGTGTTATAAATGCCGAAGATGTAACCACGAGGCAGTTCACCCCGCAGTTCCTTCTCGGCAAAATCGCCTAAGCCAACGCCCTGCCGGGTGCGTTTGTCTGCATTGAACACGTCAACGCCCTGAACGGCATCGAGCAGGATGTGCAGGCTCAGCTTCTTATACGACAGGTTGGTGCTAAACGAGCCCGTCCACTTCGGATTCGGATTGCCAATAATGAGGTTGGCCAGTGGCTTTGTTACGTCGAAAGTGCCGTCTGGATTGCGAGCCGGTACGAAATCGACTGCGCCAGCTGCTTGCTGAGAAGCACGTTCGGACTGGGGGAAGCCGGATGGCGATAGTAACAAATCACCTTTCGAATCACGGGCATAGCCAGTACCAAAGAACACGCCGACAGGCTGGTTGAGCAATAGACGTACTGGGGCTCCGGACACACCTTCGGCACCTACGTCTATAACCGACAGACCACCGAGGCTGGTAACCTTATTGCGGTTCTGGTTGAAGATAGCCGTGAAATCCCAGTTGAAGTCTTTTGTTTTAATCGGGTTGACGTCGAGCATAATCTCGAAGCCGGTGTTCTGCATGGTGCCGACATTATTGAAAATATTGGTTCCGCCTGTGGTGGGGGCAAGCGTCCGATTTACCAACAGGTTCGTAATTTTCTGCTGATAACCCGTTACGCTCAGACCAACACGGCCACCCAGGAAGCCCATGTCGATACCGCCTTCCAGTTCGCGCATACGCTCGGGCTGCACATCAGGATTAGCCAGTTGCGTACCAGGCGTAACTGTATTCCGGCCGAGGAAACCAACCGGGTTGAACTGGTAGAATCGGCCGTAGGTGGGCAGGTTAGCCAGGTTACCCGCTTCGCCATAGCTAGCCCGCAGTTTCAGGCTGTTAAAGGCCTGACCGAAGGTGGCGGCTTTCCAGAAATCCAGATCAGACACAATCAACGAGCCGCTCACTTTGGGGTAGTACTGGTTGGTTTGCGATGGCGAGAATTTGGTCGACTGATCGCGCCGAACGGCCCCCGTTATAAAGGCCAGATTGCGGTAACCGACTGTTGCCTGCGCAAACACGCCACCCAACCCAAATCGATCCAAGCTGTATCCCAAGCCATACGTCGTGTTACTCGCTCCGCTAACCGTTTCAATGAATGGCGACAGATTTTGCCCACTAGCCGTTGAATAATCGGACTGGAAATACTGGTAGCTATACCCGGCTACTGCGTTTAGTTTAAAGTTCTCGCCAAACTGCCGCTGATACGATACGTTCAGGTCATTGTTAAACTGCACTACCTGATTCGTTGCGTTAGCTGCGAAGCCTTGCGGGTAACGGGCCGCTGGTAAACCGGCTACCGCCTGGTAGGGATAGGGGCGAATGTAGTTTTTACCAAATTGCGAATAGGTATCTACCCCGGCAATGTAGTCGACCGACAAGCCTTTGGCGGGTGTCAGGTTCAACTGAACACTACCAATCGTGCGGCTCACCTGCTGCGAAAACTTCATGTCTTCAATGGTAGACAGCGGGTTAACGCGCGATGGTTCAACGGCTAACAGGTTACCGGCTGCGTCGCGCTGGGTGATGTCGTAGATGTTGTTAGTGATATTAACCGAGTTGATCGGGCTGTAAAATACGTTGCCGTTCGCTTTTTCGTTCGAGAGGCTATTGGCGTAACTCAGACCAACCGTCAACTTTGCCCAGTTAGTCAGGCGCTGGTCAACGCGGGTGCGGAGGCTGTAGCGCGTAAAGTCGGTACCTTTGATGATCCCTTGATTTTGCAGAAAGCCTAGCGATACGTAATACTGGGTGTTGTCGCTGCCGCCCGTTATCGACAGGTTATTATCCGTGCCTGTACCCGTTCTAAAGATCTGGTCGAAGTAATTGTAGCGCGTTACGTCGACAAGGTTAGTGGCCAGCAATGTGTAAGTACCATCGCGGTAGATGCCCGGTGCAGGGGTAAGGGTTGTACCAGGGTTAGCCGCAACTTGAGCGGGAGTAACGCCACTGATCGTGTATAGCCGGAGTCCGGGAAAGCCAAACTGCTTACCATACGTATTAACTGGAACGGATTTACGCAGTTCGTTGCTGTTAAACGACGTGGAGAACGTTACTTGCGGCCGGCCGCTTTGCCCGCGCTTGGTTGTGATGATAACGACGCCGTTGGCCGCCCGCGAACCGTATTGCGCAGCTGCGGCTGCACCATTAATCACGTTCAGACTAGCAATATCGTCGGGATTGATGTCGGCTAAGCGGTTCTGACCGGGATTGGCACTGCCAATGTCGTTCGCCAGGGCCAGCTGCGAAACGTTGGTGCTGGCATTGCTAACAATAACGCCATCCACAATGTAGAGCGGGTCCGACGAACCGGCCAGGGACTTGATACCGCGCAGGCGAATCGTAATGCCGCCTGCCGGGTCACCAGAATTCTGGGTGATCTGTGCGCCCGGCACTTTGCCCTGCAACGAATTAATCAGGTTACCCGATCCCGTATTTTGTAGATCCTGAGCTCTAATTGTGCTGATCTGGTTACCCAGTTCACGTTTCGGGGCCGATAGTGTTGACCCGGTAACGACCACCTCGTCGAGGTTGGTAGCCGAAGCGGTTAAGGTTGCGTTCGCCGTGATCTGTTCTGCATTGCCCAGCGTTATATTCTGCCGTACGGTTTCGTAACCGATAGCGGAGATGACGAGGGTAGTTGGGCCGGGTTTCACCGTTGCCGTGATCGTGTAATTACCATCTGCATCGGAGGCTGTGCCAATCGTTGTACCCGAGATCAGGACAGTGGCACCGGGCAATGCTTGGTTATCGCTATCAATAACGCGGCCTTTGATGGTGTAACGGGTACCTTGGGCGATGGCATTCGTACAAATCAACAGGGTTAGACCGAACATCCACAAGCGATGTAGACCTCGACTAACAGGTACGTACCTTTTCATCATAGGTTAGTAAAATTGGGAGGTAAATAAAACTTCCGACCTTCGGAAGACGAAAGATAAGCACAAATAGGTAGGCAAATGGTACTAAAAGGACGTTTATCTTCGGTAATTGATGCTTTCTTGCGCTTCTTTATTTCAGCTAATGGCCTATACACCTAAAGGTTATTCTGTCGGAGCAGCTGAAATTTTTGCTATTTTTGAGAGTTTTAGCACCCTACTACATGATTCATCGCATTCTAACAACCGTTCTTTTTAGCGTTGCTCTGCTGACTACGTATCGCGGAGAAGCTCAGACTAACGCTCCGTCGAAGCAACGCTATGCAAGCCTTCAGCAGGCGCTGGTTTCGGGTAGCCAACTTAACGGCTCAAATGGTCCACGCAGTGTTAACTGGATCGAAGGAGGAACCAAATTCTCGTTCATCGACGGCCAAAGCACTATTAAATCGCTCTCTCCTAAAGATCAGAAAGAGGAAGTTGTCTTTGACGGGAGCCAGTTGAAATTCCCCGGTACTGAGAAAGTCTTTACGTATGGCTCATTCGAGTGGTCGAAGGATTCAAAGAACCTTCTGTTCCAAACTAATTTCCGGCCTGTCTATCGGCGGTCAGGGGTTTCAGACTACTACGTATACTCGGTAGCTGACAAGAGTCTGAAGCTCGTGGCCAAGGATGCTCAAACCGCTGAACTGTCACCCGATGGCAGCAAAGTAGGTTACGAACGGGGTGGTAATTTATATATATTCGATTTTGCCACGCAGAAAGAAACGCAACTGACCGACGACGCTAAACCCGCCTTCTACAATGGTCGCTTTGGTTGGGCCTATGAAGAAGAGTTTGGGCTGGCGCAGGCCTGGGAATGGTCGCCCGATAGTAAGTTCATTGCCTTCTGGCAGTCCGATGAGCGGCAGGTTCCCATTTACAAACTGACCGATTACAAAGGTTTCGACGAAAAGTTTGACTCGTTGCCGTATCCCCGCGTTGGTGACAAGAATCCAACGGTACGTATTGGCGTAATCGAAATCGCCAACAGAGCAAAGCAGTGGATGAAAGTCGACCTCGGCGATGGTTACATTCCCCGTATCTACTGGACGTCGCAGGAAGGGCAGCTAGCACTGGTGCACCTGAACCGGAAGCAAAATCACCTACGGCTGTTCATGACCAACGCCCGCACTGGCGATGCTAAGCAGATCATGGAAGAAAAGTCGAACACCTGGGTCGACATATTCGATTTCTTCGCCGGCATCAATCACCTGCTCTATTTTCCGGCGGGTACACAGGAATTCTACTGGGTATCAGATCGGGACGGCTTTGCGCACCTTTACCGCTACGATTACTCGGGTAAGTTGCTCAACCCGGTGACGACTGGCAAATGGGAGGTAACGTATGTACACCACATCGACCCGAAAGGGAAGAAAGTCTACTTTACCTCCACAGAGGTGTCGCCCCTGGAGCGGCATCTGTTTGTGGCTGATCTCGACGGTAAAAATAAGCGTCGCCTGACCTCGGTAGCCGGTCGGCATAACATCAACTTCTCGCCCAATGGCCAGTACTTTATCGATCGTTACTCGAACGTGCAAACACCGACGCAGGTTGAGTTACGCGATACAAAGGGGCAGCTCATTAAAGCCCTGGAGACCAACCAAAAAGTGAAAGACTACGTCGCCGGTCATGACTATGCACCCAAAGAGCTGACCAATTTCACTACGTCAGATGGTCAGCGCATTGACATCTCCATCATTAAACCGCTGGACTTTGACCCGAACAAGAAGTATCCGCTGGTTATGGACATTTACGGCGGACCAGGGGCGCAATCGGTTTATAATGACTTCGCCACGACGGGGTGGCATCAGTGGCTGGCCCAAACCGGCTACATCGTCGTGAGTGTTAACAACCGGGGTAGCGGAGGATACGGCCGTGATTTTGAGAAAGTGGTGTATGAGAAGCTAGGCAAGTACGAAAGCCAGGATTTTGCCGAGGCCGCTACGTATCTGGCCAAGCAACCGTGGGTAGATGGCAACCGGATGGCGATTCGGGGCCATAGCTACGGTGGTTACATGAGCAGCTATACCATGCTGACCCATCCTGGCGTATTTAAGGTTTCTATTGTTGGGGCACCCGTCACCGACTGGCGGCTTTATGACAGCATTTATACCGAGCGCTACATGGGGCTGCTTCCCGAAAACGAAGAGAAGTACAAGGTCAGCGCGGTGTCGCCTTACGCCAAGAACTTAGCTGGAAAGATGTTCATCGCTCACTCAACGATGGATGAAAACGTACACGTTCGGAATACATTCCAGTTAATGAACGCGCTGGAAGATGCCGGAAAAGATGCCGACCTACGTATCTACCCGCCAGGGGCTCACGGGGTCGCTTACAGCCAGACTAGCAGTCTGCTGTTGTATCAGCAGTACAGTACGTATCTGGAAAATAATTTGAAGAGTGCACCCATAAGTCAGGAATAACAAAGAAGCCCCGCAACGTTGCGGGGCTTCTTTGTTAAGGTTATGTTTAGCGCGTAACCTGGGGCATTGCTTCGTTAATCATTCCGTAACATTCCAGTAAAATTGGCTTTATGTTGAGGGACTACCTTTGCGCATTGACTATTGCCTTGCGTTATGAAAGGGTCATCAGTACCGGAAGACTACGAATTGATCGTTGCCATCCAGTCGGGCGACACAGCTGCTTTTCAGGCAATATACCGCAAATACTGGCGCCAGCTGTTCAATTTTGCCAGTCAGGCCGTCCGCGATACCGACGATGCGAAGGATTTGATTCAGGACCTGTTCACCGATCTTTGGCAGAATCGAAGCGCCATCCGGCCCGAAACGTTCTCGACAGCGTATCTCTACGCAGCCCTTCGCCACAAGCTCCTCGACCGCATTCGTAAACAGACGGTTCGCCAGGATTATGCCCGCTTAATTGCCGCCACAACCACCGGACTCGATAACACAACCGAGTCGGCCGTGCTGACCAGCGACTTCACGGAACATCTCCAGGAAGGCATGAATCTATTGCCGGACCGCTGTCGGTTAATTTTTCAGTTAAGCCGGTTTGATAACCAATCAGTCGAAGAGATTGCCGACCAGCTTCAATTGTCTCCGCAAACGGTCAAAAATCAACTCTCCAAGGCGCTGCAACTACTGCGGGCCAATCTTCACGAATACGCCGTGTCTCTTATTACGCTGTCAATTAGTCTCTTATCATAGTACCCGAAAATTTTTTGTAAAAAAGTTTTAAATCGGATAGTACCAAATCGGTGCTCATGCGAATACTCATCAGAAATCGGCCAAACCTAAGGCTGTGTCAATTGGATGAGTCAGAACGAGCGCGAACGTCATATTCAGGACTACTTAGACGGAAAACAAACGCCGGAAGGAAAAGCTCTTTTCGACCAATGGGCCGACCGACTCTTCCAGGATCAGCGCTTCATGGATTCGCTTAGCCCCGCTCAAATCAAACGGTTTGAGGATGAGATGTGGGATGCGATCAGCCAGCGAATCGGTATCACTGATGTACCCCAAACACCACAAAAAGAATCAGGGGCCTTCAAGGCTGTAATCAAACCTGAACAGAAGCCTCGCAACACCTGGTTTGGATCAGCTGCGCGCTACGGGCTGGCTGCATCGGTCGCCTTACTCTTACTAGCCGGTTACGTTTTCTGGCGAACAACGGGGTTGAGAGTAGATACGGCGACTCATGGTCCAGAGTCGGCAGTTGCTTATCAGGAGGTAAACGTACCGACCGGCCAGCGGCTGACGGTGACTCTGACCGACGGGACAAAAATCTATCTCAACGCCGAGAGTAAACTACGTTACCCCAAGACGTTAACCGGACCTACCCGGCAGGTTTTCCTGGAAGGGGAGGGGTTCTTTGAGGTAACGCCCAATCCCGAGCAGCCATTTATTGTCACAACCAGCACGTTGATGACAACGGTAAAAGGAACCTCATTTGATGTTAACGCATACCCCGGTGAGTCGGTGGCGGAGGTGACGGTTATGACCGGTAAAGTAGACGTAGTTACCCGCCACGGAAAACATCAACTATTACGTCCGGGTCAACGGGTCACGCATCAGCCCGATCTGGACTCGTTGACCTCGTCGACGGTAGCCGACCCTACTCAGGCCATAGCCTGGCGCGACGGTACGCTGACGTTCCGCCGGACGCCCATGAGCGACATTGTTCAGCAATTGCAGCGTCAATACGGAGTACGGATCAGGTTGACTAACCCGCAATTAAAATCTTGTACGGTGGTCGGTGAGTTCAGCCACGCTACGCTCGATAACGTGCTAGAAGTGCTGTGCAGCTCCATTAGCGCTACTTATCAAATAAACAGAAAGGAGGTATTGATTCGGGGAAACGGATGCCCATAGGCAAATCGCCCTGAAACGAAAAGGCCAGATGTGGTACCAGCACACCTGACCCGGCAAAAACAATCTCTCAAATAAGGCATCCTGCAAAGGATGCCAGGCGTGGATTCGCCCAGCGTGGATTCGCCCGAAAGATCATTTCTCATTTTACCGATCACAAACCTATGCAAAATTTCTTACGCTATTCAGGTCAATGGCGAAAAGTAAGGCGGTGCTGTGCCGTCTTCATCCTCAGTATCTTCACCCTTTCATTAGCTCAGGCTAAGCTTAGTTTTGGGCAGGAAGCCCTCGAGAGCCGGGTGACGCTGTCGGTACGTAACGTTTCCCTGAGTGAAGTATTAACCCAGCTCGAAAGTCAATCCAAACTAAAATTTGTCTACGCGGGTACTACCATTAGCGAAACCGATCGAGTAACGATATCGGCGCAAAATCAACCGCTCAGCCAGGTACTCGACCAACTACTTAAACCTCGAAAACTACAGTACGCTCTTCTCAATAAAAACCAGGTTGTCATTCGCCGGGAGCTGGGGCAATCGCAGGCGACCATAACCGGCCAGGTACTGGATGCGCAAACCGGCGAAGGAATTCCGGGCGTCAACGTACTGGTTCGGGGAAGTAAACAAGGGACAACCACGGATATAAACGGCCGATACTCACTTAGTGTGCCTAATGAGCAGGCTGAACTGACATTTTCATTCGTAGGCTATCTGTCGCAAACCATCACTGTTGGCAACCGCTCGGTGGTCAACGTGCGGCTCGATGTTGATGCCCGAAGTCTGAACGAGGTTGTTGTGACAGCGCTGGGTATTAAACGAGAAGAAAAAGCGCTGGGTTACTCGACCCAGAAGTTAGACGGCTCAGCCGTGACCGATGCTCCGGCCAATAGTGTTGTGAACGCGCTTTCGGGAAAAATAGCGGGCTTGAACCTAACCAAAACGGATGGCCCAATGGGCAGTAGCCGCGTCACTTTACGGGGCGAAAGCATCCTGGACCTCAACTCGCCCGGCGCGTTGATCGTGGTCGACGGCGAACCAATTAATACGAGCTTTCAGGGCGTAGGGCATGGCGCTTACCTGGGGGGAGATTCGCCCGTCGATTTCGGTAGTGCCCTGACGGATATTGATCCCAACAACATCGAATCCATTAACGTCCTGAAAGGGCCAGCGGCTTCGGCTTTATATGGCTCACGGGCGGGTAACGGGGCCATTATCATCACGACTAAAAGTGGGAACAGAGACCAGAAGGGAGTGGGCGTAACGCTTAATTCGTACGTCAGCATCGACGATATTAACCGCTGGCCAGATTACCAGTATGAATACGGCCAGGGCACATCGGGACAGGC
Organism: Spirosoma soli; assembly: GCF_042684525.1. Lineage (NCBI taxonomy): Bacteria > Pseudomonadati > Bacteroidota > Cytophagia > Cytophagales > Cytophagaceae > Spirosoma > Spirosoma soli. Next base: position 5,104 of record NZ_JBHULN010000005.1, on the reverse strand, counting down.
TTACTATTCGTACGGCACCACCGCCGATGGGGCCGGCACGCATAACACCAGCTCAGGCTGGGGCCCTCGCTTCGAGGGCCAGCAGTTTTACCAATACAATTCCCCACGCGACCAAAGTGGAAAATTTACGGCTCGCACGCCCTGGGTACCTTACGAAAACAACCGGAAAGACTTTTTTCAGAAAGGCGTAACGCTGTCCAACAACATATCAATCAGCAACAACGGCGAGAAGGGCACAACTCGGCTTAGTGTTTCGCACCTCAAAAACGAGTGGATCGTGCCGAATACGGGCTACCAGCGGATCAACGTTGGATTGTCTAACCAGTCGCAGGTGTCGAAGAAGTTGTCGGTTAATACAAAGGTTAATTACTATAACAAGTTTAGCGAAAACCTGCCTACGACCGGCTATAACAACCAGTCGATCATGTACTTTCTGGCGTTCCAGAACGCTAATATCAACCTGGACTGGTACAAACCCTACTGGCTGCCCGGGCGCGAAGGTATTGAGCAGAATCACCCGTTTAGCTCGCTCATCGACAACCCGTACCTCATTACGTACGAGATGCTGAATAAGTCGAATCGGCATAATATCACTGGTAACGTTTCAGTTACGTATAACATCCTGAAGGACCTCGACCTGACGCTGCATGGTGGTCTGGACGCGGGCTACGAGTTCCGTTCGCAGCAGCGGCCCAAGAATACGCAGAAGTTTCAGGAGGGCATGTATCGCCAGCAGAACGTGTTTAACGTTGAGTCGAACACCGATTTTCTGCTACGTTATAAACTCCAGCCAACGGCTAATTTTCAGGTAACGGCCAACGCCGGAGGGAATATTCTGATTCAGTCACAACGCTTTACCAACCAACTGGCTGACCGGCTTGTCATTCCGAACGTATACAACCTCGCCAATAGCGAGCAGATGCCTTTAACCCGTAGCGATCAGGCCGAAAAGCGCATCAACAGCTTATACGGGTTCGTGAACCTGGCCTATAAAAACGTAGCCTTCCTCGATATTACCGGGCGGAACGATTGGAGCAGCACTTTGCCCCGGCAAAACAACTCGTTCTTCTACCCTTCGACGACGCTTAGCCTGATCGTGTCGGACATGGTGCCGCTGCCCAAATGGATTAGCTACGCCAAGTTCCGGGGCGCATACGCCAGTGTGGGCTACGATGCTCGATTAGGGACTTACAACCTCGAAAAGGTATACGAACCGGGGGTGTTTCCGGGCGAGCTCGAAAACCCAAACATCATTGCAAACCCCAACCTGCGCCCTCAGCGTAACAACTCGTGGGAGGCTGGAACGGAGTGGCGATTGCTGAAAAATCGGGTTTCATTTGATTTAACTCTGTACCGTCAACTCACCATCGACCAGATTCTGTATGCTCCCGTTGAGTACGCATCGGGTTATAATTCATCCCTGATCAATATGGGTAAGGTAGTTAACCGGGGTGTTGAGGTGACGTTAACCGGTAGCCCAGTGAAACGTCCGCGTGGCCTGACCTGGGACGTAACGCTCAACTGGGCTATGAACCGCAACCGCGTTCAGGAACTAAACAACGGAACGGGTAACGTGGTACTGGCTCGCTACGTTGGAAGCCGCGTGACGGTGGAAGCTCGCGAAGGGAGTCCCCTCGGTGAGATTTACGGGTTAGGGTTCAAGCGCTCGCCGGATGGCCAGATCGTCTATGACGCAAACGGTTATCCACTCCTAACGGACCAGTTTGTCAACTTCGGCAACGCGAATCCGCAATGGCGGGGTGGCCTGGCCAATAACCTCCGGTTCCGGGGCTGGAGCCTGTCTGTGTTAATCGACCGTCAGCAGGGCGGCAAAGTGTACTCGCTGACCAACTCCGTGTTGGGTGAGCAGGGAAAAATTAAGGCGACGTTACCCGGCCGTTACGATGGTTTGGTAGGGCCGGGCGTCATGCAGGCCAGCGACGGGAGCTACGTACCGAACACAACTAAAGCCGCGAACATTGTGACCTATTATAGTCGGCTGTATGGTCGCGATAACGTAGAGGCCAACGTGTTCGACGCTACGTTTACGAAGCTGCGGGAAGTGCGGTTGGCATATACATTCCCGGCGAAGCTGCTTGGTAAAACGTTTCTGCGGGGGGCCAGCATCGGCATCTACGGCCGTGACCTCTACAACTGGACCAAGTTTCCTGCCTTCGATCCCGAAACATCAACCCTCGACAATTCGACCATTACACCAGGCTTAGAAATCGCTCAGTTTCCTTCAACGCGCACGATGGGGGCGAACCTCACGGTTTCTTTCTAATCATCTATCAACCGAACATGAAGATCTTAAAACTAACGGCCCTGGTTGCCTCCATGTTAGTTGCGGTTAGCTGCACGTCCTCCATGGAGGAGCTGCTACACGACCCCGAAGCCGTAACGACTGCCACTTCGGGCAGTTTCCTGAACACGGCCGTACTAAGTGGGGTGAACATTGGCCTGAGCCGAAGTCACCGGCTGAACAACGAGCTGATGCAGGTGACGGTATCCCTAACCGACGGCCAGTTCCACCGCTACGTACTGATTCCCAGCGAGTCGGATTATTTGTGGAATAACTACTACCTCACGCTGACCAATGTGCAGGATATGTACGAACGCGCCCGGCAGGCCAACAACCGAAACCACATGGCAGCCGCACTGACGATCCGGGCCTGGTTATACCAGAATCTGACCGATGCTTACGGCGACATACCCTATTCGCAGGCACTGAAAGGATATCCAGATTACGTCATCAATCCGAAATTTGATTCGCAGGAACAGATTTACACGGGCCTAGTTAGTCAGCTAGATTCGGCCAATGCGCTGTACGACGTTACAAAAACGATGGCTCCCGGTATCGATGCCTTGTACGGAGCTGACCAAAGCGCAGCCGGAACATTGAACTGGAAGCGGTTTACGAACTCACTCCGGCTCCGGTTGCTGATGCGAGGAGAAGCCAAATCACCGGCTTTCCAGCAACAGATTCGTGACATGCTCGCTAATCCGGCTAAATATCCATTGATGACGGCTCCTGAACAAAGCGCGTCGTTGAAATTTACGGCGGTCAACCCGCTGCTGAATCCCTTCGCCGATGACCGCGATTATGATTTCAACGGGGCCAATGCTATGGGTGAATTTTTTATCAACATGCTCAACACCTGGCAGGACCCGCGGCTGGCGGTTTGGACCACGAGCGTTAGCGGTAAATACGTGGGCGTACCAAGTGGCTATTCGTTGGGAGATGCCCCGAAAATAAGTGCTATTGCTTCGTCGCGGTTGAACAAAACATTGAAAACATCGCCCTTGCTCGGCACAATTATGCAATGTGCCGAAACCGAATTCCTGTTAGCCGAAGCGGCTCTGAAAGGTTATAGTGCCGACTCGCCCAAAGACCATTACGAAAAAGGCATTCGGGCGTCGATGACGTACTGGGGCGCGACCATGCCTGCTGATTTTCTGACCCGTAAAGGAGTAGCGTATGCCGGTACGCTGGAGCAGATCATGACCCAGAAATACATCAGTCTTTTCTTCACCGAAATGCAGCAATGGGCCGAATACCGGCGCACGGGCCTCCCGGTATTGCCCAAAGGTCCCGGATTAGAAAATGGTGGGCAGATGCCCACGCGACTGGCTTATCCGCTATCGGTGCAGTCGCTGAACAAACAAAACTACGACGAAGCCACAACCCGAATTGGTGGCGATAACATCAACACCAAAGTGTGGTGGGCAAAGTAAAACCATGATTAACCGAAGAGATTTTCTTAGACAAATCGGCTGGTCTAGCGCTGCTGTAACCGCAGCACCGGTAGCCTTTGCCAACGCGCCACAAAGCACTGATTCTGTTGTTCCGAGCCTAACCGGCCGTGTTCATACCGACGGCAAAGGCATTGCAGGGGTGGCCGTGACGGATGGCTTTACCGTAGCAACCACCGATAAGAATGGTAACTATAAACTGACTGCGGCTAACGCTGCTGAGTTTGTGTATATCAGTCTGCCAGCGGGTTATGCTTTTCCCAACGAGCGAGGAATAACCCGATTCTTCCAACCCATTACGCCGAAAAATGGCTCGTTTAACGCTGACTTTAATCTCGAACGCCTGACGATGGATGACAACAAACACCATTTTGTTGTCTGGGCCGATACGCAGATTCGATCCGAGAAAGACGCCGAGCTGCTTAAGACCGAATCATCGCCGGATTTGCAGGCACTAGTGGCGTCGTATCCAAAGAACGCGCTGTTTCATGGAATCGGCTGCGGAGATTTAATCTGGGACCGGTTTGAATTGTTTGATGATTACAAAGAAGCAGTGAGCATGACCGGCGTTCCGTTCTTTAACGTCATTGGTAACCACGACATTGACCTGGATGCCCAGACTGACGACTACTCGGCCAGAACCTTCAAGCAGCAGTTTGGGCCGACGTATTACTCGTTTAACCGTGGTCAGATTCATTATGTGGTTCTGGATGATGTGTTCTTCATCGGTACCGCTAAGAAGTATATTGGTTACCTAACGGAAAATCAACTACACTGGCTGGAGCAGGATTTGGCTTTGGTGAAACCCGGTACGACCGTTGTCGTTAGCCTGCACATTCCGACTCAAACTGGCCACAAACGCCGGGCTAATCTCAAAGAGGAAGAACTGGGCGGCAGTGTGTCGAACCGAAAGCAGCTTTATCAGCTATTAAAGCCTTATAAAGCTCACATTCTGTCCGGCCACACGCACGTGAACGAGAAATGGGAGGAAGACAACGTAATGGAGCACGTACACGGCACGGTCTGCGGGGCCTGGTGGACAGGGCCAATTTGCAGCGACGGTACACCCAACGGTTACGGCGTGTATGAAGTGGACGGCAGCGATATTCGGTGGTATTACAAATCAACTGGCAAGCCGCGCGAACATCAGTTACGGATTTATGAAAAAGGCCGCCTGAAAGATGCACCGGATCAAATCGCCGTGAATGTTTGGAACTGGGACCCTATTGATCCGTGAGTAAGTCCGTAAACGTTTGTGCTTTACTTAGGTAATGGCTAAATATAAACAAGCTGATTATGAAGTACTACGCCGACGCTGTGTAGAACTAAAGAATTTAGGTTGGAGGCAAAC